>NZ_JBITJU010000011.1:0-272020 GCF_044460355.1 Kribbella sp. NPDC050124
GGCCCCGTCCGCGACCAGCAGGCGGGGCCTACCCACACCCCAACCATCGGCAACACCGATGACGCCGTCATCGGCAAGATGAACGACGGACAACACACGGGGAGGATCTGGCGCGCCGCGTTCATCTCGACCTGTTGCCTGATCCGGTTGAGGATCAGGCGGTGGAGGTGGAGCGGCTGCGGGGTCTCGGCGCCGCCCCGGCCGATGTGGGCCAGGGCGACGTACCGTGGGTGGTTCTGGCTGACCCGGAAGGCAATGAGTTCTGCGTCCTCGGCCGAGGCTGACAAGCTCACCGCCCCGGCAAGACCCTACGGCGAGGTCGCCCGGAAGGCCGGGACGAGTACTGCGGCGACCGCGACGTGCCCGCACGCGAGCACGGTCCTGGTCCCACCCGACGCCTCGATGGCCAACAGCGGGAAGTAGAACGACACGGCCAGGAACGCCAGCGCCACCACCGTCCAGATCAGGCGGGCGCGCGGCGTCACGCGCTCCAGCAGGGCAAGCAGCGCCCAGCCCAGCAGCGAGAAGAACACCGCGAAGATGATCAGCGCGCTCGCCCCGAGGTCCTGCGGCTCCTGCCCCTCGGCCTGGATGATCAGGTCGTTGCCGAGCAACGGCTCGCCCACCACCCAGACCAGGACGGCCGCCGCGACGGCCCCCACCACCGCAAGAGCCCGCCTTCCGGCCCTGGTCCCTCGCACAGCACTCTGCATCGTCACGTCTCCTCCTTCAGCAGATTCCGTGCTCACGGCTTGACCGGGCGGTACCGGACGGTCAGCTCGGCTGTGGGGTCGCCGTCGCCGACCCGGTGGAGGTAGTGCGGCCGGCCGCCGGGGAGGTCCAGCAGCCGGATGCCATCGCCGAGCAGCACGGGCGCGATGTGCAGGTCGATCTCGTCGAGTAGGCCGCGTTCGAGAAGTTGTGCGCCGATGTTCGGCGACAGCACCTCGACGTTCTTGCCGCCGGCCGCGGCCAGCGCGATCCGCACCGCCTCGGCCACGTCACAGTCCAGGAACGTGACGCCCTCGGCGGGGGCGGCGTCCTCCGGGTGGTGGGTGAGCACGAAGAGGGGTCCGGTCCAGGCGCCTCCGTAGACGGCTCCCGGATCCGGGAACTGATCCCAGCCGCACCGGCCGCCGAGGACCGCGCCGGTGGTTGCGACGTACTCGTCGATCAAACCCGGCTGGGGCGAGATGCCGGTCATCATCCAGTCCATGTCGTGGTTCGGCCCGGCCACGAATCCATCCAGGGACATGGTGAAGTGCCAGAGCACCTTGCCGTTCGCGGTCTGCGGTTCGATGTCGTTCACTTGTGTCTCTCCTCTGCCGGCTGATTGCCTCGTGCAGTATTGAGACGGCATCCACCGCGAAACCTCATCGGTCCAGGGTGAGTGGGAGGTTGAACGACGGGAACAGGGCCGGCTCGTGGAACGCGACCATCTCGGTGATCCGGCCGTCGCGGACCTGCAACACGCCGATGCCGAACGGCTCGTACATGTGCCCGCCCGGCGGACACCGGTACGTCGCCGCGGCCAACTCGCCGTTGGCACATGCGGCCGGCACCACGCGCAGTGTCCCGACGTAGTGGGGTGAGTCCACGTCCCAGCTCGTCGCCAGCGCTGCCAGCACGCCGTCGCGGTCGGCGAACCACTCCGGGTACGGCGGCATCGTCGCCCGCACATCTTTTGCGAGCAGCTCCGCAACCTCGGCAAGGTCGCCACGCTCCACCGCGGACATGTAGCGGCGCAGGATCCTGCGGTCCTCGTCGGTGGGCGGGGCTGATGGAGCCCAGTCCGATCGGCCCGGCGGCAGGTGGGTGCGCAATGTGGCCCTGGCCCGCTGCAGGGCGCTGTTGACCGAGGCGACACTGCCGTCCAGGACCTCGGCTGTCTGGCGAACCGGCCAGCCCAGCACGTCGCACAGGATCGTCGCGGCGCGCTGCCTCGGTGGCAGGTGCTGGATGGCGGCCAGGAACGCCAGCTCCATGGTCTCCTTCGCCACCACCGCTGTCTCCGGGTCGTCGGCGCTCGGCGCCGCCGGCTCCCACAGGTGGCCGGGGAACGGCTGTAGCCACGGGCCGTCCGGCGAGTCGGCCTGGTCGGGAAGCGTCCGGCGGCGACGGCCTTCCAGGAAGTCCAGGCAAGCGTTGGTGGCGATCCGGTACAACCAGGCGCGCAGTGAGGAACGGCCCTCGAAGCCCTCGCGTCCGCGCCACGCTCGCAGGAACACCTCCTGGACCAGGTCCTCCGCCTCGTCGAACGACCCGAGCATCCGGTAGCAGTGCACCCGCAGCTCGCCCCGGTAGCGCTCGGCGCGTTCGGCGAAGTCGGTCACCGGGATCTCCATCAGGACGCCTCTCTGTGCGGCGAGCGAGTTCGCCGTACAGGTGCACGTTCTCATGGTCAGCCGGTAGGACCTCGTCGGGGTGGGACTACCTGGCCGGGGTTGGTACGGCGGCCGTCGACGGTGATTTCGGTGTGGTCGGGGGTGATCGTCAGGTCGATCCTGTGCTTGTGGTGGGTGTAGCCGGTGAGGGTGAGCGTGCCGGTGGGGACGGGGTTTGGGTGGACGGTCAGCGAGCCGTCAGGGTGGGGACGGATGCCGGCCAAGCCGGTGAGGATGGCTTCGGCGCCGGTGAGGCCGGCTATGACGTTGGAGCGGCGGCCGCTGGCGGGTGCGCCCGGTTTGTCGCAGTAGTGGTCCTGGGGGAAGTACGGGTAGTGCTCGCCCATCCAGAACAGGCGGCGGAGCACGTCCCAGGCGAGTGCTGACTCACCGCGCTCCCAGAGGGTCAGGGCGAGCTGGGGTGCTTCGCCGGTATAGGCGCCGGCGCCGGACCAGTCGATGTCGGCCGTCTCGTAGTGTCGTACGTCCTCCGCGCTGACACTGCTGGCGCCGTACTCGCCGAGGAAAGCGCCGGGTCGGAGGTGCTCGATCAACGCAGCGGCGACCTCGGGTGGGCAGGCGCCGGAGCGCAGTACGTCGAATGCCTGGATGGAGTACGCGAGCTCGGTGTGACCGTCGGGGTAGCGGCTGCGGAACCAGCCGGCGTCGGCGTCCCACAGTTGCCGGATCACCTCGGTCCGGATCTCGCGCGCGGACGCCCGCAACTCGTCGACCGGCAAGGCGGCGCCGGAGAGTTCGGCCAGTTCTGCCAGGGCCTCCAGCGACCAGGCGCGCTCGGCGTTGGGGCTCGCGACCACGTGTTCCCAGCCGGCGCCGCGCATCTCGAGGAGGTTGCTCTGGTCCCCGTAGTCCCGCAGTACGCCGGTCTGGTCGTCGGGACGGAAGCGTTTGTCGAGAGCAGTCAGTACGTCGTACAGCCGTGAGACCAGACCGGGGTCGAGTCGACGGTCCGCTGCGGCAGCGCGGGCCAGCATGGTGAGGGACCAGCCGCTGTAGGCATAGGCGACGCCGAGTCCGGTGCCGTCGGGGGCGATGGCGTAGCGGTCGGTCAGGTCGGCGTCGAGGAAGGACTCGATCAGGTCGACGACGTGGTCGCCGAGCATGAGGCTGAGAACGGTGGGCGCGTAGCCGCCGGTGTCCCAGGCGTAGGCGCAGAGCGCGCCGCCGTCGAGACCTGAGGTCGCGATGAACGGGGTGGTGATGAAGTCGGGGTGGTCCCACCAGCAGACGAGGCCGCTGGCGAGGGAGCGGCGGTAGTACTGCTCGAGGCCTGGGATGTCGCTGGTGAGGACGGGGATCCGGGCGAGGGCTTGGTTGAGGCGAGCGGTCCAGACGCGGGTGGTGGTGGCAGCGTCCGCGGCGGGGTCGGCGGAGGCCGTTGCGCCGGAGGGGTGGACGGCGAGGGTGAAGGTGGCATCGCCGTTCGGCGGGAGTGGGGCGGTGAGGCCGGTGTGGGTGAGCGTGATCGAGGTGCCGTTGCTGGGCGAAGGTGGGACCCATCCCCAGTCGGACAAGGGGATGTGGATGTCAGTCCCAGAGAGGGTTGGTTGGAGGCGCAGGTTGTGGTGGTGAGCTGAGCGGTTGCGTACGTTGATGGTTAGCACGTAGCCGGGCTCGCCGTGGCGTGGGGTGAGGGTGCTTTCGACGGCGAGCGAAATCAGGCGGCCGTCGACGTACTGGTGGTAGGTGCCTCGGCGGGTCACGCGGTCCGGGCGCCAGGTGCCGCCGGCGGGGAGGAGGCCGCGGTCGCCGGCGCCTGGGCGGGTGCCGTCGGAGATGGTCCGTCCGTCGAGCTCGAAGGAGATGGTGAGCCGGCTGTCGGCGGCGGCGTGTGGGGGAGCGAACCAGCCTCCGACGCCGCAGACCGTTCCGCTCAGCCGGCTGACGGTGCCTGTGCCGCTGCCGACCCAGATCTGATCCGGCGGTACGGCGCGGCGGAGGTCGAAGGCGAAGTCGTCGAGGGCGTACGGCGGCATGGGTGGCCTTCCTGCAGCAGCTGGCGAGCGCGTCGCGAAGGTGGCGGGCCGGGCGGGAGGCGTGCCGGACCGGTCCCGGCAGGTGATCCCGGCCTGCGTAGGACCGGTCCAACACGGTGGCTCGATGGTGGCACGAAGGTCAGCAGGTGCGCAATGGTCAAGCCATGAAACCGTTTGCGTACGGGCTGTTGACCTCGCTCCCGCCCGCTGTTACGTTCCGGTGCTGACCCCGTTGGACCAGTCCAACGGCGCTGATCGAGGGAGGGGCCGGATGGCGAAGCTGACGATTCGCGACATCGCCGCGCTGTCCGGCCTGTCCAAGTCCACCGTCTCGCTGGTGCTGAACAACAGCCCGAAAGTGGACCCGGCGACCCGGCGGCACGTGCTCGCGGTGATGCGCAAGCACCGGTACGTGCCGAGTTTCGCCGCCACCGCGCTCGCCAAGGGCAGTACCCGGCTGATCGGGATGGTCGTGCCCGGCCTGTCCTGGCACATGGTTGCCTCGATCAACATCGGCGTGGCCGCGGTGACCGAGCGGAACGGGTTCGACATCATTCTCTACACCGCGACCAACGACCGTGACTACGGTCCGCTGATCGACCGCGTGCTGACCTCCAGCATGGCGTCCGGCCTGCTCGTGGTCAGCCACGAGCAACCGCTGGAGCCACTCGTCCAGCTGCACCAGGAAGGCCTGCCGGTCGTCCTGGTGAACACCATCGACGCCGACGTGGAGCTGCCGTCGGTCACCGCCGACAACTACGAAGGCGCGCTGACCGCGATGGACCACCTCCTGCAACTCGGACACGAGCGAATCGCTTGTGTGCAAGGCCGCATGGCGTACCGCTGCTGCCAGGACCGCTACCGCGGCTACCTGGACGCACTGCGCAAGGCCGGGATCCAGCCCGATCCCGAGCTCACCAAACCCGGTGACTTCGTGCCCGAGCAGATCCGTTCCCGCGCGCGTGAGCTGTTCGCGCTGCCGGCCGGTCAGCGGCCGACCGCGGTCTTCGCGCACTCCGACGTGACGGCGTACGGCGTGATGACTGCCGCGGCCGAGGCCGGGTTGCGGGTGCCGGAGGACGTGTCGGTGATCGGCTTCGACGACATCGAGTCCGCGGCCCAGATCCGTCCGCCGTTGACGACTATCCAGCAACCGTTCGTCGAGATGGGCAAGCGCGCCGCGACGATGCTGCTCGAGGCCATCGGCCCGAACGACGACGAACCCAAAGTGGCACCGATCGACGAGGTGGAACTGCCTCGCCTGGTGATGCCGACCAGCCTGATCGTCCGGGCGAGTTGCGGGCCGGTGCCCGTGACCCGGTCCCCGCGCGGACGGTCGCAGACCGCCAAGGCCTGATCCTCCGGATCGAGGTCCCGCCCGACCCACGACTCCCCAGCGCACCCGGCAGCTCCCCACACCGCCCCCGGCCGACGGCCGGCGGGCCAGACGCTGCTGCGCGCCCTCTGGAAGGACCCCGGAGTGATCAAAAGACCCGAAATACGGGGCATGGCCTCCGCCGCGACGCTTGCTCTCGTCGCGGCCTTGGCGATCCAGCCCACCGCCAGGGCCGACGTGACGCCGTTCGAGGTGTTGCCGGCTGATCCGATTGCGAACTTCACGCAGTTCAAGAACCTGCCGACCGACTCGACGCAGCAAGTCACCATCACTGGGAATCCCAACTTCAGCAAGGCGCTCGAGGTGACCGTGCCGAACGCCCCGCAGAGTCCGGGATTGGACGGCGAGTACGAGATCACCCTCGGAGTCGCCGCGGCTCAGACCGTGACCGCCGGCGACGCGCTCGTGGCGACCCTGTGGATGCGGTCGATCGAGCCGACGCCCGGCAGCACGACCGGCAACGCGCACGTGGTGTTCGAAACCGACGGACCGCCGTACAAGAAGTCGATGAACGCGGCACTGCTCTACGGCCCGGAGTGGCAGAAGTTCGAGTTCCCGGTCCGCGCCGCCGTCACCTACGAAGCCGGTACGGCGACCGCCGCACACCTCAACCTCTGGCTCGGGTACGGCGCTCAGAAGTTCCAGATCGCCGGCGTCTCGGTCAAGGACTGGGGCCCAGGCACACCCGCCGGCTACCCCCAGGTGACCTACGAAGGCCGCGAGTCGAACGCAGCCTGGCGTACGGCGGCAGCCGCAAGAATCGACCAGTACCGCAAGGGAAACCTGGCCGTCTCCGTCGTCGACCCGGCCGGCAACCCGGTCAGCGGCGCGACCGTGTCCGCCGTGCAGCAGACCAGCGCCTTCAAGTTCGGCGCAGCCTCCGACGGATCGCGGCTGATCGGTGACCCGTCGAGCGGGATCAGTGCGAGCGACCTGGCGCAGTACCAGAGCAAGGCCTCGACCCTGTTCAATCAAGGAGCCCTGGGCAACAACCTCAAGTGGAGCAACCACTGGGAGAACCAGGTCGAGCGGGACACGATCACCATGCCCGCCCTGCAGTGGATGCGGGAACGTGGTCTGCGCGTCCGCGGCCACACCCTGATCTGGCCGTCCTGGGGATACATGCCGCCGGACCTGGTCACCTTGCAGAACGATCCGGCCGCGCTCCGGGCCCGGGTCAACAATCACATCACCGACGAGGCGACGGCCCTGAAGGGGATCGTCGACGAGTGGGATGTGGTGAACGAGCCGTACTCCGAGCACAGCCTGCAGGACATCCTCGGACCGGACGAGATCGAGTCGTGGTTCCGATTGGCCCGCCAGGCCGACCCGACCGTGCCGCTGGCGCTGAACGACTACGGGCTCCTGGAGAACAACGGCTGGGAGAAGCGGCACCGCGACCACGTCTACGGCATCGTCCAGTCGCTGAAGGCGTCCGGTGCGCCGATCGACCTGGTCGGGATGGAGAGTCACTTCAACGGGCTGCAGCTGACCTCGCCCGACGACCTGATGACGATCGTCGACCAGTTCGCCGCGCTCGGCGTGACGGTGGCGATCACCGAGTTCGACGTGGACACCGACGACCTGCAGCTGCAGGCGGACTACACCCGAGACTTCATGACTGCGATGTTCTCGAACCCGAACGTCAACCAGATCAGCAACTTCGGGATCTGGGCCAACAACATCTACAACCCGCGGGTCGCGCTCTACAACGCCGACTGGTCGCCGAAGCCGAACGCGCTGGTCTGGGAGGACCTGATCAAGCGGCAGTGGCACACGAGCGTGAATGGCCAGACCAGCGCCGCCGGGACCTTCGGCACCCGCGGCTTCCTCGGTGACTACCTGGTGACAGTCACCGTGAACGGCATCTCCAAGCAGGTCAAGGTACCGATGCCGACCACCGCCGGCGCCTCCGTCAAGGTCATCGCCGACGGCATCGCGACCACGGTCCGCCCCGCGCAGCCCAATCCGGTCGGCGACGGCGACTTCGAGAGTGGCACCCGCGGCTGGACCCCGCTCGGCACCGGCCCGTCGAGCGCCGCGAACGCGCACAGCGGGCACACCGCGCTGTCGCTCAGCCCAGGATCGGGCGTGACGCAGAACATCACCGGCCTCACGCCAGGCACGAGCTACCTGCTGTCCGGCTGGGGACGCCTCAACGGCGGCGGCACCCAGTGCTACATCGGCGTCCGCGGGGGAGCGACGGCAGGTACGCCGACCTTCCAGTACGAGCTCACCTACGCCGACGAACGCGCCTACACGCAGAAACTCGCGGCCTTCACTCCACCGACCGGGACCAAATGGATCCAAGTTTTCGCCTGGTCCAACCCGAACCCAACCACGTCGGAGTGCACGCTCGACGACATCCGGATCACCCCGACCGACGGCACACCACCGCCCGCCCAGGGTCCGCCCGCGACGACGCCGTACCTGCCGACGCCGTCGGTCCTGGTGAACGGGACACTCGAGAATCAGTCCAGTACGACGGGCTGGTACTGCCTGGGCGCCTGCACCCTGAAGAATGCGGCGACCACTCCGCACACCGGCAGCGGCGACCTGTCCGTCACCGGACGGGAAGCAGCGTGGGCCGGTCCGGCGCAAGGCGTCTCGGTGGTGAACGGCGGTCTGTACGACTCGTCCGCGTGGGTGCGACTCGCGAGTGGATCCGACACCGCGATGGTCAGCCTGAAACTGACCACCTCGACCGGATCGACGACGATCAGGCTCGGCCAGGCGCCGGTCACGAGCACCGGCTGGACGCGGATCTCGGCGGCCAACACGAAGATCGCCTGGACCGGCACGCTGACCAAGGCCGAGTGGTGGATCAGTACGACGACGGGCGCCGGCAGTCTCCTGGTCGATGACGCGTCCTTCGCTCCGAAGGCGAAGCCGATCCCGGGCCGCGACCTCCTGGCCAACGGCGACGCCGAGCAGGGCACCGACAGTTGGACCTGTACGACGTCCTGCACTGCGCAGACGGCTCAGGTGCACGGCGGCTCCACCGCGATCCTCGGTACGGCGCCGACGCAAGCGGTCACCGTGGCCAACGGGTCGTCGTACAAGACCTCGGCCTGGATCCAGTTGGCGAGCGGCACGGGCACGGCCCAGGTGCAGCTGAAGCTGACGAAGTCGGACGGGTCGGTCGCGACGGTGCCGCTGGCGTCGGCGGCGGTGAACGCGTCCGGCTGGACGAAGGTTGCCGCGAACAACATCCCGGTCAGCTGGACGGGCACGCTCACCAAGGCCGAGTGGATCGTCGCCAACGACAACGTCTACGTGGACGACGCGGCGCTGCAGCCCGCCGGCGTCGAGCAGACCATGTTCAACCCGGTGCAACCGACCGCGGCGTGCGTCGTCCGGAACTCGGTCGACAACACCTACACGGCGTACTTCGGCTACTCGAACGCCAACAACTACTACATCCCGGTCCCGGTCGGGAGCGACAACTACTTCAGCCCCGGACCCTCGGACCGCGGCCAGACCGTGCACTTCCTGCCCTTCCAGCGGCCGCGCCGCGTCGCGGTCACCTGGGACGGCAGCCCACTCACCTGGCGGCTCGGCGCTCTTACCCAAACCGCTTCGTCGGCGTCGCCGGCCTGCACGTAAGACTCACTGGAGGAACACCATGTCATCACGCATCTCACGACGGACCCTGCTCCGTGGTGCCGCGGCCCTGGCCGGTGCGGGAGCGGTCGCCGGCTGCTCTTCGTCGGGCGACGGCGACGAGGGCTCGAAGGCCCAGGCCACGATCACCTACTGGGACTGGTACGCCAGCCAGGCCGGCTGGGTGGACAACGAGATCAAGTTGTTCCAGCAGGCCAATCCCGGGATCGCGGTCAAGAAGACGACGCAGGTCAGCGACAAGTACGCCGACCTGGTCTCGCTCGCGTACCGCAGCAACAACCCGCCCGACATCCTGATGATCCCGAAGAGCCCGCAGCTCAGCCAGCAGGTCACGCAGGGCTGGCTGATGCCGGTCGACAAGTGGGCGACGAAGTCCTGGCAGTCCCGCTTCCCGCAGAACAGCTTCGTCGAGGGTGTGGACGTCTTCGACGGCAAGGTCTACACCGCGCCGTTCGCGGCGCCGGCGCCGTCACTGCAGCTGTACGTCCACCACGGCGTCTTCAAGGACGCCGGGTTGACCAACCCCGACGGCAGCGTGAAGCTGCCGAAGACCTGGGACGACGTGAGCCGCGCGGCCGACGCGATCGCGTCGAAGAGTGGTGGCAAGGTGGCGCCGTTCGGCTTCGGCAACTCGACGAACACGACCTTGGCCTGGTGGCTCGATCTGTTCGTCCGCGGCGCCGGATCACCGGGCGGCGCCGCCGTCGGCGGGATCGACGGGATGGACTACCGAGTCGGGCAGTGGACGTTCGGGAGCGACCGCAACTACGCCGACGTGATCAACCTGCTGCTGGAGTGGAAGAACAAGAACTGGTTCTACCCGAGCTCGATGAGCATCTCCGACGAGCAGGCCCGGGCGTTCTTCGAGCGTGGCCGGTTCGGGATGACCGTCGGCGGCGTCTGGAACCAGCCGGAGTGGACCAAGCACAAGTTCACCGACTACAGCCTGGTCACGTTGCCGACCCCGAGTGGTGATCCGAAGGCGCTCTTCTACGGTCCGCCGGGTGGGCGGTTCGTCGCGGTTTCTTCGAAGTCGAAGCATCCGGACGAGGCCTGGGCGTGGTTCGACTGGCTGTACAGCGCGGACGCCGGCAAGCGCTGGGTCGAGCAAGGTCAGGGGCTGTCGGTCTACGCGCAGAACAACGACCCGAAGGCGGTCACCTTCGCGCCGTTCGCGCAGTACGTCGCCATGTCCGGAGCCGCGGTGGTCGGTCCGCAACCGACGATCCGGAACCCGAAGCTGACCAAGCTCGAGCTGCCCGCGGTGAAGCCGGACATCAACGACGTGCTGGCCGGCATCTACACCGGTCAGCTCAAGGATGTCCAAGGAGCGCTGACCGAGCTGACGGGCAAGATGAACCAGGCGCTGGCCGACGCGGTGAAGAAGGTCGGGGCCGGTGCGAGCCTGAAGGACTTCGCCTTCACCGACTGGGACCTGACCAAGCCGTACACGACGAAACCGGTCGCCTGATGGTGCTGACCGCCGTACGCGAAGACGTCGCCGCCGGAGGGCCGCCACCCGCGGTCCGCCGGCGGCGGCGGCGTCGGCGGACGTACCTGTGGTCGTACGTCTACCTGGCGCCGATGATGGTGCTGCTGCTCGGCTTCGTGGTGTACCCGATCATCGCGTCGCTCGGCTACACGTTCTACAAGTGGGACGGGATCGGCGACCCGACGGACTTCGTCGGGCTGGACAACTTCCGCCAGATCGTCGACGACAGCATCTTCTGGCGGTCCCTCGGCCACACCTTCGTGTACGCCGCCTTCGTCGTACCGATCCAGCTCGTCCTGGCGCTCGCACTCGCGCTGGTGCTGAACAACAAGCGGCTGCGGTTCGCGTCGTTCTATCGGACGCTGTTCTTCCTGCCGGTGGTGACGTCGGCGGCGGTGATCGGGGTCGTGATCCAGCTGCTGGTGTCGAACTTCGGCGAGTCGATCAACGACCTGCTGCTGAAGGTGCACCTGATCGACCGGCCGGTCGACTGGCTGGGGGACCCACACTTCGCGATGGCGATCATCATCCTGGTCGGGATCTGGCACACGTTCGGGTACAACCTGGTGTACTTCCTGGCCGGGTTGCAGACGATCCCGGAGGAGCTCTACGAAGCCGCCCGGCTGGACGGCGCCGGCCGGGTCGCGATGTTCCGGTACATCACCGTCCCGATGCTGCGCGCGGTGGGGGTGGTGATCGTCGTGCTCGCGGTGATCGGGACGTTCCAGATCTTCGACCTGGTTCAGGTGCTGACCAGCGGTGGTCCGTACTTCTCCACCGAGGTCGTGAACACCTACATCTACCACCTGGCCTTCGGCGGCAGTAACGCCAACGCGGTCCAGCCCGACATCGGGCTCGCGTCGGCGGCGTCGTTCATCTACGGGCTGCTGCTGATCGGGTTCTCCGTGGTCCAGGTCGTCGTACTGCGCTCTCTCGCGAGGCGCCGGGGGACCGGAGGCGGCCGATGACTCGACGGCGCATGGTGACGGCGATGACGCATGTCGCCTTACTGGTCAGCGGCCTGGCCTGGCTGTATCCGCTGTTCTGGGCGCTCGGCAGTTCGCTGAAGAGTGACGACGAGTTCTTCGGCCGCGGGCTCAACCCGCTGCCGTCGCAGTTCCTCTGGTCGAACTACCTGGACGCGTGGCGGGAGGCGTCGTTCGGGCGCTACTTCATGAACACTTTTCTGATCACCCTCGGGACGGTGGTGGTTACTTTGGTAGTCACGTCCACCGCGGGATACGTACTCGCCCGGACACGCTTCCCGGGCCGGGGGTTCTGTCTGGGGCTGGTGTCGGCGACGTTGTTCCTGCCGCACGGCTACACGATCATCCCGGTGTTCGACCTGATGCAGCGGCTGCACCTGCTGAACAGCCTGTGGGCGGTGATCATCGTGCAGGCGTCCGGCGGGGTGGTGTTCGGCACGTTCCTGTTCATGGGCTACTTCATGGCGATCGACCGTGAACTCGAGGACGCGGCCCAGGTCGACGGCGCGAACTTCCATCAGACGTTCGCGCGGATCATGCTGCCGCTGTCCGGCCCGATGCTGGCGACGGTCGGGCTGTTCACCGCGATCACGGCCTGGAACAGCTTCTTCATCCCACTGGTCTTCACACTCGGCCGGCCGGAGCTGCGCACGCTCGCGATCGGCATGTACGCGTTCATCGGGGAGAACTCGACCGAGTGGACGCTGCTGTGCGCCGGCACGGTGATCACGCTCGCGCCGATCGTCCTGTTGTTCCTGCTGCTGCAACGTTTCTTCGTCAACGGCTTGGCCGGCGCGGTCAAGCAGTAGGGGGTCATCTATGTCCACACCTGTCCGGACGGCGATCGTCGGCACCGGCCACCGGGCTCAGCTGTTCACCGAGGGCCTCGCCAAGCGGGACGCGTACGACGTCGTGGCGTTGTGCGACTCGAACTCGGTGCGGATGGCCTTCCACAACCGCATGCTGCTGGCAGCCGGCCGCCGTACTGCTCATCAGTGGCCGCCAGCGCGGTTCGACGAGATGCTCCGGGTCGAGCGGATCGAGCTGCTGGTGGTGACGAGCGTCGACGCGACCCACGACCGCTACATCGGGTCCGCGCTGCGAGCCGGCGTCCGGGTGATCAGTGAGAAGCCGATGACGACGGACGAGGTGAAGGCGCAGCGCATCCTCGACACCGTCCGGGAGACCGGCGGGTCGCTGTCGGTGGCGTACAACTACCGGTTCAACCCGGTGCACCGGCGGGTGCGGTCGTTGCTGGCCGAGGGCGCGATCGGCGACGTGCACTCGGTGCACTTCGAGTGGATGCTCGACGTGTCGCACGGCGCGGACTACTTCCGGCGGTGGCATCGCGACAAGGCGAACTCGGGCGGCCTGATGGTGCACAAGGCCAGTCATCACTTCGACCTGGTGAACTGGTGGCTCGGCGCCGAACCGGAGCTGGTCTACGGGCGCGGGCAGCTGGCGTTCTACGGTCCTGGGCAACAGCACGGGTACGCGCGGGACTACGCCCGAGCACACGCATCCGCCGAGTCGCTGGACGACCCGTTCGCGCTGCAGCTGGCGGACAACGCGACTCTGCGGGAGCTCTATCTGGATGCCGAGGGCGAGGACGGGTACTACCGCGACCGCAACGTGTTCGCGCCCGGCGTGACGATCGAGGACGACATGGCCTTGCTGGTGTCCTACGACACCGGTGCGACGATGACGTACCACCTGACCGCGTACTCACCGGCCGAGGGGTACCGGGTGATGTTCAACGGATCGCGGGGCCGGTTGGAGCTGGATGTCGAAGAGTCGACATTTCGGACCAGCATCACGCTCCGCCCGTTGTGGTCGCCGCCCGTCGACCACACCGTCGAGCCTGATCACACCGGCCATGGCGGCGCCGATCCGCGGGTCCTGGCCGCACTGCTCGACAACGATCCGACCCAGGGCGCCGACGTCGCGGACGCGCGGCAGGCGGCCCTGGCCTTGGTCACCGGGCTTGCCGCCAACCGCTCGTTCGCAACCGGTCAGCCCGTGCGGACTGCCGACGTACTGAAGCTCTAACCGAGCGCGGTGCGCAGCGCGGCATGGGCGCCGCGGACGATCGCCTCCCGGTTGGCCTCGTACGTCGGGTCGGTGATCTCGGTCTTGTTGGCCGGGTCGAAGGACAGCACCGGGACGTGCAGGTGACCTGCCGGCATCGACGGGTCGAGCAGATCGCGCTGCAGGGTGTTGCGGTAGGCAACCTCGTTGGAAAGGTAACCGCCGCCGGCGCCCTCGGACGCAATCGAACCGGGCGTCGGGCCGAGCGGCTGACGCACAGGCAGCGTCTGGCCGGCCGGGATCTCGAGCACGCTGGTGTTCACCCGCATCCGGAACGGCGTCACGTCGGCCTGCGCCATCCGCGCCAGCGGCAGGCTGGAGGTCAGCCACTCGGGACCCGCCGGCATGCTGGGGGAGACGACCGGTGCGTTGATCGTGCCACCGCCCCACAGGTTGTTGTTGTCACCGATCGAGCTGACCGAACGGCGCCGGCCGTTGAACACCTCCAGGTCGAAGATGCCTACCCGACCCTGGCTCGCGGTCATGACCAGATCGGCCCGCTGCGGACCTGGGCGGTAGTGCGGGGCGAGGGCGTTCTCGACCATGTTCTCGTCGAAGTCGGTGTAGCGGACCGGGAACACGACGGTCTGGATCTCGTAGGTCTTGCCGTTCACCACCCAGCGCTGACCGTCCAGAGTGAGTGCGTTCGCCCCGGACGGGTTGCCGATCCGGATGTCCGCGTCGAGCGTGAACGGGTCGAAGCCGGTCACCAGGATCTTCTGCACGCCGGGCGCGAACCGGGTGCCGGTGATGCCGCGGGAGCTGTATTCGAGGGACCGGATCAGATCGGCGCGGTCCGCCGTACCGAGGGTGAAGTCGGGCTGCCACTGGCGGAGGGCGAGGGCCATGGAGATGCGTGCCCAGTAGAGGCCGCGGTCGTCGGTGGCGGGCAGTGCGTCGGGCTGGGTCTGTGGGTGCTGCGCACGATGGGTCGCCGTACGCCAGAGGGCCTCGCCTTGCGTGCGGACCAGGACGGCGGCGGCGTGCTTGTTCGGGGCGGAGCAGAGCAGCCGGGTGAACAGGGCGACGTGCCGGTCGAAGCCGGAGCGGCGGAGGATCTCGGCCGGCACCGACGGGCCACCGGCGACCCCGTTGTCCAGGCGCTGCTCCTCGACGGTGCCTTTGACGGCGGTGTCGAGACAGCCGGTGGTGGGTGCGGCGTGGACGGTCGGCGCGCCCGACAGGGCGGTAGTCAGGGCGATTGCGCCGATGAGCAGGGAGCGTGAGAACGAGCTGGGGCGGAGTCTCATAAGGGCTGTCTATCAGATCTCTGCCGGAACCCGATCAGATTTCTGACCACCCCGGGTATTGCAGACAGTATGCAAGGGGTTACCTTCAGAAGGCGGCGATCGCCCACGCCGCCCTCATCAAGGAGCACATCGTTGAGCATCACATCTCGCCGCGGTCCGGCAGCGGCGCCCGTCACCTCGCGGCGCCGGTTCCTGACCACCGCCCTGCAGACTACTCTCGTCGCCGGAGCCGGCGGCGCCACCCTCACCGCCTGCGCCGACGACGGTACGACGCCCTCGTCGGTCGCCTCGTCCGCCGGGCAGACCCTGGCCGGCACCAACCCGCCCCCGGCGCCGCCGGTTGCTGACGGCAACCAGGCGCTCCAGCGGTTGCAGGAAGGCAATGCGCGGTTCGTCGCCGACCGCGAGGAAAACCTGGACGAGGGCATCGCGCGCCGCGTTGCCGTGAGCAAGGGGCAGACGCCGTTCGCGACCGTGCTCGGCTGTGTGGACTCGCGGGTGCCGATCGAGCTCGTCTTCGACCAGGGGCTCGGTGACCTGGTCGTCGTACGGAGCGCCGGTGAGGCTCTCGATCACTCGGTGACCGGGAGTCTGGAGTTTGGGGTCGCCGAGTTGCACACGCCGCTGTTGATGGTCCTTGGACATCAGCGGTGTGGCGCGCTCACCGCGACGATGAAGGCAGTCGACGCAGGTCAGCGGACCGCCGAAGCCGGCGAGATGGACTACCTGGTCGACACCCTCGCCCCGGCCGTCCGCCAGGTCGCGGGCAAACCGGGCGACCGTCTCACCAACGCGATCCACGCCAACGTCGACCTGGTTCTCGCCAAGCTCCGGCAGTCACCTGTCATCGGTCCCCTGGAGAAGTCCGGCAAACTCAAACTGGTCGGCGCCTACTACGAACTCGACACCGGCAAGGTCATCATCAGCTAGGCGGACCGTCGCAGAGAGGCGACAGGTGCCCAGGTACGTCGACCAGACCGCGCCTCGCCGAACTGACCAGGGTGACCTCTGACGTCAGTAGGTTCTCGGCTCGTGACCGTGTCCTATCACTCCAAGAAGATGGTGCTGCGCGAGTCGATCGATCGGGCCGAGTCGGACGTCCGGTTGATTCTGTTCGAACCGCAAGACGGCAGTGCGCGAACCAGTGTCGAGTACATCGCGCGTGCCGGACAGTGGTCGCCGTTCGAGAGCATCGACGACGAGGGCGACGCTGGGTACCGGAGCTACCGGCTCTGGGGTGCGGCGCCAGGGCTATGGGTGACGTATCTGGAGGATCTCACCACGCGGGCTTCGATCCTCGAGGTGTTCGGTGAGGACGCGGAAGACGTCGCCGAGTTGGCCCGCCGGATCCTGGGCCTGCTCGGCGGCGTCCCTTACACGCGCGAAGAGCTGTTGACCTCCGTCAGCCGGTTCCAAGGTCAGGACAAGATCCGGGCTGTGGTGCGCCTGGCCCTCGCAATGGGCAAGGACTTCGACCCCGAGTACTTCGCTGCGCTCGCGGACGCCGCCCGTGACGAAGCCCCTGAGATCCGCAACGCTGCCGCCTGGTCGACCGTCTACCTGGAGAGCCCGGAATCCCTCGACCTCCTCAAAGCTCTCGCTGCCAACGACCCCGACGAGGCCGTTCGCAATTCAGCGCGAGGGTTGCTGGCCGACTTCAGCTGAGCAGGGCTCAAGGTGCTGTTGCTGGGGTGCGGGCGGTTGGACGGGATCCGCTTGGTCGTCGGACCAGTCGTTCGTGCCGACTGCGTCGGGTTCGGGGTTGGGTGGGGGTGTGCGATAGGCGCGGCCGGTGGGGCTGGTCCACGTGGTGGTTCTGTCGGGGTTGGGGGTGATGGTCCACCCGCCTTGGTGCTTGAGGCGGTGGTGGTGGCGGCATAGGCAATGGAGGTTGTCGGTGGTGGTGCGGCCGCCTTCGGCGAAGGCGGTGCGGTGGTCGACGTCCGCGAACTCAGCAGGCCTGTTGCAACCCGGGAACTGACAGGTGCGGTCGCGCAGTCGCACATAGCGGTCGACTGCGGCCGTGGGGCTGTACTTGCCGGGGCTGCCACCGGGTGGTTCGTCGGTGATGCGGATGTCGATGCGCGGCCGGGCAGACTGCAGCGCCACAGCCGTCGGCGCGGGTTCCGATGGCGAGGCAGCATCGCCTGCGGCGGGCCTGCGCGGTAGGAGTGTTCGGGCGAGGGCTCGGATGAGGTGCTTCCGAAGTGAGCTCTGCGGGATGGGTCCGTGGTGGTCGGCGTGCCCGCCGGTGCCGGGCTGGCCGTCGATGAGGGCGCGGAGTTCGGTACCGGTGGCATGGATGACCACAGTGGTGTCGGCACCAACGACAATGTCGTCCGCCCGGTCATCCAATCCGCCGCCGGCCGTGTCGTTGCTCGCCGCGCTGTTGACTGTCGCGGCGTCCGCCCGGCCATCGGGATCGCTGCAGGCGAGGCGCTTCGTACAGGGAAGGAGGCGGGCCAGGGCGATGTCGGCGCGCAACTGGTCGAGGGTGCGGGTGTCTCCGTGGCGGCGGCGGTAGGCGGCGGCGCGATTGAGACTGTTCATCACCGCGGCCGCGTCGATAGCGTCCTGGGTGTGGACGAGTTGAGCGGTGCCGTCGCTGTTGGGGAATATCCGCACCGACCGTTCGTCCATCGCCCGGGCGTGAGCTCTGCTGCGAGCGGCCGGGTCACGGCGGGCGGCCTCGTTCTGCGCCTGGTGCTTGATTCTTTGCAGCGGGTGCTTGCGGGCCCAGTCCAGCAGCGCGGCCTCACCGGCCCGGATGCCGTCCAGATCGTCCAGTACCGACAGTTCCCGCACGATGGTGAACGCGGCCCGCTCGGTCAACTCGCCCTCGGTCAGAGCGTGCAGCGTGGCGGGGAAGTTGTGCACCAGCTCGCATGAGGTATGAATTCGCGTCATCGCGGCTCCCTTGCTCAGCTGCAATGCCAACGCGACCTCGTCGGCCACCGACCGCAGGTCCCCGGCCACCCAACGCCGCTCGCCGGGAGCTGCGGCCCGGTCACCCGGCTCGGGGTACCGATGTCCGAGGTCCGCGGACACACCCTGCAGCGAGGCATCATGCATGGCGATCGCTTCGGCCTTCAACGCAGCCAGCCGCGCCTCCGTCCGGCCAATCGCCTCCAGCCGGTCCAGCCAGCCGGCGTCGGTCAATTGAGAGGTGTCTTGGAAGACGAGCGCCTCGAACAGTCCGGCACCGCGGTCCGGATCATCTGGCTCGTCGTGCCGCGCCAGCAGCCCGTGCCGGTCAGCCAACAGCGCATCACGCCGCACCCGATCCCGCAGCCGGTGCAGGTCAGCCTCACGCTCCTGCGCCGACTTCACCGGCGGCACCACAAACAGGTGCCCAGCCTGCCGCGGCGACGGGCGCGCGGCCTCGTCGGCTGGCTGATCGACCGGACACTCACTCATAAATCGAGCATACGTTCGAATAGGAGCGATTTCAACTCAGCCGCGACCGGTTGCGGGGAGTGCCGATTGACCGGGGCTCGGCAATCTGGCAGCAGCACCCAGTGCCGGGGAAGCGCTCGACCACTCGGTGACCGGGAGCCCGCCGAAGCCGGCAAAGGTCACCCTCCGCTAATGAGCTGACTGCGGAGGGTTTCGGTGGACCACTGGAGCCAGCGGTCGTGGGACCAGGCGCGGTCTCGGGTGAAGAGCAGGTAGAGCTCGGGGCTGAGGATGGCGTAGAGGATGTCTGCGGCATCCTCGGCGCTGAGGTCTTTGGCGACGCCTGGCTTGGTGACCAAGGCGTCCGCGGCTGCGCGCTGGACGACGTACCGCATGTCCTCGTCCTGGGGCCAGAGCGCGGCAACCTCGGGGTCGTTCGCGACGGCGGCCTCCAGGACGCGCATGATCGGCGAGACCCGCTGCAGTACGGCGCTCGAGCCGGGGACATACGCGGTGAGCATCTCTCCAGCCGTCGCCGCCTTGACGGCGTCGGTGAACCACAGGCGGTCCATCGTCGCGATCGGCTCCGAGTCCCCGGCGATGGTGACGTCGACGAGCTCCTTGAGCAGGGCCCGTTTGTTGCCGAAGACGAAGTAGATCGTCTGTACGGCGACACCGGCCCGGTCGGCCACGTCCTGCAGGTTGGTTGCGCCGTACCCGTCCTCGACGAACAGCTCGGTCGCCGCCCGGATGATCCGCCGCCGCGTCTCGGCCGCCTTCTCCGCCCGCCGGTTGGGCCGCTTGACAACAGTCATGACTAGAGTCTATCTCTAGATTCACTCGCTATAAGTCAACTCTAGAGAAAGGCACTAGTCATGTCACTCATCGCAGTCACCCGGTTCGAGGCTGTCGACACCGTCGAGGCGACCGAGGTCCGGGACCGGCACACCGCCCTGGTCCAGGCCGTTCGCACCGCCACCCCAGGCCTGACCGAGGCGCGCCTCGGTCAGCTCCCGGACGGTCAGTGGGTCGGCGTCTGGCGCTGGGACTCGATGGACACCCTCAAGTCGGTCCGTGAGCTCGCTCCGAACCTCCCCGAGGTGAAGGCCGCGTTCGCTCTGGTCCGCGAGGGCACCTCCGCCGTCGAGGAGATCGAGGTGCTCGACGAGCTCTGAGGTCTAGGACGTCAGCGGTAGCTCGGTGACGCGCAGGGTTGTGCAGCCGTAGGGGACGAGGGTGAGGTCCTGCGCGTCGCCCGTGGTCGCCGGCCTGGGTGAAGGGGCGGCGGCTGCGCCGTGTTCGAGGGTCCAGTCGGGGACCTGGCGGCCCTGCACTCGGAGCTGGATCGGGGACTTCACGAAGGGATGCCCGGTCAACGACCGGCGGTCGAGCTGGACGGTCGCCGGGTCGATGGCGTAGTTCCACGGGCCGGCTGGGTGGATTTCCCAGGTGGCGTGCGGGTCGTCGCCGCCGATGCGGTGCCGGGTCTCGGGGATGGGGAGTGCGAAGACCAGCGGACCGCGTTCGAAGGTGGCGGCTGTCCGGTGGGTTGTCGTGACTGCGGAGGGGAGGTGGAGTCGTACGACGTGCGGTCCGCCGGACCAGTCGCGTCGTACCTGGTGAATGGTGCCGGCGGCAACCGGCTTGCCGTCGACGGTGGCGTCCGTGGCCCAGGCGGGGATGCGGAGGTTCAGCGGTACGACGCCGGAGCCGCTGACCGTGATCGTGATGTCGTCCTCGAACGGGTACGACGTGGCGACGTCGACGGACAGGTCGCCGTACGAGAACGAGCAGGGCGCGTAGGACAGTGCGGTGGGGGCGCCGTCGGGGGAGTGCATCCAGAGGTGGGTGGTGAAGCGGTGCCAGCCCTGGTGGCGGTTGGCGGTGCAGCAACCGAAGTGCGGTGCCAGGCCGAAGACGTTCGCGTCCGGTCCGTTGTTGGTGTAGATGCGGTCTTCGGTGACGTGGCAGATCACCTGGTTGGCCTGCTGCACATACTGGTGGGTCCACTCGTCGGCCGACGCACTCGCGGGCAGCGCGTTGAACGCGAGCCGCTCCATCCGGTCAGCGAGCGGCTCGACGGCGCCGAAGGACTCGAGGGCGACCTCGAGCGACGCCAGGTGCTCGACCACTGTGCAGTTCTCGGTGCCCTGGCTCGGGTGGCGACCGGCCAGGTGCTCGTCGCAGCTGAACAGGCCGCTCGCCTGCCCGTGGTGCTCGTTCAAGGCCGCGACCAGACGCAGGAGACGGGCCTGCTGGTCTTCGGTCGAGTCGTGACGTGACCAGACCGGCATCGCCTTGAGTCCCATCGCGACGTTCACCCCGTGGGAGGACAGGTGAACGTCGTTCATCCAGACGCCGTCGTGCTCGTCCTTCGCAGCCTGCAGGGTCGCGTCGGGGACCTTCCCGCGGAACGGCAGGTCGTCGGCCTACCCGAACCAGTCGAACCCCTCCTCCCGGCACTTCGCCGCCAGCGGCAGCAGCCAGTCCTCACCGGTCAGATCGTGCAGTTGGTTGATCACCCAGACCACGTCGGTCCACCGTGACCGCGCCCACTCCTGCAGCGGCCACTCGTCCAGCAGTACGTCGAGCAACCGGAGGAACCGCAGTGCGGCCGGGACCACCCGCTCGTCGCCGGTCGCGTCGTGGTGCTGCAGGAGCGCCTTCAGCACGATGATCCGCGGCCAGACGTCGTGATCGGCGTACGTCGCGTCACCCGAGCGCGGCCCGAACCAGCCGTCCGGGTGCTGGTGGTCGAGGATGTAGCCGACCCAGCGCCGTACCTTCGCCTGCAGGCGCTCGTCGTCGATCAGGTAGGCGAGGCCGGTGATGCCGTCGAGCCAGTACGGTCCGCGCTCCCAGCCTTCGGCGTCACCGCCGATCCATCCGCTGCGGGCGATGTCGGGCCAGAACTCGTCCAGGTGACCGGCCATCCCGCCGGCCTGCAGGCGCAGACGCTCCAGCAACCATCCGGTGGGCCGGATGGTTGCCAGCGGCAAGGGGCGGAGTGCGGGAGGAGCGAGCGTGGACTGAGGGTGGGCGGGACCCGGCACGGAAGCAGCTCCTGGGGTGTCAGTCGATCTGGGTGAGGCGGCCGGTGTCCACGTCGTACATGAAGCCACCGACCAGGATGTCGTCGCCGATCAGCGGATGCTGCCGGACCGCGGTGACGTCGTGGCGGAGCGCCTCGAGCTGGTCCGGGATGACGTGGATCGGCAGGTAGCCGGCCGGCTTCCCGGCGGCGGTCTCGACCTTGGCGCGCAGGTCGTCCTCGGACATCGCGGCCATCGCGCAGCGGGTGTGCGGGATGACCATGATCCGCCGGACGCCGAGCAGCTGGACGCCGAGCACCAGCCCGGTCATCGTCACCTCGGTGACCCGGCCACCGGCGCTGCGCAGCACCTTGGCGTCACCCGGCTTCAGCCCGAGCATCTCCAGCGGCGGGATCCGCGAGTCCATACAGGTGACGACGCCGACGCCGGCGTGCGCGATCCCGTCGAACCCGCCGTAGTGGAAGTCGGCGGCGTAGTCGGCGTTGGCGGCCAGCAGGTCCTCGAATCCGCTGGTCATCGGACGTCACCCGGCACTGGGGTTTCGGCACGCAGGATCGACATGGCGAACGGCTCCTTTCCGCAGGACTCCGGACGAGGTGGATCGGCGGGTGCGCTGGTGACCGGCACGGTCCAGGACCGGCCGTCGCGATGCACGACGGTCACGGTTCCCAGGTCTTCGCCCGCCACACTGAGGGCATCCAGCGCAAGCTCACCGATGAGCTGACGTACGGCGATCTCCGCCGCCTGGCCGTGTTTCGACCAGGTCGACCGGCCACGCAACCCGGTCAGCACGGTCTCCCCGCGAGCCGCGGCCTCCAGGACGCCGACGGCGGTGTCGGCAGTCAGGTGGCCGTGCATCGTGCCGAAGGGGAGCACGGTCGCGGTCGGCGCGAACCGGTGTCCACCGAGGTGGTTCGCCTCCCAGACCCGGCCAGGCGCGACCGCGGCGACCGCCTTGACCAAGGGCCGCCCGAGCAACGCGCAGCACTCGTCGCGCTTGCCGTTGGTGCAGACCAGCATCACCGGCTCGTCGACCGCAGTCAGCGCCGGCAGCGACTCGGTCACGGCATCCACATCGCCCCGGCTGACCGCATCGAGGTCGAGCTCGTCCAGCTCCGCCGGGTCCGCGACAGCTCCTCCGAGCAGCCACGTCCGGCCGGGTCTGGTCGAGGCGACGTACACCTGATGTGTGCGCTCGACCACGTCCGGGTGCCTGCCGGGGGAGCGGATCAGCCCGAACCGCACGTCCGCCTTCTTGCACGCCTCGTCGATCGCGCGACCGAACTCCGGATCAAGGTGGCTCTGTGTCGGCGCCTTCGCGCCCCACGGCCCCGGTTGCTCGACCAGGACCCAGCCGCTGGCGACAACCGCCGTACCCGGCATCGGCTCCAGCAGCTCCCGACAGAAGGTCGAGCACAGGCCCGGCCGGCCGGTTGCGTCGAGTCGTGCGGTCACGGAATCACCGTACGGCAGCCGGGACCGGGTTCCGGCACGGTGACCATTATCTGTGCACAACGCCACGTCGGCCGAGGAGCAGAACGGCCAGGACGGCGGCCAGGAAGGCGCAGACGGCGGCGCCGGCGAAGATTGCGTGAACTTGTGAAACGGCCGCGTCGCGCAGCGCGTCGACGAACGGGCGGCACGAACCGGGAGCCGAGGGGCACAGTTCGTTCGGGGACGGGACGTCCTCGACGATGGTGAAGTACCGGCGTAGACCGATCGCGGTGAGTGCGGAGACCCCGACGAGCATGCCGACCATCCGGGCGACGACGACCAGTGCGCTGACCAGGCCGTGGCTGTCCGGGGGAGTGGCCCCGAGCATGGCCGTGTTGACCGGCGACAACGCCAGCCCGAATCCGAATCCGCACAGCAGCAGTACGACGGTCGCCGGCCAGTGATCCAGTGCGTCGCGACCCCAGAACGCCATCAGCACGAACATCGCTCCGGCCAGCGCGAGCCCGGTCCCGGTGATCCATCCCAGCCCGTAGCGCCTGGTCAGCCAACCACCGACCACCGCACCGACCGGCAACGCGATCAGGAACCGCAACAACACCAACGCGGCCGCCAACTGCCCACCGCCCTGCGTGGTGCGCGCGAACACGGGTACGTCGACCAGCGCTGCGATCAACGCGGAGCCGACGAGAAAGCTGACCACCAGCGAACCCCAGGCGGGCGCTGCGCCGAGCAAACCACGCGGCACGATCGCTCGCGCGGTACGCCGTTGCCAGACGGCAAACGCGATCGCAAACACAGCGGCCCCGACCAGCAGCCACGGTCCAGCCGGTGACATCAGCTCCCGCTCGGGATCAGCAGTCGCAAACGCCAGCACCACACCGGCCAGCGCGAGCGCGAGCAGCAGTGCGCCCACGAGGTCGACCTGCTCGAGCGTGGCCCGCAGGCGCGTCTTGCGGAGTAGCAGGGCGATCCAGAGCAGCAGCAGTACGGCGGTGACGACACCGATCGGCGTGAGCAAGCGGGAGTTACCGGAGAACGGGACGAACGGGATGCCGAGCGTCACACCGGTCGCCAACCGCTCTGGGGCAGTCAGGGTGAGGCCGAGAGCCACACAGGCGAGGAAGCCGACCGCAGCCGAGAGTGGTGGCGCCTTCAGCCCACGCAGTAACAGTGCGAGGACGACAGCCACCACAAGGTTCAACCAGAAGATGTACCGCCAGTCGGCCACGGCAAGCACGAGCGCGCCGAGCAACGGGCCGAGGACCGACCCGATCTCCTGTACGGCGCCCACCACGCCGAGCGGCAGGCCTCTGCGGTCGGCCGGCCACAGGTCGGCGACCAGAGCGAGCGTGGCAGGCACGAGACCGCCACCGCCGACACCTTGCAGGAACCGCCCGGTCACCACCAACGACAGGTCGTACGCCCCGGCGGTGATGAGCGAGCCCACCGCGAACAGGACCAGCGCCCCGATGAGGACCGGTGTGCGGCCGACGACGTCGGCGATCCGGCCGATCAGCGGCAGCACGGCGATGTAGCCGAGCAGGAAGCCGGAGATGATCGGCGCCGCCCGCTGGAGCTCGTCGGCGGACAGGCCGACTCCCGCCATCATGTCCGGTAAGGCCAGCACAACGACGTAGGTGTCCGCAGCTGCGAAGGCTACTGCGATCGATGCAAGGGTGAGCCGGCCCCTGGGGTTGCTCACGGCTTGGTGATCTCGACCTGTTCGCCGTACTTGTCCAGGGTGACGTCGTAGCTGCTGGTGGCGCCGTCGTAGAACGGGCCGGTGATCGTTGCCGACACCAACTGCTTGGTGTCCTTGTCGATCTTGAAGGTGCTCGGGAAGTCCTGGTCGGCCGGCGCCTTCGGGAAGATTCCCGGCAGCGCTGAGCCCGGCACCGTGCCAGTGACCTCGGTCAGCACCTTCGCGCCCTCCCGGGTCTCGCCCTTGATCTTCGGGTCCTTCACCTTCGGCAGCAAAGACGTCAGGCCCTTGTCCGGGTCCAGCAGGATCGCCGGGTCCGGCGCGCCGAGCGCGACCAGTTGCGACTGCGGCAGTTCGGTGAAGCCGGTCGTGAACGGCAGCTTGGCGTAGACCTTGCTGCCGACCGCGACCACCTCGGCGTCGATCGGAGCGCCCGCCGTACGAACGGTCAGCTTGCCCTTGAACGCCGGGGCGTGCGTCGCCACACCGTCACCGCTGACCAGGGTCTGCGCGTTCTCCGGCAGGTCCCGGCCGGTCAGCACGATGTGCACGCTGGACGCCTCGTCGATCGTCTTCTTGGCATCCGTCAGCAGCGCGACCGGGTCGTCACCGGGCTGGTTGGTGCCGCCGTCGGCGTCCGTCTTGTCGTCGCTGCAGCCCGCCAGCGCCAGCACCAGCACCGCGCCCAGCGCGAGCAGTTTCTTCATGGAGTCAGCCTGCCAGTTCTGCGGCGCATGCGGCGATGGGTTGCGCAACCGGTACGCCGGAGCCGTCCCGTCGGGGGTCGATCGGCGGCAGGTCCACCGGCGCACCGCTGTTGGCGCTGGCCCGGACCGGCGCGGCGCCGATGAAGCCGAGCAGCAGCCCGTCCTCACCCTTGAGCAGCCGCTGGCAGCGGACACCGCCGGTGCCACGGCCCTTGCCCGGGTACTCGCTGAAGGGAGTCACCTTCACAGCGCCGACCTCGGTCCCCGGCAGCGCCGACGACGAGCCCGCGATCGTGACGACGTGTGCCTCGCGGGCGGAGTCGACGGCACCGAAGAAGACCACCTTCGCGCCGTTGGCGAGCCGGACGCCGGCCATGCCGCCCGCGGTCCGGCCCTGCGGACGCACCGCCGACGCCGGGAAGTGCAGCAGTTGCGCGTCGGAGGTGATGAAGCACAGCTCCTCGTCGCCGGTGGTGAGCTCGACCGCGCCGACGACCTCGTCGCCGTCGTTCAGCCGGACGATCTCCCAGGCGTCGCGGTTGCTCAGGTGGTCGGGCACGACCCGCTTCACCACGCCACCCGCCGTACCCAGCGCGACGCCGATGGAGTCGGGATCCATCGTGGTCAGCGCGAGCGCCTTCTCACCGGGCTCCAGGGACACGAACTCGGCCACCGGCGCGCCACCCTGCAGGTTCGGCGCGTTCGCCGTCGTCGGTACGGCGGGGAGGTCGAGCGACTCGAGCCGGATCAGCCGTCCGGCGCTGGTGATCAGGCCGTACTGCCCGCGGGCGGTGCTCTTGACCGCGGACACGATCGCGTCGTGCTTGGCCCGGGCGTCGCCGGTGCCGAACGGCTCGACGCCGTTGGTCCGGGCGAGCAGTCCGGTCGAGCTCATCAGCACCCAGCACGGGTCGTCGCTGACCTCGAGCGGCACGGCCGCGGTCTTGGTGGCCCCGGACGACTCCAGCAGCACGGTCCGGCGCGGCGTGCCGTAGGTCTTGGCGACCTCGGCCAGCTCGTCCGAGACGGTCTTCTTCAGCAGTTTCTCGTCCTCGAGGATCGCGGTCAGCGCCTCGATCTCGCGCTCCAGCTCGCCCTTCTCGGTCTCCAGCTCGAGCTTGGAGAACTTGGTCAGCCGGCGCAGCGGCATGTCGAGGATGTAGTTTGCCTGCACCTCGGACAGGTCGTAGATCTCGATCAGCCGGCCGCGGGCCTGGGCGGCGTCGTCGCTGCTGCGGATGATCTGGATGACCTCGTCGATGTCCAGGATCGCGATCAGCAGGCCGTCGACGATGTGCAGCCGGTCCTGAGCCTTCGTCCGGCGGAACTCGCTGCGCCGGCGGACCACGTCGTACCGGTGGCCGAGGTAGACCTCGAGCAGCTCCTTCAGCCCGAGAGTGCGCGGCTGGCCGTCGACCAGGCACACGTTGTTGACGTGGAACGCGTCCTCGAGCGGGGTCAGCTTGTACAGCTGCTCCAGCAGCGCCTCGGGGACGAAGCCGTTCTTGACCTCGATCACCAGCTGGGTGCCGTGGGTCCGGTCGGTCAGGTCCTTGACGTCGGCGATGCCCTGCAGCTTCTTCGACTGGACCAGGGTCTTGATCTTCTCGATCACCTTCTCCGGGCCGACCGAGTACGGCAGCTCGGTGACCACGATGCCCTTGCGGCGCGGGGTGACGTTCTCGATCCGGGCGGTGGCGCGCATCTTGAAGCTGCCGCGGCCTCCTGCGTAGGCGTCCTTGATGCCCTCCAGGCCGACGATCTTGCCGCCGGTGGGCAGGTCCGGGCCGGGCACGAACCGCATCAGGTCGTCGACGTCGGCGGTCGGGGTCTTGATCAGGTGCCGCAGCGCCTGGATCACCTCGACCAGGTTGTGCGGCGCCATGTTGGTCGCCATCCCGACCGCGATCCCGGCGGCGCCGTTGACCAGCAGGTTCGGGAACGCGGCCGGCAGCACCGCCGGCTCCTCCTCCTGGCCGTCGTAGTTCGGCCGGAAGTCGACCACGTTCTCGTCCAGGCCACTGGTCATCGCCATCGCCGGCGGCGCCATCCGGCACTCGGTGTATCGCATCGCCGCCGGACCATCGTCCAGAGATCCGAAGTTGCCGTGGCCGTCGATCAGCGGGACTCGCATCGACCACGGCTGCGCGGTCCGGACCAGGGCGTCGTAGATCGCGCCGTCGCCGTGCGGGTGGTACTTACCCATCACTTCACCGACGACGCGGGCCGACTTCACGTGACCGCGGTCGGGGCGGATGTTGTTCTCCGCCATCGAGAACAGGATCCGCCGCTGGACCGGTTTCAGCCCGTCCCGCGCGTCCGGCAGCGCCCGGGAGTAGATCACCGAGTAGGCGTACTCCAGGTAGCTGGTGCGCATCTCGTCGGAGACGTCGACGTCGAGGATGCGCTCCTCGAAGTCCTCGGGCTCGGCGGTGGTGCTGGAACGGCGTGCCATGCGGTGTACGAACTCCTCGATCAAGCCGGTACGGCGCCGCGACGGTCCGGCGCCGTGCCCATTGTCGCTGGTGAACGGCGGTTTGCCCGGCCGCGACCCGCCATCGTGCCGACACAGTCGCCGTCAGCGGTCTAGTCCACCGCTGCGGACGGCTGCGACCGGCGCAGGATGTACGTCGTCGGGGCCAGAGCGGACCCTACCGCCAGGGTCAGACAGATCCCGGCGATACCCAGCAGCACACCCCACGGAACGGTCACCGGTACGTCGGCCACCCCCGACGTCAGCGCGTGCCGGATCAGGACGCCGACGGTGACGGTGATCGCCGTACCGAGGCTGAGCGCCACCGCGCCGACGAGGGACGACTCCCAGAGCACCATCCGGCGGATCTGGGCCGGTGTGGCGCCCAGCAAGCGTGACGTGACGAACTCGTGCCGCCGCTGCAGGCTGCCCATCAGCAGCGTGTTGGCGATCGCGATCGCGCTGTAGAGAGCGGCCGGTCCGAGCAGCAGGATCAGCCCGAACTGGTTGCCTTTCCGGACCCCCTCCGCCTGCTCCGCCTCCCACTCTGTGGCCGGTACGGCGTTGTCGAGCTTGCCGGCCAGGTCGACGCCGGGATCGGGCAGCACGAAGATCCGCTCGGGCTCGGCCGTCGGCGCGTGCTTGCGGGCCAGGTCGACCGGCACGAGGAAGGACGGCATGGCGCCGAACGCGTCGGGGATGATGGCGACGATCCGGAGCTTGACGCTGGTCCGGTCCAGGAACGTCACCGGGACCTCGTCGCCGACCCGGTAGTGCTCGAACCCGGCCATTTCCTTGCCCACAGCAACCGTATTGCCGGTGAGCTGCGCGAGGTCGCCGGCGATCGGCGCCAGCTGCCGGGTCTTGACGGCGATCGCCGGGTCGATGCCCTCGGCGTCCTCGAGCTGGGCGTCGTCCTGGCTGATCCGGACGAACTGCAGCGGCACACCGGCGTCGGCAGCGGCCACGCCGGTAGTCGACGACAGGTGCGAGCCGGTGACCACGACGGGCGCGCGGACGGTGTCGCGAATGGCCGCCTCGGCGCTGTCGGCGGCGAAGCTGAGGCTGAGAACCATCGACCCGGCGATCGCCGAGATCGCCAGGATCGGCGCCGCGAGCGAGGCACTCCGGCGGGGTGCCGCGATCACGTTGCTGCGCGCGAGCAGGCCCGACACCTGGGTCCACCTGGTCAGCGGCAGCGCCCACAGCCGGCTGATCCACGGGACGACGAGTGGTGCGAGCAGAGTGAGCGCGATCACCAGCAGCATCGGCGTGAACATCGCCAGCGGCATCACACCCTCGCCGGTCGACGGCCGGATCAGTGCCAGCAACGTGATCGATCCAGCCAGGAAGAGCAGCCCGAAGACGATCCGCACCGGTCCGATCCGAGGTGGCTCCAGCGCTGCCTCGCGCAGGGCGTCGACCGGCCCGACTCGCCCGGCTCGTCGAGCCGCCGACCGAGCGCCGAGCATCGCCACCAGCACCCCGGCGCCGACCGCGATCGACAACGGAACCCACGGCGAGGCCGGCTCCAGCTTCACCGGCGCCAGCTCGGTGTACGACGCCTTGCTCAGCAGCAACGGGGTTGCGAGCTGAGCCAGTACGGCGCCGGTCAGTGCAGCCGCGATCGCGACGACCAGCGCTTCGCCGAGGATCATCCGCCGTACCTGCCGGGGAGTGGCGCCGATCAGCCGGAGCAGGCCGATCTCCCGGCGACGGGAGGCGACCGCGAAGGCGAAAGTGCTCGCGATGACGAAGATCGTGATGAAGCCGGCGAGCGTCCCGACCAGGCTGAGCACGGTCTGCAGCCCGGACACGTCGGCGTCGGACGTGGGGACCCGGACCTGCTGGGACGGCGTGTCGGGGCTCCCGAGTGTTGTCACGGTGATGCTGTCGGCGAGCGGACCGTCGTACGCGATGGTGGCGGCGGTCGCGGTGGCGGCGAGACCGAGCAGGAACACTCCTACGGCCAGCGCGATGAACGAGCCGGCGTACAGCGAGCGGTGACGGCCGACGGTCTGGCGGCTGATGTGGAACATCACCGCTCCAGCTGGCTCATCGCGGCGGCGATCTGGGCCGGAGTGCCGCGCTCGAGGTGTCCTGCGATCAGCCCGTCGGACAGGAACAGGACCCGCTCGGCGTACGCGGCGGCGACCGGGTCGTGGGTCACCATCACGACGGTCTGCCCGGCCCGGTCGGTTGCCTCGCGCAACAACGACAGGATCTGCCGGCTGGTGCCGCTGTCCAGCGCGCCGGTCGGCTCGTCCGCGAAGAACACCGATGGCTGGGTGATCAGCGCTCGTGCGATCGCGACCCGCTGCTGCTGTCCACCGGACAGCTCCGCCGGCCTGCGCTTCGCCTTGCCGTCCAGCCCGACCTGCTCGAGCACCTGGTGTACGGCGCTGCGGCTCGGGCGGCGACCGGTGAGCCGCAGGGGGAGCGCCACGTTGTCGTAGACGGTCAGCGACGGCAGCAGGTTGTACGCCTGGAAGACGAAGCCCATCTCCTTGCGGCGCAGCTTGGTGAGGGCGACCTCGTTGAGCCCGCGCAGGTTGACTCCGCCGAGCACGACGGCGCCGTTGGAGGGCTGGTCGAGGCCGGCCGCGCACTGCAGCAGGGTCGACTTGCCAGACCCGGACGGGCCCATCACGGCGGTGAACGTGCCGCGGTGGAAGTGGTAGGTCACGCCTCGCAGCGCGTCGACAGCACCGGCCTTGGACCGGTAGGTCTTGGTGATGCCGTCCAGCAGCAGAGCGGGCGTTTCAGTGGGTACGACGTCGGCGTACATCGGCGCGGTAGCGGTCATGCAACCAGAACACCGCTGATCGGCTCGACAAGCCCTGGCCCACGGAAGAGACCTGCAGTAGCGCGCACGCTACCGTCCACCAAGCGTTCGTACACCTAGGCTGGCGCCGTGGACAGACCGATGACAGCGTGGTCGGCGATGGCGTCGCCGCGGTATCTGGTGTCGTCGTGGCCATGGCGGAGCTACGCGTATCTGTTCACCTCGGTCCCGGTCGGTCTCGTGACGATCGGCGTGCTCATCGGGCTCGCGGCGGCCAGTGCGGTGCTCAGTCCGATCCTGATCGGGATCCTGCTGATCACCATGTTCCCGCTGATCGGGGTGCTGATCGGCCGGGTCGAGCGGTGGCGGTCCGGGCTGGTGCTGATCGACGGGATCAGCAGCCCGCACGCCAAGATGCCCGAGTCGCTGTCGCTGCGGGAGAAGCTGAAGTTCCGGCGCCGGGAGCAGGCCTCGCTGCGGGCGCTCGGGTACGGGTTCGTGCTGGGCGTCTTCATCTGGCCGCTGAGCGCGCTGATCGCGGGCCTGAGCGCGACGATCCTCGGTACGACGCTGGCCGCGCCGGTGATCGCGGACGGCGACCAGATGGGGATAGGGCCGTGGATTCTGGACAGCGCCCAGGAGGGGTTCATCTTCCTGCTGTGCTTCGGGCCGCCCTTCTTCGCGCTGAGCTGCTACCTGGTCGGCGCGCTCGCCGGTGCGGAGGCTGCGCTGGCGAAGGCGATGCTGGGTCCGCGGCAGGAGGAGCTGCAGCGGAACGTGGCCGAGCTGCGGCGGTCCCGGCTCGATCTGGTGGACGCGTTCGAGACCGAGCGCGCCCGGATCGAGCGGCACCTGCACGACGGCGTGCAGCAGCGCCTGGTCGGGCTGACCATGACGCTGGGGCTGGCTGAGCTCGACCTGCCTGAGGGTGAGGGCAAGCGGCTGGTCGTGAAGGCCCACAGTGAGGCGGAGGCGGCGCTGGCGGACCTGCGCGAGGCGGTGCGCGGGATCCACCCGCGCGTACTCGTCGACCATGGGCTGGAGGCCGCCGTACTGGAGGTGGCGGACCGGAGTCCGCTGCCGGTGAGCGTGCAGCTGTCGCTGCCGTCGCGACTGCCGCCGCCGATCGAGGCAGCGGCGTACTTCGTCGTCAGCGAAGCGCTGGCCAACGTCGCCAAGCACGCGCGGGCGAGGAGCTGTGAGGTGGCCGGGTGGGTCGAGCGTGACCGGCTGGTCATCACGATCACCGATGACGGCGTCGGAGGTGCGAAAGCCGGAGCCGGGACCGGACTCACCGGGCTGGTGACCCGGTTGGACGCCTTGGGAGGCACACTCGACATCGACAGCCCCTCCGGTGGGCCGACTCGACTGAGGATGGAGTGCCCGTGCCGACTCGGCGACTGAGCATCGTGCTGGCCGAAGACTCGATGCTGTTGCGGGAGGGGCTGGCCAGCATTCTCGACCGGGCCGGCCACGAGGTACGGGACGCTGTCGGGGACGCGGACACGCTGCTGGCCGTCGTACGCAAGGCGCCGCCGGACGTGGTGATCACCGACGTCCGGATGCCGCCCGGTCACAGTGACGAAGGGCTGCGGGCGGCGGCCGCGATCCGGGCCGAGCTGCCGTCGATCGGGATCCTGGTGCTGTCGCAGTACGTCGCCGACGCCTATCTCTCCTCGTTGCTCGAGACAACGACCGGCGGGATCGGGTACCTGCTGAAGGACCGGGTCGGGCACGTCGCGGAGTTCCTGGAGTCACTGGACCGGGTCGCCGACGGCGGGACCGTGGTGGACCCGGAGGTGGTCCGGCAGCTGCTCGCGCGGCGGCGGAACGACGGGCCGCTGTCGGCGCTCACGCCGCGGGAGCTCGAGGTGCTCGCGCTGATGGCCGAGGGTCGGGTGAACGCGTCGATCGCAGAGCAGTTGGTGGTGAGCGAGGCCGCCGTACGCAAGCACGTCGGCAACATCTTCGCGAAGCTGCAGCTGGACGACGGACTGGATCGGCGGGTGTCCGCCGTACTCACGTACTTGCGTGGCTGAGAGAGGATCGACACATGGACAGCGATATCCGGAAGATCCTCGCGGACTGCCAGACGTGGGCGGTCGTAGGACTGTCGAACAACACCAGCCGGGCGGCGTACGGCGTGGCGCGGTTCCTGCAGGGGCACGGGAAGCGGATCGTGCCGGTGCATCCGTCGGCGGAGACCGTGCACGGCGAGCAGGGGTACGCGACGCTGGCCGAGATCCCGTTCCCGGTGGACTGCGTGGACGTGTTCGTCCGCTCGGAGCTGGCCGGCGACATCGCGGACCAGGCGGTGGGAATCAACGCGCGGGCCGTGTGGTTCCAGCTGGATGTAGTGGATCCGGACGCTTACGCGCGTACGACGGCCGCCGGGCTGACCATGGTGATGAACCGCTGCCCGGCGATCGAGTGGGGGCGTCTCGGTCCGTCCTGACCACCTGAGCCTGAAGGGGCCTGATGATCACGATCGACACCTCCACCGACTTCGGCAAGCGAATCGCGCGGCAGCTGGACGACGAACGAGTGGTGTGGCTGACGACCGTCGGCAAGTCCGGGACGCCGGCGCCGAACCCGGTCTGGTTCCTCTGGCACGGCGACCAGCTGCTGATCGCCAGCCAGCCGGACAAGGCCAAGCTGCACAACGTCGCCGCCAACCCGCGGGTGGCGCTGAACTTCAACGCCACCCACACCGGCGGCGACGTCGGGGTGATCTCCGGTACGGCGGTCGTCGACGACGCCCCGATCTCCGGTGACGAGCTGGCGGCGTACAACAACAAGTACGCCGACGACATCGCCGGCCTCGGGATGACCAACGACCAGTTCCACGCCGACTACTCGGTCATCCTCCGGATCACCCCGGAGAAACTGCGCGGTTTCTAGCCGAGGTAGCCCTCGACGGTGTCGGCGGAGCGGGCCTGGGCGTCTTCAGGGTTGCCGCCGAACTCACGCTTGGCGCGGCGCTGGCGGAGCAGGTCCCAGCACTGGTCGAGCTCGACCTCGAGGGACCGCAGCCGGGCGTGCTCGTCCTCGTCGGTGATCCGCCCGGCGGCGTGCCGGCCGCGCAGCTCCTTCTCCTCGGCGACCAGCTCGTCGATCCGGCTGAACAGGCTCTTGTCATCACTCATGGGGAAACCGTACGCCCGTCCGGAAGGGCGGCGCGGGACAGGAGTTCGGTGATGGCCAGGATCGCCAGCGCCTCGGCGGCGATCAGGCCGATCAGGACGACCAGCTGAAGGGCGGCTGCCTCCGTGGGGGAGGCACCGCCGAGGACCATGCCGACGAATGCTCCCGGCAGCGAGACGAGCCCGACGGTGCGTGTCTGGTCGAGCGCGGGCAGCAGCGCGTCACCGGCGACCGGCCCGACCACGAGCTTGAACGCGTCCGGTGGCAGCAGACCGATCGTCAGTCCGGCCTCGAACTCGCCGTACCGGGTGCCGTACTCGTTCAGCACCCGGCGCCCGGCCAGCGTGGTCGCGGTCATCGTGCCGCCGATGATGATGCCGCCCATCGGCAGGATGGTGGCCGGGTTCCGCGGCACCACCCCGGGCAGGATGAGCAGCAGCAGTACGGCGAACGCACCGCAACCGATCGCCGCCGCGCAGTACATCCACTGCCCCGGGATCACCGCCGTCGAGTGAATCCGGCGGGTGCTGGTGATCGTGGCGACCACGAACATCACCAGCACGAAGGCGATCGCACCCAGCGTGTGCTGCAGCGCCACGCCGACCACCAGACCGACCGCGGTCAGCTGCACAACAGCACGCAGGGCCGCAGTCACGATCCCTCTGTCGTGCCGCAGCCCCGCGGATCGGGAAGCAACGACCCCGAGTGCGATCAGGAGTGGCAGGACGACGACCGCTGCCCAACCGAGCCCGGTGTCGAAGGACATCACCCTTCCTTGAAGTCGGTCTCGTCGTACGCGTGCTGAGCCGGCTCCCCGCTGTCCACCTTGGCCGCCTCGTCCGCGCGCAGCTCGACCCGGCGGATCTTCCCCGAGATCGTCTTGGGCAGCTCCGCGAACTCGATCCGGCGGATCCGCTTGTACGGCGCCAGGTGCTCACGGCAGAAGGCGAGGATCTCGCCGGCCAGCTCACGGGACGGCTGGTAGCCGGCGGACAGCACGACGTACGCCTTGGGGACCGCGAGGCGGACCGGGTCCGGTGACGGTACGACGGCTGCCTCGGCGACTGCTGGATGCTCGATCAGCACCGACTCCAGCTCGAAGGGCGAGATCCGGTAGTCGCTGGCCTTGAACACGTCGTCGGAGCGGCCGACGTAGGTGATGTAGCCGTCCTCGTCCCGGCTCGCGACGTCGCCGGTGTGGTAGTGCCCGGCGCGCATCACCTCGGCAGTCAGCTCGGGAGCGTCGCGGTAGCCGCGCATCAACGGGACCGGCGCCGGGGCGAGCTCGATGCAGATCTCGCCGTCCTCACCGACCTCGTCGGTCGACGGGTCGATCAGCGCGATCGTGTAGCCGGGCAGCGGGCGGCCCATCGACCCGAGCTTCACCGGCTGGCCGGGCGGGTTGCCGATCTGCGCGGTGGTCTCGGTCTGCCCGTACCCGTCCCGGATGGTGACGCCCCAGGCGTTGCGGACCTGCTCGATCACCTCGGGGTTGAGCGGCTCACCGGCCGAGATGCACTCGCGGATCCGGACCTCGACCGCGGACAGGTCGGCCTGGATCAGCATCCGCCAAACCGTCGGCGGCGCACAGAACGTGGTCACGCCGTACGTCTGCAGGACCTGCAGCATCTTCTCGGCGTCGAAGCGCGTGTAGTTGTAGAGGAAGACGGTCGCACCCGCGTTCCACGGCGCGAACACGTTGCTCCATGAGTGCTTGGCCCAGCCGGGGGACGAGACGTTGAGGTGGACGTCGCCCGGTTGCAGGCCGATCCAGTACATCGTCGACAGGTGGCCGACCGGGTAGCTGACCTGGGTGTGCTCGACCAGCTTCGGCTGGCTCGTCGTACCGGAGGTGAAGTAGAGCAGCAGCGAGTCGTGGGCGGAGGTGTCCACATCGGGCACCGGGCCGTCGTACTGCTCCGAGTCGGCGTAGTGCAGCCAGCCGTCGACCGCGTCCCCGACGGCGACGCGGAGGCAGTGGTCCGCGATCCCGGCGTACCGGGCGGTGTCGGCGCTGCTGGTGACCACAGCACGTACGCCGCCGCGCTCGATCCGGTCGGCGAGGTCGGCGTCGGTGAGCAGCGTGGTCGCGGGGATCATGACCGCACCGGCGCGGATGCAGCCGAGCATGGTCTCCCACAGCGGCACGGTGTTGCCGAGCACGATCAGGACCCGGTCGCCCGGCAGCAGGCCGGCCTGGGTGAGCCAGCCGGCGACCCGACGGGATCGCTCGGCCATCTCGGCGTACGTCCGGGTGTTGACCTCGCCGTCCTCCTCGACGATCGTCAGCGCCGCGACCTCGGGCTGCTCGACCGCGAGCGCGTCGAACCAGTCCCGGGCCCAGTTGAAACGGTCGAACGAGGGCCAGTGGAAGTCCCGGTACGCCGTCTCGTAGTCCTCCCGGTGTGCCACCAGGAAGTCCCGGGCCGCCCGGAACTCCCGCGTGACATCTTGCGTGCTGCGCTCCGTAGCCATGTCCCGCACATTACCCACCCAGCGCGAGGACCGAGCCCACCACGACGAGTGGTGTCAGGATCAGTCCGCGCCAGAGGAACGACCACCAGGAGATGTCGACCCGGGCGGCGTCGCAGCGGTCGCGCCACAGCAGGGTCGCGAGCGAGCCCCAGAGGGTGAGCAGGCAGCCGCAGTTGACGCCGATCAGCAGCGCCATCATGCGGTGCGGGCTGTCGGCGGCGATCGGCTCCATGGCCAGGTAGGCGGGCAGGTTGTCGGCCAGGTTCGCGCCGAGTGCGGCGGTGACGCTGAGCCGTAGCTCGGACGTGGTGCCGGCGACCCGGCTCAGCACATCCTGGAGTCCGTGTGCGCTGAGGAACCCGACCAGGGTGAACAGCACGACCACCGTCGCCACCAGCTTGACCGGGAGCAAGGACCACCGCAGTGCGCTCCGCCGCCGGAACGCGAACAACCCGACCAGGGCCAGAGCCCCGACACTTGCCGGCCAAGCGACCTCAATACCGGAGACGAACGCGGGTCCGAGCAGCACGCATACACCCGTCGACCCCCAGAACAGCACTTTGTCGTCCACAGGGGGCGTCGGTGGGACGACGTACGTTCGCCGCAGGTCCCGATGGAACAGCACAGCCAGGACAACGACTGTTATCAGGACCGCTGCAATTGCGGGCCGCCAACTGACAGTGAGGTAGCTGTGCAGGTGTTCGAACTGGTGCAGGGCGAGCAGGTTGGTGAGGTTGGAGACCGGGAGCAGCAGCGAGGCCGTACCGGCCAGCCACACGGTGGTGAACGCGAACAGCTTCGGCGGGATGCCCAGCTGACGGGCCATCGAGAGCACGACGGGCGTCAGCAGCACCGCGCAGGTGTCCAGCGAGAGGACGATGGTCAGCCCGGTGGCGAGGACGACCACGAGCAGCCAGAGACGCCACACCCGGCCGCGTGCCAGGTGCGCGGCCTCGCGGGCGGCGACGTCGAAGACTTTCGCCTGGTCGGCCAGCTCGGCGATCACGGTGACGGCGATCAGGAAGACCAGCACGGGAGCAATCCGTGCGACCAAATTCATGACCTCCGAGGTGACGGGTTGAGTAGGCTGGCCGGGTGACGCCGCCGGACCAGTATGACTCTCAGCCGCCTGCCGGATATCCGGCGGAGTTCGAGGCGGACGTCGTGCTGCGCGACGGGGCCACCGCGCACCTGCGGCCGATCACGCCGGACGACGCCGACCTGCTGGTCGCCTTCTACGCGCGGGTGTCCGACAGCTCGAAGTACTACCGCTTCTTCGCCCCGTACCCACAGCTGTCCGACCGCGATGTGGCGAGGTTCACGCAGGTCGACTACCACGACCGGCTGGCGCTGATCGTCACCGTCGGCAGCGAGATGATCGGCGTCGGGCGGTACGAGCGGACCGGACGCCGCACCGCGGAGGTCGCGTTCCTGATCGAGGACGCGCACCAGGGCCGCGGCCTAGGCCAGTTGCTGCTCGAGCACCTGGCGCAGGCGGCCCGGGAGAACGGCATCGCTCAGTTCGTCGCGGAGGTGCTGCCGGACAACCGCAAGATGATCACCGTCTTCACCGAGGCCGGCTACAAGGTCGCGCGCGAGTTCGAGGACGGCGTAATCATGGTCGAGTTCGACATCGCGCCGACCGACACCTCGTTCGGTGTGATGCAGGCCCGCGAGCAGCGGTCCGAGGCGCTGTCGATCGCGCGGCTGCTGGCCCCGTCGGCGGTCGCCGTGATCGGCGCCAGCCGCCGGGAGGGGACGATCGGCAACGCGCTGCTGCGCAACCTGCGCGACGGCGGGTTCACCGGTCGCCTGTACGCCGTGAACACCGACACCGACGCGGACGAGATCGAGGGCGTCCCGGCGTACCCGACGATCCGGGACGTGGACGACACGATCGACCTGGCCGTGGTCGCCGTACGGGCTGAGATGGTCGCCGACGTGGTGCTGGACTGCGCCGGCAAGGGTGTGCGCGGGCTGGTCGTGGTGTCGAGCGGGTTCGCGGAGATCGGGGACGAAGGGCGGAAGCGGCAGCGGTACCTGGCCGGTCTGGCCCGGTCGTACGGGATGCGGGTGATCGGGCCGAACGCGCTCGGGCTGATCAACACCGCGGCCGGGGTGTCGCTGAACGCGACGCTGTCACCGCTGATGCCAAGCCGGGGGCGGGTGGCGTTCTTCTGCCAGTCCGGTGCGCTCGGGGTGCCGATCCTGGCCGACATGGTCCGCCGTGGCCTGGGCCTGTCCAGCTTCGTCTCGGCGGGCAACCGGGCCGATGTCTCGGGCAACGACCTGATGCAGTTCTGGTACTCCGACGAGTCGACCGAGGTCGTCCTGCTGTACCTGGAGTCGCTGGGCAACCCGCGGAAGTTCAGCCGGGTGTCGCGCCGGCTGGCCCGCCGCAAGCCGGTGGTCGCGCTGAAGTCGGGCCGGGCCACCCAGGGAGTGCCGCTCGGGCAGATGGTCCGGCGCAGCCAGTTGCCGGCCGCAACGGTCGAGTCGATGTTCCGGCAGAGCGGCCTGATCGGCGTCGACACCACCGGTGAGCTCTTCGACGTCGCCCAGCTGCTCGCGCACCAGCCACTGCCGAAGGGACGCCGGGTCGCGATCGTCAGCAACTCCGACGCGCTGACGCTGCTCGCGCTCGACACGATGGCCGGCTGCGGCCTGGACGTCGCGGGGGAGCCGCGCAACCTGAGCGCCGACGCGACCGCGGAGGACTTCGGAGCAGCCTTGTCGGAGGTCTTCGCCGACGACCGGGTGCACTCGGTCGTGGTCATCTACACGCCACCGGTCCAGTCCAACGGCGCCGAGGTCGCGCAGGTGCTGGCCGCGGCAGCCGCTGGGTCCGACAAGCCGGTCGTGTCCACCTTCCTCGCCTCGCGCAGTGTGCCGGCGGAGCTCCGGGTGCCGGACGGTGACGGCGGCGCGGCCCGTGGTTCGATTCCGTCGTTCCTGAACCCGCAGTACGCCGTGGGCGCGCTGGCCAAGGCGACGCAGTACGCCGAGTGGCGGCGGCGGTCCGACAGCCACATCCCGGACCTGCCTGACGTCGACACCAGGCCAGCGGAGGACTTCGTCGCGGAGTACCTGCAACGGCATCCGCATGGCGCGGACCTGGACGACGCGGACCGGCAACTGCTGCTCAGCTTCTACGGCATCTCGGTGCTGCCGGCGTTCCCGGTGCAGAGCGCCGACGAGGCCGTCGAGCGGGCTGCCGACCTCGGCTTCGAGGTGATCCTCAAGGCCACCGCCGAGCAGTGGCGGATGCGCCCGGACCTGGCCGACATCTGGCGGCACATCCACGACGAGGACGACATGCGCCAGGCTTGGGACGAGATGACCCAGACCTTCGGGGTCGCGTCGGACCCGGGGCGCGCGCAGTTCGTCGTACAGAAGATGGCTCCGCCCGGGGTGCCGGTGGTGATCTCGGCGTTGGAGGACGTGTCGTTCGGTCCGGTCGTGTCGTTCGGCCTGTCCGGGGTCGCGACCGACCTGCTGGGCGACCGCTCGTACCGGATGCCGCCGCTGACCACCCGCGACGCCGCCGAGATGGTGCGTGAGGTCCGGGCCGCGCCGCTGCTCTACGGCTACCGCGGCACGGACCCGGTCGACATCTCCGCGATCGAGAACCTCCTGCACCGAGTCTCCCGGCTGACCCTCGACCTGGAGGAGGTCGTCAAGCTCGACCTCCGCTCGGTCCTGGTCGGGGCCGACGGCGCCACCGTCCTCGACGCCTGCATCCGGATCGCCCCGAACGAGAAGCCCCGTCAGGACACCGCGGCCCGCCGCCTCACCTGACGTAGATGCTGTCCGCGCGGCTCAGCAGGCCGGCGTCGACCAGCTCGCGGCGCAGCGCTGCGTGGTCGGGGTGCCAGCGGTTGAGGATGTCGTTGACCTCGGGCTCGGGGTAGCTCCGGCCCGGCTCGAAGTTGGCGGCGAGGTATTCCAGGACGACCCGGAACTTGGCCGGGATGGTCGGGAAGTGCGTCAGCCGCCCGTCCCGGATGAACGACTTGAGCACGGCGTCGCGATCGGGGTCCGGGTCGAGCGGCACCCGCTCCGGCCGGCTCACCCGCACCGCGTCCTTGAACGCGCCCTCGTCCGCCCGCAGCCCACCGCCGCTGTCGAAGACGAGCCCGCCCTTGACCAGCCGCTGCAAGGCCTTGTGTACGACGGGCGCACTCAGCCCGGTGCTTCCGGCAACCTGCTCCGGAGTGGTGGCGCCGAGGACAACCGCGGAGTACGTCCGCAGCCTCGAAGGCTCAGCCAGCAAACCACAGAGCAAATCAGCGTTCATGCGTTCCACGCTAACCACGACTGCAACCGGATTTCGGTGGGGTGCTAGACAGTGCTCATGACGATGACACCGGGTCCGCACAACGCGATCACCGATGTGCCGGGGGTTCTGGTCGGGCAGGTGGAGCGAGTGGAGGCGCCGTACCTGACGGGGACGACGGTTGTGCATGTGCCGGCTGGGGCAGTGGGTGGGGTGGATGTTCGTGGCGGTGCGCCGGGGACGCGGGAGACGGATCTGCTGGAGCCGGTGAATGCGAACCCGGGTGCGAATGCGGTGGTGCTGAGTGGCGGCAGCGCGTACGGGCTGGACACTGCCGGGAGCGTGATGCGGTGGCTCGAGGATCGCGGCCTCGGGGTGCGGGTGGGTCCGGGGGAGCGGGACGTCGTACCGATCGTGCCGACCGCGGTGATCTTCGACCTCGGCCGTGGTGGTGATTTCCGGGCCCGGCCCGAGCCGTCCTGGGGCGCCGACGCGATCACCGCCGCCACCGGCGGGCCTGTTGCTCTCGGCAACCATGGGGCCGGCGCCGGGGCCCGGGCTCGGTCGCTGAAGGGCGGCGTCGGCTCGGCCAGCGTCCGCCTCGACGACGGTACGACGGTGGGCGCGCTGGTGATCGTGAACGCGGCCGGCTCGACCATCGACGACCGCGGTCGGCTGTACGGCGCACGGTACGGTCTCGGCGACGAGTTCGCGTTCTTGCGCACACCCACCGAGCAGCCGGCGCTCGTCGTACCCGGCCGCAACCTGATTCCCGGTCCTGGGACGAACACGGTGATCGCGGTGGTCGCGACCGACGTACCGCTGGACAAGGCGGCCGCCAAGCGGATGGCGATGATCGCGCACGACGGTCTGGCCCGGGCGATCGACCCGATCCATACGCTGGTCGACGGCGACAGCATCTTCGCGCTCTCGCCGCGTGTCCCCGACGACGACCGGCCCCGGCTGAGCGTCACCGACCCGACTGCACTCGGCCAGCTCGAGACGGTCTACGCAGCCGGAGCGCGGACGCTGTCGCGCGCGGTCGTCCACGCGATGCTCAACGCCGAGACGGTCGAGACCCCGGCCGGGACCATCCCGAGCTACCGCGACGCCTACCCGTCAGCCTTCCGGACCAGCTGACGTACGACTCCAGTACGACGCGCACCCGACGAACGACTCCGGAAGGCGACGGCAAGACCGGTCTGCGGGCCGACGATCCGTCGGCCGAGCCACGGAAAGCTCAGCACCATGAGCTTTCAGAGTCCCCAGCAGGTCGTCCTCAGCGGTCACGGCCTGGTCAAGTACTACGGCGACGTCGTCGGTCTCGCCGGTGTGGACGTCGCCGTACGGTCCGGCGAAGCCCTCGCAGTCATGGGCCCAAGCGGCAACGGCAAGACCACGCTGCTGCACGTCCTGGCCGGCATCCTCACGCCGGATCAGGGCGAGGTCTGGCTGGCCGGTGAGCGAGTCGACAAGCTGAACGACGCCGCCCGCACGGTCCTGCGCCGCCGTCGGCTCGGCTTCGTCTTCCAGGACAACCAGTTGCTCGCCGAGCTGCCCGCCGACGAGAACGTGGCGCTGCCGTTGATGGTCGACGGTGTGAGCCGGCGGGACGCCATCGGACGGGCCCGCATGATGCTAGCCCAGGTCGGTCTGTCCGCGGAGGCGGGTCGCCGGCCCGGTGAGCTGTCCGGCGGCCAGGCGCAGCGCGTCGCGATCGCCCGCGCCCTGGTCGGTGAGCCGCAGGCGGTCTTCGCCGACGAGCCCACCGGCGCACTCGACGCGGCTACCGGCGCCCAGGTCATCGACCTGCTCGTCGGCGCCGCCACTCACCGCGGCGCGGCGGTGGTCGTCGTCACCCACGACAACGCCGTCGCCGCCCGCTGCCAGCGCGTGCTGACAATCGTCGACGGCCGAGTCAGCGAGTCACTGGGAGCCGGCCGATGAACCCGATGACGGACCTCGGTCTCCGGTTCGTTCGCCGGCCCGGTCCGGGTGGCCGCGCGGCCAACCTCGCCGCGCTCGGCGCTACCGCCGTCGTGGCGCTCCTGGTCACGTTCCTGATCGCCGGGTCGCTCGGTCTGGTCCACCGCTCGGATCGGATCGGCTGGCGCAGCGGCGACAAGGCCGACCCCGCCACCGCGATCGGCGCGATCAAACAGGAGGACGACCTGAGGGTCGACGGCCGTCCGATGCTCCGCGTCGACCTCGCGACGCTGCGACCCAACGAGCTGCCGCCACCACCCGGTCTCGACCACACTCCCAAGCCGGGGGAGCTCTTCGTGTCACCCGAGCTCGCCAAGCACTGGTCGAGCATCAGCAAGGAGTACGGCGGCGAGCAGCCGACCGGCGTGATCACCGACAAGGGCCTGTCGTCACCAGAAGAGCTGGTGCTCATCCGCGGAGTCTCTCCAGGTGCCGTGGGCGAGCACCCGCAGTACGTCGCCAGCTGGCACGAGAACGTGATGGACAGCCGGATGCTCGGTCTGCTGATGGCAGTTGCCTTGGGCATCACTCTGGTGCTGTTCCCGATCCTCAGCCTCGTCGGCCAAGCTGCAGGAGTCGCTGCGAAGCGTCGTGAGCACCGCCTGGCCGCACTGCGCCTCGCAGGCGCCACCAGGACGCAGGTGTTGTGGTTGAGCTCGGTGGAGCAGGCAGTCCTCGGCGTGGCCGGTGCAATCGTCGGTCTGGTCGGCTACACCGCCCTGACTCCACTCATCGCACGCATCCCGCTCGGCGGTGGCAGGTGGTTCCTCTCCGACATCACCGTCAACTGGTGGACAGTGCTCATCGTGCTGGCCGCCGTGCCCGTGCTCTCGGTGATCAGTGCCCTCATCGGCCTGGGGCGAGTCAGCATCACCCCGCTCGGGGTCGTCCGCGGCCAGACCCGCAAGGCGACCAGCGCGTTGCGGCTGGTCTTCCTGGTGATCGGACCGGTCGTGCTGGCGTATTACGGCATGCAGACCGGACTCCTCCCGGTGCTGATCGGGGTCGGTCTGGCCGCGCTCGCCGTACGGGTGATCGGGCCGTGGGCGGTGCAGGTGATCGGCAGGATCCTCGCGAACCTCGCCAACGGACCGGTCATGCTCCTGGCCGGCCGGCGGCTGGTCGACGACCCGAAGGGTGCGTTCCGCCCGGTGGCCGCGCTGGTGCTGAGTGGCTTCGTCACCGGCTTCATGTCGGTGTTCATGCCGCCCGGTGACGACGACCCGACGTACCAAGACCTGCGGATCGGCGTCGTGTTGCTGCTGGCGCTGGTGTTCTTGACGGTGGCCGCCTCGACCGCAGCCGGAGCAGTCGGTACGGCGCTGGACCAGGCAGCACCCGCCCGTGCGCTGCGGCGGTCCGGTGTACCGCTGTCCGTGATCGAGCGGTCGGCTCGGCTGGCGGCCGTCGTACCGGTGGTTGCGGTCGGGCTGCCGGTCGTCGGGTTCGGCGCGCTGTGCGGGCTGGCGGTGAGCGGTGGAAGGGTGATCACCGAGGGGAATTCCGGCCTGCTCGTGCTGATCGGGCAGGTGGTGGCCGGGCTCGTGTTGGTCGCGGTCGCCGGAGCGGCCGGGGCGCCGGTGCTGCGGAAGGCAAGTGCGAAGTGATCGCGGTTGTCCACAAGGTGGAATCGCGCTTGCACCGGATCGTGCAAGGATGAGGGCATGCGTGACCTGAATGTGCCCGAACTCGCGGATGTATCTTCCGCCCTGCGCGAGGCGATCGACCGGTGCGGCTACTACCCGGACGTCGTGACGGACTCGCTCGCGGTCGCGATCGCGGGCGAACCGATCACCTCGTTCGTGCTGCAGCACGAGCCGACCTTCGACCGCGACGAGGTCCGGCGGCACATCACCATCCTGGCGCTGACGCCGACCCGGCTGATCGTCGGGCACACCGACGAGCACGCTGCCGACGAGCTGATCCGCGCGCCGTACGCGTCGACCTCCACCGAGGCGATCCCGCTGCACCGGGTGAACGCGGTGGTGGTCAACCGCGTCGTACCGAACCCGGCCGGCTACGCCTCAGGCAAGGCCGACCCGGCGGTGGCCGGTGGCGGTGAGGTGGTGCTGACGATCGGCTGGGGGATGGTGAACCGGATCGACCTCGAGCCGGCCGTGTGCGCCGACCCGAACTGCGAGGCCGACCACGGCTACACCGGATCGGTCGCGGCCGACGACATCTCGTTGCGGATCAGCGCGGCCGCGGACGGTCCGGCCGGCATCCAGCAGGTGCTCGACTTCGCGCAGGCGCTGTCGTTCGCCACCAGCCGGTAGTGCGATGCTGACACCGGTGCGCCCGCAATACGGCGGTGGGGCGCTCGCCGACGTGCTTCCCTCGGTGGCCGGCGCGTTGTCGGTTCCCGGTGAGCAGAACGTTCTCGGTCTCCCGCCGGCCCCCCGGTACGCCGTACTGCTGCTCGACGGACTGGGGTGGAACCTACTGCAGCGGCACGCGGACGTCGCGCCGTACCTGGCGTCGCTGCTGCCGACAGGGCGCAGCCTCACGGCTGGGGTGCCGTCAACGACCGCGGTCAGTCTGACCAGTCTCGGGACCGGCCTGCCTCCGGGTGCGCACGGCATCGTCGGCTACACGTCGATCGTGCCCGAGTCCGGAGCGCTGCTCAACGCGCTGGCGTGGGATGCGCCGGTGGACCCGCGGCGGTGGCAGCCGCACGGCACCGTGTTCGAGCGGATCGCGGCGTCCGGTGTGGCGACCCGCAACGTGAGCAAGGCGCGCTTCGACACGTCGGGGCTGACGGCTGCGGCGTTCCGGGGGAGTGCGCATCGCGGTGCAGACACGGTCGAGGACCGGCTGGACGCGACGCGTTTCGCCAGCCGGGAGGGCAAGTCGTCGCTGGTCTACGTGTACGACTCCCAGCTCGACTACACCGGCCACAACCAGGGCAGCGACTCCTGGCAGTGGCGCAAGGAGCTGGCCGCCGCCGACCTGTTCGCTTCCCAGGTGCGCTCGGCGTTGCCGCGGGACGCCGTACTGGTCGTCGTCGCCGACCACGGCATGGTCGACGTCGCGCCGGAGGACCGGGTCGACCTCGACGCGGAGCCCGCCCTGACCGACGGGCTCCGGCTCATCGGCGGCGAGTCGCGCTTCCGGCACCTGTACTGCGTCGACGGCGCCGAGGCCGACGTAGTGGCGACGTACCGGGAGCGGCTCGGTGAGAAGGCGCTCGTGCTCAGCCGGGAGGAGGCCGTCGAGCTCGGGTGGTTCGGCGGAGTCGAGGATCGCGTCTCGCCCCGGCTCGGCGATGTCGTGGTGGCGTCCCTCGGTCCGGTCGCCCTGGTCGCGAGCCGGCGCTACCCGCAGGAGGCCGGGCTGATCGGATTGCACGGCTCGCTGACCGACGACGAGATGGCGATCCCGCTGCTGGTCGACCCAGGGGTCTAGAAACTCCAGACGTTCCAGAAGAACGTGGTCTCGGCGGTCTTCGCCTCGCCGTCGCGGGCGATGACTGTCACCTTGTAGCGCCCGGCGCCCGGGGTGAGGACGCCGGTGATCCAGCCGCGCTCGGCGTCGATCTCGAGGCCCGGCGGCAGCCCGGTCGCCGAGTAGCTGACCTCGCCGGACCCGCCGGTTCCCTTCATCAGCAGCGGAATCGCCGGCAGGCCGCCGACCCCGAGCTGATCGGACGGCTTGGTGATCGAGATCGCGCCGTTCGGCTGAGCGGCCGCGGCGCCGACTGCCTCGGCGGCGTCGACCATGCCCTCCCCGTAGTACGAGTTGTTCGCCTGCGTGCCGATGCACTCACCAGACGAGCCCGGCGGGCAGGCCAGGTCGTTCGCCTGCTGGGCGAGCTGGCCGCGAACCTCCGCCGGCGTCGCCTTGGGGTTCAGGCTGCGGAGCAGCGCCGCGACCCCGGCGACGTGCGGCGCGGCCATCGACGTCCCGCTCAGCGACTGGTAGCCGCCGCCCGGGACGGTCGAGTAGACGTTCTCCCCGGGGGCCGCGACGTTGATCTTGTTCTCGCCGAAGTTGGAGAACCGCGACTTCGCCCCGGCAGCGTCGACAGAGGCGACCACGACCATGCTCGGCAGCTCGGTCGGCAGGCTCAAACAGTCGTTGGTCACCGTCCGCAGCGCCGGGGTGGAGTCGTTCGGGCTGGTGTCGTCCTCGGACTTGTCGGCCAGGTCGTAGTCCTCGTTGCCGGCCGCGGCGATGTTCACCACGCCCTTGGACTCCGAGTACGCGACCGAGCGCCGTACCCCCTCCGCGATGGCGTCCTGGTCCGGGTCCGACGGGCACAGGAACAGCCACGGGTCGGTGTAGTAGCTGTTGTTGGTGACCGACACGCCCTTGTCGGCGGCGAACATGAACGCGCACACGGTGTTCTCCGGGAAGAACAGCTGGCTGTCGGCCTCGGCGACCCGGATCGACGAGAACTTCACGCCGGGCGCGACCCCGATCATGCCGGTGCCGTTACGGGCAGCCGCGATCGTGCCGGCCACGTGCGTGCCGTGCTCACCGACCGGCCGCCACGCGCCGGGCCGGGTGTCGGCCTTGCCGTAGGCGCAGGAGGCTGACTTGGTGGCGTCGAAGTTCGCCTTCAGGTCCGGGTGCTGGTCGTCCACGCCGGTGTCGAGCACGCCGACGGTGATGGTCTTGGCGCCCGGGTTCTTGTCCCAGGCGCGGTCGGCGCCGATCTGGGCCATGTCCGGCCGGTCGGTCTCCGGCGTCGCGCTCGGGGTCTCGGGGACCTGGGCCGGGATCGCCGGGGCGCCGATGTCGGCGGGAAGGTCCGACGTCCGGGTGGCGCCCGCCTTCTGGACGCCCTCGACGCCGCGCATCTTGGTTGCGAAGTCGGCCGCGCTCGAGTGCGCTACGACCACCCCGATAGCGTCGTACGTCGCGTAGACGGTGCCGCCGTTCGAGGCGATCGCCGCGGTGACCTTGGCGGTCTGCTTCGGCTCGGTGATGACGAAGTACGCCCGGAGTCCCGCCTCGGCGCGTTCCGGCACGGCGGCCGCCGGAAGAGTGGCGGACGCGGTCATCAGGCAGGCCGCGAGGAGCAGGACCAGAGCTTTGCGCACGATCCATTCAAACCGGACGGAGGCTCAGAACCCAAGCCGACCCCCGGGAACGGTACCGACCTGGTACGACGCGCCACCCCGAGGTGCGGGGTGGTCCGCTGACTTGGCAGGATGATCGCCCGTGGCTGAGCTGCTCTACTTCACCGGGACCATGGACTGCGGCAAGTCCACCCTCGCCCTGCAGATGGACCACAACCACAAGGCCCGGGGCCGGCTCGGCCGGATCTTCACCAGCCACGACCGGGCCGGTGAGTCGGTGCTCTCGTCCCGGCTCGGGCTGGCGGCGCAGGCGATCGAGGTCCGGCCCGAGTTCGACTTCTGGGAGTACGTCGTCGGCGAGCTGACGCACGGTGGCCGGATCGACTACGTGGTGTGCGACGAGGCGCAGTTCTACAGCCCGCTGCAGATCGAGCAGCTGGCCCGGCTGGTCGACGAGCTGCAGATCGACGTGTTCGCCTTCGGCATCCTGACCGACTTCCGGGCCACGTTGTTCCCCGGTTCGGCGCGGTTGGTCGAGCTTGCGGACAAGATGGAACTGCTACAGGTCGAGGCATTGTGCTGGTGCGGTGAACGGGCCACGCACAACGCCCGTACGATCGGTGGGGAGATGGTGACGGAGGGCGAGCAACTGGTGGTCGGCGACATCGTGACGCAGGACCACGAGGTCGCGTACGAGGTGCTGTGCCGGCGGCACCACCGGCGCCGGCTCACCCAGGCCCGCGCCCGCGCCACACTGTCACCTGAGGTACTGCCGTTCGGAGGAGCCGCATCATGACCAGCCCGTTGATCACCGTCGAAGAGCTGCGCGCCCTGGCTGAGCGCCCGGTGCTGATCGACACGACCTGGAACCTCGCGGGCCCGCCCGGCAAGGAGTCGTACGACGCCGGCCACCTCCCCGGCGCCTACTTCGTCGACCTGGACACCGAGCTCGCCGGACCGCCCGGGCCCGGCGGCCGCCACCCGTTGCCCGCAGCAACCACCGTGACCGCGGCGCTGCGCCGTGCCGGTGTCGGCCCGAGCACTCCGCTGGTCGTCTACGACGCGGCCAACTCGACGGCTGCGGCGCGGGCGTGGTGGATCTTCCGGTACTTCGGCGTGCGTGACGTCCGCGTGCTCGACGGGGGACTCGCGGCATGGCAGGCGGCCGGGGGAGAGGTGACCACCGAGGTCCCGGCCGACGGGGACGGTTCGTTCATCGCGACCGCCGGACACATCCCGCTGCTGAACGCCGACGGCGCGGCCGACGTTGCCGCGACCGGCGTACTGCTGGATGCGCGGGCGCCGGAGCGGTACGCCGGTGAGGTCGAGCCGATGGACCCGGTCGCCGGCCACATCCCGGGCGCCGTCAACGCACCCACCACCGCGAACGTCGACGAATCCGGGCGCTTCCTCCCGGCCGACGAGCTCCGCGAACGCTTCGAGAAGCTCGGGGCGAACGAATCCACTCAGGTCGGCGTCTACTGCGGCTCAGGAGTCACGGCGACCCACGAAGCACTGGCGCTGGAGGTCAGCGGCATCCCGTCGACCGTGTACGTCGGCTCGTGGTCGGAGTGGATCACCGACCCGTCCCGCCCGGTCGCCACCGGCACCGGCACCGGCACCGGCACCGGCACCGACTAGGGCACCACGACGTTCCGGACCATCCGGCCGTGTTCATGGTGTCCGGTCTCGCCCGCGAAGTTCTGCTCACGCTCACCGGGCCGAACCAGCGTGACCGCGCTGCCCAGACCCGCCTCCGCCGAGTCCTCGTCGACGAGCTTCAGGAAGCGCAGGAACAGCCGCTGCAGTTGCCGGAACCTCGCGACGATCGCCTGCGAGCCGTTGCGGAACTGCTCTACCAAGACCCCGCGGACAACACCGCGTTGGCCGTGATCGGGCGGCGGGTCGGAGCCAGTGCCCGCACGCTCAGCCGGCTGTTCCACGACGAGCTCGGCATGACGTTCTACGAGTGGCGCACCCAGCTGCGCGTCTGTCACGCGCTCGTCCTGCTCGCCGACGGACATGACACGACCCGCGTCGCGCACGCCTGCGGCTGGTCGAATCCCAGCAGCTTCATCGCCGCCTTCAGCAACCTGGTCGGCACCACTCCAGGCCGCTACCGAACAACCCCACCCTTCGGCGCCGGCAGCTAGTGCTCCAGCACCATCGTGTCGGAAGTCTCGACCGTGCCGACCTTCTCGAAGCCGAGCGAGCGGTAGAGCTCGGCCGCGGGGTTCTTCGGGTCGACACTGAGACTGAGCTTCGGGTACGGCGAGACCCGGATCAGCTCGGTCATCAGGGCCCGCGCGATCCCGCGGCGGCGGAAGGCAGCGGAGACTCCGAGTGAGAGCTCGGGGACATCGTCGGCGACGTAGCCGTAGCCCGGGCGGTCAGCGGTGAAGCAGCGGGCCCAAGCGGCTCCGGCGGGCGTCCCGTCCACCTCGGCGATCACTCCGAAATCGGTCGCGCGCGGCCAGTCGCCGACGTACCGCCAGGCCTTGTCCTCGGCGCGCAGCTTGTCGAGGTCGAACGATGGCGTCCCGTCCCAGTTGTATGCCTTCAGCAACATCTCGGTCAGGAAGGCGAAATCGCCGGCGGTCGCGGGTCGGAGCAGCATGCCGCCATCCTCTCCGACCCGCGACGCCCCGGCCACCCGATTACACCGGCAGCTGGTCCGGTCGAGTCACCACGCGATGGGTCCGAGGCGGTCCTCGAAGGTGCCGGTAGGACCGTCCGGGCCGAGCGTCGCCATCCGGATGATGGAGTCGGTGCCCTCGGTGACGGTCAGCTGACCCTTGTGATTGTTCATGTCCGGGAGCCGGTAAGAAACGTGTCACCAGCCGCCACATTTTGTCGATGACGGCTGCGACCCTCTCTGGGGGCCGGCAAGAGGCGTGTCACCAGCGGCAAATGAGTCCCGGTGAGCGCCTGGTGGTGATGTTGGGCCTGGCGCCACCATGCACGTTGGGTGACGCGTCGCTGCCCGGCGAGCGGGTGTCCGATCGACGGCGTTCAGCCGAGTTGGTTGCTGAGTGGCCTGCGGTGCGCGGTTCGAGTTCGGCGTGTTCTGAAGTCAATGGGTCAGCGCGAAGTTGCAGGTTGTTGCAGTTCTGTAACGCCCCGCTGTTGGTTAACGATGTACGGGTCGCTGGCCAGCTCGGTGACCCGCCTAGTCACCGGTGCTTGTCCCGGCCGGCGAAGGGGTGGGGATCGTCGTGTTTGTCCTGGATCGTTGTCAGCGTGCCCGGGTGCAGAAGTTCCCGCGGATCGTCGCCGCCGTGATGGCGTTGGCCTTGGTGGTGGCTGGGCTGGAGGGACAGCAGCCTGCCCAAGCGGCCCCGGTGGCGGACCCGCAGCCAGCCGCGGCGAAGGTCTCGTCTCGGCCGGACTTGGTGTCGGCGGTGGTGACGGCGCGGTCGCAGGGCTCCAGGGTTGAGGTGGAGTCGATGCGGTCGGAGACGTCGACGACCTGGGCGAACCCGGACGGCACGATGACCACGGAGGCGCACGCGGCGCCGATCCGGTTCAAGGCCGCGAACGGGGCGTGGCAGCCGGTCGACCTGACCCTGGAGAGGAGGACGGACGGGACGGTGGCGCCGCGGGGTCACAAGCTCGGCCTGCGGCTCGGCAAACGCAACACCGCGACCGGTGGTGTCTTCGCCTCAGCAGTGGCGGGATCGAGCCACCAGGTGGAGTGGCTGGCACCATTCAAGCTGCCGGAGCCGACCATCGACGGCACGAAGGCGACCTACGCCGAGGTGCAGCCGGGCGTGGACCTCACGCTGGACGCGCGCCGGTCCGGGTTCGAGGCCGACTTCATCGTCAAGCAGCGCCCGGCGACGGCGCCGGTGTGGCGGATCCCGCTGCGCACCAAGGGCCTGACCGCCCGCACCGCGGCCGACGGCACGATCGAGTTCGTCGACGCCAAGAACGTCGTACGGTCGCGGATCCCGGTCGCGTACATGTGGGATTCGGTCACCGACCCCGCGACCAAGGACCCGGTGAACAAGGCAATCGTGAACGTCACGGTCGAGCAGGTGCCGCCGGGGCAGGCGACGCTGGTGATCGCGCCGGACGCCAAGTGGTTCCTGGACCCGGCGCGGGTGTTCCCGGCGACCGTCGACCCGACGTACGCGAACACGCCGGTCATGTCGAGCTTCGACACCTTCGTCCAGTCCGACTGGCCCAATGACTTGTCGAGCCTGGTGGATCTGCGCGCCGGCAAGAACGGCACCACCACCGAGCGGTCGTTCCTCAACTTTCCGGGCGCGTCGTTCCACGGCAAGGACGTCATCGACGCCCAGCTGTCGATCATGCAGTACGGCGCGACGACCTGTACGCCGACGGTGGTGAACCTGCACGCGGCGTTGCCGGCGTCGACGGAGACCCGGTGGACGAACCAGCCAGTGACGAGCCAGCAGGTGTGGGGTTCGGTGTCGGCGGCGAAGGGCTTCACGGGGTGTGCGGCGGACCGGATCTACATTCCGATGACCGGGCTGGCGCAGTACTGGTCCGGGCAGACCGACGCCACGGTGGGGGTGGCGTTGAAGGCGGCGAACGAGGCGGACGCGAACGCGTGGAAGCGGTTCTACGCCACCGAAGGTCCCGCGGATCCGTACATTTCGCTGACCTGGAACCGGCCGCCGAACCCGCCGGCGACGGTCGTGACGAAGGAGGCGGTTGCCTACGCTGCGCCGAACGAGGCGTCGTACATGTACTCGGCGAGCCTGCGGCCGTGGGTGGAGACCAAGGCGACCGATCCGGACGGCAACACGGTGAGGTACGTGTTCGAGTTCTTCACTGGCGACGGGCCGACGTTCAGCCTGCTGGGGACGTGTACGTCGTCGGTGTATGCCTCGGGCACGCTGGCCGGGTGCCGCCCGGCCGCGGACCTGCCGGACAACACGCTGCTGTATGTGCGGGCGAAGGCGAACGACGGCCGCGTCGACGGGCCGTGGACGAGCTACCAGACCCGGCTGCGGATCGGCGCGGCGGTTCCGGCCGCACCGCAGGTGGTGTGCCCGGCGCCCTATGACGTGCACAACTCCTGGCAAGACACCCCGCCGGCCGGCGATGTGACGTGCACGATCACCGCGACCGGCACCGGTTACAACGCGCCCGGCTATGTCCGGGTCACCGTGGACGGCCAACCGATCACGTCGAACACCGGCGTGGCGGGCCAGTGGAAGATCACCCCGTCGAGCGACCCGGCGATCGCGCAGAAAACGGTGACGATCCCGAAGGACACGCCGGGGCTGCACACGATCACCGCGACCGCCGAGACCCCGGCCGGCAACCTGTCCCCGGTCAAGACCCACGCCTTCGGATGGGGCGGCACGGCGCTGACGTCGCCGACCGCCAACCCGAGGATCACGACCGCGGACACGGTCCGGGTCACCGCCTCCGGCCCGCCGAAGGGCACGGCGCCGTTGGTGACGGCGAAGGTGCGGTGGCGGGTCTCGGGGTACGGTGGCGCCGACGACTTGGTCGGCTGGAACGAAGACCCCACCGAGCTGCCGGTCACCGACAACGGCGCCGGCGGCGTGGTCGTGAACACGACGTGGGATACCAACAACGCCAAGACCGACAACTTCCTGGACTCCGACCCCGACACTGCAGGTGTGCAGCCCACCCAGCTGGACGAGCGGGTCCCGGTCAAGCTCGACATCCAGGTCTGTCTCACCTACGGCAGCACGCCGCAGTGCACGTGGTCGCAGACCCCGGACACCACGGTGCAGCGGCTGCCGCATGCCTTCGGTAACGGGTTCCCGACCAGCGACGCCGGGCCGGGGCAGGTGGCGCTGTTCACAGGTGAGTTCAATGCCTCGGCGACCGACATCTCGGTGCCCGGCTACACCGGCGACCTGTCGATCTCCCGGTCGCACATGACCTACGAGACGCCGCGGACCCCGATCTACAACGTGTTCGGGGACGGCTGGAGCACCCAGTTCGACGGCGCCGACTCCGGCGCGGCCGGGATGCAGGTGATCGACTCCACCCGACTCGACGGCACCCTGGTGTTGATGGACGGCGACGGCACCAGCCTGATCTTCGAATCACCGTCCGGTGATCGTCGCACCACCGAGACGTTCGCGACCGGGGACTGGGTCCCGGCCGACGCCGACACCGAACTGGATGGATCGCGCCTGACCGTCACCGGTAGCGGGATCAACACGGTGCTGTCCTACACCGAGGACGACGGCACCGTCACCACCTGGAAACTCCCGGCGGCGCCGGCCGCGGACGCCGCGGCCGAGTTCCGGCCGGACGGGATCTCCGAGCCCGGTGTCGCGGGCAAGACCACGTTCTCCTACGACGGCACCGGCCGCGTGGTGCGGATCCTCGCGCCCGCCCCGCCCGGCGTCACCTGCGGCACCTTCGACCCGGCGAACCCGTTGACCGGGATGAACGCCGGCTGCCGCGCGCTGCGGTTCAGCTACGTCACGATCGGCGCCACGAAGGTGCGGATCAGCCAGGCCTGGCTGGACATCTACAACCCCGACAAGTTGGTCAACGGTCAGCCGGCACCCGGGATGGAGTCGATCCAGGTCGCCGCCTACACCTACGACATCGACGCCCGCCTCACGAAGGTCACCGATCCGCGGTCCGGCCTGTCGACGGAGTACACCTACAACGCCGGCAACGACCTGACCTCGATCAAACCCGCCGGTCAGGTCGCCTACCAGTTCAACTACGTCACCGTCGACGGCCGCGAGAAACTCGACACTGTCACCCGGGCCCGGCCCGCCGGTGACCCGGCCGGCGGCACCGCCACCCTCGGCAAGTACGTCTACGACATCCCGCTGTCCGGCGCCGGCCTCCCGGACCTGACCGCCGGCTCGGTGGCGCGCTGGAACCAGAAGACCGTCCCGACCAGCGGATACGCGGTCTTCGGCCCGGACCACCCGCTCACCGGGGCCCCCGGCGCGGGTGATTGGGAGTACGCCGACCTGCAGTACACCGACGCCGCCGGCTACACCGTCAACACCGCCAAGTACGGCGCCGGGAACTGGCAATACACCGCCACCGACTACGACGCCCAAGGCAACACGATCCGCGAACTCGACGAACGCGCGCTGCGCGCGGTCATCGACAACGCGATGCCCGCGGGTGCGACCGTCGACCAGCTCGCCACCGTCACCGTGTACAACCCCGACATCAAGAACGCCGCCGGCGACACCGTGCTGACCCCGGCCGGGACCCTGGTCACCGACACCTACAGCCCCGCCCGCTGGGCAGCGCTCAAGGACGGCACCGTCGCGTGGGTACGGCCGCACACCCACACCACCTACGACCAGGGTGCCCCGAACGCCGGGATCAACCCGGACACGTCGCTGCCGTACCGGCTCGCCACCACCGAAACCTCCTACGCGCACGACCCGGGCACCGGCACCGATCTCGAGACCACCGGCCAGGCCCTGACCGACTACGGCCCACCAGAGGCCGGCGACGCCGACGGCTGGGGCAAGGGCCAGCCAGGCAAGACCATCACCGACCTCGACCTCGACGGGACCAACAGCGCCGGCGACATCGTGAAACTCACCCGCTACGACGCCGAGGGTCGCGTCATCGAAACCCGCCAACCCGCGTCGAACGGCGCCGACGCCGGCACCACCAAGACCGTGTACTACACCGCGGCCGCCAACGCGACCCACCCCGTGTGTGGGGCGAAGCCGGAGTGGGCCGGCCTGGTCTGTAAGACCTACCCGGCCGCAGCGCCGAGCTCCGGCCCGACCCTGCCGTCGACAACGACATCGGCGTTCACCCACCTGCTTGCGCCGAAGACCATCACTGAAACCTCCGGCACGGTCACCCGCACCACCACCACGACCTACCTGACCGACGGTCGCACCGCCTCGACCAAGACCACGGTCAACGGACTAACCGGGTCGACGCCGAACACCGAGAAGCTCACCACTTACGACCCCGCCACCGGGCAACCGACCGTGGTGACCGCGAAGGACACCAACGGCGTGACAGTCGGCACCATCACGACCGGCTACGACACCTGGGGCCGCCAAACCAGCTACCAGCCGTCCGGCGAAACGGCCACCACGACCGTCTACGACGCCGCCGGCCGCACCAAGACCGTCACCGACGCCAACGGCTCCACCGTCTACACCTATGACGGCACCGACGCCAATGGCCAGCAAGAACGCCGCGGCCTGGCGACCAAGGTCGACGTCACCACCGCCGGCGCCACCTGGACATCGGTCGGCGGCTACGACGCCGACGGGTCGATGACCACCCAGAAACTGCCCGGCGGCGTCACCCAGCACAACGACACCGACACCGCCGGCGATCCGGTCGGCCTGCGCTACACCGGCCAGGTCACCACCCAGAACGAAGACGGCAGTACGACCGTCGACCCCAACGGCGGCTGGCTGTCCTGGTCGATCGACAACGACATCACCGGCAAGGTGGCGCGTGAATGGACCCCCGACGGCGCCGCCTTCACCGGACCCGCCGGCAGCGACCCTGGTGACGCCATCCCCTACGACCGCTCCTACAGCTACGACACCGCCGGACGGCTCGTCACCGTCAAGGACCGCACCGCCACCGCCGCCGGAGTCGACATCACCGACCCCACCGCCACACCCTGCATCACCCGCACCTACGGCTTCGACGCCAACGACAACCGCCTCACCAAGAGCTCGGCTACGTCCGGACCGGACGGCGTCTGCACCACCACCGGCGCCACCACCACAACCCGCGCCTTCGACACCGCCGACCGGCCCATCACCGGCGCCAACGGCACCGGCGCCTACACCTACGACGCGCTCGGCCGCACCACCACCCTGCCGGCGTCGGACGCGCCGAAGCCGGCTGACGGGAACGTCACGCTGGGCTACTACGACAACGACCTCGCGCGGTCCATCGCGCAGGGCGGAACCACCACCACGCTCACCCTCGATGCTGCCGACCGGCGGGCTATCGAATCCATCACCACCGGCTCCGGCACCACTCAGAAAACCCGCCACTACACCGACAGCGGCGACAACCCCACCTGGGTCACCGAAGGCACCTCCTTGACCAGGTACGCCGAACTCATCGGCGGCGACCTGTCCCTCACCGTCGAGCACACCGGCAACGCCGACCTGACGCTGGCCAACAACCACGGCGACGTTGTGACCACCGTCGACCTGCCCTCGGCCGGAGCGCCCGCCACCTCGATCGCCGGCTGGAACAGCTTCGACGAGTACGGCAACCCCATCACCGAGACCGCCAGCACAGGCACCGTCTCCTACGGGTGGCTCGGAGCCAAGCAACGCGCCGCCAGCGGCGCCGGCCTGACCCTGATGGGCGTACGCCTCTACAACCGCGCCACGGGCCTGTTCACCAGCACCGACCCAGTCGAAGGCGGAAACGCCAACGCATACACATATCCCAGCGACCCCATCAACAACGTAGATCTGGACGGCCGGTGGAGCTGGAGGAAGTTCTGGAAACGGGCCGCAACAGTGACAGGCATCGTCGCAGCCGGTGCGTGCATCATTGCGACCGCCGGCCTGTGTGCAGCCGCAACCATCGGCGCCGTCGCGGCAAGTGGCGCGTGGAACTACTACAAGTACCGAAAGGGCGATGACAACGGCAGGCGGGTAAGCGGACGGAGCGCCTTGAAGAGCTTCGGCTGGGACGCCATTACCTTGCGGTTCAAGGCCGTGCGCAACTACAAGAGCGTAGTGCGCCACGGCAAGAGCGGCGCGAGGAAGATCTGGCGGTGGACCTACAAGCGAAGGGGCAACCACCGTGCCTTCATAAGCCACAACCGGTCACTCCGTCACGCGGTCTCGAGGCATCGATACCGCTCCGCCTTCCGAGCCGGCATCCAGGGATACTATGCCTACAGGTCCTTCAGGAACGGCTGGTAGAAAGTGTGAGCATTGAGAACGACTGGTTGTGGCTGCTAGCGGGTAGCGTCATCACTGTGGCGTTGACATGGAACGCCTGGCGCTGGCGCTACCAGCCCCTCCGAACATCATTCTTGATACCCATTGGCTGTGTGCTAGCGACACTTACTGTCATTTGGGATAACTCAATCCTAGTTCTAAGTGCGTTCATCGTTCTTGCCTTGGGTGCTTGCATCGACGGCGTCTATCGCGCTAGGCATGACCGCCCGACACGACAGAACGCAAGGCACATAAATTGAAGGTAGGTCGCTTCGCCGAGATATGTGGATTCTGGCCGTCCACCTCGAACTTCGTAGGTTACGGTGTGTCGGTGAATGACGGTTCGAACGCTCGGAAGGGCTTTGGTTGTTCTGGTGTGCCGGGAAGTCTGGTCGGCAACGCCCGACCCATGCCCGCACACTAGGAGATTCCATGATCAGGTCCTTCCGTAACGCTGCTTGCGGCGCTGTCGTGGTGGTCGCGCTCAGCGCCTGCTCCGGCGGCTCTGGCACCGCCACGCCCGCACCCTCGACCGCGTCGTCGACAGCGGCTCCAACCACCACGACGCGCACTACCAGCACGCCACCCGCCGTACCGTCGACGCCGCTGGCCAAGCCGGCCCGGACGGTGGCAGAGCTTTCCAAGGCGTTGCTGGCGCTGGCCGATCTGCCGCCGGGCTTCTCTGTCGAGAAGGACGAGGGTGGTGACGACTCCCATGTCACGGTGTCGTCGAAGGACCCCCGGTGCGCGAAGCTGGTCGCGTTCTCCAATGCGGACAACTCGCCCGGGTCGAAGGCGTCTGCGGGTCAGTCGTACTCCGGTGGCGCGCAAGGCCCGTTTGTCGATGAGAGCATCGATGCGATGGGGTCGCCCGCGGCGGTCCGGGCGTTGCAGAAATCCTTCAAGCAGGCCGTCGCCGCGTGCCGCACGATGACCTTGAAGGTTCCGGGCGAGGGCAGCTCGCCGATCAGTGTGCGCGAGGTCGCCGCGCCGCAGGTCGGCACCGATCCCGTCGCTGTCCGCTTCACCGCGACCTCCGGCCCAGTGGAGGGCTTCGAGGTCACCATGATCACTACCGGCGTTGACGACGTCGTCCTGGCCCTCACCGTGATTAACGGCCTGCCCGAAGACATCGACGGCGCCACCGCCACCGCTGTCGAGAAGGCAGAAGACGTCCTCGGCGCCACCAAGACCGGCACCTAACCAACCCCGGCCGGGCACCGGCTCGTGAGTGCTGCCCTCTCAGGCACCGGTCGTGCTGGGGCGGTGGCGTTCGAGGACGCGGTACACGGTCGGCCTAGAGACTTCGAACAGTTCGGCGAGTTCGGCGATGGTGTGTTCGCCGGCGGTGTGCAGTTTCAGCAGGTGTGCTTGCCGGGTGGTGGACAGTTTCGGTGCCCGGCCTTTGAGCTTGCCTTTGGCGCGGGCGATCGCCATGCCTTCGCGGGTGCGCATCCGGAGCAGGTCGACTTCGAACTCGGCGAAGGTGGCGAGGATGTTGAAGAACATCTTGCCCATCGGGTCGGTCGGGTCGTAGACCATGGTCCCGAGCTGCAGCCGGATCCCGCGGCCGGCGAGGGTGTCGCCGATGTCGCGGGCATCGGGGACGGAGCGGGCGAGCCGGTCTAGCTTGGGCACGACCAGGGTGTCGCCTGCCCGGACCGCGGCGAGCGCCTTGTCGAGGCCGGGCCGTGCGCGGGTGGTGCCGGAGTAGGCGCGGTCGAGGTGGATGTGCTCCTCTTCGACGCCGAGGTCGAGCAGGATCTGCCGGTTGGCTTCGAGGTCTTGTTTGTCGGTCGAGCAGCGCGCGTAGCCGATCAGCATGCGGCGTACTGTAACGGATAGCCCCCGTTCACCGGACAAATCATCGGACACCTTATGTGAGACGCCGGTTCAGGCGGCGAGCCGCTGATTGATTGTGCGGTTCGGGGTGTCCGTTGAGGGTTCCCTTAACGGACACCGACCTAGCGGGTCGACGCTGGTCGTCTCGGCTCTACTCTGCGGCCTGGGGCACCTTCGGGAGTCCAGGGCAGACTGCCGCCGGGAACTGTCGGGACTGGAACGTCGCGTCCGGCTCTCGACCTGCTGCGCCGCGATCCCGACGCTCGACGACCGCGCTGCCTGATCGCATGCCGGCTGAACTCCGTTCCGTCCGGAGCCGCCGCCGGGTCACTTGAGATCACTGTGGACTGGCCGGTGCGAGGCTGTTCTCGGCGCTTAGTGTGAGGCGGCGCTGCATGTTGAGCCGGACCTCGCCGTACGGGGCGACGTGAGTCCAGAACAGGGGGGACAGGCCGCGGTGGTCGGCGTCGGTCATCTTCTCGGCCCAGCGGGGGTCGGCGAGGACGTCCTGGACGAGCAGGGTGTTCACGTAGACCAGCGCGGCCTGCAGCACCCGCAGGCACAGCACTGACAACTCTTGTTCGTCGCGGCGGTTGGTGGCGATGTCGCCGCCCTTGCCGTAGAAGATCACGCTGTTGCCGCGGTTCCAGGACTCGACGACGTTCAGGCCCTCGTTGATCTCGCGCTGCAGATCCCTGTCCCGCAGGTAGCGGGCGACGAACAGGGTCTTCTGGGCGCGGCCGGTCTCGATCATCGCCTGATACGTCGGATGGAGCGCGTTGGCCTTCGCGAAGCGGCGCAAGATCGCCTCGGTGGAGGCGGTGCCGGCCCGGATCGCGGTCGCGTACCGGACCATCTGGTCGTACTGCTCGCCGATCACGTCCCATCGGATCGGCCGCGTGAGCGCTGCCTGGAGTCGCGGGTAGGCGTCGGGTTCGCCGGCCGCGGGCCGGTACAGCTTGACGTGGTTGATCCGCTTGATCCGCGGCAGCAGATCGAACCCCAGCAACCTCGTCAGGCCGAACCCGATCTCGGACTGACCGTGGGAGTCGGTGTAGTTGCCGTCGACCTCCATCTGGGTGCCGTGCCGCATGGCGCCCTCGATCATCGCCGCGACCTCGGAGGCGGAGCAGTTGATCACCTGGGAGTGGATCGCCATGGACTTGCGTTCGACGTGCCAGTAGATCAGCACGCCGCGGCCGCCGTAGCGGGAGTGCCACTCAGTGAACAGGTTCTGGTCCAGCGCCCCGAAGTGCGTCGAGTCCGACGCCACCGCCGATGACCCGGCACCCCACACCGCCGTACGGCGGGACGCGAACGTCGCGTTCGCGATCTGCACGGCCATCGCCCGGGCCACCTCCGGTGACAGGTACCGGCGCCGGACGTAGCGCAGGTCATCTTCGCTGTGGCCGTGCTCGCCGCCGGACACAGCGCGGATCCCGGTATTCGTGCCGTAGGCGTACACCACCAGCAGCAGCCGCTCGGCCAGCACCTCACGCGACAAGTCACCACGGCCCGCCGCCGTACCGGTCACGTGCTCGAGGCAGCCGGTGCGCAGCACCGCCTCCTTCAGCATGTCGATCAACGGCACCGTGCCCCACCGGCTCCGGATCTCCGTCTTCAGCGCGCGCAGATTTCGCGGCTCCGGCGCGGCATCCAACGGCGTCAGCTTGATCGGGCCCTGCTTGCCCCGCTCCCGGACGTCCACCCAGTCAAGACCCAGCAACTGCTCGTCCAGCGCAGCCAGCTCGGCCCGCATCTCCTCGCGCAGCTGATCGATGAACGCTGTCGGGTCCAACGGCTTGCGCAGCGCCGCGTAATGCTCGACCCGGCGCTCCTCGAAGTCTGCCGGCAGGTCATGGTCGGGGTTGCGCCACCGGTCCGCGCCCTCCACCCAGATCTCCTTGCAGCGCAGCCGTTCCCGCAGCGCCTGGAGCGCGCAGATTTCATACGCTGAACGAACCACCCGCTGCCGGCCCCGCTCATCGGCCCGGTACACCAGCTGTTCCCAATCCCCGACCAGACCGCGATGCGCCGGAACTTGCTCCCCGGCCGGGTAGTACGTCAACCGGGCATCGGCATGCCGCGCAACCAACTCCAGCGCGTCCAGCACCGGCCGGTGCGTGGTGTTGTTCGACCGGAACTCCAGCACCTCTAGCAGCTCGATCAGCCCGCGCCGGTAGTGGTTCGTGTACGACGCCTTCAACGTCGTCTGCACCGTCCTGCGGTACACCGGGCCCTTCGTCTTGTACTCGTGCACCAACTCCCGCAACGTCTGCTCCCCACCAGACACCGCCGGGAACACCACCTCGCGCACCGGCTCGTCCGGCGCAGCGAGGGCGGCCGCAGCGATCGAGAACAGAATGTTCTCCTTGCCGGTCACCTTCTTGAAGGCGTTCACCAGTTCCTGGGTCACCCGCCGATCGGCGCGGGCACCGATCCGGTGCACCGTCGAGATCAGCAGATCGACCAGGGTGTCGGTGATCTCGCGCTGCCGCGAGTGCAGCAGCGCCGCCAGGAGCGTCAGCCGCAGCTCAGGTGGGTGGGTTCGCAGGTGGGAGGGAGACTCGACTGCCGCCCGGGCCCGCCAGCCGGCCAGCACCTTGGGCGCGACGTCGGCGAACAGAGCCGACGGGAGCCCGATCGCACGGACCGCGCGCAGCTTACAGATCTCGGTCAGCATCGACTCCAGGCTCACGTTGCCCGGTACCGACTTCACCAACGCGAGCACGTCCCCGCCGTCGCCGGTCGACGCGCCGATCACCTCGTCCGGATCCACCTCGACGTCGACCAGCGCCTCCAGCCGCGTGACACCGGACGCCGGGATCCGGCCAGCGATCCGGCAGGCCATGGCGGTCTCGGCCTGGTGCAGCGCCGAGCGAACGATCCGGTCCATCCGGCCCTGGGTCGGCAGCTCGATCCGCTCAGCCCGGCACCGTGACATTAGTTGCTCACGGACCCGCGCGGGATCCCGCTCGGCCTCGCACACCACCGCCGCCAGCCACGCCGTGACCTTGTCAGCGTCCTCGACCGAGCACTCCCGGAATCCCAGATGGCTCCGGATCTGCGCCCGGTGCCGCTCCACCGTCCGCCCCGCCCACTCGTACAAACCGAGCTCGGACGCGGGAACCTTCACCTGGTCAGCGACAAACCGTACGACGACATCCGGCACCTCGCCTCGTCCCCGTGGGAACCGGCCGTGCCGGGTGTAGAACTTCAGCAGCAGCGCAAACCCCAGCCGCCCAGAACCACCCTTGCCCGACAGCAGCACCCGCTCGTCATCCAACAGCGTCCAGTGCTCAACCAACTCATCGAGCTCAACCGACCGATCCACAGGCGGCAATCCTGCTGCCGACGAAGGTCACTCCGCGCATCTGGCGGCTGGTGACACGCTTCTTACCGGCGCCCCTACCCGGACGCGATCGACGCCGCCGCCAACCCGACCGACGAGGTCCCGCCACGGATGAGCAACCGTCCTTCGACGATGCCCAATGCGTCCAGCGCGCCCTGTGCTGTCAGGTATGTCTCGGGTAGGGCCGCCAAGATGTCCCAGGGCAGCTTGGTTTTGATCGGCATCAGCAGCGCGTTGGGCAGCAAGGCGTACTCCGCATAGCCGCCGTCGAACGCGCGGCCCAACTCACCCATCACCGCCGCGACGGTCGTCCCGTCGGGCAACCGCGAATCGGTCGACACGACCCGCGTCGCGCACGCCTGCGGCTGGTCGAATCCCAGCAGCTTCATCGCCGCCTTCAGCAACCTGGTCGGCACCACTCCAGGCCGCTACCGAACAACCCCACCCTTCGGCGCCGGCAGCTAGTGCTCCAGCACCATCGTGTCGGAAGTCTCGACCGTGCCGACCTTCTCGAAGCCGAGCGAGCGGTAGAGCTCGGCCGCGGGGTTCTTCGGGTCGACACTGAGACTGAGCTTCGGGTACGGCGAGACCCGGATCAGCTCGGTCATCAGGGCCCGCGCGATCCCGCGGCGGCGGAAGGCAGCGGAGACTCCGAGTGAGAGCTCGGGGACATCGTCGGCGACGTAGCCGTAGCCCGGGCGGTCAGCGGTGAAGCAGCGGGCCCAAGCGGCTCCGGCGGGCGTCCCGTCCACCTCGGCGATCACTCCGAAATCGGTCGCGCGCGGCCAGTCGCCGACGTACCGCCAGGCCTTGTCCTCGGCGCGCAGCTTGTCGAGGTCGAACGATGGCGTCCCGTCCCAGTTGTATGCCTTCAGCAACATCTCGGTCAGGAAGGCGAAATCGCCGGCGGTCGCGGGTCGGAGCAGCATGCCGCCATCCTCTCCGACCCGCGACGCCCCGGCCACCCGATTACACCGGCAGCTGGTCCGGTCGAGTCACCACGCGATGGGTCCGAGGCGGTCCTCGAAGGTGCCGGTAGGACCGTCCGGGCCGAGCGTCGCCATCCGGATGATGGAGTCGGTGCCCTCGGTGACGGTCAGCTGACCCTTGTGATTGTTCATGTCGGTGGCCGCGAACGTGTGCTTCGCGGTCTCACCCGGCGTGACGGCGTTGAACTTGATCCCCGGCAACGCCTGCGCGTACCTGACGGTGATCATGTTGAGTGCCGCCTTCGACGAGCTGTAGGCGAGCTCGTGCATCGTGGAGACCGGCTGCTCCGGGTCGAGGACCACGCTGAAGGCGCCGCCGGCGCTGGTGACCATGACCACGCGCGGGTTCTCCGCCGCCTGCAGCAACGGCAGGAACGCGTGAGTGACTCGCACCGGTCCGTAGACGTTGGCGTCGTACACCTCCTGTAGTTCGCCGACGGTCGCCTGGCTGGGGTGGACGATGTGTCCGGGTGCCCCGGCGTTGTTGATCAGTACGTCGAGCCGGTCGGTATGCGCGCTGACGAGTTCCCGCGCCGCGACCACCGATTCGTCCGATGTGACGTCCAGCGGGACCAGGACGACGTCGACGCCGTCGCCGGCCAGCTTCTCAGCGGCCGTCAGACCCCTGGCCGAGTCGCGGGAGCCGAGAAAGATCTTCCAGCCGAGCTGACCGAGCCGCCGCGCCGCTTCATACCCGAGCCCCTTGTTGGCTCCGGTGATCAGCGCCGTGGTCTGGCCTGGGTTCTTCATATGTCCTCCTGTGGAATCGACAGTTCGTGCACCAGACGCCGCGATTGATCCTCATGTGACACCTGGGCAGGGGCGCATGATGTGGGCATGGGTGACTACGTCGACGCCGGGGGACTGCGGACGTACTACGAGGTCGTGGGCGACGGGGAGCCGGTCCTTTTGATCCATGGCGGCGCGACCACTGGGGAGAGCTGGTCGGCGCAGGTGCCGACGCTCGCCGAGCGGTACCGGGTGTTCGTGCCGGACCGCCGCGGGCACGGCCGGACTCCGGACGCCGAGGGACCGGCGAGCATGGACGGGTACGCCGCCGACCTGGTCGCGTTCATGACGGCGCTCGGACTCGGTACGGCGTACGTCGTCGGCTGGAGCGACGGCGGCAAGGTCGCGGTGCGGATGGCGATGAGCCGACCGGACCTGGTCCGCAAGCTGGTCCTGATCGGCTCCGAGCTCACCAGGGCAGGCGGCACGCCGGCGAACGACCGCCTGATGACGACACCAGAAGGGCTCGCGCGACTCGAGGGGATCGCGCGCGAGGACTATGAGCGGTTGTCTCCGGATGGTCCCGAGCACTTCGGCGTGGTCTTCGCGAAGTGGACCGAGATGTGGGCGTCGATCCCCGACATCGAGCCCGCCGAACTCGAACAGCTCCCGATGCCCGTCCTGCTCATGCAGGGCGACGACGACTGTGTCCGCATCGAGCACAACGTGGACCTCGCCAGGGCGATCCCGGACGCACAACTCGCCGTGATCCCTGGCGGCTCCCACGCGGTGCCGCTGGAGAAGCCCGATCTCGTGAACCGCCTCCTTCTCGACTTCCTGGCTGACACCCAGGCGCGGAAGTACATGCCACTCGGGGATCTCTGACCGAGCCTGTCCAAATCGGTACCTTGCTGGGCATTGAGAAAGTAACACGCTTGGTTTAACTTACTCGGGACCTGGCCGGTGTGTGGCTCAGAGCACACCGGCGGCATCCGGAAACCTGAGGAGTTCCGATGACGAGAGTGAGCAGGTGGGGCGCCGGGCTGGGCCTGGCCGGTCTGGTGCTCGCCGTGGCCGGCTGTGCGGACGGGACCACGCCCGGCGCCGACAACGCCGGCGGCGCGATCGACGAGAACGCGCCGGTGACGATCACGATCGGGGACCGCCCGACCCCGGACAAGCCGAACGACATCGCCGCGTTCGAGCGCAACATCAAGAAGTTCATGGACGCGCACCCGAACATCACGGTGAAGTCGACCGAGACCAAGTGGGACGCGCAGACCTTCCAGGCGCAGGTAGCGGGTGGCTCGCTCCCGACGGTGATGAACATCAGCTTCACCGAGCCGGCCAACATGATCCCGAACAAGCAGCTCCCCGACATCACCGACGAGCTGAAGCTGGTCGACCTGACCAAGGACCTGAACCCCGACGTGCTGAAGATCGTCCAGGACGACGCCGGCCGGATCTACGGGGTGCCGATCGACGTGTTCTCGGTCGGGCTGGCCTACAACCGGGCGCTGTTCACGCAGGCCGGGCTCGACCCGGACAAGCCGCCGTCGACCTGGGACGAGGTCCGCCAGTACGCCAAGCAGATCACCGAGAAGACCGGCAAGGCCGGCTACGCGCAGCTGACCAAGGACAACACCGGCGGCTGGATGCTGACCACCATGACGTACAGCATGGGCGGCTCGGTGGAGAGCGAGGACGGCAAGAAGGCGACCTTCAACGACGCGCCGACCAAGAAGGCGCTGCAGCTGCTCAAGGACATGCGCTGGACCGACAACGCGATGGGCAGCAACTTCCTCTACAACCAGGAGGAGATCCGGCAGGACTTCGCGGCCGGCAAGATCGGCATGGTGCTGCAGGCGCCGGACGCCTACGACATGTGCGTGAAGAACTTCGGCATGAAGCCGGCCGACTACGGTCACGCCGCGCTGCCGCAGGACGGCGGCCCGCACGGCACCCTGACCGGCGGCTCGCTCAAGATGATCAACCCGAAGGCGTCCAAGAACGAGATCGTCGCGGCGCTGAAGTGGATCAAGTCGCAGGAGTTCGACAAGTACACCACCGAGAGCCTCGCGGTGCAGAACGCCAAGGACACGATCGCCGACAAGGGCTTCGTGGGCCGGCCCGGCATCACCCCGCTGAGCCAGGAGACCTACGACCAGTACAACAAGTGGCGTGAGCCCTACGTGAACGTCCCGGTCAAGCAGTTCCAGGGCTACCTCGACTCGACCAAGTCGCTGAAGCTGCTGCCCGAGCCGCCGAACAAGGGGCAGGAGGTCTACGCGCTGCTCGACCCGGTGGTCCAGCAGGTGCTGACCAAGAAGGACGCGGACATCGACAAGCTGCTCACCGACGCCGCATCGAAGATCGACGCCCGCCTGGCCCGGTAGCCGAATGTCCCTCCTGCGTACGCCGAAGCCCAGCCGGAGTGTTGCCACCTGGTACCACTCCGGCGGGCTGAGCGCGATCATCTTCGCCCTGCCCCTGGTCCTGACGTTCCTGTACTTCTCCTGGGGCCCGATCGTCCGCGGCCTGGTGCTCAGCTTCCAGAAGAACAACCTGGTCACCACCCCGGAGTGGGTCGGGATGGCCAACTTCAGCTACGTGCTGACCGACCCACAGCTGCCGCAGGCCGCGGTGAACACGCTGTACTTCGCGCTGCTCGCGCTGATCTTCGGCTTCCCGGTCCCGCTGTTCCTGGCGGTCTTCATCAGCGAGCTGCGCAGCACCGGCTGGCTCTACAACGTGCTGTCCTACCTGCCGGCGGTGGTTCCTCCGGTGGCGGCGATCCTGCTGTGGAAGTTCTTCTACGACCCCAGTGGCTCCGGCGTGTTCAACGCCGTACTCGGGTGGTTCGGGATCGGGCCGTTCGCGTGGCTGAACTCGCCGGACCTGGCGATGCCGGCCATCGTCCTGGAAGCGACGTGGGCCGGCGCCGGCGCCACGGCGATCATCTACCTGGCCGCGCTGACCGGGGTCCGGACCGAGCTGTACGAGGCGGCCGAGCTGGACGGCGCCGGGATCTGGCGGCGGGTCTGGCACGTCACGCTGCCGCAGATCCGCGGAATCATCCTGATCATGATGCTGCTGCAGCTGATCGGGACGTTCCAGGTGTTCACCGAGCCGTTCCTGTTCACCGGCGGTGGCCCCGACAACGCGACCACCACGATCCTGCTGCTGATCTACCGGTACGCGTTCATCAACGGCGACTTCGGCGCCGCCACCGCGCTCAGCGTGCTGCTGGCCGGCGTGCTGTGCGTGCTGTCGGTCGTCTACCACTTCCTGACCCGGCGCTGGAGCATCACATGAGTCACGAGCGGGCCATCATCTCCGTCGCCGACCGAAAACGCCCGCTGATCCGGTACGGGCTGCCCACGATCCAGGTGCTGCTGTTCATCGGGGTGGTGATCGCCGGTGTCGGACCGCTGCTCTGGCTGCTCAAGTCCGGCCTGTCGACGAGCCAGGACATCCTGCGCGGTCCCATGCAGCTGTGGCCGTCCGGGATCCAGTGGCAGAACATCCCCGACGCCTGGACCCGGGTCCAGATCGGCTCGTACCTGGGCAACACCGCGATCATCGCGATCGGCTCGCTGCTGTCGACGCTGTTCGTCTGTACGACGGGCGCCTTCGTGCTGAGTGTGTTGCGGCCGAAGTGGGGACCGGTGATCACCGGCGCCGTACTCGCGACGCTGTTCCTGCCCGGGGTGATCTCGCTGGTGCCGCTCTACCTGACGATCCTGAAGATGCCGGTGCTCGGGTTCAACCTGCAGAACACCTTCTGGGCGGTCTGGCTGCCGCAGGCGGCCGGCGCATTCAACATCCTGGTGATGAAGCGGTACTTCGACTCGATCCCGCGGGAGCTGATCGAGGCGGCCCGGATCGACGGCGCGAGCAACCTGCGGTTGTTCACGTCGCTGGTGCTGCCGCTGTCGAAACCGATCGTCGGGGTGGTCGCCCTGCTGACCGTGATCGGCTCCTGGAAGGATTACCTCTGGCCGCTGCTGGTGCTGCCGGACCCGCGGCTGCAGCCGATCTCGGTGGCGCTGCCGCGGGTGGCCGAGACCACGGAGATCTCGCTGCAGATGAGCGCCCTGTTCCTGGCGGTGCTGATCCCGGTGATCCTGTTCTTGGTGTTCCAAAAGCAGTTCCTCAGAGGCGTCGGAATGTCAGGAGGAATCAAAGAGTGACAACGCTGAACGGTCGGCGGGTGCTGGTGACGGGGGCGGCGGGGCGGATCGGGTCGGTCACCGTCGGTCATCTCGCCGACCTGGGGGCGGTGGTGACCGCGCTGACGATCGTCGAGGAGCCGTCGCTCAAGGCCGACCGGGTGATCATCGGCGACACCCGGTCCGAGGACGACGTGGCCGGCGCGCTCGAGGGCGCCGACCTGGTCGTCCACCTGGCCGCGCTCGCGCATCGCGACGCCGGCACGCCGTACGACGTGTACTCGGGCAACGTCGTGTCCACGTTCAACGTGCTCGCCCAGGCCGGTGCGCTCGGCATCAAGCGCGCGGTCATCGCCAGCAGCATCAACGCGTACGGCGTCGCGATGAACCCGCACCAGCCACTGCCGGCGTACTTCCCGCTGGACGCGACGATGCCCTCCGACGTCGGCGACTGGTACTCGCTGTCGAAGCAGAACGACGAGAACACCGCCCGGATGGCGTGGCGGCACTGGGGGATCGACGTGGTCGCGTTCCGGTTCCCGCACGTCAACTCCGCCGATGTCCTGCGGCGGCAGGCCGACGGCCACCGGGACAACCCGGGCGGCGCGGTCCGCGAGGGCTGGGGCAACCTGGACACCCGGGACGCGGCGTACGCGATCGAGCTCGGACTGACGGCGCCGCTGTCCGGGGCGCACACCTTTCTCGTCGCCGCGAACACCACGAACGCGCCGTACGAGACCGATGCTCTGCTGGACGCCTTCGCTCCGGACGTGCCGCGGCTGCGGCGGTTCGCCGGGCGTGAGGTGCCGATCGACCTGACCGCGGCCCGGGCTGTCCTGGGCTTCCAGGCCCGCCACGAGCTCGACCTGCCGACCCTTCCCCTGGAGATCTGAATGCCCTCGAACTTCGACCAGCCCTGGCCGGTGCGGGACGACGTACGCATCCGGGAGGTGAAGGCGATCGTCACCGCGCCGCAGGGCATCCCGCTGGTCGTGGTGAAGATCGACACCACCGAGCCGGGGCTGTACGGCCTGGGCTGCGCGACCTTCACCCAGCGGTGGAAGGCGGTCCAGACGTTCGTCGACGAGCACCTGGCCCGGCTGCTGATCGGGCGCTACCCGGGTGACATCGGCGACCTGACCCGGCTGGCCGGGTTCTCCGGCTACTGGCGCGGCGGACCGGTGACGAACAACGCGATCTCCGGGATCGACCAGGCGCTGTGGGACATCGCGGGCAAGCGGGCCGGGATGCCGGTGTACGAGCTGCTCGGCGGCAAGGTCCGGGCGGCCGCCGACACCTACATCCACGCCAGCGGCCGGACGATCGAGGAGACCCTCGACCAGGCGCAGAAGTTCGTCGCGCAGGGCTGGCGGCACATCCGGCTCCAGATGTCGACGCCGGGAGGCGGTGGGTACGGCGCTCCGCGGATGGAGACCCTGTATCCGAATTCGCCGTACCACAACGGCTGGTCGGCGCGGGACTACCTGCGCACGACTCCCGAGCTGTTCGAGGAGGGCAGGTCGGCGCTGCCCGCGAACATCGAGCTGCTGCACGACGTGCACTCGCGGCTCACTCCGAAGGAAGCAGTGCTGCTGGCGCGGTCGCTCGAGCCTTATGGGCTGTTCTTCCTCGAGGACGTGCTGCCGCCGGAGCACTGGGATCGGCTGCCCGAGGTGCGGGCCGCGTCGCCGGTGCCGCTCGCGGTCGGCGAGCTGACCACCTCGATGGGCGACGCCGTACGCCTGGTTCGCGACGGCGGCGTCGACTTCATCCGGTCGCACGTGTCCGACATCGGCGGGCTGACGCCGGCCCGCAAGCTCGCCGACCTGGCCGAGCTGTGCGGCGTCCGTACGGCGTGGCACGGGCCAGGCGACACGTCCCCGATCGGCGCCGCGGCCAACGTCGCCCTCGACGTCAGTTCGGTTGCCTTCGGCATCCAGGAGGGCCACCTCTACAACGAGGCGACGCACGAGGTGTTCCCCGGCACGCTACGGATCGAGGACGGCTGGCTGACCCCGAACGACGCGCCCGGCTGGGGGATCGACCTCGACCTCGAGGCGGCCGCCCGTTATCCCGCGCAACTGTCCGGACACGACGAGTGGGCGGCCGGCGTACGACGCATCGACGGCGCCCTCGAAGCACCGTGAGCACGGTTCTCCCGCAGTACGATCTCGGCTAGTCACGGACAGGAACGGGGAGGTGGGCTGGGAGATGGGCAGGGTGCCGGACGAACAGGACCTGCGGCGCGCGGGCGCGAACCAGTACGACCTGGGCTCGTTCAACGAGGCCGTGATCATCGAGACGATCCGGCTGGCCGGCACCATCAGCCGGACCGAAATCTCGCGGCGGACCGGCCTCACCCAGCAGTCGGTGTCGCGGATCCTGCGCATCCTGTTGCAGCAGGGACTGCTGGTCGAGGAGGCCCAGGAGCGGGCCGAGCGACTGGGCAAGCCGCGGACGCCGGTCCGGCTGCGGTCGAACGCGGCGCACGCGGTCGGCATCCACATCGACCCTGAGCTGCTCACCGTCGCGGTCGTGGACCTGGACGGCACGATCGTGCGCCGCGAGACCGTCGAGCTCGCGGACGACCTGAGCGCCGACAAGCTCGTCGACCTGACCGCCGCGACCGTGACCGCGGCGCTCAGCATCAGCCAGGTCGACCTCGACTCGATGCTCGGCGTCGGCGTCGCCGTACCCGGGCCGATCAATGCGGACGGCACGCTGCTCGCCCTCCCGCTGCAACCGGCGTGGCGCGGCCTGAAGATCCGGCACCTGCTGCAGCAGAAGCTCAACCACCCGGTCCTGGTCGAGAAGGACGGTACGGCGGCAGCCATCGGCGAGCGCTGGATCGGCCGCTCGGCCCGGGACCGCGACTTCGCCTACCTCTACCTCGGCACCGGCGTCGGCAGCGGCCTGATCCTGAACGGCTCGATCTACCGCGGCGGTACAGCGAACGCCGGCGAGTTCGGCCAGGTCGCGGCGCTGCGGATGGGGGAGTGGGATCCCGAGGACGGGCCGCGGATGCTGCCAGAGTGCAACCCGACCGCCTCGCTGCCGCTGATCGCGGCGGAGTACGGGTACGTCGAGACCGACCCGAGCGCCACCGACGAGGCGAAGCGGTACCGGGCGGCGTGCAAGGCTGCCGCCGATGGTGACGAGGCGGCGGTGAAGGCAGTCACGCAGATCGCCCGCGTGATCGGCCAAGGCGCGGTCGGCCTGGTCGACCTGCTCGACATCGACCTGGTCGTGCTCGGCGGGCCGGCGTTCGGCAAGGAGATCTCGGAGGTCTTCCTGGCCGAGATCGGCCGCGCGGTCAACGCCCATCCGGTCGCGCGCGAGACCCGCCCGGTGGCGGTGGAGGAGTCGATGCTGCAGACCGACGCAGCCGCGGTCGGCGCCGCGTCGACGATCTTCCACGACGCGTTCACACCTCGGGTCAGCGGATCCAGTCAGGCGCGTAGGCTGCCGAAGTGATTTCACCCCGCTCACTGACTCTCGACGTACAGCTCCGCATCGCGAGCCTCGACGACGCCGAAGGGCTCGTCGACGCCTACACGCGCAGCTGGGACCACCTGAAGCCGTGGGAACCCGACCGGCAGGACAGCTGGTTCACCGTCGCCGGGCAGCGGGAAAAGCTGACCAGCCAGCTCGAGCGGTACAAGGACAGCCGGACCGTGCCGTGGGTGCTCGCCGAAGGCGACCGGATTGTCGGTGCGATCACGCTCAACGACCTGGTGCCCGGACCGTTCCGCAGCGCGGCGCTCGGCTACTGGCTCGCGGTCGACGCGGTCGGGCGGGGCCTGATCACTCGTGGCGTGGAAATCGCGATGGAGATCGCGGACACCGAGCTCAAGCTGCACCGGGTGGAAGCCAGCACGCTGACGAACAACGTCGCGTCGCAACGCGTTCTCCAGCGCACCGGCTTCACCCAGATCGGCATGGCACCCACCTACCTGCACATCGCGGGCGCCTGGCAGGACTGCAACCTCTACCAGCGCATCCTCAACAACCGCGAGCCCGGCGCCTAGTTGGGCGGCAGTCCGATACCGCGCGAGACGTCGACGTCGTCGTAGCGGCCCTCCAGGACGTCGATGAACTTGACCGGGCGCTGGAGGGTCGAGGCGATGTAGACGGCCCGGACTGTGGCCAGCGCGTCGATGGCGTCCTGGACGGTGATGCCGGGCTTGCCGCCGTCCGCGATCGCTCGCAGGATGTCGTCGTACTGCGCCGTGTGCCTGCCAGGCGGACCGGCGTCGACCGAGACGTCGTCCTTCGAGCCGTCGGCGTTGAACCGCCGGAGCAGGTCGTCCTCCACCTCGGCGCCGCCTTGCGTCCCGTGCACCGACACCCGCGTCCGGCCACCAGGAAAGGCCGCGGTCGTCGCGTGCAGGGTGGCGACCGCGCCGGACTCGAACGTCAGCGTCGCCACGACAGTGTCCTCGACCTCGATCTCGTGGTGCGCCGCGCGGAGCGCCTGGGCCTGGATGTTCACCGGGCGGCCCATGAACCACAGCAGCAGGTCGACGGTGTGCACGCCCTGGTTCATCAGCGCGCCACCGCCGTCCTGCGCCCAGGTCCCACGCCAGCCGGCCGAGGCGTAGTACTCGTCGCTGCGCCACCAGGCCACCGTCGCGACCGCCGACGTCAGCTGACCGAATCGGCCGGCCTCGATCGCCTCGTGGACCACCACGCTGCCGGCGTCGAAGCGGTGCTGGCTGATCACCGACGACACCACCCCGTGGCTTGCGGCCCGGGCAGCGGCCGCGCCGAGGCGCCGCGCCCGGGTCAGGTCGACGTCGAGCGGCTTCTCGATCACGACGTGCTTCTTCTCGTTCAGCGCCTCCTCGGCCAGCGCCGCATGGGTCCCGCTCGGCGTGCAGATCGCGACGAGCGAGACGTCGGACCCGCTCAGCGCCGCGGACAGGTCGCCGTACAGCTTGGGCTCCGGGTGCCCGGCCTCCTTCAGCCGGGCCGCCAGCGCCTCCCGGGCGGCCGCGTCGCCGTCGACGAGGGCCGTGACGGTGGCGTCCGGCCGCTCGGCGACGGTGTCCGCGTGGGTGCGGCCGATGATGCCGCAGCCCACGATCGCGACCTGGTGGTTCGTAGCGTCAGCCATCTCGCTCCTACGTGAAGTTCGCGGTCAGTACCTGGTCCGTGCCGACGGTAAACGTGTACGACGCCTCGGTCGAGACCACCACGCCGTCCACGGTCCAGTTCCGGAAAACGCTATCCGATGTTGGCGTCGCCGTCACGGTCACCTGCGCGCCGACCTCGTACGTGCCGGGTTCGGACTCGTTGCCGGCGATCTTCACCGTGCCTGGCCCGTTGGCGGCGACCGAGACCCGGCGCTGGACGACGTTGATCACCATCACGTTCCGGAGCGTGACCGGACCGGTGCTGGTGGCGCCGTTGTAGCGGGCCAGGTTGGTGGCCTCGACGTCGCCGCCCGCCACCTTCACGGTGTAGCCGTCGGCGCCGAGGTTGTCGGTGCCGAGGTTGAACGCGTCCACCTGGCCACTGTTCACCACGAGCCCGTCGTGGAATCCGTAGGCGAACACGTTGAGCAACGTCAGTCCCGTCGCACCGTCGACGGTGACGATCTTGGCGGTCTTGCGCATGTACTTGTCGATGACGAGCTCGAAGATGTTGCCCTCGTTCATCCAGTACGGCTGCTGGTAGCCGACCCGGGTGACCGCGTTGCCGTTCGACAGCACGCCCTCGATCCGGCCGTTGCGGCCCGGACCCACCTTGATCGCGTGGTCGAAGAACGCCCCGGCGACCTTGCGGACCACGATGTCGTCACCGCGCAGGTCGATCCCGTTCCAGGTGTTCGGGAAGCCGGAGTTGATGACGTAGTTGCCGCCGGCATACCCGCGGACCGCGAACGGGTAGGCGACGACACCTTCCGGCCGGCCCGGGTTGTTGTCCGGGTAGAACACGCGCAGACCGCGCACGCCCGCTTGGTGCTTCAGCGTGATCAAAGCAGTCTCGGTGTTCCGCTCGAAGGCGTGCAGCACCGTTCCGCCGCTCGCCCCGGACTGATCCCGGTTCGGTACGGCGGACGCGCCCCGCAACTCCACCTTCGCCGGGACAGTCAGGTGCGTGCTGATCCGGTACCACCCGGCCGGCAGGTAGACGATCCCGCCGCCCGCTCTCCCGGCCTTGTCGAGCGCCTTCTGCACCGCGCTGGTCGCGTCGGCAGCCGGAAGGTACCCGACCCCGTGCGGAGCGTCGACGACGTACAGGGCCTGTTTCGGTTTCGGAAGCGGCTCGGTCTGGTAGGTCGGCGCCGTGCCCGACATGCGGTGTACGATCCCGGCGACCGCGCCGGTGAGCGCCGTACCGGTGACCTTCACGTAGCCGCGGGAGTTGTTCAGGATCGCGTGGTCGCTGCCCTCGACCAGGCCCGCGGCCAGCGTCATGCCCCAGCGGTCGTCCATCACGTCCACGAGGATGCCGATGTCGGTACGGCGTACGTCGGGCTGCAGGAAGCTCCCGGTGAACTGGGCCCGCTGGCCGGCCACGACGTGGATGCCGACGCGGTAGTCGGACAGGGTGATCCGGTGGAACTGGTCCCACTCGAGGTCGCCGAGGACCAGGCCGGTGCCGTGCGCCCGGGTCCAGGCGTCGAGGACCTGGCGCGATGGCGGGTTGTACTTCGCCGGCGCCGACGACCACACGGAGTTGCTGAACGCAACGTTCTCCCAGGTGCCGACGTCGGCGCCGTTGTACGCGCGGGCGCCTTCGAACAGAGCGGTCCCGCGGACGTTGCGGATGGTCGACGACTCGTGCACCTGGCCGGAGCTGGGCGCGTTGCCGCGGTCGTTGGCCATCGTGCTGATCCCGATCCCACGGTAGGAGTTCAGCAGGGTCACGTCGGCGACGGTCGCCATCATGTAGTTCTCGTTGCCGATCCAGGCGCCGCCGGGGATCTCGAACGTGTAGTTGTACGGGATTGGGTCGGTCGCGTTCTGGTTCGGATAGAACGTGGTGACGCCGAGGACGCCGGCGCTGCCGCCGATCCGGAACAGGCTCGGGCCGTCGTCGCCGCTCGGCAGGTTCGCGACCACGACCGTGTGGTCGCTGTCGCCGCGCAGGGTGCAGAAGGCGTGCACCTCGACGGTGTCGCTCACGAGGTAGTGGCCGGCGGGCAACCAGACCGTGCCGCCGCCCGCGTCCTGGCAGGCGTAGATCGCCTGCTGGATCGCCTTCGTCGAATCACGCCGGCCGCTGCGATCGGCGCCGTACTCGGTGGCGTCGAAGTCCGCGATCACGCCGTCCTCTGTGGGCTTGACCGTCTGGACCAGCCGCGGCTCCGGGGCGACGACAGGGGACTCGCGGAGCTGGAGTTCCTTGACGATGAAGGAGTCGGCCCCGGTCATCGCGACCCGGACGTAGCGGGCGGCGGTCGTGGCGAAGCGGGTCTTGCTGAACTGGTTGGCGCCTGGCGAGCCGGTCCGGCCGACCGTGGTGAAGCTCGTCCCGTCGTTGGAGACCTGGACGGTGTAGTCGGGGGAGTAGGCCTGCGCCCACTCCAGGCGGACGTCGTTCACCCGCCGCGGCTTGCCGAGGTCGAGCTGCAGCCAGGAGTCACCCGGGCCACTGGTCCAGGCCGAGTTGTGGTTGCGGTCGTTGACGTTGATCGCGCCGGTGCCGCTGCTCGCGGTCGCCGTACCGTCCGGTGCAAAGTTCGTGTCGATCGGCTGGAACGCATCCAGCTTGGCCTGCAGGGCCTGAAGCGCTTCCTTGACCTGTACGTCGGTCACACCTGGCGTGGCCGCGATCGCGCGGGCGTCGTCGATCGCCGTACGCAGGATTGCCCGGCTGCCGGCCGGGTACTGCCCGTCGCGCGTGCCTTCCCGGGCGGCCTGCTCGACCCGGGCGGCCTCGTCGATCAGGTCGAGTAGACCTTCGGTGACGTCGAGCGTGGTCGCGACCTTGGCGACCCGGACTGCGGCGACCTTGAGGTCGACCGCGCCGTCGCCGTTGTGGATGCGGAAGTCGGATCCGTTCGAGCGGTTCGTCAGCACCGCGTCCGGGAGCGCGAAGGTGTGCGTCTTCCAGGTCCTGGTGTCGCCGTAGCGGACGAGCTCGGAGTTCTTGAACTTCTCCGGGATCGTCTCGCCGGGGGAGTCGTAGTGCAGTCCGAACTGGCCGTTGCCCTCGTCGAAGTAGTCGACGCTGACCAGGACCAGGCTGCGATTGTCGTACAGGTAGGTGTCGGCGACGTTCATGTAGAAGAAGTTCGTGCCCGGCGCCGGCGCGGTGCGGTCGGTCTGCCAGTACGGACGGCCGTCCTGCACGCCGGTGACCAGGTTCTCCGGGCGGTCGCCGGCGCGCGGGCTGATGCCCTGCTGGATCGGCGACTGACCAAGTTGTACGACGGCGCCCGCCGTACTGATCCGGAGGCTCGAGACGGTGATGTCGGCGCTGCCGAACAGGCGCAGGTCGGCGTCGCCGAGGCGGTTGGTGAAGCCGATGCCGATGAGTGCGAAGGTGCCGGCCTGCCACTGGCCGGTGTTCGCCAGTCGGAGGTCCTGCGCATCCGCCTGCGGGTTGTCGGCGGCGTCGTACTGGAGCTCGAGGGTGCCGGTGCCGCGGTCGAGATACGTCACCGTCACCAGGACGTCGTCGGTGCCGATCTCGTCGACGTAGTCCCGGTCGACATCGAACTCGAGATAGCTCGTGCCGGCCGCTTGGTTGGTGCGCCAGTAGCTGCGGCCGAGCTCGCTGCCGGTCTGCAGCCCGGCGGGGTCGTCGCCCGCGCCGGGCTGCACGCCGAGTGTGGTCGGGGTCGGTCCGAGGTCGGCGCCGACGCCGCTCGGGTACATCGTGGCGGCCTGGGCGGCGGGCGCGACGAGCACGCCGGCCAGCACTAGGGCAGGGAGGAACCCCGCGAGCAGGCGTCTGGTCATGCTGAAACCTCCAGGTGGCGGTCCGGAAGTACACGCTGAGGCAGCTGCGCGGATAAGTTAAACCAAGCGTGTTACTAATTCAAGACCTGGCTCCCAGACGCCGCCGGCGGCTTGTCCGGCCTACTTGAAAGCGGGTGCGTTGCGGGTTGCCCACTCCGCGAACGGCCGGGCTGGGCGACCGAGGACCCGCTCGATGTCCGGCCTGACGCGCTGCTCGTCGGCGGTCGGCTCGCCGAGAACGCCGAGCGTGGCCTCGACGACCGGCTCCGGCATGTAGGTCAGCATCCGGGACCGCGCGTCCGCCCGGCTGAGCTCGACGAACTGCACCGGCTCACCGATGGCCTCGCCAATCGCGGCCGCCTGCTGTCGCGGCGAGATCGGCTCCGGTCCGGTCAGCGTGTAGATCGCGCCGGCGTGGCCGGGTTCACGCAGTACGACGGCCGCGACCTCGGCGATGTCCGCCGGGTCGACGGCGGGCAGTGCGACGTCGCCGTACGGGGCCTCGAGTTGTCGGCGGGTGCGGATCGACTCGGCCCATTGGAAGGCGTTCGAGGCGAAGTTGCCCGGTCGCAGCATCGTCCACGCGAGGCCGGATGCTCTGACCGCGTCCTCCAGTCCGGACGGGTGGCGTTGGGTGCCCACACCTTGGGAGGACAGCAGTACGACGCGCTGGACGCCGGCGCCACGGACGACGTCCATCACGTCAGCGAGATTGCCGTTCGCCAGGAAATCGGCGGAGGTCAGCAGGAACACCGCGTCGGCTCCGTCGAGTGCGGGCTTGAGCGTCTCCGGTTCCGACAGGTCCGCCGGGAAGCCGGTCGCGTTCCGCGATACCGCTCGTACCTGCTCGCCCGCTGCGGTGAGTGCCTCCACCAGCGGCCGTCCGACGTTCCCCGTTGCCCCAGTCACCACGATCATGTGTTCGCTCCTCGTTCGGTTGATCTGACGAGGACGCTACTTGCCTTGGCATACTAGGTACCTAGAGGAAAGTATTGGGCTGGGAGGGTGATTGTGGTCGACGCCACACAGGTGGATCCGGTGCAGGCCTGTCCGATCGCTCCGGTGGTCGACGTGGTGTTCAGCCGGTGGACGACGCCGATCCTGTGGTCGCTGAACGAGTTCGGGCGGCAGCGGTTCGTCGAGCTCGAGCGCCGGATCGGCGTGATCACGCCGAAGGTGCTGACCCAGCGGCTACGGCAACTCGAGCGCGACGGTCTTGTACTGCGCACCTACTACCCGGAGGTGCCGCCGCGGGTCGAGTACGAGATCAGCGACCTCGGCCGCAGCCTCGCGCCTCTCTTCCAGTCCCTGGCCAAGTGGTCACCCAACCTCGCCAAGGTCGAGGCCGCCCGCCGCCGCTACGACGACACCGAACCGGCCCACCGGCGTCCCTGATCCGACTTTGTGCACCGCCTGAGTGGTTCGGCGCCCCGAAAACGCTCAGGCGGTGCACAAAGTGGGGGTCAGGCCACGCCGACGAGGACGCGCTCGGGGGTTCGCGCGTCGTCGAGGAGGGTGAAGAAGTGGATGGCGGCGTCGGTGAGCCGGAGCAATCCGGCTTCGTGGGACTGCCAGCCGAAGAGCAGCTCGCCGTCGATCGTGCGCTCGTCGAACGGTACGGCGTACCGGCTCAGCGTCACCCGGGACGGGCCGGTCTGCGGGTGGTGGTCACCGCAACCGCACTCGGCGGCGATCGTGATCGCGGTCAGCGCGTCGGGGGAGAAGCGGCTGAGCCGCAGCGTGGTGCCACGCGCGGTGAACCGGGCGATCGTTGCGTCAGGCAACTGGACGAGCAGCTCGACCGGGACCGCGTGCGAGCCGGGCAGCAGCCGGAGGCCGCGGGACGCGAGCAGATCGGCGAAGGCCGGGAGATTCATGTGCGGAAGATCCTGTGAGTGCTGGTGTCGGCGGGCGGGCCACGGAAAGGACAGGGCCTCGTGCGCCGGAGACGGCGCGCGTCAGCGACAACAGCAACAACACAGCATCTGCATGCCGAAGATCATGGCAGAGCCCCGGTGCAATGCCAAACACCGTCCGCCATCTGGGACAACTGTCCGTGATGTGTCAAGCAGCGCACAGTTCGGCGGTGCGCTGCACGGCCTCCTCGAGACCAGTTGTCACGGGGCGCGAACCTACCGGCCCGCGGGGCCTACGCTGTGGAGGTCAGTCGGCCTTCTTGCCGAACATGATCTCGTCCCAGCTGGGGACGCTGGCGCGCTTGTTGTTGCGACGGGCCGGCTTCTTCTTCGGCTCGGCCTGGGGTTCTTCCGCAGTGGCAGTCACGGGCTCGGGGGCGACCTCAGCCTCGGGCTCGGGCTCAGCCGCTGCCGGGGGAGGAGTGGGCTCTTCGACGACGGGCGCGCGTTCACGGTCCTCGACCGGGGGCGGCGTACGGCGCTCCTCCGGCGGGGCCAGGGATGCAGCCTCGACGGGGAGTTGGGTCGGGCGCTCGACGGCGCGCACGGCAGGGCGGAGCGTCGGCGGCTGCTCGATCGGTACGTCGATCAGCGTCGGCTCGGTGTCCGGATCCGGCACCGAGTGCACCCTTCGCGGACCGGTCTCGCGAGAACCCTCGCGGCCGGTGTCACGCACTGGCTCACGGTGGGTCTCGCGGGCGGCGAAGCCCTCCCGCTCGCGCACCGGCTCGCGGGAAACCGGATGGTTTCGGCGGGGCAGGCTGACCGTGTCCTCGAAGCCTGCCTCGTAGCTGTCGGCGCCGTGGTCGGGCGCGACGGACAGGTCGATGTCGGCGACCGCGGCGAGCCGGCGCTCACCGGGCTGCGGCTGCACGGGCGGCGGGATCACCTGCGCCTGCTCGCCGACCAGCCAACGGGCCTCGTCGTCGTCCGGGACCGCGTACCGACCGGGGGCGTCGTACGCGAACATCGCGATCTTCTCGTCCTTCTGCTCGGCCTCGTCGGCGCTCTCGACGAAGTACGAGACGCGGACCGCCCAGCGACCGTCGTCGCGCCGCCACGCGTCCCACTCGGCCGACGCCGGGTCGACCTGGCGGGTGCGCAGCCGCTCGGTCACCCAGGCGCCCAGGTTGCGGGTCGGTGCGTCGGCGCCACCCCGGCGCCGGACGGAGGCGCGCTGCGCGAGGCTCGCGATGTGGTCCCGCTCGGCCAGGACCGGACCGGCGAACGCCATCACGCGTTCCATCGGCATCTGGGCGACCGCAGCGACCGCCTCGGGACTTTCGCCGGCGCGGATACGAGCCTGGATGTCTCGTGGGCGCAGCGCGCTCTCCATTTGAATCTCCAGCTGGCCGAGTCGGGCACGGTCGCCGCGCAGGGCCGCACGCAACCGGTCGTCGACCGGGACGGCGAACTCCTCACCCGTCTCTGCCATCGCCAGGATGAGCTGCTTGCCATCCTGGCTCAGACCGACGAGCCTCGCCTCGCGCATTGCCTTTGTTCTCCTGTGCGGTTCTCGACAGTCTCTCCCGGGACGTGCTGCCTGACCAAGACCGGCGCGCCGTGCCGCGCGGTCATTGTGGAGGTTACGTCACGAAATCACATCTTGCCTGCTCACAAGGGTCCTTGTGATCACACCAGTCACAGTGGTCACAACACGGTGTGACCGAACCTTACAGGTCACCCACTGAACGCGGAACGCACCGCCAGCGCCCGGTTCAGGTCGTCTACACCGTCCCCGACCGAGCGCCGGATTCCGGCCGCCACCGACTCGTCCGCCACCAGGTCCGTGGCCCGCGCCACGACCTGCTGCTCGACGGCGTACCGGGGGAAGGCGAGCCTCGCGCTCTGCGCGACCACCCACCCGGACCGCAGCTTCTCGGTGCCGCCGATCTCGGCGAAGAACCGGTTCACGTAGGTCGCGGTGAGCTCGGTCTGACCGGGATGCCAGAAACCCTCGCAGGCCGCGTACAGCTCGTAGTTCGCGACGTCGGCGTCGGTTGTGATCAGCGTCCAGGCCTGCTCCTTGGCCTCCGCCGTCGGCAGCGCGGCCCGGCACCGGGTCGCGTGCACGATGCCCTCGGACGACGTGTCGCGCTCGAGCTCGGCGTCGATGTCGGCCGGTCCGGCTGCGCCGAGGCGGGCGAGCTGGAGCAGGACGGTCCACCGCAGGTCGGCGTCCATCGCGAGCCCCGCCGGCACACCCGCGCCGACGAGCCAGCCCTTCAGTACGTCGACCTCCTCGGTGAACCGCACGTACCCGCGGGCCACCGAGAGCTGCAGGCTGCTGCCGGCCGTGACGGTCTTGAGCCGCGCCGCGAGGGCCTCGGCCAGCTGGCCGCGGTACGGCTCGTAGGGCAGGTAGATGCCGAGCAGGTGGGTGTTCGCCCAGCCGACCATCGTCGAGACCGCGATGTCGCTCGTCTCGTGCGGCAGCATCCCGATCAGCACGTCGAACCCGAGCTTCGGGTCAAGCTCGGCGTCGGCGACGGCGTCGCGGATGCTGTTCAGTACGACGGCCCGGGTCACGCCGTCGGCGATCTTCGGCAGCACCGCCGGCAGGTTCGCCAGGCTGTCCGCGTCGAGCCGGATCTTGGCCCAGGTGTCGTCGCCGGCGTCCGGGATCACGACCGCGACCGACGGGTCGAGCGCGACCGCCACCTCGTCCGCGTCCAGCAGTACGGCGACCGCCGTACCCCGGCCGTCCGCGTCGTACCCGCCGACCGTGAGCTTGTGCGGGCGCTCGGCCGGGAACTCGGCCGGGGCGACCCGGCGCAGCACGGTGCCCGACTCGGTGCGCGACGCGCTGATCGTGTCCAGGCCCGGCGTGCGCAGCCAGTTGCGCGCCCAGGTGTCGAGGTCGGTGGCGCCGGCCTCGGTCCACTTGGCGACCAGGTCGGCGAAGGTCGCGTTGGCGAACTCGTTCGATCGGATGTGCGCCCCGACGCCGGCCAGGAAGACCTCGTCACCCAGGTAGGCGGCCAGCTGCTTGAGCACCGCGGCGCCCTTGGCGTACGAGATGCCGTCGAAGTCGTCGAGGGAGGCGAGCGCGTCCTTGACCGGGTCGGCCGCGACCGGGTGCGTCGAGGACCGCTGGTCTGCCTGCAGGCCCCACCACTTCCGGATGAACGCGAAGTCGATCCAGTTGTCGGTGTACTGGGTCGCGTCGGTCGACACCCGGTGGGCCATGTACTCCGCGAACGACTCGTTCAGCCAGAGGTCGTTCCACCACTCCATCGTGACGATGTCGCCGAACCACTGGTGCGCCATCTCGTGCACGATCGTCCGGGCCCGGTTGCTGCGCTCGCCGTCCGTCACCGCCGAGCGGAACACCATCTGGTCGCGGAAGGTCACGCAGCCCGGGTTCTCCATAGCGCCGGCGTTGAACTCCGGCACGAAGGCCTGGTGGTACTCGCCGAACGGGTACCGGTAGGCGAACATCCGGTGGTACTCGTCGAAGGACTGCTTGGTGACAGTGAAGATGTCCGCGGCCTCGCGCTCCAGCGCCTCCTTGAGCGACTGCCGGGCGACCACGCTGAGCGGGATCCCGTCGTGCGAGTCGGTGAGCTGGTGGTACGGCCCGGCCACCACGGTGACGAAGTACGTCGACAGCGGCGGCGTCTCGGCCAGCTCCCAGCGGCCGGGGGAGACCTGGGTGGCCGCGCCGTTGCCGAGCACCAGCCAGCCGTCCGGCGCGGTGACCTTCATCCGGTACGGCGCCTTGAGGTCGGGCTGGTCGAAGCACGCGAAGATCCGGGGCGCGGCGTCCAGGAACGACATCGCGTAGGTGTAGGCGAGTCCGTCGGCGGCGTCGACCGCGCGGTGCAGCCCCTCGCCGTCGTGGGAGTACAGCATCGAGGCCACGACGACGAGCTCGTTGGACGGCTGCAGGTCCGTGAGCTCGAGCCGGCCGTCGGTCAGTCCGGCGGCGTCGACCGCCGTACCGTTGAGGGTCACCGAGACGAGCTTGTCCGGTTTCACGTCCAGCCACGTCGTCGTACTGGTGGCGGAGAAGCTGATCGTGGTGGTCGATCCGAACGTCCGCTCGCCCTGGGTCAGGTCGAGGTCGACGTCGTACGAATGGACGGAGAGTGCGGCGGCCCGGGTACGGGCGCCGGCGACGGTGAGACTCGGCATGCCGGCAACTGTATGCGGTTACTAGGCTGAGCACATGACCGATATGGAGTACCGGCAGCTGGGTGACTCGGGCCTCACGGTGAGTGTGGTGGGGCTGGGCTGCAACAACTTCGGGCGGCGGCTGGACGCGACCCGGACGGACGCGGTCGTGAACGCCGCGGTGGACGCGGGGATCACGTTGTTCGACACCGCGGACATCTACCACGGTGAGTACGGCTACAGCGAGGAGTTGCTCGGCAAGGCGCTCGGCAGCCGCCGCGACGAGGTGGTGGTCGCGACCAAGTTCGGCGGCGACATGCAGGGCGTGAACGGGCCGGACTGGGGTGTCCGCGGCTCCCGCCGGTACATCCGCAAGGCGGTCGAGTCGAGCCTGCAGCGGCTCGGCACGGACTGGATCGACCTCTACCAGCTGCACTTCCCGGACCCGGTCACGCCGATCGAGGAGACCCTGGCGGCGCTGTCCGAGCTGGTTGCCGAGGGCAAGGTCCGCTACCTCGGCAGCTCCCAGTTCGCGGCCTGGCAGGTGGTCGACGCCGACTGGGTCGCCAAGTCCGCCGGCCTGGAGCACTTCGTCAGCGCGCAGAACCAGTACTCGCTGCTCGAGCGCGACGTCGAGGACGAGCTGGTCCCGGCCTGCGAGCACCTCGGCATCGGCATCCTGCCGTTCTTCCCGCTCGCGGCCGGCCTGCTCAGCGGCAAGTACAAGCGTGGTGAGGAAGCCCCGGAAGGCAGTCGGCTGGCGACTCAGCCGGAGCGCCTGGCACGGGCGGACTTCGACAAGATCGAGGCGCTCGAGACCTTCGCGGCCGAGCGCGACCTGACCATGATCGACGTCGCCATCGGCGGTCTCGCGGCGCAGCCCGCGGTCGCTTCGGTGATCGCCGGCGCGACCAAGCCGGAGCAGATCGAGCAGAACGTCGCCGCCGGGCTCTGGGACCCGACCGCCGCCGACCTGGCCACCCTGGACGACCTGACGTGACGGTATTGAATGCCGCGCCTCCGGCGCGGGTGTCATGGGGCTCAAACTCCCGGCCTTCCCTCGTCTCTCCGGTCGCTTCGCTCCCTCCGTTCCTCAGTCCAGGCCGGGAGGCCCCATGACACTGATCTTGCTGCCGCCGTCTGAGGGCAAGACCGGGCGGAGCCGTGGCCGTGCGGTCGACCACGCGTCGCTGTCCTTCCCGGAGCTCAATCCCGTCCGCGAGCAGGTCCTCGAGGCGCTGGCGAAGGTCTCCGCTTCGTCCGACGCGTACGACGTACTGGGAGTCGGCGCATCACTCCAGCACGAGGTGGACCGGAACACCCGGTGGCGGACCGAGCCGGCTGTGCCGGTGTCGGAGCTGTACTCCGGGGTCCTGTACGACGCACTCGGCTACGCGACCTTGTCCGCCGGCAGCAAGCGCCGGGCCGGCAACCGGCTGCTCGTCGTGTCGGCCGCGTGGGGCGCACTACGGATGGCTGACCGCGTACCGCCGTACCGGCTGTCCATGGGTACGACGCTGCCCGGTCTCGGACCGCTCGCCTCGGTGTGGCGTAACCCGCTGGCCACCGCACTCGCAGAAGCCAACGGCGTGATCGTGGACTGCCGCTCGTCCACGTATGTCGCCGCCTGGCGGCCGAACGGTGACCAGGCGGCGAAGTGGGTCTCGGTGAACGTCGTCCGCGAACGCAACGGCGTCCGGTCGGTCGTCTCGCACAACGCCAAGCACACCCGCGGCCTCGTCGCCCGCCACCTACTCGAGTCCGGCAAGGACCCCGGCACCCCGAAGGCCCTCCACAAACTCGTCAACGAGCGCTGGAACGCCGAACTCGATCAGAGCGGCCCTGGTTGGGCACTGACCGTGGTGGAGCGCGACCAGCCCGGCGGTGGTCCTAGTCGAAGTCAGACTTTCTGATGATGGCGTGGACGCCGGTGGTGCGGTCGACGACCTGGGAGATCTCGAAGTCGGCGGCGGCCGAGAGGTAGGCGTAGCCCGTCGCCCGGTCCATGCCCTGGTCGGTTGCGAGGAAGTCGAGGGCGTTGACGACCGCGCGGCGCATGGCGACGTTCAGGTCGTTGCCCTGACCGTTCCGGCTGCCGTCAGGGTCCGACAGGCCGATCGGGACCCAGGCGTCCGGCGTTTCCGCGAACGGGTAGCGGAACGCCACCGACGGGGCATCGCCGGACCCTGCCTTGCACACCGTCAGCCGGAAGGTCGCCCGCAGCGAGCCCTCCAGGGCGGTGAGCGCGACCTCGCCGTTGCCCATCGCGAGATGTGGGTCACCGACGTGGAACAGCGCGCCGTCGGCGAACACCGGCAGATAGAACGCGGACCGGACGGTCAGCAGGTTGATGTCGATGTTGCCGCCGCCGAGAGTCGGCGGAATCGAGTTCAGCTCCGGGGCTGTCGGCGACGCCGAGCCGGCGAACGCGACACCCATCAATCCCATGAAGGGCTGCAGTGGGAAGGTCACCGCACGTCGGGTGCCGCGTGACATCACCCCGCGTCCGCCCCGGATCGGCGTGAACACCGAGACGTTCCCGTAGCGGGTCGGGTCGCCGGTCGCCCGGCCGTCCGTCGCCACCGGCGGCATGATCTCGTCGAGGGTGATGCCGGCCGGGACACCGCCGCCGGCCAGCCGCGGGAGGGCGCCTTTCCCATGCCGGCTGGACACCACGCCGTACGGGACGCGCGGGAGCATTGTCAGCATCTCGACCTTGAGGACGTCGCCGGGTTTCGCGTCCTGCACGAAGATCGGGCCGGTCACGACATGCGGCCCGTCGACGTCGAAGTTCCGCGTGGTCCGGTCGTACTCGCGGGCGATCGCGACGGCGTCGTCCAGGACCGACGACCTGGCGACGCCGTGCTGGGCGAAGTACTCGACCGGGTCCCGGCCCTGGTCCTCGAGGATGCCCTCGTGGGAGACGGTGTCGACAGTGACGGTCTCACCTGACCGCATGCGCAGCACCGGGTCGCTGTCGAGCGACGGAACGTAGCCCCACCGGACCTGGTCGGGCATCGACCGCAGGTAGTGACCGCCGTGGATCGGTCCCTTGCCCGGCTGTAACACCTCCCGCGGTACGGCGGCTTGCGCGGAGCCCGCCGTACTCGCCGAGACGGCGGCTCCGGCGGCGCTGACGGCCGCGGTCGCGCGCAGGAAGTCCCGGCGGCCGAGGCCGGAGCGGAGCAGAGCGGCGGCCTGTTCACCAATGGTTGCCATCGACATGTCTCCTCACTGGATGGTGTCGTCTGTATACCGGCACGGCATTTCGGGACCGTGAAGCCTTGTGAACAGGGGATGTCGACGGGTCTTGACAGCGGGTGAGCGGCGACGGACGCTCCCAGGAGGAGCGGTCTCGCAGGGGGACGGCCGAACTCCCAAGGGGGAACCATCATGCGTATCAATCGTGTCGGCGCTGAGATCAGCGTGCTGAGTGACCAGATACCGGTGCCCGGCATCGGGTTCCTGCCGGTGAACGCGTTCGTCCTGCTCGGGGCCGAACCGCTGGTGGTCGACACCGGGTTGAGCCTGCCGGACCGGGGCTTCATGGACTCCCTCGGCACGGTCGTCGATCCGCGGGACGTGCGGTGGATCTGGCTGACCCACCCGGACCGGGACCACACCGGTTCCCTGTTCGACCTGCTGGAGGCGGCGCCACAGGCACGGCTGATCACGACGTTCGTCGGCGCGGGGATCATGAGCACCGAGCGGCCGCTGCCGATGGACAGGCTGTACCTGCTGAACCCCGGCCAGTCGCTGATGCTGGCCGACCGCACGCTGACGGCGTTCCGGCCACCGCTGTACGACAGCCCGGCGACTGTCGGCTTCTACGACGACCGGTCGCGGGCCTGCTTCAGTTCCGACTGTTTCGGTGCGCCGATGCCGACGTCCGAGCTCGCCGACTGTGGTGACGTCAGTGACGCGCCGCCGGACGCGCTGCGCGGCGGACAGTTGCTCTGGGCGACCATCGACAGCCCGTGGGTGCACAACGTCGAGCAGGACGCGTTCCGGCGTACCGTCCAACCGCTGCGGGAGATGGATCCGGAGGTCATCCTCAGCAGCCACTTGCCACCGGCACCGAGGCACACGGGCGAGTTCCTGGACCTGCTGGAGACGGCGCCGCAGGCTGATGCGTTCGTCGGACCGGACCAGCGGGCGCTGGAGGAGATGCTGGCCAGCTTCGAACCTGCCTGAGCGAGAGCGTTCACCGTCGTTTCATCAGTGAGTAATTTCTTACCGCGCGTAATCGGGGAAGGCTGAGGGCAGCACGTCAGGGGGGACCCGCCCGACCCTTCGGAGGCCTGACTGATGCGACGTTTCACCACTCTTGTCATGACTGCCGTCGCCGCGGTGACGGCATGGGCCTTGAGCGCCGGACCGGTGCTGGCCTACCCACCGACCCCGCCGTCGGCGAGTACGGCGGCCACCCAGCTCGCCGGTCTCACCGTCAAGGCCGAAGGCTCGACGAGCGGCTACAGCCGGGACCTGTTCCCGCACTGGATCACCCAGTCCGGGACCTGCGACACCCGCGACCAAGTGCTCAAGCGCGACGGCTCCGGCGTCACGGTCGACAGCCAGTGCGAGCCGACCGCCGGCCGGTGGTACAGCGTGTACGACGCCACCTGGGTGAACGACGACTCGTCGGTCGACATCGACCACATCGTGCCGCTGGCCGAGGCGTGGAAGTCCGGCGCCAACACGTGGAGCACGTCACGCCGGCAGCAGTTCGCCAACGACCTGAGCATCGCGCAGCTGATCGCGGTGTCGGCGTCGAGCAACCGCTCGAAGGGCGACCGGGACCCGTCGGCCTGGAAGCCGCCGAACACCTCGGTGCACTGCATCTACGCGCGCGAGTGGATCTGGGTGAAGCACACCTACGGCCTGTCGCTGCAGTCCGCGGAGAAGACCGCCCTGCAGCAGATGCTCGGCACCTGCTGATCAGTCCTCGAGCAGATGGCGGCGCTGGGCGTGGATCCCGGCCTGGAACCTGGTCCGCGCACCCAGCGTCTCCATCAGCTCGGCGACCCGCCGGCCGACCGTACGGCTGCTCAGCCCGAGCTGCCGCGCGATCGCGTCGTCCTTGAACCCCGCGGCGAGCAGTGTCATCAGCCGCGCGTCGAGCGGATCCGTCGTCGCCGGCGGCACCACCGGCACCGCCTGGTCCCACAGCAGCGTGAACATCTCGATGAGCGCGTCCAGCAGCGCACACGGGTGTACGACGAGCGCCGTGTCGACCAACTGGTCCACCGACAACGGCAGCAGCGCCATCTTGCGGTCGAACACGGCCAGCTTCATCGGAACCTGCGGATGCACGCGTGACGTCTCCCCGGCGTCGGCCGCACTGTACGCCTCGTCCACTCCGCCCGGCACGTCGAGGGAGTCGGGGGAGTAGATGCCCCGGACAACCACTCCGTCGCTCAGCAGCCCGCGGACCCGGGGATCGGACTCACCTGGCCGGGACGCGTACGGCGGCCGGTCGAGCACGAGCAGTTGCTCCCGCGTGCCGTTCAGCAACTGAGCGAACCGGGCCGCGATCGCCTCCTGGCCGACGATCACCTCGACCAGGTTCTCCGGCCGGTGCTGCTCCTGCGCCCGCAGCTCCGACAGCAGCACCCGGGCCTCGGCGCGAACCCGGTCCAGCTCCGCACGCCGTACGGCGACCAGCGCGTCGACGGCCACGTCCGGACGCGTCGGCAGCAGCCGGGGCGGATCGTCGGAGGTGGTCGTCAGCAACCCGGCTTCCTCGAGCCGCTCGACCGTGGCGACGACGTCCTTCTCGTCGCGGTCGAGACGTTTGACGAACTCGGTCAGCTCGCAGCCCGGTGCAGCCAGCAGGGCCCGATAGGCCTCTTCGTCCGCCGGCTCCACCCCCAGCGACTCCAGCATCATCCCTCCCGCGCGACCGGATCCCGGACAGGCTATCTCGTCTCCCGGATGCCTGTGGATTCGTTTTCACCTGATTGGCAACTTCGCGCCATGTCCGACATACGTCAGCGAAATCTGTGGTGCGAGCGACCCCCGAATGGGGTACGACTAGCTGAGCAGGGCGCGCGCGGACCGGACAGGGGACGCCCGGTCAAGCCTCAACGCGCGCGCCCGCCTGACCCCGTCGGCGTTTCGCCCGCAGGTACAGCCGCCAGATCCGCCGCTGCAGCACCAGCGTCACCACACCGGCCGCGGTCATCCCGGCGAGATTGATCCCCAGTTGCGCGGCCGCGCCGCCGATGTGGTCCGGCACCCACAGGGCGAGCGACAATGCCAGGTCCCCGGCAGCCGGCACGGTGGTGACCGAGATGAACACCCCCACCAGCGCGTTGCCGCGACCGGCGGTCTGGGAGAGCACCCCGGCACACCCGGCCAGGACCGCGACCACCGCCGACCACTTGTCGGGCCGCCAGATGAAGCCCGTCAACGGACGGTCGGCCGTGACGTCGGCGACGTCGATCCAGCCGACCGCCCGCGCCAGCAACGCGGCGAGGGTGGTCAGCACGATCGCGAAGACGAACCCTTTCACCAGCAGCGACAGCGACCGTTCGGTCAGCCCGCGCTTGCGCAGGAAGAGGCCGACCGCCAGCGCGGCGACGACGCCGAACTCGGGACCGACGACCATGGCGCCGACCACCAGGATCGAGGAGTCGGTGACCACGGCAACGGCGGCGATCATCGTGGCCAGCGTCAGGAACACGTAGTAGACCCAGGACCCGCCGGCCTCGTTGTAGGCCTGGTCGACCACGGCGTCCCAGATCACTGCGTCGTCCGGCGCGCCGGGCGCGGCCTTCTCCGCGGCCTGCGCGTTACGGGAGGGGGCCGCGTCGACCGACGACATGGCGACCGCGCCGTCGTCGTACAGGCCTTGCTGCTTGAGCCAACTGAGAATCTCCGACATCGCCTCACGGGTGACGTCGCATTCGATCATGTCGCCCGCCGGCCGGTGCGCGGCGCCTTGGACCCGGACGATGCTGGTCACCCGTGGGTCGTCGACGAGCGTGTTCAGGACGCGCTCGCTGCGATCCGGTGGGACGATGAGACGAAGGTGCATCACGGGCCATATGCTCCCAGGCCGCCGGTCACCTTCCGGTCACGGCCTGAGCGCCGCCCTGCGCATGCACCCCCGGATGTGGTCCACCGACGCACCGAATCCAGGGAGGCACAGTGAGCGAGCGAAGCGAGTTCACCATTCGGCACAGGGTGATTGGAGCCTCATCCGCGCCCGGAGCGAAGCGAGGACGCGGATGAGTGAGAGTGCTAGTGCAGCCGCCGCGCCCAAGGCGGGTGAGCGCCCCGAGCTGAAACGGGTCATGGGCCCCGGCCTGTTGCTGTTGTTCGTGGTCGGGGACATTCTCGGCACCGGCGTCTACGCGCTGACCGGCAAGGTGGCCGGCGAGGTCGGCGGGGCGGTCTGGCTGCCGTTCCTGTGCGCGTTCGTCGTGGCCCTGCTGACCGCGACGAGCTATCTGGAGCTCGTCACCAAGTACCCGCGGGCCGGTGGCGCCGCGGTGTACACGCACAAGGCGTTCGGCATCCACTTCCTCACCTTCCTGCTCACCTTCGCGGTGATGTGCTCCGGGCTCACCTCGGCGTCGAGCGCGTCGAAGGCGTTCGCGGCGAACTTCTTCTCCGCCGCCGACATCGACCCCGAGCGCGGTTCGCTGCTGATGATCACCGCGCTGAGCTTCATGGCGCTGATCGCGCTGGTGAACCTGCGCGGCGTCGGCGAGAGCGTGAAGGCGAACGTCGTGCTGACCTTGGTCGAGCTGTCCGGTCTGCTGATCGTGATCGCGATCGGTGTCTGGGCGATCGGCAGCGGCGACGGCGACACGTCCCGGCTGACCGAGTTCAACACCCCGTCCGGTGAGACCGCCTTCGGTTCGGTCACCGCGGCGACCGCGCTGGCGTTCTTCGCGATGGTCGGCTTCGAGGACTCGGTGAACATGGCCGAGGAGACCAAGGACCCGGTCCGGATCTTCCCCAAGATCATGCTGACCGGCCTGTGCATCACCGGTGTCATCTACGTCCTGGTCGCGATCTCGGCGGTCACGCTGGTGTCGCCGGACGACCTGAATCAGGGCTCGACGCCGCTGCTGAAGGTCGTCTCGGCCGGCGCCCCGGGCTTCCCGCTCGAGGTGTTCGCCTGGATCACGATGTTCGCGGTCGCGAACTCGGCGCTGATCAACATGCTGATGGCGAGCCGGCTGCTGTACGGCATGGCGCACGAGCAGGTCCTGCCCGGCCCACTCGGCCGGGTGCTGAACCGGCGCCGGACGCCGTACGTGGCCATCCTGTTCACCACGCTGCTCGCGTTCTTCCTGATCGGGTACGCCGACCTCGCAGCGCTCGGTGGTACGACGGCACTCCTGCTGCTGTGCGTGTTCGCGATCGTGAACGTCGCCGTACTGGTGCTGCGCCGGGACCAGGTGGAGCACAAGCACTTCCACGCGCCGACCGCGCTGCCGGTGCTGGGCGCCGTCCTGTGCGTCTACCTGGCCAGCCCGCTGTCCGGGCGGGCCTCGGCGGACTACAAGATCGCCGGCTGGCTGATGCTGATCGGTGTCGGGCTGTGGGCGCTGACCTGGCTGCTGAACAAGTACGTGTTCAACCGGCACGCCGAGTTCGACCCGAGCCATATCGACCCGGGTGGTCCGGTGAACTGACCGGCAGCAGCGCTGCCACCACGACAGTGCCCAGGGCCGTGAGCCCGGTGGCCACGGCGATCCAGCCGAGTGCGGCGAAGCCCGCGCCGGCGTCGATCGCCAGGCCGCCGAGCCACGGCCCTGCTGTGATGCCGACGTTGAACGCGGAGAAGTTGGTCGCGGTCGCCAGCGTGGGTGCGGCGCCGGCCAGGCTGAAGACCCGGGCGTTGAGCGCCGGGTTGGTCGCGAAGCCGAAGCCGCCGAGCAGCACGATGACCGCGATCGCGACGACGGGGTCGGTCGCGGTGAGCGCCAGGACGGCGGACAGGACGCTGAGGCCGGCGACGCCGGTGAACAGGGTGTGGAAGGGCCGCGCGTCCGCGGTCCGGCCGCCGAGCGTGATGCCGATGAACGAGCCGAGACCGTAGAGCGCGAGGACGCCGGGCACGGCTGCCGGCGAGAGCCCGGTGGTCTGGATCAGCAGGGGAGCGAGGTAGCTGAACACCACCAGGATGGTCGTCGTGACCAGTGCGGTGGTGCAGAACGCCAGCCACAGCCTGGAGTTGACGAGCGCCCGGACTTCGTTGCGGAGACGCGGGGTCTGCTCGGGGGTTGGTCGCCCTGCCGGGATCGTGATGAGGACACCGGCCATCGCTAGGACACAGAGTCCGGCGACGGCCCAGAACGCCGTACGCCAGCCGAGGTGCTGGCCCATGACCGTGCCGGCCGGGAGTCCGACGATGGTGGCAATGGTGAGGCCGCCGGTCACGATGCTCATCGCTCGGGCGCGCGCAGTCGCCGGGACCAGTGCGACCACGGTGACGGCCGCGACCGACCAGAAGCCGGCGTAGACGAAGGCGCCGACGATTCGGGTCACGAGCAGTACGGCGTAGTTCGGCGTGAGCGCACCGGCGACGTGGGTCAGGGCGAACACGGCCAAGAAGAGCAGCAGCGCCGTACGGCGGGACCAGGTGAGCGTGACGACCGCGAGGACCGGGGCTCCGACCAGCATGCCGACGGCGAACGCCGAGATCAGCAGACCGGCCTGGGGGATGGAGACATCCAGGTCCGCTGACAGCTCAGGCAGTAGTCCGGCGAGCATCAGCTCGGACGTGCCCTGAGCGAAGATGCTCAGGCCAAGGACATAGACGGCTACCGGCATCGCGTTCCCCCACCCCTCGACTGCAACCCGGAGTATCGCAAAGATCACCGTCCGCTGTCGCCGCGCCTGCCACAGGTTGAGACTTGGGTGGATACGGCATCGTTGAGACATGAGCTTTCAGACCCCGGCTCGACGGACCGGTCGGAGTGTCGACACGGCCCGGATCGGCGGCGGGCTGAAGCTGCTCGTGCTGCTCGTCGGGCTGATGTGGCTGAGCGAGATCGTCGACACCGCGATGAACGGCGCCCTCGATCAGTACGGGATCATCTCGCGCGATCCGGAGGGACTGCTCGGTGTCGTGACCGCGCCGTTCCTGCACCTCGGCTTCGGCCACCTGATCTCGAACACGCTGCCGCTGGTGACCCTCGGCGCGCTGATCGCGCTCAGTGGTGCGGCCCGGCTGTTCGCGGTCACCGCGATCGTCACTGTCATCGGCGGGATCGGCACCTGGCTGATCTCACCGCCGAACACGATCACCATCGGCGCGAGCGGGCTGGTCTTCGGGTTCGCGGCGTACCTGATCGCGCGGGGCATCTTCAACCGCCGGCTCAGCCAGGTGCTGGTCGGCGTCCTGGTGATCATGGTCTGGGGGAGTGCGCTGCTCGGCGGCCTGCTGCCGCAGGACGGGATCTCCTGGCAGGGTCACCTGTTCGGCGCGGTCGCCGGCGTCCTGGCCGCCTGGATCCTCGCCGACGACCGGCCGAAGAAACGGGCGGGTTAGCCGAGGGTCGCGGGGTCGGTGTTGGCTCCGCAGACGATGACCACGACCCGCTCGCCGGCCGCGGGGCGGTAGACCCCGGACGTGAGCGCGGCGTAGGCGACGGCGGCGCCGTGCTCGACCACGAGGCGATGATCGCGCCAGAGCTCATTGCGCGCGGCAACGATCGCGTCGTCGTCGACGAGCAGCGAGGACAGGGTGTACTGCGTCGCCGCCGCGAACGCCAGGTCGCCCAGGCGTCGGCCACCCAGCGAGTCGACCGCGACCCCGCCGACCGGGACGTCGACCGGCTCGCCTGCTTCGAGCGCGTGGTGGAAGGTCGGTGCGAGCTCGGGTTCGATGCCGATGACGCGAGCCTGGTCTCCGAGTGCGGTCGCGATTCCCGCGATCAGCCCACCGCCGCCGACCGCGACCAGCACGGTGTCGAACCCGCCGACCTGGTCGAGCAACTCCAACCCGATCGTGCCTTGCCCGGCGACCACCTCGGGCTGGTCGTAGGCGTGCAGCAGCAGCGCGCCCGTCTCGTCTCGAGCTTCGAGGGCCGCTTGGTACGCCTCGGCGTACTCGTTTCCGACCTGGACGACCTCGGCCTGCAGGGTGTGCAGCTTGGCGACCTTCGCGGCGGGCGTGGTGGCGGGGACGAAGATCCGCGCCGGGATCCCGAGCTCACGAGCCGCGTAAGCGGCCGCGAGGCCCGCGTTGCCGCCTGAAGCCGCGACGAGTCCCTTGCCGGTGAGGTGTCCGTTCTCCCTCGCGGTGAGCAGTCGGTTGAACGCGCCGCGTGGCTTGAACGACCCGGTGTGCTGGAGCAACTCCAGCTTGAAGGTGAGGCCCGGCGCGACCTCGATCACCGGCGTACGCCGTACCCGCCCGGCGATCCGCTTCGCCGCTGCGCGGACGTCGTCGACACTTACCGTCATGCGCCAACCCTGCCACGATGAGGGCATGGGCGCGTATGAGGAAAGCCACCGGCGCAGTCTCGACGATCCGGAAGCGTTCTGGCTGGAAGCGGCCGGCGCCATCTCCTGGACCCGCCCACCGGCACGGGCCCTCGACGCGGCGGGAGCGCCGCTGTACCGGTGGTTCCCGGACGGCGAGCTGAACACGTCGTACAACGCGCTCGACCGGCACCTCGAAGCGGGCAACGGCGACCGGACCGCGCTGATCTACGACTCGCCCGTCACCGCCGGCCAGCGGACCCTGACCTATCAGCAGCTGCGCGACGAGGTCGCCGTCTTCGCCGGAGCGCTCGAGTCACTCGGCGTCGGGAAGGGCGACCGCGTGATCGTCTACATGCCGATGGTCCCGGAGGCTGCGGTCGCGATGCTCGCGTGCGCGCGACTCGGCGCGATCCACTCCGTCGTGTTCGGCGGCTTCGCCCCGAAGGAGCTCGCGGCCCGGATCGACGACGCGGAGCCGAAGGTGATCGTCGCCGCGTCCTGCGGGATCGAGCCGACCCGCGTGGTCGAGTACAAGCCGATCGTCGACGCCGCCCTCGAGCTCACCCGGCACCAGCCGGAGCACACGGTCGTCCTCCAGCGCGAGGCCGCGCTCGCGAAGCTCGGCGACCGCGATCTGGACTGGTCCGACCTCACCGCCGGCGCCGCGGCCGCCGACCCGGTGCCGGTCGCCGCGACCGATCCGCTCTACATCCTTTACACCTCGGGTACGACGGGGAAGCCGAAGGGCGTGGTCCGCGACAACGGCGGTCACGCGGTCGCGCTGTCCTGGTCGATGCGCGCGGTGTACGACATCGGGCCGGGTGACGTGTGGTGGACGGCCTCCGACGTCGGCTGGGTCGTCGGCCACTCCTACATCGTCTACGCACCGTTGCTGGTCGGCGCGACGACCGTGCTCTACGAGGGGAAACCGGTCGGTACCCCTGATGCCGGGGCGTTCTGGCGGGTGATCTCCGAGCACGGCGCCAAGGCGTTGTTCACCGCGCCGACCGCGTTCCGCGCGATCAAGCGAGTCGACCCAAAGGCTCTGGAGCTGGGGAAGTACGACCTGTCGGCCTTCCGGACGCTGTTCCTTGCCGGTGAACGACTGGATCCGGAGACCTACCACTGGGCGCACGAGCACCTCGGCGTACCGGTGGTCGATCACTGGTGGCAGACCGAGACCGGCTGGCCGATCGCCGCCAACCCGCGCGGGCTCGAACCGCTGCCGACGAAGCCCGGCTCGGCGACTGTCCCGATGCCCGGCTGGAACCTGCAGATCCTCGACGCGACCGGCAACCAGTTGCCGGCGGGCGAGGAGGGCGCGATCGCGATCAAGCTGCCGCTGCCGCCGGGTGCGCTGCCGACGCTGTGGGGTGACGACCAGCGCTACATCGACAACTACCTGAGCCGGTACGACGGCTACTACCTGACCGGCGACTCCGGTTACCTCGACGACGACGGGTACATCTTCGTGATGGGCCGGACCGACGACGTCATCAACGTCGCCGGGCACCGGTTGTCGACCGGCAGCATGGAAGCCGTGCTGGCCGCGCATCCGGCGGTCGCCGAGTGCGCGGTGATCGGTGTGCAGGATGAATTGAAGGGCCAGCTTCCGCGTGGTCTCGTCGTACTCAAGGCTGGTGCCGACATCCCCGAGGAGGTCCTGCGCGAGGAGTTGGTGGCCGCGGTACGGCGGGACATCGGGCCGGTGGCCGCGTTCCGGGACGTGTCGGTGGTGGATGCGCTGCCCAAGACTCGGTCGGGGAAAATCCTGCGCAAGACCATGCGCGGTATCGCCGACGGGCGCGACGAACCGATCCCGTCGACGATCGAGGATCCCGCCGTACTCGAGGCCTTAAGGCCGATCCTGCGCACCCAGGAACCGTAGGACCGCCGCCCCGGCGACTGCGTGGAACTCGTGGAAGTACGCGTGCCGGGCGCCCGCGATGAGCTCGGCACGTGCTCGCGGGATGCGGTCGGCGAGCAGTTGCGCGTTGGCCGCTGGGCTGAAGATGTCGTCGGTCCCGTGCAGGATGAGCGTCGGCGCGGGGATGCTCGGTAGGCCGTCCCATGCGTCGTGCCTGTTGCTCGCGACCAGGTGCCGAGCCTTCGCGTACGACGGCATGCTCGCGTCACCGAGCACCGGATGCGGGCCTGGGTTCGCCGCCAGCCACTCCGGCGTGTACATCAGCTCGAGCAACACCCGCTCGGCCTTCTCGGAGTCGGCCAGCGCGCGGCGGATCTCCTGGCTTCGCTCGTACCCATGTGCCGCCCCCGGTGACGTGCACCCGAGGACCAGCGCCCTCACTCGGTCGGGGTGGTTGATGGCTACCCACTGCGCGACCCGTCCACCCATCGACGTGCCGTAGAGGTGGACCGCGGTCAGCCCGAGGTCGTCCAGTACGGCGATGACGTCCTCCGCGAACCCGGGCGTGCTGTAGACGTCGTCCGGCTTGTCGCTGTCACCGGTGCCGCGCCAGTCGAGGGTGATGGTCTGGTACGACGCTTCGAAGTCGGCGCGGACCGGGTCCCACCAGGTGTGGTTGTTGGACTGGCCGGCCAGGAGCACGAGCGGTTGCCCGGCGCCCCGGACCTGGTAGGCGATCCGCTGGCCGTCGGTCGTTCTTGCGTGCGGCACGGGAGCAGTCTGCCTGATTCGGTCGCGGGTTAGGCTCGGGGTATGCGAGTGGTGATTGCGGGTGGACACGGGCAGATCGCGCTGCGGTTGACCAAGCTGATGGCCGGGGACGGGCATGAGGTAGTCGGACTGGTTCGCAACCCGGATCATGAAGCCGACATCGCCGCCGCCGGCGGACAGGCCGCCGTACTGGACCTTGAACAGGTCGACGCGGCTGCCGTGGCCGAGGTGCTGGCGGGAGCCGACGTGGCGATCTTCGCCGCCGGTGCGGGGCCGGGCAGCGGGAAGGCGCGCAAGGACACCGTCGACCGGGGGGCCGCGGCGCTGTTCGCGGACGCTGCCGAGCAGGCCGGCGTACGGCGGCACATCCAGGTCGGCTCGATCAACGCCGACCGGGCGAACTCGCTGACCGACGACGAGGTGTTCACCGCCTACCTCAAGGCCAAGTGGGCCGCCGAGGAGGACCTGCGGCGGCGCGATCTCGACTGGACCATCCTGCGCCCGGGCGGTCTCACCAACGAACCCGGCACCGGCCTGGTCCAGCTCGCGGAGCACATCGGCAACGGCCGGATCAGCCGCGACGACGTGGCGCTCGTGCTGGCCGGCCTCTGCGACACCCCGGCCGCGATCGGCCGGACCCTCGAGCTCGTCGCCGGACAGACCCCGGCGGCCGAGGCACTGAAGAACCTCTGACGTTGCCACAAGCAACAGAATGTGACGGTTATGGGCGACACTCTCCGGCAGGTGCACTTCGAGCGCCTGGCCAACAGCAGCTACGAGGTCCGCAACGCGCGCGGCGGCACGATCCGGGTCGGCTCGGGTGGTGAGGACACCGACTTCACCCCGATCGAGCTGCTGCTTGCGGCGATCGGCACCTGCACCGCGATCGACGTCGACATCGTGGTCAGCCGCCGGTCCGAGCCGACGGAGTTCAAGGCGGTCGTCCGCGGCGACAAGGTCCGTGACCCCGAGGAGGGCAACCGGATGGAGAACCTCGCGGTCGAGCTCACCATCGGATTCCCCGAGGGCGAGGACGGCGACAAGGCCCGCGAGGCGTTGCCGCGCGCGGTGAAGATGTCGCACGACCGGCTCTGCACGGTCAGCCGCACGGTCGAGCTCGGGACACCGGTCACCACGACCGTCGACGAGACGGTCTAACCGAGGAACTCACCGACCGGCCGCAGCCGGGTGGTGAGGAGCTTCTGCGTGCGCTCACCGGCCAGCCGGACATCCGAGGGCGAGCCGGGGGTGAAGGGCAGCGACTGCGGGTCGAGGCCGTCGCGGGTCGCGATCATGCGACCGAGTTCGAGGCGGTTGACGGCTTGGGGTCCGGCCACATGGGCCGGGCCCTGGAGGTCGGACGCCAGGAGCTCGAGCAGTGCGGTCGCGAGGTCGGTGACGTGCACCGGGCAGCGGATGTTGCCGGTGTACAAAGCACCTGGCCCGCCCGCGGCCAGCGCGTGCACGAGGCGCTCCGTCGACGACGTGCCGTCGTACCCGATGATCAGCGAGGTCCGGGCGACGACGGCTGACGGGTCGATGGCTCGGACCGCTGTCTCGGCGGCTGCCTTCGCTGCGCCGTACGGCGTGACCGGGCACGGGCTCGCGTCCTCGTCGTACGAGTGGTCGCCGCCGCCGAAGACCACGTCCGTCGAGACGAAGACGAGTCTGATGCCGCGGGCCGCGAGGGCAACATTGGCCGGACCGTCCGCGGTCGTCGCCCAGTCCGACTGCAGGAACGCGGTGTGGATGATGCCGTCCGGGCGGACCTTGCGGACGACGTCCTCGACCTCGCCGCGATCCCGGACATCCATCCGGACCCCGCCCGGCACTGGCTGTCTGTAGTACGCCGGTACCACTTCGTGCTCAGCCACCCGCGCGATCTCGCTCCCCAGTAGCCCACCAGCCCCAGTGACGAGCACCCTCACCCGGTCAGCCTACGCGGAAACCGTTGACTCCGGCGTCTGCCGCGGGCCGCGCAGGGGGAGGGTCTGGGAGTACACGAGGTTGGTGGTGGTGCTGCCGAAGTCGGTGAGCTCGTTGACCAACTCTTCGAGGTGCGGCATCGACGCCGCCGCGACCTTCAGGGTGTAGCAGTCCTCGCCGGTGGTGCGCAGACACTCGAGGATCTCGTGGCGTTCCTTGAGCAACCGGTGCAGGGGCTCGTGCTTGTTGCCGGGGTACTTCAGTCGTACGACGGCCAGCACCGGGTAACCCACCTTCGTCAGATCCACCTCGGCGCGATACGCGGTGATGATCCCGGCCGACTCCAGCCGGCGGACGCGCTCGGTGGTCGCGGAGGCGCTCAGGTTCACCCGGCGGCCGAGCTCGGTCAGCGAGATCCGGGCGTCGTTCTGGAGCTCGGCCAGGATGGCCCAGTCGGTCGGATCGAGAGTCTCGGTCATACCGCGAATATACCGGCGATTCCCCGGCCCGACCCGCCGTACGCCGGGAGGTTTCCCTTCAAAACCGCACCCTCGGCTGGCTAGCCTGTGAGGCGTGGAACTCGGTGTGAACGTCCCCAACTTCGGCCCCGGCGCGAACCCGGCCCGGCTGCGCGACTGGGCCCGCACGGTCGAGGGCCTCGGCTACGACCTGCTGATGGTCTCCGACCACGTCGCGATCACGCCCGACGTCGCGGAGCAGTACCCGGCGCCGTTCTTCGATCCGTTCACCACGCTCAGCTGGCTGGCCGGCGTCACCGAGCGGGTCCGGCTCGGCACCACCGTGCTGATCGCGCCGTACCGGCACCCGTTGCTGGTGGCAAGGATGGCGGCGAACCTCGACCAGCTCAGCGGCGGCCGGTTCGTCCTCGGCGTGGGCGTCGGCTGGGCCCGGCAGGAGTTCGAGGCGCTCGGTGCGGATTTCGAAGCGCGCGGCCGGGTGACCGACCAGACGCTGATCGAGATCCGGCGAGCCTGGGCGAACGACAAGGACTACGGCGGCGGCTCGATCCCGATCTGGGTCGGCGGCCGCAGTACGGCGGGCATGCGCCGGACAGTCCGGTACGGCGACGCGTGGCACCCGCTGCGGGAACGGCTCGACTGGATGCGCACGGCACTGGACCGGCTGCGCGCGATCGCCGCCGAGGAGGAGCGCCCGGTACCGGAGTTCGCGCCCCGGATCCTGCTCCGGCTGACCGAGTCACCGCTGCCCGACGACGAGCGGGTGGGCGGTGAAGGCTCGCTCGACCAAGTCCTGGCCGACCTCGACGCACTCCATGAGCTCGGCGCGCGGAGCGTCGTACTGGATCCCTTCATCGGCGACCCCGCCGAGACCGAGCGGCCCGAAGTAGCTTGGCAGGCGCTGGCGACGGTCGCCGCGCACCGACGACAGGAGAACACATGACCCCCGAAGCAGAAGGCTTCCTTCGCCGCGCGATCGAGCTGGCCGCGGCCGCCCGGCGATCCGGCAACCCGCCGTTCGGGTCGCTGCTGGTCGGCCCGGACGGGACGGTGCTCGCCGAGGAGCAGAATTCGACGATCACCGACGGCGACATCAGCTTCCACCCGGAGCTGAAGCTTGCGGTGTGGGCGGCCCGCGAGCTGGACCCCAAGACGGCCGCGGGGACGACCATGTACACGAGTTGCCAGCCGTGCGGGATGTGCTCGGGTGCGCTGGCACGGTCCGGGCTCGGCCGGGTGGTCTACGCGTTGTCCGGTGAGCAGCTCGACGGACTCAAGTCCACCGGCGGCTTCCCCGCCGTACCGCTGGAAGGCCCTGCGCTGTACGACGAGGCGAAGGTGCCGGTCGAAGGCTACTACGCGTAGACCGGCACCGTTCGCGGATCAGATCGGGCCGAGGCAGAGGGTGTAGCGCTGCGAGCCGACCTCGGAGGTGTACGCCGCCTCGTAGCCGGGGAACTGCTCGCACTTGGTGTCGTCGACAGTGTCGTCGAGCTTGCCGACGACCTTGTACTCCGCCTCGGACGACGCGCAGTCGACGACCTTGACGTCCGGGGTCGTCGACGTGCCCTTGTTCACCACGCAGGATCCGACTGTGGCGTCGGACGCGGTCGTGATGGTCAGGTTGATCGCCACGATCGCGACGAGCAGCGCGATCGGGAGCAGCAGCATCGCGATCGCCGGGCGCTGCAGCAGCGGCTTGCCCGGGTTCATCGGCCGGCCTGGGGCGCCGGGGGCGGGCTCGGGGAGCTTGCGGAACTTCGACCACGGCTCGAGGTTCATCAGCATCGTGATCGGGTTGACGATCATCGAGCCGATACCCCACCAGCCCTGCCACAGGCTCTTCGAGGTCATGTCCCGCACGGTCGCGATCCCGCAGGTCCGGCAGAACGGGCCCTGCAGCTTCAGGAACCGCATCACCACGATCATGCCCTGGTGCCCGCGCACGGTCGCCTGCACGGCGGGGAACCCACCACAGAACCGGCACTGCACCGCCGCCCCCTGCGGCATCGGCTGCTGTTGCGGCTGCCCCTGCGGCTGACCCGGCTGCTGGAACTGGCCCTGCTGCTGGGGTAACGGCTGACCCGGCTGCGGGAACGTCTGCTGGTGCGGCGCCTGCTGGTACTGCTGAGGCTGCTGCGGCTGGGTGTACTGCGGGAACTGCTCCGGCGGACCGTAGCCACCCGGCTGGTTGGGGTACGGGTTCTGCGGGGGCTGGGGAGGGGATGTGGTCACGGACGCTTCCTGGAAGACGATGACGGAACAAGACGAACCACCGCACTTTACTCACCCCAGTGGTCCACTTGGGCCTTCCATGTGGCACCGTGCGTCCATGCTCACGATCGGTCCCCTGGAACCCGCGGATCGCCCGGCCTGGCAGCAGTTGTTTGCCGGGTACAACGAGTTCTACGGCCGCACGATGCCGGACGAGTTCTACGATCAGGCCTGGACCAGATTCCGGCAGGACACCGAGATCCACGCCCTCGGCGCCCGCCTCGGCGGCCAACTGGTCGGCATCACGCACTTCCTCACCCACGCCAGCACGACCTCGCCCGACTCCTGCTACCTGCAGGACCTCTTCACCGCCCCCGAGGCCCGCGGCCAGGGCGCCGCCCGCGCGTTGATCGCGGCTGTCACCGACTGGGCGCGAGCGCGCGGATGCGGCCGCGTCTACTGGTCCACCCACGAGTCGAACGCGACCGCCCGCCGCCTCTACGACCAGGTCGCCGAGAACCGCGGCTTCATCCTGTACGGCGTCCCGCTCTAGCAACCCGACCAACCCCGCCGCAACCACCTACCCGCGCCACTCGCCCCGACCAGCCGCCAGTCACCGACCCGCCCCCTTTGATGGGTCAGCCAACCAGCGTGTGGGTCAGCCCACCTGATTCCGGTTGGGCAACCCACGTTCTGGTGGGTCAGCCAACCAGCGGTGGGTGGGCCAGGGTGGCGGCTGGGAACGGTGTGCGATCAGACGGAGCCGGTGTAGCGGTCTGCGAGCTCGCGGCCGAGGCGGGCCAGCTCGGCCTGCACCGACGGCGGATCGATGACCTCGATCGAGCCACCCCAGCCGGCCAGGTGCTGCGCGATCATCAGCGGCGTCGGCGCGGTCACCTTGATCCGGACGCGCTCACCGTCCATCCCGTCGACCTCGCAGTGCCGTCCGAGCCGGTCCTGCATCACCCACAGGTGCCGTTCCTCCATCAGCACGGTCGCGGTCAGTCCGGAGCGCCGTTCCTCCATCTGCTCGACGACCGCGTTCCAGGCCGCGGACAGGTCGAAGTCCGCGGGCCGCTCGAACTGTTCGCCGGTCGCCTCGGCTGACACCACCCGCTCGACCCGGAACGTCCGCTGTCCCTTCGGCGTCCAGGCGATCAGGTACCAGATGTCGTCCTTGTCGACGAGCCCGAGCGGATCGACGACGCGCTCGGACGGCTCCCGGCCGCGTCCTGCGTAGACCAATCGCACCTTCGCCCGCCGTACGACGGCATCCTGCAACTGCTTCACCAGCTCCGGGCGTTCCTTCACGTTCTCGCCCCAGCGAGCCGGATCGATCACGACCGCCTCGGCCGCTGCCTCGGCATGCTCGCGGAACGTCTGGGGGAGTGCCCGCACGAGCTTGCGCAGCGCTGCTTTCGCATCCGGCGCGATCGACGCAGCCGGCCCGACCAGCAGGAACAACGCCTGCGCCTCCGGAGCGGTCAGCCCACTGAGGTCCGTCCGGGCGCCGCCGATCAGCTGCCAGCCACCGTTGCGTCCAGGCTGTGGATAGACCGGGATCCCGGCGGTCGACAGCGCCTCGAGATCGCGCCGCGCGGTGGCGACCGAGATCTCCAGCTCCTCGGCCACCTCGGCCGCGGTCACCCGGCCGCGCGCCTGCATCAGCAGCAGTACTGCCACCAGTCGATCCGCCCGCACCCGACCATGCTCGCAGACAAACCGCTCAACCGCTGAGCACTTATCCCGGGCACTCTCAGTCGCTGGAAAGGCACGGAAAATCAGGTCGATCCGGACGCGAAGTCCGCTGCGACAGTAAAGACATGAGCACCCTGTCCGACACCGAGCTGCTGCGGAACATCTCCGCCGGCGACGAGTCGGCGCTGCGGATGCTCTACGAACGGCACGCCGGCTGGCTGCTGCTCCGGCTGAACCGCCGCTGCGGCAGCCAGGACGTCGTGGCCGGCGCGCTGCAGGACACCTTCGTCGCGGTCTGGCAGTCCGCCGGACGGTTCCGCGGCGAGGGCGACGTGGCCGCCTGGCTGTGGGGGATCTCCATCCGCCGACTCGTCTCGGCGCTCCGCGGTCACCCGGCGGCCGACCCGCTCGGCGACGACGTTGTCGGCTCCGCCGTACCGGCTGTCAACAGCGCAGAGGACGAGTTGCTGCGCGGAATCGAGTACGGCGACGTCGGACGCGCACTGCGGACGCTGCCACCGGAGCTCCGCGCGACGCTGCAGGCGACCGTGATCGACGGGCTGACCACGAAGGAGGCGGCCGTGCTGCTCGGCATACCGCAAGGCACCGTGAAGAGCCGGCTGCGGGTGGCCAAGAGCCGGTTGCGCGACCAGTTGATGCCGACCCGGGACGGGAGGATCTGATGACCTGGCACCTCGGTCCCGAACTGCTGGACCGCTACGCCGACGGTGACCTGGACCTCGCTCGCCAGTCCGCCGTGGAGACCCACCTGGTCGCCTGCGCCGACTGCCGCCGCCTGACCTCGGCCAAGGCGCCGCAGGACCTGCTCGCCGACATCTGGCAAGGCGTAGAGATCGCGACCGCCCGACCGCGGCTGCCCTGGCCGCTCCGGATCGCGCGGAGGCTCGGCCTCGCCCACACCGACGCGATCGTCCTGCGCGCGTCCAGTGCGCTCTACCGGCCGTGGCTGCTCTCGCTCGTCGGAGCGTTCGTGATCGGGGTCGGCGGGTCCATGCTCCCGGCAGCGCAGCAGCGCGCGTTCTACCTGCTCTTCGCTCCGTTGCTCCCGGCAATCACGGTCGCAGCGGCGTACGACACCACCGACCCGATCCGCGAACTGGCCGCGGCCACACCGTTCAGCAAGGTCCGCATCGCCCTGCTGCGTACGGCGTCCGCGGTTGCTGTCGCGCTACCCGTCGTACTGCTGGCCGGGCTGGTCCTGCCGTTCGTCGGCGCGGACGCGTTCGCTTGGCTGCTGCCGTCACTGACTCTGACCCTGCTCGCGCTGACGCTGCTGACCTGGTGGACCGCACCGGTCACCGCCTGGGTCGTCGCCGTTGTCTGGCTCGCAGTCGTCGGAGTCCTGCGGTCGGCCGATCAGCTCAGTGCGATCGAGACTCCGTTCGCCCAGCTGGCCTTCGCTGTCGCAGCCCTCCTGGCGCTGGCCGCTCTCGCCATTCGGCTCACCTCGCACCATGCACCAGGAGGCTACGCATGAGTCCCCAGATCGCCGTCCTCGACGGCGTCACCAAGTCGTACGGCGGTACCGAGGTGCTGCACCGCACCGACCTCGGCTTCGACCGCGGCGTGATCGGCCTGCTCGGCCCGAACGGCGCCGGCAAGTCGACCATGCTCCGCCTGCTCGCCACTGCCATGCCACCGACCGCCGGCCGGATCGTCGTCAGCGGCCACGTCGTCACCGGCGGGATCGCAGAGCGTACGGCGGCCCGCCGCCGGCTCAGCTACCTGCCACAGGAGGCCGGCATCCCACACCGGATGACCAGCTTCGGTTTCCTCGACTACATCGCCGTACTGAAGGAGTGGAAGGACACCGACGCACGGCATCGCGAGGTCAACCGCGTCCTCCGCCTGGTCGGGCTGGCAGACCGCTGCACGAAACGCGTGTCGGCGCTCTCCGGCGGGCAACGCCGGCGACTGGCCCTCGCGCAGGCGCTGATGGGTGAGCCGGACCTGGTCGTGCTCGACGAACCGACGACCGGCCTCGACCCGGAGCAGCGGGCGTCGCTGCGCGGCATCCTGTCGTCGTACGCCGACCGCGGCGCCGTGCTGATCGCGACCCACCAGACCGAGGACGTGTCCGCGCTCTGCGACCGGGTGATCATCCTCGACGACGGCAGCATCAGGTTCGACGGCTCGGTGGCGTCGCTGATCGCGCTGGCTCACGGGCAGGTGTGGATCGGCGCCGAGGTGAACTCCGGGGCCCTGTCCTCCTGGCGCACCGGGACCGGTGAAGTGCGATCCCTCGGCGGGGTCCCGGCCGCGGGCAGCCGCCCGGCCGAGCCGGCGGTCGAGGACGCGTACCTGCTCGTCCGGAGCGAGACGATGATCGGAGAGCCGCGATGACTACCGCTGTGGTCGCCGCTCGGCCGGAGTCGATGCTCGGCCAGTTGGCGCGCAAGGAGATCGCCCGCTACGCCTCGCATCCGCTGTTCCTGGTCGGCGTCGCGCTCGTCGCGCTGACCTCGATCGGCAAGCCGGACGGGAACATGTCGTCGCTCGGCAACGTGATCGCACCGGCGGCGGGGTTCGGTGTGATCGGCCTGCTGGTGATGGCGTCGCTGACCCGAACGTCCGACCAGATCGCGACGGCAGCCGGTGCGGTCGTGGTGACCGAACGGACCCGGACGCTCGGGCTGCTCTGTGCGCTGATCGTGCCGTTCGCGGCCGGACTGTGCTGGCTGGGCTGGGCGATCTGGGCCTGCCGGCACTGGCCGCCGCCTCCGTACGGCGCGCCGTTCGGTGACATCGGCGATGGTTGGGTCCTCGCGAACTTCATAGCGCTCGGAGTGCTCCCGGCTCTCGGCGGGCCAATCCTCGGGTTGCTGGTCGGGCGTTGGGTCCCGCGACGCGGTGCGGCACCGCTGATCGCCGTACTGGTGGTGGCCGAGACGATCCTGATGCAGGGGCTGTTCGAGTCGCTGCGGTACATCCGGCCGGTCGCGCCGTGGACCTACTTCGCCGGTCCGGTCGGCGTGGAGGGAGACGCCGACCGCATGGTGGTCCTGACTGGGTCACCACAGTGGTACTGCGTGTACCTGCTGGTGCTGTGTGCACTGGGCGTCGTACTCGCGCTGCTCCACGACCGCGAACGACCACGCCGTCCGTTGCTGATCGCGCTCGGTGTGATCGCGGCGCTCGCGGTGGTCACGGCCACGCTGGCGATCACCACCGGCGTGCAGGACGTCATGATCAACCCACTGCGGTCACAGCCATGATCCGGTACGCCGCCCGCGCCGTCCCCTGGGGACTCCTGGGGACCGGCGCGGGTCTGACTTTCGGGCTGCTGCTGTTGGTAGAGCGCTGGCCGTACGAGCTCTGGCCGCTGCAGGGCACTGCCGTCGGGTTGCTCGCGGGAACAGTCGTCTGGTGCTACCCGGAACCGGCCGCCGCGGTCGTCGACACGCTGCCACGTGGGCTCGGCTGGCGTACGGCGGCTCGGTCGGCCGGTGCGGTCGCAGTCGTGCTGGTGTGGCTGATCGCCGTACGAGCGACGCGGCCTGGGTACTTCGGTCACGCCATGGACGTCGCCTGGCAGGGGATCGCCCTGGCAGCCGCGGCGGCCGGGTTCCTCACCTGGCAGCGGGCCCGCGGCTCCCACGGGCCGGCACGGGCGGTGTCAGCGGGGATCGTCGGAGTCGCGCTGTTCGTCGCCCTGGCCCGTCCGTTCGCGGACGCCGTACCCGTGTTCCCCTACATGGCGGACGACGACTGGGCGAGGAGCCGCTGGCTGTGGGCGTCACTGCCCGTAGCTGTCGTGCTGATCAGCTTGGTGCGCCCTCGCCAACCAGGCCGTCGATGGACTCGCGGATGAGGTCGGCGTGGCCGGTGTGGCGCGCGTACTCCTCGATCAGGTCGACGAGGATGTAGCGCAGGCTCGCCGACCGGCCGTTGCGGGACCGCTGCGCGAGCTGGTCGATGCCGCCGGTGGCGAGTGCCTCCTCGACTGCCTTGCGGGAGCGCTCGACCGCGTCCTGCCAGAGCGTCATGAGCTGCTCGGGGGAGTCGTCGGCGGCGCTCTGCCACTCCCAGTCCGGGGTCGCGTCCCAGTCCACCGTGTCCCACGGCGGCGGCAGCTCCCGGTCGTGCAGCCGGCCGGTGAAGTACTCGTCCTCGACCAGGGCGAGGTGCTTGAGCAGGCCACCCAGCGTCAGCGTCGACGGCGGGTGCTTGGCCGCGAGCCCGTCCGCGTCGAGGCCGCCGCACTTCCAGGCGAAGGTCCGGCGGTTCCGCTCCAGCGCACCGATCAGGGTGTCGATCTCGCTGCCGGCGATCGGGGGCTCCAGGAGAATCTCGTTGTCCATGGCCACACTGTACGAGCTGTTCCGGACGGTTCTCTTCCGGAATAGTGGGGCCATGGCGTACGACGAGAGTCCGACGGCGCGGACCCTGATGGTGCTCGAGCTGATCCAGAACAGTCCCGGCATCACCGCCGAGCAACTGGGGGACAAGCTCGGCGTCTCCGAGCGAGCCGCCCGGCGGTACGTGGCGATCCTGCGCGAGGCCGACGTACCGATCGAGTCCGTCAGAGGCCCGTACGGCGGCTACCGGGTCGGACGTGGGCTGCGGCTGCCACCGCTGATGTTCAGCACCACCGAGGCGCTCGGGCTGGTCATGGCTGTGCTCGAAGGGCCGCGTGGCGCGGACGATCCGGTGGAGAACGCGCTCGGCAAGATCGTCCGGGTGCTGCCGGAGCCGATCGCCCGAGCGACGGACGCCGTACGGCGGGTGAGTGCGCGCGGGCCGGATCCGGGGGCGCGGACGCCGGACCCCGAGATCACCGCGCAACTCGTGACGCACAGCACCGCGCAGCGGCGGATCGAGTTGTACTACGAGCGGTGCCCGGGGGAGGGCTGGACGATGGACGTCGACCCGTGGGCGGTCGTCGTACGCCGGGGGCGCTGGTACCTGTTGTGCTGGTCGCACACGAAGTCGGCCAAGCGCGTGCTGCGCGTGGACAAGATCAAGCGGGTCGATCCACAGGACGCGACCTTCAGCCCACCTGAGGACCTTGATCCGCTCGCGTCGGTGGAGGAACATCTCGCGCTCGGCTGGAAGTACAAGATCGAGGTCGTCATCGACGCGCCGATCGCCGACGCGGCGTGGTGGATCCCCCGCAGCATGGGCCGGCTCGAGGAGATCGACGCCGGCCACACCCGGCTGCTCGCGAGCACCGACGAGCCGGACTGGTACGCCGCGCAGCTGACCGCGATCAAGGCGCCGTACCGTATCCTCGGCTCGCCCGAGCTGCAGGAGGCCAGTCGCGCGCTCGGCCGACGTTTGCTGGAGGCAAGCAGCTGTGACTGAGATCGAGTTCGCCGGGGAGATCTGGTACTGGCGCGGCCCGGCGCCCTTCTTCTTCATCACGGTCCCGGACGAGGAGAGCGCCTACTTCGAGGCCGAGTCGAACTTCGTCACCTACGGCTGGGGGATGATCCCGGTCCAGGCCGAGATCGGCGGCACCGTCTGGGACACCTCGATGTTTCCCAAGGACGGCCGGTACATCCTGCCGGTCAAGACCGCGGTCCGGCGGGCCGAGGACCTCGACGACGGCGACGTGCCGACCGTCCGGCTCCGGCTGCGCAGCTGGAAGGTCTCCTGAAACTGTCCACGGCCGGGTCTAGGGTTCGTTGCGCACCCGGCAAAGGGAGGGAACCTCACATGTCCACGTTGTCCGATCGGCCGAATACAGCCCTGCTCGTCATCGATGTCCAGACCGGCGTCGTGTCAGCGGGACACGAGCGCGACCAGGTAGTGGCGAACATCAGCACGCTCGTCGACAAAGCCCGTGCCGGCGGTGTGTCAGTGGTGTGGGTTCAGCACAACAGCGAGAACCTGGTGAAGGACAGCGAGAACTGGCAGCTCGTCCCGGAGCTGAAGCGCTCCGAGTCCGAGCCGCTCGTCCACAAGACCTTCGCCGACTCCTTCGAGGACACCGACCTCGAGGACGTGCTGGCCGCGGCCGGGATCGGCCGGCTGTTCGTCAGCGGCGCGCAGACCGACGAGTGCATCCGCTCGACCATCCACGGCGCCTTCGTCCGTGGGTACGACGTGACCCTCGTCGGCGACGCGCACACCACCGAGGACCTCTCCGAGTACGGCGCCCCGACGCCGGACAAGGTGATCGCCCACACCAACCTGTACTGGCAGTACCACAAGGCTCCTGGCCGGACCGCGGCGGTCGAGACCACCGCGGACGTGACTTTCCAGGAGTCCTAGGCCTGGCCCTTGATCCAAGCGGGGAAGCCGTCGCGCCAGCTCGGGTACTTCGGGGTCCAGTCGAGTTCCTTGCGCGCCTTCTCGTTGGAGACGCCACGCGCGGTGGTCATCTGAGCCAGGACGAACTCGCCGGCGAGCAGCTTACCGAGCCACGCCGGCACGCGCATCGGCGGCTTGGCGCCGGCCACCTCGGCCAGGTACGGCAGCCACTCGGAGACCGGAGCCGGGTCGTCGTCGGCGATGTTGTAGACGCCGGGCTCACCGCGCTCGATCGCGGCCAGCGTCGCGGCTGCGGCGTCGGTGGTCTCGATGAACGACCAGATTCCGGCGCCGCCGGCGACGACCGGCAGTTGCCGTTTGCGCACCATCTCGACCATCGCGTCCGACGCGCCGGGCCCGTAGAAGGACCCGTAGCGCAGGACGATTCCCTCCGGGGCCCGCTCCTGCACGGTCGCGTCCACGTACTTGATCGCGGCGAGCGTTTTGGCCGCGGACGGGACCGGGTTGGTGATAACCGGGTCGGTCTCGGTCTTCACCGGACCGCCGGACTGGTCGTAGATGAAGTTGTGGCCCTGAGCGACCACCCGGCGGGTGCCGGCTCGCTCGGCGGCCGCCAGCAGGTTGTCCGTGCCGCGGGTCCGCAATTCGTTGGTGGCGGCGAACACCTGGTCGACCTTGCGCAGGTTGCGCATCTCGGCGAGCGCAGTCATCTGGTGCACGATCACCTCGGGCTCGGCGGCTCCGACCGCGGCGATCACCGCCTCCCGATCCAGCCCATCGACGACGACCGCCTCGGCACCCGCCGCCCGCAGTTCCCCGATCTTGCCGGGTGACCTCGTGGTGGCAGTGACCTGGTGACCTGCCGCAACCAGCCCAGGCACCAGGTGCCGACCGAGTGCGCCGGTCGCTCCGGTGACGAAGACTCGCATGTTCGTTCCTTCCGATCGTGTTGTCGCTCTGAGGACACCGCCCGCCGCATCGGTGTGACATCTGGTGCCCGCGGTTTTCCCCGGGATCCGCGGGCATAGGATCGGCGGCATGGCGACGCGGCTTGTTCAGGTGACGATGAAGGCTCGGGACGACGCTGCGGTCGGCCGGTTCTGGGCGGACGCGCTCGGCTGGGGCGTCTCCAGCGAGGGACCCGGCGTGACGAACGTCGAGCCCGTGGGCTTCAGCTATCCCGACCCCGTCGCCGTCTGCGTCGACGTCCTCGCGGTCCCGGAACCCAAGACGGTGAAGAACCGGGTGCACCTCGACCTCGCCACCACTTCCGCGGCTCATCAGGCGGAGTTGGTCGCGCGGCTGCAGGGCCTCGGCGCGACACCCGCCGACGTCGGCCAGGGCGACGTCCCGTGGACAGTGCTCGCCGACCCGGAAGGCAACGAGTTCTGCGTCCTGGAGCCGCGGGAGATCTACCGCGACACCGGGCCGATCGCGGCCGTGGTGGTCGACTGCCTGGATCCGGCGGTCATGGCCCGCTTCTGGGGCGAGGCGATGGACTGGACCGTCCACGAGGTGGCCGACGATCATGCGCGGTTGCGGTCGGCCAAGGGCGTCGGTCCCTATCTCGAGTTCGTCCGTACACCCGACCCGAAGACCGGGTTGAACCGCGTCCACCTGGACGTCCGGCCATACCCCGGTGACGATCACCCGGCGGAGGTAGCGCGCCTGAAAGCGCTCGGCGCCACCGACGCCGACGTCGGCCAGGGTGATGTCGCGTGGGCCGTCCTCGCCGACCCCGAAGGCAACGAGTTCTGCCTCCTCACCCCACTCTGACGCGCCCCGCCGGTACGCTGTCTGGACACGACTGGCGCGGGTGGGTGTGACCACCGGGGAGTGACAGCAGGGCATCGACCGCCTGGGTGCCTGAGGCAACGATGCCGAGGAGCCTGGTCGTGACCCGTGTACTGCACCTGTCGGACACCCATGTCAGCCGCACCGGACCGGACGAGGACGGCGTCGACGGCGTCGCCGCGCTGCGGCAGCTGCTGTACGACGTACGCCATGTGCCGGCGCTGGACCTGGTCGTGGTCAGTGGAGACATCGCCGACGACGGCTCCCGCGAGGGATGTGAGGTGGTCCGGTCGCTGGTCGGCGCCTTCGCCGCCGAGCGCGGGATCCCGCACATCTACAGCACCGGGAACCACGATCGCCGCGAGGGCTTCGCGGCGGCCCTCAGTCACGGCCACCTCGGACCGGACGGTTCACCGATCGGACGCCGAGCCGACATCGATCGGGTGATCGCAGGCGTCAGTGAGGTGAACGGGCTGCGCGTGATCACCCTCGACAGCCTGGTGCCCGGCAAGACGCAGGGCGTGTTGGGTCGTGACCAGCTGGAGTGGTTGGCCGCGGAGCTGGCGACTCCGGCACCGGCCGGCTCGATCGTCGTACTGCATCATCCGCCGATCTTCGTCGACGCGATCCCTTACCTGGAGTCCGTCGTACTGCAGGAGCCGTCGGCGCTGGGCGACGTACTCGCGCGGACCGATGTGCGGGCCGTCCTCTGCGGTCATCTGCATCACCAGCTGTCCGGGATGCTCCGAGACAAGCCGGTGTGGGTGACGCCAGGAATCGTCACCCGAATCGACCTGACCGCACCGAGCACCCTCGCCCGCGGCGTCCTCGGCGCCGGTGCGTCCGTCGTCGACCTGAGTGGGTCGCCGCTGTTCTACACGCTGCACGCGCGGGACCCGCGTGCCAACACCGAGGTCTACACCTACAACCCGCTCACCGGCGAAGGTCTCTGAGAGAGTCGGCGCCGAGCCATGACTCCAGGGATGGGAGTACGGCGCGTAGGTCGCGGCCGGTGAGGTCGACGTCGGCGAGGGCTCGGGCTCGGGCTGTTGCGTTGAAGGCGATGGCCAGGCCGACGTCCTCGAAGAGGGGGAGGTCGGAGAGGCTGTCGCCGACGGCGGCGCACTGGTCGAGGGAGAAGCCGCGTTCCTTGGCGAATCGCAGGGCGAAGTCGCGCTTCGCGTACTGGTCGTAGCTGGTGAGGGCGATGCCGGTGTAGACGCCGTCGCGGACTTCCAGCGCGGGTCCGCACGCCTCGACGAAGCCGAACGTTTCGCACAGGTAGACGCCGACCGGGTGCCAGGCGAGGGTCGCGAGCGCGGGGACAACGTCGTGCTCGACGCACCACGCCACGACCTCGGCGATCCCGTCGACCAAGGGGAGTTCGCCGAGCCATTTCCGGATCTGCGTCTCGCTGGTCCCGGCCCAGCCGCGGGCGTCGAGCTCCTCGACATACCGCGCCTCGACCAGCCCCGCGTCCCAGGCCGCCTCGGCTTCGAACACCGCCTCCGCGTGGCCGAGGTAGCCGGCCAGATGGACCGCTGACGAGATGCCGGGGACGAGGGTTCCGTCGACGTCGAAGAAGGCAACAGTTCTCACGCTTGGGCCGCTTCGGTGAGGGCAGCGACGAGGGCTGCGGTGGCGGGTGGGTCGGGCGGTTCGCCGTACGTCGCAGCGTAGACGTGGCGTCGTGATCCCGGGAGCTCGGTCGCGAAGATCCCGTCGGCCCGATGCGCACGCAGGGCCAGACCGGGCATCGTGGTCACGCCGAGACCGGCGGCGACCAGGGTCTGCATGACGACCATGTCGTCGGAGGTGTAGCCGATGTTCGGCTCGTAGCCCAGCTCCGCGCACAGCGACAGCAGATGGCTGCGACACCGAGCGCAGCCTGCGATCCACGTCGCGTCGCGCAGCTCGGCAAGTTGTTGCTCTCGGCCCGGTGACAGCAGGTACACCGGGTCGTCGAGCAGGTGGTGCAGTCGTACGCCGCTTGGTTCGGGCTCGGTCTCGTCGTACCGGAAGATCACCGCCACGTCGACCTTGCCCGTGCGAAGCAGCTCGAGCGCCTCGGCTGGATGCAGGTCGGTCAAGCCGATCTCCAGACCTGGATGCGAGCCGGCCAACGCGGACACCGCTCGCGGGATGAGCGACCCGATCGCGGACGAGAACCCGGCGAGCCGGACCCGCCCGGCGCTCAACCCCACGTGCGCGGCAAGCTCCGCGTCGACCGCATCGATCCGCCCGAGGATCTCGGCGGCGCGGTCGGCCAGCAGCTGACCAGCCTGCGTGAGCCGGATGCCGCGACCGACCCTTTGCAGGAGTTGCGCACCGGTCTCAGCCTCGAGCCGAGCGAGGTGATGTGTCACCGACGGCTGTGAGTAGTGCAGCTCTCTCGCCGCCGCCGTGACGGAACCGTGCCGCGCGACCGCCTCGATCACGCGCAAACGAGTGACGTCCAGCATGCATCAACTCTATCTATCGATGAGCATGAAGATTGGCATTGGACGTTATAGGTCGGCCGCGCGCACGCTCGTTCTATGACAACCACACTGATTCACCCCCTGACCGCATTGATCGACGGCGTCCGTACCGCCGTCAGCAAGCACGCGAACTGGTCGGACACCGCCGAGCTCGTGTCCGACCAGCTCCGCCTGCACCTGCCGCGCCCCGACGACATCCTGACCGCCGGGCAGCGCGACGGCTCACCCGAGAGCTACCGCACCCATACCCTGCACGTCGAACCCGACGGCTCGTTCTCGATCATCGGCCTGGTCTGGCGACCGGGCCAGATCACCCGCATCCACGACCACGTGACGTGGTGCGTGTTCGGCGTACTCCAAGGAGTCGAGCACGAGGAGCTGTTCGACGCCGACCTCCGGCTGCTGGGTGAGAGCGACAACAACGTCGGCGACGTCAGCGGCTTCGCGCCACCCGGCGACATCCACCGCGTCCACAACACCACCGACACCACAGCGATCTCCCTGCACATCTACGGCACCGACGTGACCCGCATCGGGTCGAGCGTCCGCCGCTACTACGACTGATCCGTGAGCGCATCCAGTACGGCGACCTGCTCGGGGGAGAGGTGGATGTCGCCGGCTGCCACGTTCTCGGCCAGGTGATCGCGGTTGCCGGTGCCCGGGATCGCGAGCACGTGGTCGCCACGGGTCAGCGTCCACGCGATCCGGATCTGGGCCGGTGTCGCGTCGTGGTCCCGAGCGATGGCGAGCACGGTGTCGTCCGCGGAGACACCGCCCGCCTCGCGACCGGCCGCCGTGACCGCGAAGAACGGGACGAACGCCATCCCCTCCTTCCCACAGAAGTCGAGCACCTCGTCGTTCACCCGGCCGAACCCGACGCCGTACCTGTTCTGCACAGCGACCACCGGAGCGATCGCCCGGGCCTCCTCGATGTGCTGCATCCGGACGTTCGACAGCGCCAACTGGCGGATCAGGCCCTTGTCCCGTAGCTCGGCCAGGACCCCGAAATGCTCGGCGATCGAGTCCAGGCCCTGCTGCCGCAGGTAGACGATGTCCAGCACGTCCCGCCCCAGCGAGCGCAGGTCGCGCTCGACCAACTCCGCCAACTGATCCGGTCGCGCCAGGCCGGCCTTCGTCGGGCCGACCTTGGTGGCGACGACCAGGTCGTCCGAGTACGGCGCCAGCGCCCGGCGGACCACGTCGTTCGCCCAGCCCAGGCTGACGAAGTCGTTGTGCGGGCCGGAACCGGCCGACGATGGGCCGCGTGGGCGGGAAACGCCGTACGACGGATAGAAGTCGGCGGTGTCGATGTGGTTGACGCCGAGCTCGACGGCGTACCGCAGCAGCGCGATCGCCTGCTCCTGCGCGTCCTGCCCGTTGCTCCCGGCCAGCCGCTTCGTCCCGAACCCGACCCGGCCGACCTCCCGGTCTCCGATCACCGACTTGCGCTGCGCATTTTCTGGTGATAAGTTAATTGATGAGAGTGTATTCTTTTGCGCATTCTGCATTTCGCCAGGATAAGCCCAGCTGTGAATTCCGTCCAGCTTTTTGCGGCATCTTTTTCTGACCGATGACCGGTGGTGGGCCGAGCCTTGGGGGAGGGCGGTGTGGAGTTCGGGGCGCATCTTCCGTTGCTGGAGTTCGGCGCCGAGCGGGTGTCGCTCGCCGGCCTGCAGGCGACCGTCGACGTGGCCCGCGCGGCTGGCTTCACGACCGTGTCGGCCAACGACCACTTCCTGTTCTCGACACCGTGGCTCGACGGGCCGACCGCGCTCGCCGCCGTACTGGAGCGCTCCGGAGACCTCACGCTGGCGACGACGGTCTCACTGCTCTCCCTGCGTGGACCCGTGCCGTTGGCAAAGACGCTGGTCGCGCTGGATGTGCTGTCAGGTGGGCGGGTCGTTGCCGGCGTCGGGCCTGGTTCGTCCCGGCGGGACTATGACGCAGTTGGTGTGTCTTTCGAGGACCGATGGAGCCGGTTCGAGGAGGCGGTGACAATTCTGCGCGCGCTTGTCGGGCGCGGCCCGATGCCTGTGGAGACAAACTTCTACGCGTTGCCAGACGGCGAATTGCAGCCAATTCCGGTCCGGGACGGTGGAATCCCGGTGTGGATTGGCAGCTGGGGCTCGCCGGCGGGGCTGCGCCGGGTTGCCCGGCTCGCGGATGGTTGGCTCGCGTCGGCGTACAACACCAGTCCTGAGCAGTTCGCGACCGCACAACAGCAGCTGGCCGGCTTCCCGAACGCGCTCGTGACGATGTGGACCTGGATCACCGAGGACCGGTCCGAGCGCGAACGCGTCCTCCACGACGTGCTCGGACCCTTGCTGAAGCGCGACTCCGACGAGCTCCGCGACCGCGTCTGCGTCGGCCCGGCCGGTCACTGCGCCGACCTCCTGTCCCGCTACGCCCAGGCCAACTGCCACCGCGTCCACCTCTGGCCCCTGGGCGAGTCACCCAGGCAACTGGAGCTCTTCGCCGACCAGGTCGCGTCACGCTTTTGATACCGAGCAGAGGGAAATATCCAGTTGGCAGCGGAGTTGTTCACCTAGCAGCATTTGGAGAATGAGCGAGCAACCCGAACGCTGGAGCCAGGCAACCGTCTACCCCGACATGTGGGCGGACCCCGACAAGGACCCGCGCAACAACGACTCGAGTCCGGACGGCGAACTGGCCACGTTGCTGGACTTTCTCGACGGCTACCGCCTGACGCTGCTGATGAAATGCGAGGGTCTGAACCCCGAGCAGCTCGCCCGTCGCTCGGTTCCGCCGTCGACGATGTCGCTGCTCGGCCTGCTGCGCCACCTCGCCGAGGTCGAGCGGGACTGGCGGACCTGGATCAACCCGGCCGAGCCGCTGCCCAAGCTGTACGGCAAGCGTGACGCCGACTTCGACGAAGCGGTCGCCGACCAGGCGATGGTCGACGCCGCCTACGCCGACCTCGCCCGCGAACAAGCCGCCACCGACGCGGCGCTGGCCGAACACCCGGACCTCAGTGAGCGCCTGCCCAAGGACGACACCGCAGTCCGGGAGCTCATGGTCCACCGCATCGAGGAGTACGCCCGGCACTGCGGTCACGCCGACCTCCTCAGAGAATGCGTCGACGGCCGCGTCGGCCAGTAGCGCTACCTGATCGGCGGTACGTCGTACAGGAGGTGGGTCACCCGCTCGCCCTGCGCGACGAGCGACGGGTCGGCGAGCGTGACCTCGCCGTCGGCGCCGCCGAAGAACGGCCGGCCCGCGCCGAACACCACAGGTACGACGTTCATCACCACCTGGTCGATCAGGCCGAGCCGCAGGGCCTGGCCACCGACGTTCCCGGCCGCGACATCGACGATCCGGTCGCCCGCGACCTCGCGGGCCTGGGCGATCGCCGACTCGACCCCGTCGGTGACGAAGGTGAACGGCGCGGTGTCGATGAACTCCCAGCTCTTGGGCTCCTCGTGGGTGACCACGAACACGCGGTCACCGGCCACGGCCTGACCGGCCCAGCCGTTGGTCTGGTCGAACACGAACCGCCCGACCACCATGGCGCCGATCTCCTGCGGGTAGACCGTCTGAAGGAAGTCCCTGGAGGCTTGATTGGTGCGTAGCTCGGTCCCGTTCCACCTCCAGGCCACGTCGCCGTGCGCGTACCAGTCGAAGAGCGGGCCGACCTGACCGTCGGGCGTCGCGACGTACCCGTCGGCCGACACGACGGCGTACATGATCGTCTTTGCCATCACTGTCTCCTTTCAGGCTCCGGCCGGCCGATAGCGCAGCCAGACGACTCCGGACCGGTACGGCGTCAGCGAGACCAGCTGAAGGCGGATCGGGCCGACCCCGTCGAGGATCCGCGGCCCGGACGGCCACAGGTGCGGGTTCATCCAGAACCAGAACTCGTCGACGAGTCCTTCCTGGGCGAGGGTGTGCGCCAGCTCCCCGCAGCCGGAGACGATCAGGTTGCCTTTGTGCTTCTCCTTGAGCGCGGGGATCGCCTGGACGACGTCTCCCTCGATGAGCGTGGCGTTCCAGTCCAGCGGCCCGGTGAGCGTCCGCGAGGCGACGTACTTCGGCATGCCATTGACCCGCTCGGCGTAGTAGCCCATCGACGGGTCCTCACCGAGGTGCGGCCAGACGGCCGCCAGCCCTTCGTACGTCGTGCGGCCGAGGAGGAGCGCGTCCGCGAGGATCAGCTGCTCGAGACCGGCGTCGCCGCTGTCGGCGTCGAGCTCCAGCCACTCCTCGGGCGAGGGCGCCTCGAAGGCGCCGTTGACGGTGATCTGGTTGTGAACGATGACCTTTCCCATGCCTTCGAGGCTAGGAATCCGGCCGGTCTATCCGCATCTGTCGAACGACTGGCGCCGGGCCGCGGGTTTCAAGGCATTCGGGCGTCGTCATAGGTCGAGCTGCCCGAGCTCGGCCCGTCGTTTGACCCCGAGTTTCGGGTAGGCCTTGTAGAGGTGGTGGCCGACGGTGCGCGGGCTGAGGAACAGTTCGGCGGCGATCTCCCGGTTGCTCATCCCCAGGGCGGCGCGACGCACCACCTGCAGCTCCTGCGGGGTGAGCCCGCCGGCGCTTTCGGCGTCCCCGGGAGCGGCCTCGCCAAGCGCGGTCAGCTCAGAACGTACGCGCGGAAGCCAGCCATGGGCACCGATCCGGTCGAACGTCCCGTACGCCGCGACCAGTTGCTCCTTGGCCGCGTTGGGGCGCCGGTGCCGACGGAGCCACTCGCCGTACACCAGCCGGGTCCGCGCCTCGTCGTACGGACCGCACTCGGTTGCCACGGATTCCTCGAACAGTCGATCCGCCAACCCGCCGTCGTCGAGCAGCGCCTGACAACGCAGCAGGAGAGCCGAGGCCACCGGGCTCTTCGTGTACGTCGACCAGTCGGTGAGCCCGGGCAGGAACCGACGGGCGCGGTCAGTGTCGCCGACCCGCACCGCGGCCTCGACCTGGTCCGGGATCGCCCGCACCGTGACGTCGCGACCGGGCGGACCTTCGCAGGCATCCTCGAGTCGCCCGAGTGCGCCGCGCGGATCGCCGTTCATCAGGTCGACCAACCCGAGTGCCCAGCTCGCCTGCGCAACCGCCATGCCGTGCTGCCGCGAGTCATCCAGGACCTGTACGGCGAGTCGCTCGGCGCCGGCGCTGTCGCCGCGGGCGGCGGCAAGCCAGGCAGCCATGGCGGACAGGACGATGACCTCGAGCTGCTGGCCCAACTCCTCAGCCAGTGCCATGGCCTCCGCGACGTTGCTGTCAGCATCGCGGATCCGGCCCGTCACCAGTTGCGCCAGTACCAGGGGCTCCTGGGCGTAGGGCAGCCAGCCGAGCTCGCCGCGGCTGCGCAACACCGCGACCTGGGCGTCCAGCATCGCCACAGCAGCTTCGTCCTCACCGATCAGCAACCCGAGGAACGCGGCGCTCAATCGCTCCAGCGTTTCACCGCCCTCGCTGTCCCGGGCAGCAAGCACCGCGGTGCGCATCCGGTCGACCGCCTCCGCCACGTCGCCACACAACAGGTCAGCGAAGCCCACCATCCCGTTGATGACAGGGGTGCGACCTCCTGGGACCGAGCGCAGGCGCTCCGCGCACTGACGCAGCAGCATGGGGTCCGCTGCGTCGCGTGCGCACCAGGTGGCCTCGGTCAAGATCGAGACAGCAAGGTCTGGCTCGGTTGCGAGCACCGGGGCGGCGGCCTCCACTGCGATGCGAGTCGCTTCGGCCGGCGACGTACGCTCATAGCTCACCTGCGCGCGGATCCAGCCGGCCTCCGCCACCTCACCGGGCGCGTCGGTCAGCTCAGCGCCTGCGGCCGCCAGCTCGACGGCCCGGTCAAGCTGCCCGGCGTCGTACGCCGCCCGCGCGGCAGCAACCAGCCGCTTGCCGCGAAGGGTCGGTGCGCTGGTCAGCTGGGCCGCGCGGTCGAGGGCTCGCACCGCAGCAGCTGCCGCGCCACGCCCTGTCGCTCTCCGGGCGACCTGCTCCAAGCCGTCTGCGGCCGCGTCGTCGGGACCGCCTGCAGCAGCTGCCACGTGCCAGGCGCGCCGGTCGGCGTCGCGTGGATCGGTCAGCACCTCGGCGAGGGCCCGGTGTGCCGCAACCCGACGGGCGAAGGGCGCCTCCTGATAGGCCGCCGACCGGATCAGCGGATGGCGGAACACCACACCGTCGGCGCTCACCTGGACGAGTCGGCTCCGCTCGGCCGGCTCGAAGTCGCGCGCATCGCCACCGAGCCCCGCTGCGGCCGCGATGACGGTTGGCAGGGCGGAGCCGTGGTCGGCCGCGGCCAGCAGCAGGGCCGTCCTAGTCGGCTCAGCGAGGCCGCGGATCTGCCGACGGAAGTGCTCCTCGAGCCGTCCCGCGGCCGGCAACGGCGCCACGGGCGCCGGGACCGCGGATGTCTCAGTCGCATGGGCTGCCAGCTCGACGATGGCGAGTGGATTGCCACCGGACTCCGCGAGTATGCGGTCGGCGACGTCGCCCGGCAGCGTCGCTGCGGCTGCAGCCAGGCGAGCGGCGTCGGCCGCGCCCAGCCCGGGGAGTGCCACGCTCTCCAGCCCAGGCGCGGGAAACGGCCGTTCCCCATCGCGGGCGGCGAAGATGGTCGCGATCGGGTCGGCGTGCAGGCGCCGTACGGCGAACAACAGAGCGTCGATCGACGACTGGTCGAACCATTGCGCGTCGTCGAGCAGGCACAGCAACGGCCGGTCGCCGGCGATCTCGGAGAGCAACGACAGCGTCGCCGCGCCCGGGAGCATCCGGTCGACCGGCACACTGCTCGCTCCGAACGCGGCCCGGAGAGCCTCCGCCTGCGCGCCCGGCAGCGCCTCCAAGCGGTCGAGATCGCGCACGAACATCAGCTGGAGGGCGGCGTAGGCCACCTCGGCCTCGGACTCGATACCCACCACGCGCAGCACCCGCATGCCGCCGGCGACGCTCTCCGCGTAGTCGAGCAACGCCGTCTTGCCGATCCCGGCCTCACCGCGCAGCACCAGTGAGCGGCTGCGGCCGTCCTTCGCATCGGCCATGAGGCGGTTGATCCGCGACTGCTCGCCGTACCGTCCGACTATCACAGCGGCACGCTAGACGGTCGCCAGGCCGATCAACAGCCTCTCCACGCAGGTCGAAGCCAGGGGAGTGGCACTACCCCAGCTGGTCGCGGCGGCGGGTCAGGTGAGCGACCTCGGCGGTGTTGCCCGCCAGCTCGATCGCCTGGTCGTACGCCGCGCGGGACTCCGGGCTGCGGTGCATCCGGCGGAGCAGCTCGGCTCGGGTCGCGTGGAAGGCGTGATAGCCGGCCAGGTGATCGCCGAGCCGGTCGATTGTCGTCAACGCCAACTCCGGGCCGTCCAGCTCGGCGACCGCGATCGCCCGGTTCAGGGCAACGATCGGCGAGGGGTCGATGCGGACGAGTTGGTCGTACAGGGCAACGATCTGCGACCAGTCGGTGTCGCGGACGTCGCGGGCGGAGGTGTGTACGGCGTTGATCGCTGCGAGAATCTGGTAGCGACCAGGCGCCACGCCGGTGGCCAGGCGCTCGCGCACCAACCCATGGCCCTCCGCGATCAGCTCCACGTCCCAGGCTCCACGGTCCTGCTCGTCGAGGGAGACCAACTCGCCGCTCGCCGAGACCCGGGCGGTACGGCGCGCCTCGGTCAGGAGCATCAACGCCAGCAGCCCGGCCACCTCACCGTCGTCCGGGAGCAGGGCCCGGATCAGCCGAGTCAGCCGGATCGCCTCGGCGGTCAACTCATGGCGAACCGGATCGGTGTCGGGCCCGGTCGCCAGGTAGCCCTCGTTGAAGACCAGGAAGAGGACGGCGAGTACGCCGGAGACACGCGCCGGGAGATCCTCGGCGGACGGCACCCGGTAGGGGATTCGAGCCGCCTTGATCTTGGCCTTGGCGCGGGTGATCCGCTGGCCCATCGCGGTTTCCTGCACGAAGAAGGCGCGGGCGATCTCGGGCACGGTGAGACCGCCGACCATGCGCAGTGTCAGCGCAACCCGGGTCTCCATCGCGAGCGCCGGGTGACAGCAGGTGAAGATCAGCCGGAGCCGCTCGTCGTCGATGACCCCGAGAGGCTCGGGCGGGTCGTCGTACACCATCTGAGCCTCCTTGTGCTTGTCGTCGCGCTTGCTCTCGCGCCGGATCCGGTCGATGGCCTTGCGGTTGGCGGTGGTGGTCAGCCAGGCGCCGGGGTTGGGCGGTACGCCGTCGGCCGGCCACCGCTCGACGGCGGTCGCGAACGCCTCGGCGGCCGCCTCCTCGGCGATGTCGAGATCACCGAACCGTTTGGTGAGGGAGGCAACGACCCGTGCCCACTCCTCGTGGTGGACCCGGGTGATCGTCTCTTGGACGTCGGTCACGCTCACAGGAACGGTCGCACCTCGACCCTGCGGTTGCAGGCCTTCGACCCCTCGCTCGCGATCTTCAGCGCGACGTCGAGATCGGGGGCCTCGAAGATCCAGAACCCGGCCAGGTACTCCTTCGACTCCAGGAACGGCCCGTCGGTGATGATCGCCTCCGCACCCCGGTTGTCGATGACGGTCGCCGTACCGGGGGAACTGAGGCCGCCCGCGAACACCCAATGCCCGTCGGCCTGCACCCGGGCGTTGAACGCGTGAATATCGGCCATCTCGTCATCGGTCGCCGAACCGGTCCGATCGTCGATCACGGAAACCAGATACTGCATCTCGGTCATCTCCTGTGCTCTGGGGCGGTCTCTCATGAGCCGCCGTACACCCCTGCAACGAACCCGTCAGCCCTGATCCGACACCGACGCAGGACTTCTTTCAAGAACATTCGGGCTGCACCTCGGTGGACGGTAGCGTCGTCACAATGTCGAGCCATGCACCAAGCAATGATCTCGTGGTGGTCGGCGCCGGTGTCGTCGGCGCTTCGGTGGCCTATCACGCCGCAAGGGCGGGCGCTGCCGTGACCCTTCTCGACGCCGGCCGACCGGGCTGCGGAGTGACCGTGGACTCCTTCGCCTGGATCGCAGCGTCCAGATTGCTCACCGGTCCCTCTGCCGCGGTGCGGGTGACGGCGACGGACGAGTACCGCCGGCTCGAGGTCGAGCTGCCGGGCCTTCCGGTGACCTGGTCTGGCTCGCTGTCGTGGCACGCGGGGGAGAGCGCGCTGGAAGCCGGGCCTGGGCAAAAGATCGTCGACGCGGCCACCGCAGCGACGCTTGAGCCCAAGCTGCTGCAGCCCCCGGACTGGGCCCTCTGGGCACCCGGCGAAGGCGCCGTCGACCCGGTCGGCGTGACCGAGCGGCTGATCGCCGGCGCCCGTGACCACGGTGCACAAGTACATCCGAACGTCGCGGTCACCGCTGTCCGCCGAGACGCCGGGGGCCGGGTCGCCGGCGTCGACACCGCCGCAGGGTCACTGTCCGGCACGACTGTGGTGCTCGCGGCCGGAGTGGCAACGGCCGCGCTGGCCGCGCCGCTGGGCGTCCGTGTCCCGGTCGACCCGTCGCCGGCGACGCTCTTCCGGTTCCGCGCCCCGGCCGGTCTGGTCCGCACGGTCGTCAACAATCAGGACTTCGATCTTCGGCAGATCGCCCCGGACCGGATCATCGCCGCCGCAGATTCCCCGGAACGGACGCTGGCCGCCATCCGATCCACCTTCCGCGGCGCCGAGAACGTCGAACTGCTCAGCGCCCGGGTCGGCGCACGCCCCATGCCGGCCGACGGCGAGCCCATCGTCGGCCCAGTCGCCGAGGTCCCCGGCCTGTACGTGGCGGTGATGCACGCAGCAATAACGCTCGCCCCAACCATCGGCCGCCTGATCGCACAGGAACTGGTCAACGCCACCGCCGAACCGGCCCTCACAGCTTTCCGCCTCGACCGCTTCTAGGATTAAGAGAGTGAAGAAGTACGTACTCTTCGACCATGACGGCGTCCTGGTGGACACCGAATTCTGGTATTACAAAGCCGGAGAACGCGCCCTGGCAGACATTGGTTTCACCTTGGACAAGACTCAGTACCTCCGGTCCATGAGCCAGGGACAAGGCACCTGGGCCCAAGCCAGAGCAGCAGATATCGACGAACACACTATCAGCCGACAGCGCGCGGTCCGTGACGACTACTACCAGGAGTATCTCCGGACCGAAGCCATCGAGATCGAAGGCGTCGTCGACACCCTCGCCGACCTGTCAAAACACGTCCGCATGGCCATCGTGACGACCGCAAAGCGTGCAGATTTCGACCTAATCCATGAAAAGCGCCAAATCCAGCAATTCATGGAGTTCGTCCTGGTCCGCGAAGACTACAAACGCAGCAAGCCGCACCCAGAACCATACCTGACGGCCTTGCACCGCTTCGGGGCCGCCAAGGAAGAGACCCTGGTCGTTGAGGATTCACTCAGAGGGCTGAACTCAGCCGTGGCCGCCGACATCGACTGCGCCGTTGTCCACAACGAATTCACAAAAACACACGACTTCTCACAAGCCACCCACCAAATCAAAACCCTGACCGAACTAAAGGAAATCATCCGGGCTACGTCGTAGGGGAGTGGCTCAGTGGTGCCGCCGAGGAGTTCATGGATCCAGGCGAGACTGGATGCCTGCCAGCCGGCTCTGGTGTGAACTCAGTTGCATGTGGGAGTGGGGGTCTGGGACTGTTGCCGACCATGAGGCTGCTTCTGATCATTGGACCACCGGCCGTCGGCAAGATGACGGTGGGCCGAGAGATCGCCGCGCAGAGTGACTTCAGGTTGTTCCACAATCATCACACCATTGAGCCGCTGATCGAGGTCTTCGGCTACGGCACCGCGCCATTCAAGGTCTTGAACCTCGAGTTCCGTCGGCGAGTGATCGAAGAAGCTGCACGCAACACGGTGAATTTGATCTTCTCATTCGTCTGGGATCTGCAGGACCCGGCTGATACCGCCTACGTCGAACAGCTCGTCGCGCCTTTCGAGGAGGCCAGTGGTGAGGTATGCGTGCTCGAGCTGACTGCGGACCTTGGAACGCGCCTGTCGCGCAATCGGGCGAAGCTCGGCTGGCTGCCAAACCGAGCAAGCGGAATGTGGAATGGTCCGATGGCAACGTCCGTGGCATGGAAGCCCATCAAATGAATACGGATCCGACCGGATCCACGCCGACCCCGGCCGACGGATTCCTCACCCGGAATCGGCACCTTCGCCTCGACACCCGAAATCTGACGGCAGCCGAGGTCGCCCTGATCGCACTCGACTGGCTTGACCGTCGGCTACAACCAGACGAGTCCATCTAGATGGTTATGGCCGGAAAGCAGGCGAACGATGTGGTCCTGCGCCGCTTCGCGGATGTCAGGCTGGGGGTGGTGTGCGAAGAGCGCGAGCTCCACGCACATGTCATAGAAGTTCAACCGCTCGCGCAGGTGCTCGCGCTCGAACAGCTCCGGATACGCGCCGTGCAGCCATTCGGGGACCTCTTTGAGCGTGGCCTCGTCGAGCCCTTGTTCGTCTGGTGTGGGTGGGTACTCTCGTGCCTTCGCGCACCAGCGCAGGATGGTATCGAGCTCGACATCCGCCGGCTGAGCCAACGCCTCCGCGAAGTCGATAACACCGGTGACGCGTCCCCGGTCGACGATCACGTTGGATCCATGGAGATCACCATGGACGAGGACGGGTTCGTCGGCGGCGAACAACGCCAGCCGCTCCTGGATCCAATCGGCGACGTCCGCGAGCAGGCGCGAGTCATGACCGGGCAGTCGCCGGGCAGCCTCGACCTGCTGGAGCGCCGCACTCACAACGGGTGGGTGGAACGCAGGCCACGGCTTGCCGGCGAGCGCATCGGCCAGCCACGGCGGCAGCAGGTCGGCCGGGACAGGTACGCGGTGGAGTGCGCGCAACGCAAAGCCGAGGCTTTCGATCATTGCTTGGCGCGTGTGCGAGTCCGCCGCCGGCCATGCGTCGTACAGGGTTCGGCCGGGCAGGCGTTCGGAGACGTACCACGGCCCGTCCGGGCCGTCGCCGTGGGCGAGGTGTCGGGCGTGTGGGACCTCGCTGCCCTCGAGCAGGCTGACGACTGAAGCCTCGTGGCGATACGCGTCGCGGAACAGTCCGTTGTTCAGTCGTACGACGTATTCGTCGCCGACCCACACGCGACTGACCCAGCCGGCCTTTGGAAGAAAGCGCCCGGTTGCCGGCAGACCAGCGGCCGCCAGCGTCCTCAGTAGCGCCGGATCGGTAGCCCAGGCGAGAGTCTCCACGGAGCGCGAGCCTATTCGTCAGCTGCCTGCGACGACACGAGTTTTCCGATCCCCTCGCGCCATCCGCGGTACGCGCGGACGGGTTGTCGTTGCGAAAACCAGTGGTGCCCGGCTTGCTCCGCTGATGGACTGACGTCCCACCGTGAGTCTGCCGCGTGACGGAGGACTGGTTGTGACGGATTATGACGTGCTTGCCGAGGTGTACGAATGGCTCATCTCGGATGCAAAGTTGCCTCCAGCCGAGTTCGCTGCGTCGTTCGATGACGTCCTCGGTCTCCTGCCGTCGAACGCTCACGTCCTCGACTGTTCGTGCGGAACCGGACAGTTGGCGGTTGGCCTCGCCGGTCGTGGCATGCAGGTTGTCGCAACCGACGCCAGCGAAGCGATGGTTCGTCGGACTGCAGAGTTGTCTGAGGAGTTCGGGGCATCCGTCCGGGCCCTGCGGGCGAACTGGGAAGAGTTGCCCGACCATTTCGAGGACGAAAAGTTCGACATGGTGTTCTGCGTTGGCAACTCGCTTCACCATGCCGCGGGCGCGACAGGCAGGGGAGCTGCTCTGGAGTCGATGTCACGGCTTCTGCGCCCTGGCGGGCGCTTGGTACTCACATCCCGCACTTGGGAACTCGTGAGGGCCAGAGGTTCCCGGCTCGACATCAGTGACCGACTCGTCCGCCGGAACGGTCGCGATGCCGTCGTGGTCTACCGCTGGGAGATTGCGCGGCATTGGGAGGAGGAGCACCACATCGAGATTGCGATCGCGCAAGTTGATGCGACTGGGTTGGTTCTTGTCCGCTCGGAACTGCTGTCCTGCTGGCCCTACCGGTACGAGGAACTCGAAGTCGAGCTGCACCGGGTCGGACTCCGGACGGACGTGAGCACGTTCGATCTTGAGGCCGAGAACTACATGGTGGTCGCGAGCAAGGTATAGATACGCAGACTAGTAGTGGACAGCCTGCGTATCAAGACCCGGCGTATTGACCCCGCGACGGACCGGAGTGCCGCACAAGGACCGCTCACCGGGACGCGCATCCGGACGGGTCGTACGGGACCGCCGCGACAACTCCTGGGCCTGACCTGCGCGCGTCCCGCACGGGGTTCCTCAGCGGACGCAGTTCATGTTGCTGCTACCAGTGTCGTTCTCCGAACCTCGCTGGCAGCCGGATGTCTCGGTCAGGTGGTCTGCATGAGTCTCAGTGAGACGTAGGTCGAGAAGCCTGCGCGTCGTGCGAAGCGGACGGATCGACGCTCGTACTCTGTGAATCCGAGCTTGGCGTACAGATTGAGGGCAGGCGTGTTTGTGTCCTTGATGTCCCGTAGGACGTACTCCTCGTAGCCGGGCAGAGCCAGCAGGTGCTGCATGAGAGCCGTCGCCACCCCGCGTCCCTGGTAGGTGGGGTGAGTAGTTACGAACCCGATCTCGGCGAGGCCCTCCTGTGCGTTGGGAAGGCCACCGAGAAACTGGCTACGGATCACCAGGTAGCTGATCGTGCCGTGGATGAGTCCCAGATGGTGCCGGATCTCCCGCCACTTCGGCGGGAAGCACTCCTGTTCTTGCTCGGTGAGCGTGGCGACGGCCGCGGGGCGCCGTCCGAGAGGGCGACGTAGAAGCGGTCGACGAGAAATGCGTCCGCGGTGACGTGCAGGTGCTCGGCCAAGTACGCCACCGCGGACGGCGGCACCTCACCCGCCACGCTCGGGAACCGCGCCGCGATCTCGAAGAATTTCAACAACACCGCGAAGCCAAGCCGCGTCGCACCGGTCTTGTTGCCCACCAGCGTCCACGACGCGACCAAGTCCGGGACCGCGGCGGTGATCGCCCGTGTGATTGAAGCAGGCGATGCCGATGGGCGGTGCAGGCACGTCCACCCTGACTATGGTGCCTGGCCGACCTCGGTCTCACCTTGTCGAGGAGGTCCACACCGACGACATCCACGCGCGTCTTGCCGAGCTCGACCACTCGGCCAGCTGACCGCCGGTTCAGCTCGTCATCGCCGCACCGACATCGAACTCCGTGCCGAACGGGTCCGTGATGTTCGCGACCCGCCCGTAGATCATGTCGTAGGGCTCGGCCGAGGTCCCACCCGCGTCGACCGCTCGCCGCGCCGCCGCATCGGCGTCGTCCACCTGGAACAAGGTCCCCCAACGGGACTTCGTGGCCTTTGGGTCACCGGCGATGCCGCCGATCTCGTGGCCATCCGGTCTGCGCAGGAACGTGAAGTCGAGCTCGGGCATGTCCGGGTTGGCATCCAACGTGTAGCCGAAGACCGCGACGTAGAAGTCGCGCGCGGGCCCGGATTCCGCGGTGACCAGGTCGTTGCGGAGCAGGGCGTTCGGCTCGTTGACGATCTCGCAGCCGATGTGGGCACCGGCCTGCCACAGTCCACACTGCGCACCGGTGGTGTCCTTGATGATCGCCGTCCGGCCCTGGTCCAGCACGTCCATCGGACCGGTGATGATCGAGCCGCCCGCGTCCCGCGCTCGGGCGGCCGCGGCGTCACAGTCATCCGTCGCGAAGTAGACGTTCCACCAGAAGTCCGTGGCGTCGGGATCGGGGTTCGGCCTGATGGCCGCGACGGGTCTGCCCCGTAGCAAGCACTGGGTGTAGTGGCCGAACTCCGCCGGTCCCACATCGAACTCCCAACCGAACAACGCGCCGTAGAAGGTCATCGCGCGGTCGAGATCCGGGATGCCCAGGTCGATCCAGGTCGGTGTGCCAGCCGGCTGCGTGGTGGTCAGCTCGCTCATCGTCTCTCCTTGTCGTGTCCCCATCTTGTCCCGCATGACCCCGGAACCTTAAGAGGTCATGTCGCCCGCGTTCACGGACGCCGGTCCTTCTTCGAGGTCGACGACCTCCAGCGCGGCAGCGATGTCAGGGTGATCCTGGGGCGAGAGCGGCTGATCTCCCGGGAGGCGCCTTTCTGCACGCAGGCTTAGTTCGCTGCTGGCGCCATTGACGACTTCCCGGGGTGAGTCCGTGCGCTGGCTGCCCAGTTGACGAGCTCGCGGCAAGGTCCGCGTCATCGGCGCACCCGTCATGGGGAAGGGATCGCAGGCTTGCAGATCGCGTTCGCGCCAACACGCGGCGAGACTCCGGAACTCAGGAGTCGCCGCTCACCGACCGATGCTGACGTGGCCGATGGGCCTGCGTTCCGAAGCGACCCACGGTCGCGACCTGATCAGTCGACGGGTTACTGGTTGAAGAACGTCTTCAGTACACGGGCCATGAGTTCGGGGTCGACGACGTGTCCCTGCCCGTCGAGCGTGTGTCGTTCGGTCTTAGGGATGGCAGCGGTTATCGCTTTCGCGGAGCGGTCGAAGAAGTCGGTCGGGAGGCCTGCGAACTGGGGCTCGGTGGTCGGACCCTCGGTGGTCACCAGGACCGACTGAGTGATGCGGGCAAGTCGGTTCGTGGGGATCTTGTAGCCATTCATGATCACGGTGTCTTTGACGAGCGTGTGGGCGAGCGCGACGGACGAGGCCCAGAGCGGGTGCTGTTTGCCAGCCGCGATGTCCGCGTCGGGTCCGCCGGTAAGCCTCATGAACAGTTCCAGGAGCTCCTCGTCCCGGCCGGCTTTGTATGCCTCGTTGGTGTCCGCGATGTACTGGTTGAACCTCGGCCACAGGTCATCCCCGATCACGTACGGCACATCCCACACCGCGATCTTGTCGATCGCCGAACCTGCCGATGCTGCCTCCAGCACGAGGGCGCCGCCAGATGAGGCGCCGTACACGTGAGCTGAGCCGCCGGCTGTCGCAATCAGCGCGTCGAGGTCTTCCACCTCCCGCGCCACGGCGTACGGCGGTGTATTGCCGCTGGCGCCCCGGCCGCGTCGTGCGTAATTGTAGACCGTGAAATGGTTGGCAAGGAGCCGGGCCAGCGGCGCGTTCTCAGCGCCGTCGTCTAGGGTGCCGCCGACGAGGATCACCGCCGGGCCAGTGCCTTTCCGGTCGTAGGCGATCCTCGTACCGTCGGCGGACGTCACACGAAGTGTCATCTCGTTCACTGCTTCTCTCCATTTCTCGATGCGTGGTCGTCACCGTCGGAGCATGTCGACCAGGATTGAGTTACGTGGGCTGCCCCCTCCGTCATTTGCACTTCGGGCCGGTTTCGGGAGTTCCGGGCTTGGTACCGGTGATGGCGTTGGCCGAGTGGGCCGGGTTGTCGGAGTTGATTTCGACCAAGTGCTCGCGGCAGCGGCATCTACTTCTTGTTGCGGTAGAGGACCATGGTGATGGGACCGAAGACCGCGACGAGAAGTACGGACGAGACGAGCACCCAGCCGATTTCCCCGGCGGGCACCGAGCCGTGCATCAGGCCGCGTACCACGGTCGCCAGGTGGGTGATCGGGTTGACCTCGACGACCGCCTGCATCCACCCGGGCATCGTCTTCGGGTCCACGAAGATGTTGCTCCCGAACGTCAGCGGGAACATCACCATCATGCTGACCCCCGCCACCGAGTTCGGCGTGCGCAGGATCAGGCTGAGCATCGTCCACAGCCACGACAGGCAGAACGAGAACACCAGCAGCAGCGCCACCGACAGCACCACCCCGACGGCGCCACCCTCCGGCCGGAACCCGAGGACCAGGCCGAGCGTGATCACGATCGCCGACCCGATCGAGTAGCGCATCACATCGCCGAGCAGGGCGCCGACCAGCGGCGACGGTCGCCACACCGGGAGCGCCCTGAACCTGTCGAACACCCCCTTCTGGATGTCGGTGTTCAGCGTAATGCCGGTGTTCATGGTGATCATGACGTTCGCCTGCACCAGAATGCCGGGCAGCAGGAACTGCAGGTACTCCTGTGTCGACCCGGCGAGCGCGCCGCCGAACAGGTAGGTGAACATCAGTGTGAACATGATTGGGAACATGGTCACGTCGACGAGCTGCTCCGGGACGTGTTTGATCTTCAGCAAAGCGCGCCAGCCGAATGTCAACGAGGTGAGCACCGGACCGGGGCGAGACGGGCGCTCGCCGGCCAGCAGCACGCTGCGCAGCGCGTCCTCGGTGACCGGCGCCGACGCCTGCTCGGCGGACGTGGCGGTCATGCGGCATCCTCCTCGGGTGTCTCCTCGGCGGGATGTCCGGTCAGGGCGAGGAACACCTCGTCCAGGCTCGGCTGACCGAGCGCGAACTCGGTGACGTCGATGCCGCTGCGGGACAGCTCGGCCAGGGAACGGGCGACCCGCTCGGGGTCGGAGATCCGCGCGGACAGCGCGACCGGGTCAGCGGACGGCTCGGCCGGCACCTCGAGGACGCCGGCGAGGACCCGTTCGGCCCCGGCCCGCTGCTCGGGCGCACGTAGCCGTACGTGCAGCGAGCCGGCGCCGACCGACGCCTTGAGCTCGCCGCTCGAGCCCTCGGCGATGACCTTCCCGTGGTCGATCACCGCTATCCGGTCGGCGAGCTGGTCGGCCTCGTCGAGGTACTGCGTGGTCAGCAGCACGGTGGTGCCTTCGGCGACCATGCCGCGGACGATCTCCCAGACCTGGTTCCTGCTCCGGGGGTCGAGGCCGGTCGTGGGCTCGTCGAGGAAGATCAGTTCGGGGGTGACGACCAGGCTCGCCGCGATGTCGATGCGCCGGCGCATCCCGCCGGAGTACTTCTTCACCTGCCGGTCGGCCGCCTCGGCAAGACCGAACGCGTCGAGCAGGTCGGTCGCCCGCTCCCTGCCTCGGCGGCGTGAGTAGCCGAGCAGTCTGGCGAGCAGCAACAGGTTCTCCACCCCGGTGAGGTCCTCGTCGACCGACGCGAACTGCCCGGCGAGGCCCACCCTGGTCCGCACCGCCTGGGCGTCACGCACGACGTCGTAGCCGAGCACTTGCGCCTCTCCGGCGTCGGGGCGCAGAAGCGTGGCCAGCATGCGGATCGTGGTGGTCTTGCCCGCCCCGTTCGGACCGAGCACGCCGTACACGCCCCCGGCGCTCACGGCCAGGTCCACACCGGCGACCGCGTGGGTCGTGCCGAAGCTCTTCTTCAAACCCCTGGTCTCGATCGCGAGCGTTCCCATGGGGGTTCGATCCCTTCTCTCGGTGTTGCGAACCGTGGCGGAGGTCACAGCGCTTATGCTCCTAAGCTAGGAGCATTCACACCTGTTTTGCAAGTACACTCGAGTGTATGAGCAAGAAGCGGCTGTTCGACGACCCCTGCGGCATCGCGCGAGCGCTGAACGCGGTCGGCGAGCGATGGGCGTTGCTCGTCGTGCGGGAGTTGGTCTTCGGCCCGAAGCGCTACTCCGACCTGCACCGCGGGCTGCCGCAGATGAGCCAGAACGTCCTCGCGCAGCGGTTGCGCGAGCTCGAAGCCGACGGCCTGGTGCGGCGAAGGCGCCTGGGACCGCCTGCGGCCGCCGCCGTGTACGAGCTCACCGAGCGCGGACAGGAACTGGAGCCCGTGCTCCGCGCGCTCGCCCACTGGGGCAGCCGCGCACCGCTGCCCGAGGACGGCGCGGCGGAACTGAGCGTCGACGCGCTGCTGTTCGCCCTGCGCGCGACCTTCGATACGGCGCTGGCGGGTGAGCTGTCGCTGCGCTGCCAGTTGGACGTCGCGGACGACCGGTTCCGCGCCACCGTCGCTGGCGGGCGGTTCGAGCTGGCACGCGGTGAGCACGCCGAACCCGATGCGTGGCTGACCGTGCCGGAGGCGGCGACACTGCGCGATCTGGTGTTCGCCGGTGCGGCGCTGCACGACGCCGTCGAGCGGGCAGACGCCGAGGTGGCGGGCGATACTGCGCGGCTCGCCGCACTGCTGCGCTGCTTTCCCGCAGCCGTGCGGTATCCGGCGCCACAGGACCCCGGGCCGCCGGATTCCATGTCGCCGGGCCCCGTTTCATCTGGCCCCGGGTGACCGAACGCCGAGCTCCCGGATCCCGCCGTCAGCGCAGGAAGTCGTCTGTCGGGGGTGAGCGGCAGTCCGCGGACCCCGGACACCGGTGGCGAGGTTACGCCGGCCGACAGTTCAGACTCCGCGGGCTCGCGGAACTCATCGCCGAGACGACGACGCACCACTTGGATAGCGAGACGCAGCTCAACGCCTGGCGCTGGTCCACGACCGAGCATGATCGACTTGTTGCGGTAGCCCATCCACTTGCGGGACGCTCACCGCTACGTGTTGGATCGCCCGGCGTATCGGGCCCACGGCTCGGCGGCTTTGTCGGCGTGGAGAAACGCAACCTGGGTGCTGTAGCCGAGCGCTTCGGCGACGAGGGACGGCGGGCACTCGAGGACGAGTTCGCCGATGGCGCGGTTGCGGGCGCCGAGGAGGTTGACGCCGAGGTCACGGAGCCGGTCCATAACGGTGTTCGGATGCAGGTGTCGGCCGGCGAGCGTGCTGGGAAACATCCAGGGGCTCACGGTCCCTGCGCCGGTACGGAGATTGGGCCGCGAGGCAAGGTGCTCGCGGATGCGCCACGCGAACGGTTCGGGAACGTCTGTCGGGTGCGCGCCGAGGACGATGCTCATGCCCGTGTCACCGTCGTCGACGATGCCGGTCTGAAACGCGACGACCTTGACCAGCGGCTGCGCGTAGAGCAGCAGGAGCATCCCAGCGACGCGGTAGGGGAGTGATTCGCTGGTCCCGGTGAGGAGTTCGTGGGTCCAGGCCAGCCGCTGGTCCTGGCTCAGCGACGGACTGGTCTTGGCCGATCGGTGCTGGATGGCCACCGTGGTGTTGACGCGGGACTTCCTCGCGACAACGAAGAAGGTCCGGATCGCTGTGCGCGTCGTCGGCCCGGTGGCCAGCCACTCGTCGACGTCTTGCTGGGTGCAGGTCGCGGCGGTTCGCTGGTAGGTCTCGTGGAGCCACATCAGGAACTTCACCGTTTCGGTGATCTCCTGTTTGGCGGAGTGGACTGGGCCACGCGTGGTCGCGCCGGCTTCTGCCTTGGCCCGGATCCGCCTGAGGTGGTGCCAGGTGGCGAAGTGCTGAACGGGTTGGCGCACTTGGTCTGGGAGTCCGTCGAGTTTGGCGTCGATCCATCGCTCGAAGCGGGGGAGGTAGGGGTCGCGCTGGGGGAGTAGGCGGTGGTGCTGCATGAGCGCGCGGAGATGTTCGGCTTGTCTGCCGGGCACGGTGTCGATGCCCTTGTGCGATACCGGGATGGTGCCGTCGCCGAAGCCACGAAGCAGCTCTTGGACCTTGGTCGAGCGTTTCCAAACGAGGATCGATTCCGGTCGGTCCGAGGCGCACAGGGCGTCGACCAGACCCCCTAAGGTGGGGTGGCTTGGCACACCGCCGAGTAGTCCGTTGAGGTCGTCGCGGAGGGCGCAGCGGACGCACACACGACCGCGCTGATGCGCACCTTCGTTGTCGCAGCGTTCGCAGTGGAAGTCGTAGGGGATCTGCGCGCAGGTTGAGCAGGTGGCCCGGCCCTCATCGTTGACCGGGCCAGGCAAGAGGCGGTGTTGCAGACATCCGGGGCACGTGCCGTAGGTCCTGGTCGCCTCGTAGTAGCAGACGAAGCAGAGCCGTCCTTCCGGCCACGTCGCTGCGACACGTGGCATGTTGCGTCCGCATCGGGCGCACGGGCCGCTCTTGGCAACCTTGGCAACGGTCGCGCGGGGCCGACCCTGCTTGGTGTTCCGAGGGGAGAGTCCGGCCGGCTTCGGATCCACGAGAACCTCCTGGCCGCTACTCGTCGAGGATGTTGGCGCGACGGGGCCGGACCGTGCGGTCGAGCGCGACGACGTTCGATGGGGAAGCGGTACCGGTCTTGCGGGCTCGTGCGTCGGCGGCGGTGGTGGTGAGGAGGTCGGCGGGTGTGCAGTCGAAGATGTCGCACAGCGCCGCGATCACCTGGAGTGACATTCGCTCGGGACGCTGGTTGACGAGGCGGTAGACCTGCGGTCGGGACAGGGTGATGTCGCGTTCGGCCAGTAGGGGGATGAGGTCGGTGGTGTTGTGCAGGCCGCGGGCCGCCATCAGCTCGGCCAGCCGCCAGGTGTAGTCAACCTTGCGCTTCATGATGTGCCGTCCTCGGTCCTTCGTTGCATGGCTTCGTTCACCGTGCGGTCCAGCGCGCTCCTGAGTGTGGAGCGGCGGAACTCGTCGGAGACGAACTGGTAGATCCCCGTGGTTGAGGCGTGCTCGTGGCCCATCTGGTCCTGGACGAACCGGGGGTCCCAGCCGGCTTCGAGGAGGTGGGTGGCGTAGGAGCGACGGAAGGAGTGGAGGTCCAGGCCGTCGGAGAAGCCCAGTTCCTCGCAGTAGCGGCGGAGCCGCCTGAGCAGGGTCGACTCGACGACCAGGCCGCCGCGCTCGCTGGGGAACAGATCGAGAGTGCCGGGTTCGCCGCGGCCGTTGGCGAGCCAGTCCTCGAGGATGGCGGGGGTCCATCGCCAGACTGTGAGCACGCTGCGGGGCTTGGGCGGGGAGCCGCGTCGCGCCTTGCCGTAACGGACCTTACAGACACCGAAGGCGCCGAACTCGCGGGCATGCGGATTGCGGGCGAAGTCGACGGTCTGGAGGTGCCGCAACTCGTTGAACCGGAGGCCGTAGGCGTAGGCGATCTTCATCATCACCGCGTCGCGGTAGGCGGCCTGCCAGCCCTTGCGGGTCGAGTTGCCGATGCGTTCGACCGCGTCGTCGGCGTGGTCGAACAGCGCGCTGATCTCCTCACGGGTAAAGGGCCGCTTGGTCGGACGACCGTCGTACTCCTGGACGTGGGGAGCGGTGTTCCAGTCGAAGAAGACCTGGGCCGGGTGGGTACCGAAGTGGTGCTCGCAGATGCGGTCCCAGCCGTAGTCGGGGTTGCTGATGTAGCTGGTGAACGCGCGAAGCGCGCAGTGGTAGCCGCGGAGCGTGGAGTGGGCGACGTGCTTGACGGTGCGGAGGTCCGCGGAGAACTCCTCGACCATCGCAGGCGTCCAGTGCCACGGGTCCTCGTTGACGTGGTCCAGGAATCGCTGAACGCAGCGCAGCCGCTGGTCGATCGTGGCGAACTGGAGGTTGCGTGACAGCTGCTGGTTGCGCCAGCCGTCGAGCATCAGTTGGAGCACCTGCTCGTCGGGCCGGAGGACCGGCATCGACGGCACCAGCTGGACCCTTCCAGAGCCGTCAATCTGCATCGAATTCTCCCGCGATTCTGGTTTCATCCAGTGATTCCATGATGCATCCGATGAGACGCATGGTGTGTTTGTCCAGGTCAACGGCGTGTCGCGGCCAACTGCGCCGAACGACACCAAGGCGTCCGGCCTCAATATTGGGCGCTCGGTAGAGGCCGTCAGCGGCGACGTTTCCGCAGGTCAGGCCCGCATTCAGAAGGCGTTGGCCGGGCAGGCGTTCAAGCTGACCTCGATGATTCATCTGATGCAACACGCAGACTACCAGTTGACATAATGTCGCTTATCGGCGCTTAACTCGCGGGAGTTGCATTAGATGCAGGAACTCCCGTCTCGGACTGTTGAAGCCGTTTGTGCAGGTCAAGGCCGGTTCCCGGTAGATGCCGTGCCGCTCGCGCGGCGTGTTGCTGGCGATGTTCGCGCAGGTGGCCGTAGGTTTCGTGCATCTAATGCACGATTCCACGGCGGCGAGGTGTAATGGACGGCATCGTTCCGGGGTTTGTTCCGAGGCTGCTGAGCGACCCGACCGTCGGGCTGTTCCGCGCCGACGAGCGGGTCTTCGACGCCATGCTGGACGGCTGGCGGGCGCAGATGCTCGCCCGAGGTCTGACGACCGCGACGATCGAGAACCGCTGCCGCCTAGTGCGCCGATTCCAGGAGTTCACTGGCGAGTTTCCTTGGCAGTGGCGTCCCGCGGACATCGAGGACTTCCTGGCCGAGCGCCGCTCCGGCGAGAAGCCGATCAGCCTGACCACGCTGCGCTCGGACAGCAACTCGGTCGCGATGTTCTGCGCCTACCTCACGCACCCGGCCTACGGCTGGACCGACTTCTGCGAGCGAACCTTCGGCGATATCCCGTCACAAATCTGCTTCGACTGGAACACCCCCAAGCACACCACCGACGACGCGGTCCCGGCTGGGCGTCGTGCGTTCACGAAGAGGGAGCTCCAGCGGCTCTTCGACTATCTGGACGATCTCGTTGATCGCGAGCACGCCGTCGGTTCCAAGCGCTGGCTCCCGGTCTATAGAGACTCGATCGCCTTCAAGCTTTGCTACGCCTACGGGCTCCGCCGACGCGAGCTGACGATGTTGGATCTGCACGACTTCGGTCCCAACCCGCATGTCCCCAACTACGGCATGTTCGGCGCCGTCATGGTTCGCTGGGCGAAGGGGACGGCAGGCTCTGGACCTCGGCGTCGGACGGTGCTGACGGTCCCCGAGTTCGACTGGGTCGTGCCGATGCTGCAGACCTGGACCGCACCGGGACACCGCGACCGTTTCACCACCGCCGATCGCTCCGCTGCACTATGGCCGAGCGAGCGCGGCGACCGAGTCACCCTCGGCGCCCTCGGCGACGCTTTCGCGGCCGCACGTGACGCTGTGGGGCTCCCGAAGGAGCTCGGCCTGCACTGCCTGAGGCACTCCTACGTCACGCACCTCATCGAGGCCGGCTACGACCCCACCTTCGTTCAGGCCCAGGTCGGGCACTCCTACGCCTCGACCACCAGCCTCTACACGTCGGTCTCGTCCGACTTCAAGCAGAAGGCGGTCCAGCAGATGATTGCTGGTCGTATCGCCAAGACCGAGGAGGCCACCGATGGCTGAGCAGCGCCGCATCGGCTTCAACTGGAATCTGCGCACGATCATGGCCCAGCGGAACCTGTGGAAGACCACCGAGCTCATGCCGCTCCTGAAGACCCGCGGGATCAACCTCTCCGAAAGCCAGGTCTACCGCCTCGTCACCGGCACCCCGGAACGAATTCCGGCACGGACCTTCGCCGCGTTGTGCGACATCTTGGACTGCACACCCAACGACCTGTTCGAGCCCTACGTCGAAATGCGGGCCGCCGCCACAGCAAACGCTCCTAAGCGCAGCGAGGACCTGGGGGTCCGACCAAGCGACCCGATTGCACATCGGGTGCGCCTGGTGCCACCAGACGAGGATGAGTAGGCCCCGCAAGGCCGAGGACCCAGTCCGCTGGCCCGTCCCCTGCAGCCGTTGCCGCCAGCACCACCAGATCGTGGCCAACTGGCCCGACGGCGGCATCTGCGGCTACTGCTACCAACAGGCCAAACGGACCCGCGGCGCCTGCCGGTGCGGGCACGAGGGCGTCCTTCCCGGACTGGTCGACGGCCAACCCGCGTGCAGGCGATGCTCAGGCCTCAAGCTCAATGTCGACTGCAGACGTTGTGGCGCTGAGGACGAGCTCTATGACGGCGGAAACTGCTGGAGCTGCACCCTTGCATCGGCCGTCGACCTCCTGCTCACGAACCCAGCGACCGGATCGATCGCGCCCGAGCTCCCCCGCTGGCCGGCGCACTGAAATCGATGAGACGAGCCAACAGCGGACTCACCTGGATCCGTCAAAAGCACGTGACCGAGTTCCTCCAGACGCTCGCTGTCGCACCAACGGTGACGCATGAGGCGATCGACTCTCTGCCGTCGTCACCCACTCGCGAGTACGTCCGCGGTCTTCTCGTAGAGCACGACGCACTCCCCCGGCACGACCTTTATCGAGTGCGCTACGACGAGTGGGCACGGACCGCGCTCGAGCGGCTCAGCGACCCGGTGAACCGCGACGTAATCCGCCGCTACATCCGCTGGCAGCATCAACGCCGGATGAACCAGATGAACCAGGTCACACAAGGCACCTTCCTGCGCAGCAAACAGACGGTCACCGTCGCAATCGACTTCCTGAACTGGCTCACCGAGCACGCCGTCGAGCTTGCCGAACTCCGGCAAGAGCACCTCGACGCATGGCAGGCGACAGGGCCGTCGACCCGCCTGGTCGCGGACCGATTCCTCCGCTGGGCCATCAAGACCCGACTCGTCACTCCCGACCTGAAAATGCAGCGTCACCGGCGTGGGACGAGCCCGCGCATGGATGCCGCCGATCAAGAGGTCGTCGTTCAGCGCGTCGTCCACACCGACGAGCTTCTCCCGCGTGATCGCGCTGCGGCGATCCTGGTCCTCGTGTTCGGCCAACAGGTGGAGGACGTCGTCGGACTGACCTGGGACGACGTGAAAGTGACCGACAACCTCATCACTGTCCAGGTTGGTGCCCTCGAGATCGCGCTACCCTCACCACTTGACGAGCCCTGGCGACGGTTGGCTGAACGTCCTGGCCACGACCTGACCGCGGCCCACCCGGCCAGCAACTGGGTCTTTCGCGGTCACTTCCCCGGCCGTCATCTCGGCTCCGCGCACCTGCGAGCACGGCTCCGCAACATCTTCAGCACCCGCGCCGCACGACTCGGAGCGCTGCACGAGCTCACCAAGCTCGCACCCGTCGCGATCCTGGCCGAGGCGCTTGGCTACTCACCTGCCACGATCGAACGACATGCCGTTGACTCGGCAACCGCCTACGCCCGATACGTCGCTGCCGTTCACGAGGGACCAGTCACCTGATCCGCCATCGCTCGGCTGACCGGCAGGACGTCGCAATGCTGCGACCCCGGGGCTGCCGCGGACGGGTTAGCCGGCCGCACTCATCTGCCCATGAGCGGGTGTCCCTGCAGCTCTACAGGACGATCCCTTTGCTGCTACCGGTGGCGTCTAAGGTCACGCATAACAGCGCTGGCCACGCGGGTCAGCCTCGACCCGAGGACCTTCGCATGGACGTGAAACACCGAATGATCGTGTTCGACGCCGCGGACATTGACGCGGAGAGCGCATTCTGGGCGGGACTGCTCGGCGGAACAGTGGTTGAAGACGGCACACGCTGGCGCAACATCTGGGTCGATGGTGAGTGGCAACTAGGTGTCCAACTAGCTCCAGACCACGTCCAGCCCGAATGGCCTGACGGCACCCCGCAGCAGGTCCACTTCGACTTCTACGTTGTCGGCACCGAAGGGCTTGATGCCGCCGACGATGAGGTGATCGGCTTGGGCGGTCGACTGCTGAAAGCTGCCGACGATCGTACGGCCGCGCGAGGGGTTCAGACCTATGCCGACCCTGCAGGCCATCCCTTCTGCGTCTGCTGGCTGCCCGCCGAGTAACACCGAGAGGACTCCGATGCCCGTCGACCGTGAGAACACCCCCACGGGACACGATCCGCACGCGGAAGTTCAGGTGGTCACCCCCGACCGCTGGAACGACCTAGTCCAACTGTTCGAGCGCAAAGGCCCACGCGGCGGCGTTCCGATTCCGGGCTACTGCTGGTGCATGCTCTGGCGAGACGAGCAAGGACCGGTCGACCGCCGCAAGGCAGCGCTGAAGGCCACCGTCGATCGAGGCCGCCATCCCGGGCTCGTCGCCTACATCGACGGCCGCCCGGTTGGCTGGGTCGCTGTCGCGCCGCGCGAGGACCACAGTCGGCTTGAACGGTCTCGGAAATACGGACCTGCTCCTGGCGATCACGCAGTCTTCGCCGTCACATGCTTCTACGTCGACCGCGAGGTCCGCGGAACCGGAGTTGCTAGCGCGTTGCTGGACGCAGCGATCGACTATGCACGAGAGTCGGGCGCCACAGCTCTTGATGCGTTCCCCAAGACGAGCCTCGCGCCGCACGCGGCAGCCAGTCGCAGGGCTGAGGAGAACGACAGCTGGATGGGACGCCTCGCCTCCTACGAGGCGCGGGGATTCGTTACGATCCGCGCCGCCGGCGCCAGAACCGTCATGCGTCTGAGGTTCGACGCGAACTGACAGACGTGCTGCGCTCCACAGCCGAAGATCGCAGCGCTGCCGCAGTGAGGCCGCTCAGCCACCTCGCCACTCCCGGCTCATCGACTCCCGTGCCTGCCAGTTAAAGTATGGAAGGTGCATTCGGCTGTCGGTCGCCTGCTCCTAGCATCACCGCATGACCAACAACAGGGCCCTCGGCGACGATGCCTGCGACTCGCGGCGGGAGCTTGAGCCTGCTTTGTCGACTTTGCTGGCGCAGGCGCTGATGGCGTACCGGATCGAGTTGGACAACGAGTTCGAGGGACAACTGGCGCGGTCGGGATTCCCCGGGTTCAAGCTGCCTGTCGTGTTCTGGCCGCTACTGCGCCACGTAGACGACTCGGGGACGACGGTCGTCGCGCTGCTCGAGCGGACAGGTTGGACCGAGAAGGATCTGTTCCCGATGATCGGCGGCGTGGAGCGGTGGGGGTACGTCGAGGTGCGGCTGGAGACCGATGCGCCGATCCGGCGACCGCCGAGGGACGGGTACGGCAGCAGTCGCCGGCTGCGCGGCACCTCGGTGCTTAGCCCGAAGGCTGTCTGTCGCCGCGCCAAGGAACTCTGGCCGCCGATCATCGCGGCGACGAACGATCGGTGGACGGAACGCTTCGGCCGGGACGCGATGGGCGAGCTCCGAAGTTCGCTTGCGGTAGTCACGGGCATAGCCGCGGAAGGTTCGATCGCTGATTCGCTCGCGGCCGCGCTGCAGGCCTTTACGCGGGAGGTCGAGACGGATTCGCCGCTACCGATGGCGATCGCCGCGAATTTCCTGCCTGCGCTCAGTGCCGACCCGATCCGGGTCCGGGAGCTGCCCGGGCGGACCGGGGTGACCGGCCGGCCGGTGATCCCAGCGCTCGGGGCGCTGCAACGGTCGGGACTGATCACCGTACGTCCGGCCGAAGCGGGCCGCGGCAGGGTCGTCACCCTGACCCCGGCAGGGCTGCGAGAGCGTGACGCCTACGCCGAGCGGGTGGCCCAGGTCGAACGGACCTGGCGTGCCCGGCATGGTGCAGCCGTGATCGAGTCCCTGCGCGGCACCCTCGAAGCGATGAGGTCCCGACTCGCCGACGGCCTGCAGCCGCCGGACGGATGCTGGCGAGCAAGCAGTGAGTACGCGGCACAGACCAAGGCGATCCTCGATGACCCGCGATCAGCCCTACCCCGGCATCCCGTCGGCCCCTGGCTCACCACCAGCTGACCATCGGGCAGCCCGGAAGGCGCCCGCCGGGTGCCGAAAACATCCGGCGAGTGTGTCAGAGCGACACCACCAACTCCCGGTTCATCAACTCCCGTTCCTGCCAGTTGAATCATGGGAGTAGAAGTACGGCGGCGATGGCGTTTGACACCGGCAGACGGGGCGACATCACGTGGGGGCGCCGAGCGGCGGGTGGTCGAGCACGCGGGGCTTGTACTCGACCAGCTGGATGCGGCCGTCGAAGGTGCGGTGCTCGATCATCTCGAGGGCGACGTCCGGATAGCCGTCGTAGATGCGTTCTTCGCCCGTGGCCCCAGTGATCACCGGGAACATCCCAACCCGGAAGCGGTCGACGAGTCCGGCTCGTAGCAGGGACCGGCACAGGCTGATGCTGCCGATCGTGCTGAGGAGCCCCGAGCCACTGGCCTTCATGGCGCGGACCGCCTCGACGGCGTCGTCCCGGACGAGCGTGGAGTTGGCCCACGTCAGTGGCTCCTCGAGTGAGGAGGAGAACACCACTTTGGATGCTTGCGTGAGCTCGTCGACGGACGCCTCTTCGTCGGGCCTGAACTCGTCTTGGCCACTCGGGACCTCGCCGGCGGCGAACCCCGACATCAGGCGGTACGTGTTCGCTCCCATCAAGTAGGTGACCTTGGGCTGTTCGCCGAGCCATGCGAGGTACTCCGGTCCCTCGAGGCCCCAGAACCCGGGCCACCCCTCTCCCGATGCGTAGCCGTCGAGGGAGGTGATGAAATCGACGAGAAGCTCCGACATGACGGCGTCCTTCCTAGGCTGTCACGGCCTTGGACCGGCCGGGCCTGCTCCACTTCGGCATAGCGCGACTCTACGACCCCGGAGCTGCCACCTGCACGGCCTCATCCCCCAGCCATCGAACACGGCGTACTCCCCCAGTAGTCGGTCGTTGACACGGCGGCTCGGCCCCGGCACGATCGATGCACGGCGTTGCCGACGCCCAGCCTCCTGAGGACCTGCCCCAGCCGGGCCCTCGAGAAGGCGAAGGGGATTCTGCCCTCAAGGCTGCTGCCATCCAGGCCTGTTTCGAGTGCCACTTCGCTGGGGGAACGGGGCACGTCGAGGAGGCTTGTCATGACCAAAGAGGGCAGTTTCAAGCGCGCCGTTCGTCAACGGGCACAAGCGACCGGATTGCGGTACACAGAGGCCCGCGCCGCGCTGGAGAAGGGCCGAACGTCGCCGTTTGCGCGAACTCGCCCCGTCGAGTTCGCGGACCTGAGGAAGCACCTCGAGACGCGATACGGCATTCGCATCACCTCGATCGCGCCCATCGACGACGACCCCGAGACGCGGCCGAGCGGGTCCTGGGTCGGCCACTACCCCTGGACGCTGGTCGTCAAGCGAGAGGACGGCCCGCCCTGGATCGCTCGAGTCTTCTCGTCGGCAGCGGACACGGTCGGCCGTGTCGAGGGCGATGCGGAGATCCTGCGGTTCCTGGCCTTGCACGACTTGCCCGCGGAACGGCCCGCGCACGACAGTCCGGTGTCGGTGTTCGAGGGAAGCGGCGTGATCGTGACCGAGTACGTCGAGGGCGGTCGCCCGACCCAGTCGCGGCGGTGCTCCACGAGCTGGCGAGCCTGCTCGGCCGCCTGCACAAACTGCCCGCGGCCGGTGGTGCGGTCGGGCGGGACGGAGGTTCGGAGGAGCACGACGGCGCCTTCTTCGCGGGACGACCGAAGCAGGATCTCGCAGCGGCGATGAGCTTTCTGGTGAGCGTCGAGGACGCCGTCACTCCCGGAGGTCGCGAGATGTTCGAGTGGCTCCGCGACAAGGTCGAGCACGCCGACGACGCGGAAGGCCTGCCCGAGGCGTTCACCCACGGGAACTACCACGCATGGGCGGCCGTCGGCAGTCCGGGCAACCTCGCCATCGTCGGTTGGGCAGGGTCCGGGCGCGGACCTCGCCTGCCCGCCCGCGCCTGGCTGCTGACGACCGCGGGCGAGGGCGACGGCGAGGGCATCGACGCGGTCGCGCGCGGGTATCGCGAGCACATCCAGCTCACCGGTGAAGAGCTCGAGCGGCTGCCCGGCGTCCTGGCCATGCGACCGCTGTGGCTGGCCTGCCTCGACTTCCGGCAGTCCGCTCGCAACGGGTCCACCCCGCCGATGGACGAGGGGTGGATCGGCTGGCTCGCGCGCCCCGAGCACGCCGAACGACTAGCTGCCCAGGCGATTGCGTCGTTGCGAGCCTGAGTTACGCGCTGCGCGCATGTCACGGGCTCGCGGCAGAGGCAACACTGCCGCGAGCTCGGTCAACGGCCGGCCGGAGCGGTCATGGCGAACCCAGCAGGAACTCCCGCTGCGCCAGCAGCCGGCGGTACAAGTTGAGTCACCGGAGAAACTTCGTTGGGTTTGGGTTGGGTTGTCGGATTTTGGGTGGTGGGTTCGTGGATAGGGCAAGCGGACCGAACAAGAGTCCAGACTCAGGGAGAATCATGGTGAACGATCAGGCCAGGCGAGTGACCAGACCATTTCGATTCGGGGTCGTTGCGCCGATCCGGTCCGACCTGCCGACGTGGCGGGACCGCGTGCGACGCATCGCTGACAGCGGTTACTCGACGTTGCTGATGCCCGACGTTCCTACGTGGCAGCCAGCCATTGGCCCTACGCTGGCGACCGCGGCCGCGCTCACTGACCTGCGGGTCGGCTCGTGGGTCTATGCCGCCGCGTTGCGCCAACCATGGAGTACAGCATGGGAGGCCCATTCGCTCTCAGTACTCACCGAAGGCCGTTTCGAAATGGGCATCGGCGCCGGCCGGCCCGGGATCGAAGTCGAGCTGGGGCTGCCTGCCGTCTCCCCTGCTGAGCGTCGTGCCAGGATGCGTGAGACCGTGGCCGCGCTGCGTAGGTTCGATGGGCCCGATCTGCACACGCCGGTTGTCATGGCGGTGAGCGGACCGAAGTCGCAGGCGTTGGCGCTCGAGGTCGCTGACGGAGTCACGTTCGTACTCGGACCGGACACTGATCGGGTCGAGACCACGACCCTGGTGCGCGACTTTCCTGGGGACCGGGACCTCGAACTCGGCCAGCACGTCGCCGCTGTCGGTGACGGTGTCGCTCCGTTCATGGCGCCGCCCGACCTCGACACCGCGGCGCTTCGCGCGGCCGACTCGCTCGTCATACTCCCGAGTGATCCCGCGGCAGCCGCCGAGGAAATCCAGCGACGTCGCGAGGAGATCGGCTTCTCCTACTTCGTCATCGGCGCCGACTTCGCCGACACCCTCGCGCCGGCCGTAGCCAAGCTGGCCGGACAGTAGGCGCCGATCGGGCGCGTCAGTCCAGGCAGAACTCGTTGCCTTCGGGGTCTTGCATGGTGATGAAGCCGGCTTCCATCGGGGGCGCAGGCTCGACGCGGTAGCCGCGGGTTGCGCCGAGACCCTCGAGGCGGGTGCATTCGGCTTCCAGGGCGGCCATGCGATCGTCGCCTGCGAGGCCCGGGGCTGCGCGGACGTCCAGGTGGACGCGGTTCTTGGCGGACTTGCCCTCCGGGACCTGCTGGAAGAACACGCGCGGCCGCTCGCCGTCCGGATCCTCGATCGCGGACCTGCTGTTCCATTGGTCTTCCGGTACGCCGATGCGCTCGAGGAACTCGTCCCACGCAGCCAGCGGATCGGCGCCCTCGGGAAGCTCGACGCCAGGCGGACCGGGATGAACGTAACCCAGGACGTCGCGCCAGAAGGTCGACAGTGCCCGGGGGTCGTGGGCGTCGAAGGTGATCTGGACCTCGCGGCTCATCTGGTCACTCCGTTCGTTGCGGCTCCGTGAGAAGCCACCCTCCCATCCCCGACCGACAAGTTGGCGGATCGCTCGGAGCTATTCCTTGACACGAATATTCGTCTCAGCGAATAATCGAGCTCATGGACGGAGTATTGAGCGCCTTGGCGGATCCGGCGCGGTGGCGTCTGGTAAGCCTGTTGGCGGAGCGGCCGAGGTCGGTCGGCGTACTGGCGGAGCTTGCGCAGGCGCGGCAGCCGCAGACGACGAAGCACCTGCAGACGCTCGAGCGGGCCGGGATCGTGATCTCGCAGCGGACGGGGCAGCGGCGCATCTACGCGTTGCAGGCCACTCCCCTGCGGGATCTTGCGGCCGCACTCAGCCGGCTTGCCGACACTGTGGACCAGCCTGGCGGCGCGCGTACGGCGTTCGACCGGCACGGGCTCAGCCTCGAAGCGGAGCGGCTGGCCGCTGCGGCGCCGGGTTGGGCGGACGGCCGGTCGTTCGGGTTCCATCGTTCGCTGGCCGGCGATCCCGAGCTGGTGTGGCGGCATCTCACCGAGACGACGCTGCTGACCCAGTGGTGGACGCCGGACGACCTGCGCGTCTCCGAGCTGGTCTTCGAGCCGCATCCAGGTGGACGGATCGTCCTGGAGTACCGCGACATCGAGGACACCGCCGGCACCGACCAGGTCGCCGGCCGCGGCGAGGGAACCGTCGACGAGGCACAGCCAGGGGAGCGCCTCTCCTACCGCCTCTCCCCCACGCTGCCCGACGGCACCATCGCCTTCACCTCGCAGGTCGACTTCGACCTCCGGCGTACCGACGCCGGCACCGATCTGGACGTTCTGTACCGCATCACCGACAGCACAGTCGACTCCGCGGACTTCATCGCGGGGATCGAGCTGGGCTTCGGTCAGAGCCTCGACAAGCTCGTGGCAACCCTGCAAAACACCGACATCAGGAGCAAGAAATGACCGAGCAGACCAGCGGCCGCCGGGTCGTGACCAACATGAGCCTGTCCATCGACGGCCGGTACGCCAAGACGGATCCGCTCGACATGAGCTGGGTGCTGCCGTACGCCGTCACCGACGTCGCACGCGACCACATGGTCAGCCTCTTCGAGCCGGCCACGACTGCACTGCTCGGCCGGGTCAACGCCGAAGGCTTCCTGGGCTTCTGGCCCACGGTCATCGGCATGGAAGGCGCCGACCCGCGCGACGAGGCGTTCGCCAAGTGGCTCGTGGACACCGACAAGGTGGTGCTGTCGTCCACCCTCACTGAGGCGCCTTGGGAGCGTACGACGATTGTCGACAATCCAACTGTCGACGTAGTGAACGACCTCAAGGCGACCGAGGGCGGCGACATCGTCGTCTTCTCCAGCGCGAGCGTCATCAAAGCCCTGCTCGCCGCCGACCAGGTCGACCGCCTGGCCCTGATGATCTTCCCGATCTTCCTAGGCGAAGGCCCCCGCCTCTTCGACGAAGCCCTCCCGGCAACTCACTGGACCCTCACCAGCCAAACCACCGGCCCAGCCGGCGAGATCGCCCTGATCTACGACCGAAACCGCTGATCAGGTTGGCTGGTTGGGTCGGGGGCGGCGGGTGATGGCTGGCGAGTGGCCTTGGGCTGCGACTGAGGTGGGCTCTGGCAGCGCCGGCCAGTAGTGCTCGGTGAAGAGGCGGCCCACCAGTTCGCCCCGGGTGGACACGTTCGCCTTGGTGAAGATCAGCTTCAAGTGGTCGCGGACGGTGTGTGGCGAGATGAACAGCGTCGAGGCGATCTCGGTGGTGGTCATTCCGCGGGCTACCAGTTGGGTGATCTGGAGTTCTCGGGGGGTCAGGCCGTAGGCGTCGGCGATGAGGACTGCCAGATCCGCCGGGGTGGCGGGCTCGATGACGAGCGCGACGGGGCCCGGGCGGCCGCCGGGGCCGTTGAGACAAGAGGCATGACAAACCAGCCAGCGGCCTTCGGTGGTGCGTAGGCGGACTCGGGCGTTGCCGTGGTCGCGGCCGCCCGCGATGGCCCGGGCCTGGAGCGCAGTGCCGATAACCCAGATCGGTAGCTTCAACCCAAGGGGCGAAGGAAAGCTGGGACCTGTCGGCAGGGTCGAAAGGTGATGCCTGGCCTCTTCGTTGATGGAGGTGGCCGCGCCGGTCTCGTCGAAGAGGATCAGGCCGGGCGCGGGTGAGTCGGTGCGGGGCGCGGTCTCGCTGGGGCGGGCGAACTCGCGCAACCGCTCGGCGAGCGGTCGGGACAGGCCCGCGAGCAGCGCGATGTCGTCCGGACCGAAGGCGTCCGTGGTGCGGAACAGGCTTACGAGTCCCCACGGCCGATCCCCGATCCGCAGTACGACGCGCAGCTCGTCGTACACGCCTTGGCCGGCCAGCAGGCGGCGGAAGCGGGCGCTGCGCGCGGGCAGATCGCCGGTCGCCGCGCGCAACCCCGCGGCCGGTACGGTCGCCCGGGCAAGATCCCGGAACGGTACGACGTTCTCCTCGAGCAGCTCGCTCTCCCAGTAGGTGGCGCAGCCGTCTCCGGAGCCGAGGTTCTCCACCAGCATCGGCGCCGTGATCAGGCCCGTCTCGGGGTCCGAAGCTGTCCACACGGCCGAGTGGAACGGCATCCGGCGTCGCAACCCCGCCGAGACGCGAGTGAAGAGGTCGACCCCGTCAACGGCCCGTTCGGCAGCCGACAGGACCGCACCGTGGCGATCGGTCATGCGCATCCCTCCGGCGACCAGTGTGCCTGGTCCCCCAGCTGGCACCACCCCTCATTTGAGGGGGTCACCCGGTGCCGATCGCCCGTCCGCGCGGGATGGGGATCGCCGCCGGCGACGGCGAAGGTCGATACCGACGCCAACCGGAGAGGAACACCATGGACATCGCGATCGTCGGAGGAGGCGCGGCGGCTGTCGGCCTGCTCGACGCGCTGGCTGCCACAGCGGGTGAGACCGGCACGATCAGCGTTTTCGAACCGTCGCCGTACCTGTGGCGAGGGCGCGCGTACGGCCCGGACCTGGAGTCGGTGCTGGTGAACGCGCCGCCCGCCATCATGTCGATCCGGAGCGGCGACTTCGAGCACTACGCCGCCTGGCTCGGTGATCGAGGCGCTGAGCACCTGGATGAGTTGCTGGGTCAGCCGTTGGTTCCGCGGGCGGTGTACGGCGAGTATCTGGCGGATACGGCTGAGAAGGCGATGGCTGCCTTGGGTGAGCAGGGGTGGCTCGTGCGCGTCGTGCCGGCTCGGGTGACCGAAGTCGTCCGCACCGAGGGTCGCCTGGCGGTGCGCACGCAGGATGGTGAGGAGCACGAGGCCTCGCGGGTGGCGCTCTGCGTGGGCGGCGGAACTCCCCCGGATCTGTACAACCTCGCGGGTACGGAAGGCTTCGTCGCCGACCCGTATCCGTTGGCCCGGACGCTCGACGGTGTGCCGGTCGAGAGCGACGTGGCGATCATCGGCAGCGGGCTGACCGCTGTGGATGTCGTGGTCTCGCTCGCCGCTCGCGGACATGCGGGACGAATCACGCTGCTGTCGCGAAGCGGGGTTCTACCGCACGTCTGGCAGCGCCCGAGCCAGCGGCGGCCGCAGTACCTGACCGTCGAACGAGTGGCCGGCCTGGGGCAGGTCACGCTCGATCAGCTCGTCGAGCTGTTCCGGGCGGAGCTGGCGGGTGAGGACTTCGACGAGTTCGTGGCTGAGCTGCTGCGCACCGAGACTGAGGATCCGGTGCAGCGGCTCCGGCGGCAGCTCGCCGCGGTCGACGACTCCCGGATCAGCCGGCGGGTTCTGCAGGAGACTGCGCACACCGTCGGCCCGTTCGCGTGGCGGCTGCTGCCGGAACCCGATCGGGCGCTGGTACGGCGTCATCTCCGCACGGCAGCCAGCGTGGCATCGCCGATGGTTCCGGTGAATGCCGCGATCCTCATGCGGCTCCTGGACGCCGGCCAGCTCACGCTCGTGTCCGGCCTCCGGTCGATCGAGGTTGTCGACGGGCAGTTCCGGGCTCACAGCAACGAGCTGACCACCGCCCAGGTCGTCGTCAACGCCGTGAACCCGCCGCCGCAGGCGGTCCCGGCCATGAGCCAGGACCTCGTCCAGTCCCTCACGCAAACCGGTCTCGCCACCCTGCACCCGTCCGGCGGCCTGATTCCCGCCGACCCGAGAGTCCACGTCGTAGGAGACTTGGTCGGCGGCGGCTCCTTCATCACCTCGAGCATCCCCGGCGTAGCCGCCCAAGCGACCCGAGCCGCCGATGCCCTCTGCACCCCATGACACCGGTCGGGCGGCGTACGGCGGGACGTCCGTCAGGCGACGTAGGTGGCCAGGTGTTCGCCGGTGAGGGTGGATTTCTTGGCTATCAGGTCGGTGGGGGTGCCTTCGAAGACGACCTTGCCGCCGTCGTGGCCGGCGCCGGGGCCGAGGTCGATGATCCAGTCGGCGTGGGCCATCACGGCTTGGTGGTGCTCGATGACGATGACCGACTTGCCGGCGTCGACCAGGCGGTCCAGCAGGCCGAGGAGTTGCTCGACGTCGGCCAGGTGCAGGCCGGTCGTCGGCTCGTCGAGGATGTAGACGTCGCCCTTCTCACCCATCTGCGTGGCCAGCTTCAGCCGCTGGCGCTCACCGCCGGACAGTGTGGTGAGCGGCTGGCCCAGCGTCAGGTAGCCGAGCCCGACGTCGGCCATCCGGTCCAGGACCTTCTGGGCGGCCGGCGTCCGGGCCTCACCGTCGGCGAAGAACTCCACAGCCTCGGACACCGGCATCGCGAGCACCTCCGCGATGTTCCGTCCACCCAGCGTGTACTCGAGCACCGACGCCTGGAACCGGCGCCCCTCGCACTCCTCGCAGGTCGACTCGACGGTGGCCATCACGCCCAGCTCGGTGTAGATGATGCCGGCGCCGTTGCAGGTCGGGCAGGCGCCCTCGGAGTTCGAGCTGAACAGCGCGGGCTTCACGCCGTTGGTCTTGGCGAACGCCTTGCGGATCGGGTCCAGCACACCCGTGTACGTCGCCGGGTTCGACCGGCGTGATCCGCGAATCGCACCCTGGTCGATCACGACGATGCCTTCACGCCCGGCGACCGAGCCGTGGATCAGCGAGCTCTTGCCGGAGCCGGCCACACCGGTGACGACACAGAGCATGCCGAGCGGGATGTCGACGTTGACGTTCCGCAGGTTGTTGGTGGACGCACGCCGTACCTCGAGCTTGCCGGTGGCGTCGCGGACCGTTTCCTTCAGCTTCGCGCGGTCGTCGAGGTGGCGGCCGGTGGTGGTGTCGCTCTTGCGCAGGCCCTCGACGGTGCCCTCGTAGCAGACCGTGCCGCCGGCGGAGCCGGCGCCCGGGCCGAGGTCGACGACGTGGTCGCCGATCGCGATCGTCTCGGGCTTGTGCTCGACGACGAGGACGGTGTTGCCCTTGTCGCGAAGTTGCAGCAGCAGGTTGTTCATCCGCTCGATGTCGTGCGGGTGCAGGCCGATCGTCGGCTCGTCGAAGACGTAGGTGACGTCGGTGAGCGAGGAGCCGAGGTGGCGGATCATCTTGGTCCGCTGCGCCTCTCCCCCGGACAGCGTGCCCGCGGGCCGGTCCAGCGACAGGTAGCCGAGACCGATCTCGGCGAACGAGTCAAGCAGGTGCTGGAGGCCAACCAGCAGCGGCGCCACGGACGGCTCGTCGAGGCCGCGGATCCAGTCGGCCAGGTCGCTGATCTGCATCGTGCACAGGTCGGCGATGTTCTTGCCCTTGATCTTCGACGACAGCGCTTCCTGGCTGAGCCGGGTGCCCTGGCAGTCGGGGCAGGTCGTGAAGGTCACCGCGCGCTCGACGAAGGCGCGGATGTGCGGCTGCATCGCCTCGACGTCCTTGGACAGGAACGACTTCTGGATCTGCGGGATCAGGCCGGAGTAGGTCAGGTTGATGCCCTCGACCTTGATCTTGGTCGGCTGCCGGTAGAGCAGGTCGTGCAGTTCCTTCTTGGTGTACTTCTTGATCGGCTTGTCCGGGTTGAAGTAGCCGCTGCCGCGGAAGATCCGGCCGTACCAGCCCTCCATGCTGTAGCCCGGGATGGTCAGCGCGCCCTCGTTGAGCGACTTGTTCTCGTCGTACAGCGCGGTCAGGTCGATGTCGTTGACCGAGCCCATGCCCTCGCACTTCGGGCACATCCCGCCGTGGTAGACGGCGTTGCGGACGACGGTCTTCTCGCCGGCGCCCTTGTCGGCGACCATCGAGCCGGTCGCCGTCCGCTTCGGGACGTTGAAGGAGTACGCCGTCGGCGGGCCGACGTGCGGTTTGCCGAGCCGGCTGAACAGGATCCGCAGCATCGCGTTGGCGTCGGTGGCGGTGCCGACCGTGGAGCGGGGGTTCGCGCCCATCCGCTCCTGATCCACGATGATCGCCGTGGTCAGGCCGTCCAGCATGTCGACCTCGGGACGCGACAGGTTCGGCATGAAGCCCTGCAGGAACGCGCTGTAGGTCTCGTTGATCATCCGCTGCGACTCCGCGGCGATCGTCTCGAACACCAGCGAGCTCTTGCCCGAGCCCGACACCCCGGTGAACACCGTCAGCCGGCGCTTCGGGAGCTCGACGCTGATGTCCTTGAGATTGTTCTCGCGGGCGCCCTGGACCCGGATCAGGTCGTGGCTGTCAGCGGCGTGCTGCTCCGGCTTTGTGCTCGCCTTCGGCATCGTGGTCTCCATCCGTCGGGCGGGGGCATGCGTGTGCTGCCCCCGTCGGCGCGTCCCCTGGGTCGATTTAATCAGGTCCGTCGGTCAGGACTGGGCGATCCGGACCATGTTGCCGGCCGGGTCGCGGAACGCGCAGTCGCGGACGCCGTACGGCTGGTCGGTCGGCTCCTGCACGACCTCGGCGTCGGTGGCCTCGATCTTGGCGAAAGTGGCGTCCAGGTCGGGGGTGCCCAGGTTGATGCTGGCGTAGGTGCCCTTGGCCATCATCTCGGTGACGGCGCGGCGCTCGTCATCGGTGAGGCCCGGGGTGGCCTCCGGCGGGTAGAGCACGATCGACACCGGCTGGCCGATCGGCCCGACGGTGATCCAGCGCATGCCCTGGTAGCCGACGTCGTTGCGGACCTCGAAGCCGAGTACGTCGCGGTAGAACGCGATCGCGGCGTCCGGGTCGTTGTGCGGTAGGTAGGTCTGGTTGATGGTGATGTCCATGACGGTCACGCTAGTTGGCGGTCACCGGCGGGCGCTTCTCGATTCCTGATCGGTCTGGTGACCTGTTTGGCCATACACGCCGGGATCCCGTCGGTCGCGTCCGCCTCCTGCTCGCGGTAGACGCTCGGCGGTACGCCGACCAGCTCGGTGAACCGGGTGCTGAAGGTCCCCAGCGACGAGCACCCGACCGCGAAGCAGATCTCGGTCACGCTCAGGTCGCCCATCCGCAGCAGCGCCATCGCGCGCTCGATCCGCCGCGTCATCAGGTAGCTGTACGGCGCCTCGCCGTACGCCTGCTTGAACTGCCGGCTCAGGTGTCCCGCCGACATGTTCACCCCACGCGCCAGCGCCTCGACGTCCAGCGGCTGCGCGAACTCCCGGTCGATCCGGTCCTTCACCCGCCGCAGCAACGCCAGGTCACGCACATCCTTCGCCCCAGCCACCCCAAGATCATGCCACGGCGGCCGCCGATCACGCTCTGTAGTCAGCCGATGTACTTAGCGCCCCAGTTGAGGTAGGCGACGTTGGCCAGCAGCCAGCCGAAGCCGATGGCTTGCTGGCCGTCGCGTTCGGGGGTGGGTTGGTAGCGGTCGTAGAGGGCGAGGCAGTGGGTGTGGACGGCTGGGTCCCAGGGGGTGGCCTGCATCCAGCGGGGTGCCTGGTGGGCTACGGAGGCGGCGCCGAGCGTGGTGCCGGCGACGGTGGTGTGGATGGCGGGGTGGCCGTCGGGGTCAGTGGCGGCGACGTTCTGGGTGTAGGTGCGGGCGAGCCGGGCCATGTCGGCGCCGGTGAAGCCGAGGCGGGCCCGGAACGCGCGGACGGCGAACTCGACGTCGATCGCCCCGTGGCTGATGTCCTCGAACTGCCGGGCCGGCCCACCGGACGGCGTGAAGATCGAGATGTCCGTGTCCGGCGAGCCCGTCTTCACGAAGCCGTCGTACACCTTCCCGCCCATCGGCCAGTAGCGCCACTGGTACGCATCGCCCGCGTCCACCGCCAGCTGCCCGGCGAACATCTTCGCCAGCGCGGCAACCTTCCGCCGGTACTCGCGATCGCCGGTCGCCAGCGCGAGCTCGACCAGCGTCTGGCCGAGTCCGAGCGACTGGTTGATCGGCTGCTCGCACCCGTCGTACGCGAGCGGCTGCTCCTTCGGCCAGATCAGGTACCCGCCGCCCGCCGCGGTCTCGCGATACTCCCAGTCGTGTACGGCGACTGCCTCGCGGCACGCGGTCAGGTACTCGGCCGCCTTCGTCCGGTACCGTCGCTGCAGCACCGGCGAGCCACACACCAGCCGCACGAAGCTCGCGATCGGGTACGTGATCATCCCCGTGTGTACGGCGAAGATCACCGGTTTGGTCAGCATCGGGAACTCCCCCGGCACAGGCACGCCCTGGGACACGGCCCGCGCGGTCAGCTGCAACGGCCCCGGCGCGGCCGCGTAGATCCGGCTGACCGCATAGTCCGGGCTCGCAGGGTCCATCGACAGATCGGTGTGCGTCACCGTCCGATTGACCTGGCTGTTGACCAGCTTGACGGTGAAGGTCTCCGGCCGGGATCCCGCGGTCACGGTGACTCTGGTGTCCTCGGCGTACGGAAGTGCCTGCCGTAGCTCGAGCACCGCATGCCCGTTGCTATCGGCAAGTGTCGTGTAGCCGGTGGTGTACGGGTGGTCCGCACGCCACGCCGGTAGCGACAGGCCGCGGTAGTCGGTGACACCTCGCTGGCTGTCGCGCACCGAGAGGACCTGGTCGACGTTGTCGATCAGCCGGTCCAGGTAATAGGTGTCGCGGTACGTCTCGTACATCCGGACCAGCCCGAGCAGCACGTACGACTGGCTCCACGCGAGCATGCCGGACCGGCCGTCGGCGTTGGTGTTGTCGTTCGGCTGGTCCGGCTGACCCGGTCCGCCCTGCTGGAACAGCCGGTCCCAGTCGTCGAACGTCGTACGGGCGGCGTAGTCGATGTCTGCGGCAGCGAACGCCGGAGCGGTGGAGAGGGCAGACGCGGCGACGACACCGCCGCTCACCTTGAGAAAGTCGCGACGAGTGAGCTGCATGGGGCGGCCTCCAGCTGGACGTGGGCGGTACGTGCTGCAGGGAGGCTCACATCTTCTCGCAGCCAGCGGGTTATGGCAGCTCGACCTCGATGTACGGCGTCAGCGCCCGGAGGAAATCGGCCGCGTCGAACATCGCCCCGGCCGAGGCCACGCCGGTCGTCCGCGTCTGCCCCTTCAGCAGCCGCTGCACCGCCTCGACCGCCAGCGGCGCGGTCACGGCGTAGATGTCCTTGCCACGCGCGACGGCGCGCCGCTCGACCCCATCGGCTCGGACGACGACATCGACGACGAAGCTCTGGTCGGGATCAGCGTCGTCGCGCGCCGGGGTGTCCGCGGCGAACAGGTCGTTCGCGGCCTCGACGGCCATGTAGGTGCGCACGTCGCGTACGGCGAAGTGGCTGGGCACCGTGACGATGTCGGCCATGCTGAACTCGGCGATCACCTCACGGCGGCCGAGCGGCTCGGGGAAGTCCCAGTCCTGCCGGACCGGCTGGTCCTCGTGGTACTCCAGCGCGGAGTTGCGGAAGCGGACCCGGCGACCGGCGCGCCGGTCGTGCGACACCTGGCCGGCGATCCGCGTGCCCTCGGTGGGACGCCAGCTGGACAGCCCGTAGGCCACGTGCACCTCGTCGGCCGCGGTCCGCTCCCCCATCGCCGCGGTTACGAGCAGGTCGCCGAGCCCGCCGAAGAACGCCATCGCCGGCACGACCGGGGTCTCGGCGTTGGTGTGGTCGGCGAAGGTCGACACGTTCGCCTCGATCTCGGCCGCGACGTCGACGTACGGGATCCCGGCCCGCCGCGCCGCTTCGACCAGCGGGCCGGCCGTGGTGGCGAACGGTCCGGCGGCGTTGATGACCGCCTCGGCGCCGTCGAGGGCGCGGTCGAGCGCGTCCGGGTCGTCCACGCTCGCCTGGCGTCCGGCCTCGGCCCGGCGGCCGGATCCGATCGGTGTGTAGCCGCGGGCGGCGAGCTCGGCGACGACGAACCGGCCGGTGTGGCCGGTGGCTCCGTAGACGGCGACTGCAGTCATGATTTCGTTCCTCCGGTGGTGGGTTCGACAGCAAGTCTCGCGGTCCGGCGACCACCGGTGTGAGAGTCCGGAACGACACCATGCGTACACTTTCGGACATGCACACCGTCGCACTGGCGACCGCCGGTCACCTCCTGCACTTCGAGCTCGGCGTCGCCTACGAGATCTTCGGCAACCCGCCGCGGGAAGCGCTCGAGAACTGGTACGACGTCCAGCTCTGCGGACCGGGATCGGTGAAGGTCGGCCCGTTCGCTGTCGAGCCCGACCACGGCCTGGACCACCTCATCAGCGCCGACACCGTGATCGTGCCGGCCTGTGCTGACGTCGACGAACCGCCGCCGACTGAGCTGATCGACGCCGTACGCGCGGCGCATGAGGCGGGGGCGCGGATCGCGTCGCTGTGCACAGGTGCGTTCGTACTCGGCGCGGCGGGGCTGCTCGACGGTCGGCGGGCGACGACGCACTGGGCGCACACTGACGAGCTGAGTGCGCGCTATCCGCTGGCTGAGGTCGATCCGGATGTGCTCTACACCGACAACGGCAGTGTGCTCACGTCAGCCGGTAAGGCGGCCGCTGTGGACCTCAGTCTGCATCTGATCCACCTCGACCACGGCGCGAATATCGCGAACAGTGTTGCTCGGCGTCTCGTCGTACCGCCGCACCGGTCTGGTGGTCAGGCGCAGTTCGTGGCGACGCCGCTGGAGGTGAGCGGGGACAACAGGCTGGCGCAGTTGCAGTCGTGGGTGCTCGAGCGGCTGGACCAGCCGTTGACCGTGACGGACATGGCTCGGCGGGTGAACACGAGTCCTCGGCATCTTGGCCGGCAGTTCCGGGCGGTGACCGGGCAGACGCCGTTGCAGTGGTTGCTGATGCAGCGGGTGCGGCGTGCACAGGAGATGCTGGAGAAGACGGACCAGAGTGTGGAGTCGATCGCGGTCGCCACTGGCATGGGTACGGCGACCACGTTGCGGCGGCAGTTCAAGCGGGTTGTGGCGGTACCGCCGGACAGTTACCGGCGGGCGTTCCGCAGTACCAGCGCTGACTGACGGCGAGCTGTGGCATTGGCGAGCAACTTGACGTTGTCCGAGTGCTGCTCGACGCTGCCAAGGCCCGTGGGCAGGTCGGGCGCGTCGGCGAGGAGTGCGGTGATGATCTGCTCGTTCGGGTGCAGGTAGGGGCGGTCCCAGAAGTCGACGGTCGCGGGGGCGGGCGCCGGGAGGCCGATCGCTCGCTGCCGGTTCAGCAGGTGGTCGAGGGCGTGGCCCAGTTGCTGCTGCCGGTAGCGCCAGTGGTCGGCCTTCAGCGCCTTGCGGAGCGCGTCGCCGACCTCGCGGGCGCAGGGCAGTTGCGCGAACAGGGTCCCGCACCATTTCGGGTACGGCGGCCACCGTCGCTCGATCATGAACGCGAGATGCATCGCCACGTCGGCCAGCCGGGACGCGATCACACGTGAGCCCAGGTCGTCGCCGCGGTCGCCGGCCCGGCTCATCAGCGGCATCTCCTCCGACAGCCGGATCCAGTCGCAGGCGACGACGTACCGCCAGACGTCGTCCGGGTACCACTGCAGGCGGTCGCGGATGGCGGTGAGGCCGCCGGCGTGGTCGGCGAACACCGGCCCGCCGACCACCTCGAGGACCGCCTGACCGGTCAACGACAGCCAGTCGATTGTCGACAATCCATCACGCGGGTCGAACCCGAGCCGGTGCGTGACGAAGCCTTCGACCGACTCGACCTCGACGTGGTGCACACTGTCGGTCCGGCCGCTGAACGGGAACCTCGTCGGCAGTCCGGCGTACGTCTCGGGGAGCTCCGCGGCCAGGTAGTCGTCGATCTCCTGGCGCCTGTTTTCGTCGACCAGGAGGGTCAGGCGCAGACCCCAGTCGTGGTCCTTCGAGGTGGTGTCGTCCAGCCCGAGTACGTCGGACCCGCCGCCGAGCCGACCGGCCGCGTGCGGCAGCCCGGGCCACTTCGCCGCGAGCAATGGTCCGACCACGTCGTCGTAGTACCCGCGAGCCAACCCCCGACCGTCCACCCCCCCGATCCTGCCCGACTGTCCCCGCCGGGCACGACCGGATTTCGGCTCAGACTCTGCACGCGGTTACGGTTTGCCCCGTGACGAGGGGTTGGACGCAGGGCGATGGGCTGGGTGTTGTCGCGATCGTGCTGGCGTTCGCGGCGCCGGCGACGCTGGGGCGGTCGCTCACCGTGCAAACACCGCTCCTGGAAACCGGACCGGCAACCGTGACGGCCGGCGTCGCCATGCTCGTCGCGCTCGCCCTGTTCCATCGGATCGCGCCACAGCACGACAGTCTCCGGATCGCGCGCGACGGCACGCTCGGGCCCAGGCTCTTCGTGTTTCTCGGCTGCCTGTGGCTGCTCTGCCCGATCGTCTCGATCGTCCGGCTCGCCGGGGATGCGTCAGCGGTCGCCTTCGTGGGCCTGTCCCTGCAACTCGCCGCCATCGTGGGTGTCTTCTGGCTCGCCCGGCGATGGCCTGCTCGGTCATAGGGTGAGCTGCGGACGAGGAGGCAACTGTGCACGGTTATCCGCGACGGATGCATACGGTGCTGGACACGACGGATGTCCGTGGGCTGGCGGAGTTCTACCGGGAGCTGTTCGGCTGGAGCTACCGGCCCGGTGACGAGCCGCCTGCCGAGGGCGCCGTGGACGAGGCAGACTGGCTGGTTCTCGTCGACGACAACGGCCAGCGTCAACTCGCCTTCCAGCAGGTCGACACCCTGCCCCGGTCCACCTGGCCGTCCCACGACGTACCGATGCAACTCCATATCGACTACGCCGTACCGACCCTCGACGACCTCCATCACCACCGCCGCCGTGCCGAATCCCTAGGCGCCGAGCTCCTCCTCGACCGCACCGCCGACGAGGGCGAACCCCTCTACGTCCTGGCCGACCCCGCCGGCCACCCCTTCTGCCTCCTCGTCGGCCACCCCTGATCTCCGGCGTCACAGCGTGGAGGGTGGCGGCGTCTTGTGGCTGTTCGATGGCTACTGGATGAGGGACTGAAAATGACTGTTGCGTTGGTTACTGGGGCCAACAAAGGGATCGGGCGTGGGGCGGCTGAGCAGTTGGCTCAGTTGGGGATGACGGTGGTGATCGGGGCTCGGGATCCGCAGCGAGGTGAGGAGGCTGCGGCGGCGTTGCGGGCGGCGGGTGGAGATGTGCATGCGGTGACGTTGGATGTGACCGACGCGGGCACGATCCGGGACGCGGCTCGGTGGATCGACGAGCGGTTCGGGCGGCTCGACGTACTGATCAACAACGCGGGCATCACCGGCTCCGGGCAGGTCTCGCCGCAGGATGCGTTCGACCAGGTGCCGAGCACCGTCGACCTGGACATGGTGCGGGAGGTGTTCGAGACCAACGTGTTCGGGGTGATCGCGGTGACGAACGCGATGCTGCCGCTGCTCCGGCGGTCATCGGCGCCGCGCATCGTCAACGTCAGCAGCCACGGTGCGTCGCTGGCTCTGACCAGCGACCCGGACGGCCCATTCGCGGCTCTGCTGCCGTCCGCGGCGTACATTCCGTCGAAGACTGCGCTGTCCGCGGTGACCGTTCAGTACGCCAACGAGCTCCGCAAGGACGGCATCCTCGTCAACGCCGCCGCCCCCGGCTTCGTCGACACCGACAGCAACAACCACACCGGCTTCCAGACGATCGCCGAAGGCGCCACCGCCCTGGTCCATCTCGCCACCCTCACCCCCGACGGCCCGACCGCCACGTTCCAGGCCGAGGAGGGCACCGTCCCCTGGTGACCCCGTAGGCTCCTGCCATGTTTCGCGAGGCCGGTGTCGACGACTTCGACGGTGTCATGCGGCTCTACCGCCAGCTGCATCCTGATGATCCGGTACGGCGCGACGGCCGCGACGCCGGCGTGTTCGCCGAGATCCTCAAGACGCCCGGGCTGCGGTTGTTCGTCCTCGAGGTCGACGGTCGGGTCGCAGCAACGACGTACCTCAACCTGATCCCGAACCTCACCCGCGCGGCCGCGCCGTACGCGGTGATCGAGAACGTCGTCGTCGACGCCGACCTCCGGGGCACCGGTCTCGGCAAGCAGATCATGGCCGCCACCCTGCGGACCGCCTGGGACGCCGGCTGCTACAAGGTCATGCTGATGACCGGATCCCGCCGCGAATCCACCCACGCCTTCTACAAGTCCTGCGGCTTCGACGGGAGCGCCAAGACCGCGTACGTCGCCCACAACCGGTCAGCCGAGCTCCCGTAGGACGCTCGGCTGATCCAGGCGGCCGGTCGTGTCAGCCTTTGGCGTGTTCCAGGGCCCAGTCGAGGGACTCGTCGGCGATGCGCTCCCAGCCTTGCTGGGCCGGGACGAGGTGCGCGAAGCCGTCGTACTCTCGGGTCACGGTCAGGGACTTGGACTTGTAGTGCTTGGCGTTCGAGCGCTGGACCTCCGGCGGCATGATGTGGTCCTCGGACGCGGACACGAACAGCAGCGGCGCGCGGGAGTCGTTGTGGTAGTCGACCCAGGTGTCCTGGTGACCGGGCTGGAAGTTCGCCAGCACGCTGCCCCACAGGATCCCGCCGTTCGCCGGGATCGCGTACCGCTCGTACGCCTGGCGCGCCTCCTCCTCGGGGAAGGTGTTGGTGAAGGCGTAGTTCCACTGCTCGAAGTTGAGCGGGATCGCCTTGTGCCGGTTGGCCGGCGACTTCAGCACCGGGAACGTCGACTTGACCTGCGAGATCGGTACGACGCGGACGCCCTCGGTCGGCGCCGAGCACATCGCCACCCCGGCCGCGCCGAAGCCGTGGTCGAGCAGGATCTGGGTGAACGCGCCGCCGGCCGAGTGCCCGATGATGATCGGCGGCTGGTCGAGCTCGCGGATGACCGACTCCAGGTGCTCGATGATGGCCGGCACGGTCAGCTTCAGGATCGGGGTCGGGTCGGCGTTCAGCGACTCCACCTCGACCTCGAACCCGGGGTACCCCGGCGCCAGGACCCGGAAGCCGCGCGCCTCGTAGTGGCTGATGTAGTTCTCCCAGCTCCGCGGTGTCACCCAGAAGCCGTGCACCAGCACGATGGTGTCTGCAGGCATGGTCGTGCGTCCTTCCGTCCGGGAGGTTTGCCGGAAACGTAGCTGCCGGTACGCCGTCCTTCGTAGGATGTGCCTGCACGGATCTGGGCTGTGTGTGCACAGTTCGCCCCCCAGATTCCAGGGGTGGAGGGGGTTGGGGGATGGCCGTGCTGCTCGATACCGCCGTCCTGCCGCGGCAGGACCGGCTGGAGGCGTTCTACGCGGCGATGATGTCGGCGAGCGTCCCATCGCGGGTCGAGCACGAGGACCCGGGCGGTGACGTGCACGCGCGGATGGACTTCTGGCGGCTCGGGACGCCGGACCTGTTCCGCAACGAGGGGTCCGGGATCCGGCTGGTTCGAACTCCGAAGCACGTGCGAATCGGCGGTCCGGAGCGGCTCGCGCTGGCGGTGCAGGTGACCGGATCCGGGGTGTTCAGCCAGGGCGGCGCCGACCAGCGGGTGCGGACCGGCGAATTGATGCTGGTCGACCTGACCGCGCCGTACGACTTCGCCTGGAGTGGTCAGGGCGCGTCGCAGGCGTTCCAGATCGACTACGCCGACCTCGGGCTGAGCGTCGAGACGGTCCGCGCGGCCGCGCACCGGTTGCCGAGCAGCCCGCTGTACGAGCTGATGCTGCACCACCTGACGTTGCTGCCCGGGATCATCGACTCACTCCAAGGCACGGCCTCGGCCGAGATGGTCGGTACTGCGACGACCCAGCTGGTCCGCGCATTGCTGACGTCGGCGGCGGACGACGTACAGCAGCCGCCGGCGATGGCCGACGTACTGTTCACGCGCATCACCTGGTACGCGCGGCAGCACCTGGCGGACCCGGATCTGACACCGGCCCGGATCGCGACGGAGCACAACATCTCGGTTCGCTACCTCTACAAGCTGTTCGCCGAGCAGCACCTCAGCCTCGAGCAATGGCTGATCACCGAGCGGCTCAAGGGCGCCGCCCGGCAGCTCGCGGATCCGGCGTACCGGCACCGGTCCATCGCGGCGATCGCGGCCGACTGGGGTTTCCTCGACCCGGGTCACTTCACCCGTCGGTTCCGCAAGGCGCATGGGATGACGCCGCAGGAGTGGCGCCGTACTAGCCGACCCTGAAGACGGGCCAGCCGATCTCAGTTCGCCAGGTCGCCGGATCCGGGTCGTCTCGCGGACCGACAACGTACGTCTCGTGGACCGGACCGTTGACGGCGAGCGCATGGTCGACCACCCACGCACCGAGCCGCCCGTACGTCACGTCGATGTCGTCATGCGCCCCGCGATGGACGGTCGCGGCGAGCTCCACCGCCGGCAGCTGGACCCGCCGGACCCGCCCGTACGACGGCGGGTCGGCGATCACCCGGTACACCAGGACCCTTCCCTGGCCGGCCGCGAAGAGCTCGTTGTCGTAGTGCCCACCCGGTGGCCCCAGCGCCGTCCCGCCGACCGCGTCGAGCTCGTCCATCGCGTCGTCGTACCACTCCAGAACGTTGCCGAGCTCAACCACATCGGTGATCGCGGCAACGACCCGGGAAGGCTCGGAGCGGACCGACACCGGGAGCTCGCCGGGCTCGGGGCGCAGCAGCCGCTGCAGTGAGTTGACCGCCACGCGGGTCCGGTCCAGCGACGTCTGCAGCCGATCCAGGTGGCCGGCGATCAGCTCGGCGCGGACCCCCGGATCGTCGGTCGCGAGGATCTTGCCGACCTCGGCCAGCGGTACGTCGAGCTCGCGCAGCCGGTGGATCACCTGGGCCGACGGGATCTGGCCGGTGCTGTAGTACCGGTACCCGGTCGACGGATCGACCGTGGCCGGCTCGAGCAGCCCGCTCTCGTGGTAGCGGCGAAGGGTCCGCACGCTCAGATGGGTGAGCTGCGCGAACTCGCCGATCGTCAGCCCGCCCCGCATCAGGCCACTGTGCACCCTCTCCCCGGGAGAGAGTCAACCTGCTTGACCCTCTCCCCGCGGGAGACCGCAGAGTCGGAGCCATGTTGCCTTCGACGATCACCACCTACCTCGCCCAGCCCGCACTGTCCCTCTACGCCGACGACGCGGTCGTCACCGACGACGGCAAGACCTACCGCGGTCGCTCCGAGATCGCGTCCTGGCTGGTGACGGCGGCGAGTGAGTACACCTACACCACCGAACTCGTCGCCACCCGCCGGATCGACGCGAACACCTGGGTCGCGGTCAACCACCTCGAGGGGAACTTCCCCGGTGGCACCATCGACCTCCAGTACACCTTCACCCTCGAGGACAACCTCATCACTCGACTCACCATCGCACCCTAGGTTGAGAGGATCGTGCAAGCCGCCGCCAGCAATGGTCTACGGAATCTCCCGGCTGGCGGCGTGTACTAGTCGTGTAGCCATTCACGACGTAGTAGGGAGATTGCACGATCATGCAGGTAGCTGTGGTCACCGGCGGAAGTTCCGGTATCGGGCAAGGCGCGGCCTTCGAGCTGGCAAAGCGCGGTACTGGGGTGATCCTCACCTACAACGGCAACCCGGCCGGCGGCCTGGAGACGGCCGACCGCATTGAGAAGGACGGCGGTACGGCGGTCGCGCTGCCACTGGACGTGGGTCGCAGCGACACGTTCGCCGAGTTCAAGGCGAAGGTCGAGCAGGCCCTGGCCGAGCGGTGGGACCGGACGTCGTTCGACTTCCTGGTCAACAACGCCGGGATCGGGCAGCACCCGGTCCCGTTCGAGGAGACCACCGAGGAGCTGTTCGACCAGATGCTCCGGATCCACCTCAAGGGCCCGTACTTCCTCACCCAGACCCTCCTGCCGCTGCTCGCCGACGGCGGCGCGATCGTCAACACGAGCAGCAGCTCCGCACTCGACAACACCCGGCCCGAACCGGGCTACTCCGTCTACGCCAGCATGAAGGGCGCCCAACTCGTGCTGACCCGGTACCTGGCGAAGGAGTTCAGCTCCCGCGGCATCCGGGTGAACGCGGTCGCGCCCGGCGTCACCCGCACCCGCCTGGGCGACGACGCGTTCGCGAAGTACCCCGAACTGATCCCGCCGCTCGCCGCCCGCACCGCCCTCGGCCGCATCGGCGAGCCCGACGACATCGGCAAGGTGATCGCCTTCCTCCTCTCCCCCGACGCCGCCTGGCTCACCGCCCAAACCATCGAAGCCACCGGCGGCTACGACCTCTGAGCCCGGGACCGCGCGACAGGAGGTCCTCGCCCCAGGGCCGGCTGGCGCCGCGGGCCTAGGCGTCCCCGCGGCGCCGGCCGCCCACTACCTCCTGTCCAGCGGTACGCGGTCAGCGGGCGAGGCAGGTGCAGATGCAGGCGTTATTGCCTTGCGGGTCGGCGAGGACGGTGAACGACGGGGCTTCCTTGTCGTAGACGATGCGGCCGCCTGCCGCGAGACCGGCCGCGATCCGGCGCTCGGCCTCGTCGTGCGCCACCCACACGTCCACGTGGAAGCGTTGCCGCGGCGTCTCGTGCGCGTCCGTGCCCTGGAACCACATGTTCGGGACCCGACCGGTCGGATCAACGACATCGGTCGTCAGCGACTCCGTGCTCCCCGTGAGTACGGCGGCCCAGAACGGCCCGATCGCCGCGACATCGGCCGTGTCCAACGCAAGCTCGAACTGCGTCACCGCCGACGGATCCGCCCCCAGCCCCATCGACCGCGCCACCGAGCTGATCCGCCGAGCCAACTCCACATCCCGCTCAGTCACCCCAGGAAAGACCTGCGAGGCACCTGAGTCGTCGGTGTAGACGGCGTCCTTGCTGATCAGCTGCAGATCGACGAACCCGTCCCCGATCCTGACCTCCGCGCACTCCTCGCCGACTGCCTCCACAAACCGAAGGCCGTCGGCGAAGGAATCGATCAGAAACCGTGCATGCAGGGCCTGCGCGAGCTTCCGCCAGTCGTCCAGCCCGGCGTCCAGGATCGCCTGCGTCGTCAGCATGTCCATACCTTCCCCCAATCACGGGAAAGGCTAGGACACCCACCGACCGAACCTCAGATCAGGACTTCCTTCCCGTCCTCGACCACGATGTCGCCGGTCCCGATCGAGCCGAAGCCCTCCCGCCGCAGCGTCAGCGACACCGCACCCGAGCCACCCTCCCGAACCTCGGCCGCAGTGATCTTGTAGGTCGACGGTACGGCGCCATCCTCGAACAACCGCTTCCCCGTCCCGACCACCACTGGAAACTGGATCAGCCGGTAGACGTCGACCAGACCGGCGTCGTGCAGAGTCCGGACCAGCTGCCAGCTCCCGTGGACCTGCAGCTCACGCCCCGGCTGTTCCTTCAGCCGCCGCACTTGCTCCGCGATGTCGTCACCGCGCAGCACGGTCGTGTCGCCCCACGCCGCGTCCTCGTCCGACAGCGTGTTGCTGACGACGTACTTCTTCCAGGTGTTGAGCGCGGCGGCGACGATGTTGTCCTCCACGTCGACCTGCGACCAGAAAGTACGCATCATCTCGAAAGTCGACCGCCCGAGCAGGATCGCGTCCGCCTCCCGGAACCACCCGTCGACCGGATCCAGCTGGCCCTCACCGGCGTGCGGCACCAGCCACCCGCCGTACTCGAACCCGTTGCTGCGGTCCTCGTCCGGACCACCCGGTCCCTGCATGACGCCGTCCAGGCTGACGAAGGTGTGGACGCTGAGTTCCATGGCTTTCTCCCAAGCTCGTAGGTGCGTTCTCGCCTACGCGTCGAACCGCTTGGGCCGGACTCGACATTTTCAGTTCACAGATTTCTCCAGTACGGCGAGATCGCGCTCGGCGTACATGCGGTGCTCCCACTCCTCGCTCAGGATGCAGCCGAGACACTCGCTGACCTGATAGCTGTCCGAAGCCGGGTAGCCGGGCTCGGTGACAGGCTCGGTCATCTTCGTGAGCTGCTCGTCGGTGAGCTCCGCGATGACCGTCCGCACCGTGGCCATCCGGTCCGCCCGAAGCACGAGCACCTCGTCCAGCGACGGTCGTACGGCGCGGTCCCGCGGGATCGGCGGCGTGTCGCGCATCTCGTCGTGCGGCAGGTCCAGCGGGTCCCACGGAGCCGGGTCGCCGAGGACGGTACGCCGTACCCAGGCATCCGTCGCGAACACCAGGTGCCGCAACGTCTCGATGAATGACCACTCCCCATTTACCGACTCGTGCAACTTTCCCGCCGGCAACCGGCGCGCCCGCTCGACCGTCCCGCCCCACAGCTCCTCGAGCAACGCCCAAGCCTCGCGATACCCGTCCGCATCACTCGGCCGCATCATCTCCCGCCCCGGATACCGCCGATTCAACTCGGCATCAACCAGCGGCATCACCTCGACCCCCCACACCGTGAGGTCCCGAACCTCCCCCTCGATCGCCACATCACAGAACAACGCCCGAATCCGCGCCCCATTCAAATTCACGTTCTCGAACCGCGCCCCCACCAAATCCACGTCCCGAAACACGGCCCCCCGCAACGACACCTCCTCAAAACGAGCCCCGCCCAGATCCTGCTGCTTGAACTCGGTCATATCGCCAGCCTGTCCCGCATCCGCAGCCAGGTCCAGCATCAACCGCGGTCGTAGGCGCGGGCCTGGAGGTTATAGAGGTCGGCGTAGCGGCCGGGTTTTGCGAGGAGGGCGGCGTGGGTGCCGTATTCGACTACCTGGCCGGCGTGGAGGACGGCTATGAGGTCGGCTGCGCGGACTGTGGAGAAGCGGTGGGTGACGAGGAGGGTTACGGCGCCGGTGGAGCGGGCTTGGTGGGCGGCTTGGGTGTAGCGCTCGAAGAGTTCGTGTTCGGTGGTGGGGTCCAGGGCGGAGGTTGGTTCGTCCAGGACCAGTAGGAGGGGCTGGTGGCGCATGAGTCCGCGGGCGATCGCGAGTCGTTGGCGCTGGCCGCCGGACAGGTCGACGCCGCCGTCCCACGTGGTGCCGAGTTGGGTCGACAACCCGTCGGGAAGTGCACGCAGGACGTCCTCCGCGGCGCCGTCGCGCAACGCCTGGTGGACGCGCGCCGTGTCGTCGATCGCGGTCAGGTCGCCGAGGCCGACGGCTTCGCGCGCGATCAGTTCGAAGTCGGCGAAGTCCTGGAACGCTCCCGACAGGCGCGACCGCCACGCCGCCGCGTCCAGCTCGGCCAGATCGATGCCGTCGACAAGGATCCGGCCCTCGGTCGGGCGGTACAGCCCGGTCAGCAACTTCACCAGCGTCGACTTCCCCGCGCCGTTCTCCCCGACCAGCGCAACCACCGCCCCGGCCGGCAACTCCAGATCCACCGACGCCAAAGCGTCCGTCTCCGACCCCGCATGCCGGAAGCGAACCCCCTCCAACCGGATCCCCGACCTCAGCCCACCAGGCGGCTCCGCCGTACCACTCCCAGCCGCTTGTACGGCGTAGTCCTGCAGCCACACGAACCGCGACACGTTCCGCAGCAGCCGGGCCGTGTCCTGTACGGCGTTCGTCAGGATGCTGCTCACGTTCTCCAGCCCACGCACCGCGGTGACCGCCACCACGAGAGCCGACACCGGGACGGCACCGTGCACCACGTCGTACGTCATCCAGCCGAGCACCCCGATCGCGGCGCCGAAGAACACCACCGCTATCCCGGCCCCCAGCAACGCGTTCTTCCAAGCACTCAGAACCGCGGGCTCGCGCCACGCGGTCGCGCTGTCGCGAACTCGCTGGCGAAGCTGAACCCGTTGTCCGAACACCCGCGCTTCCGCCCCGCCGTACGGCGAAGTGACCAAGTCGACCAGGTGCTGTGTCAGCCGTGCCGGGGCGGCGCTGTCCTCCTCCGCCGATCGACCCCAACGCGTGGTCCAGCGGCCGGTCAGCAACCGCGGGAACCCGAGCGCCGCAAGGATCAGCAACCGCCAGTCCGCAGTCACCGCGACGACCAGGATGCCGCCTGCGAAGGCGAGGTTGTTGACGATGTTCAGCAGCATGTTGAGCGCGCCGCCGAGCGTCCCCTGACCGTCTCGCAGACTCTGGGTCTGATCCAGGTACTCGGGCGACTCCAGGTGCTCCAGCGTCGGCACCCGCCCGATCAGCTCGGCGATCTTGGCGTCGAACTCGAACCCGATCCGCTCCATGAGCCCGACCCGCGCGTTCGAGCCGGCCATGATCAGCAAACTCTGCAACCCGGCCACGGCCACCAGGGCAGCGGCCGCCACCAGCATCTGCTCGCGATCGACCGCGATAGCCCCGGCCACCAGCAGCCCGAGGAACCACGGAACCGCCGACCGCACCAACCGGCCGGCCGTCTCGGCGAAGCACGCCAGCACCAGACCCGGGCTCGTCCGAACGCCGCCGTCAGTACCATCCACAGCCCGCGCCTCACTGGAACCGCCCCGCCTGCAACCGGAACAACCCCGCGAACACCCCGTCGGCAGCCATCAGTTCGTCGTAGCTCCCGTCCTCCACGATCCCCCGCTCCGGATCCAGTACGACGATCCGCTCAGCGTGCCGCACACTCGACAACCGATGCGTCACCAGGATCGTCGTGACGCTGGCCGTCATGTCCAGGAACCGGTCGAACAGCGCCGCCTCGGTCCGTACGTCGAGCTCCGCGGTCGGCTCGTCCAGGATCAGTACGCCGGCCCCGCCCGAGACAGCCGCCAACGCGCGAGCGAGCGCGACGCGTTGCCACTGACCACCTGACAGGTCGGTCCCATCGTCGTACTCCGCCGACAGAACCGTGTCCCACCCGACTCGTCTGAGCAGCACACTGCCCGCCGCATCCGTGAGCGCCTTGTCGAGCCGGTCCTGGTCAACCGACCCGAAGCCGACGTTGTCGCGCAGCGGGAGGTGGTAGCGGACGAAGTCCTGGAAGATCGCGGCCACCCGCGGACGCCCGGTGATCTCGTCTGCCGGATCGTTGCCGCCGACCCTGATGGTTCCGCTGTCCGGCCGGTAGAGCCCGCAGAGCAGCTTGATCAGCGTCGACTTCCCGGCACCGTTGGCACCGACGACCGCGACCGACTGCCCGGCCGGGATCTTCATACTCAGCCCGGCCAAGGTCGGCGACGAGCGGGTCGGATACGTGAAGGTGACGTCGTTCAACTCGATCGGCAGAGGATCTTCGGCGTTCCGCGCAGCAACCTCCAGACCAGGTGTGGCGAAGGTGGTATCGGGCAGACCGGCCTCCCGACGGAGCCCGATCAATGCCGCGACAGTCGCGACGTACTGTCCGAGTGCCCGCTGCGTGTCCCCCAGGATCCCGAACGCATCCATCGCCAGCAGCGCCTGTGCCAGCGTCACCACAGCAGCCACACCGACCTGCCGATCGGTCACATCGTCGATCAGCAGAAGCAGTACGCCGGCCACGACCGCCGCGGTCACCAGACAGCTGGCGTACACCGGCCGCAGACCACGCCGACGCGCCGGCCAGAGCTCAGTCATCGCCGACAGCCACGTGAACCGGTACCGCTCGAGCAACCAGTCCGCCACCCCGAACAGCCGCACCTCCTTAGCAGCCGGCGCCCGCGTCAGCAGACCGTGCAGGTACGACGCCCGTCGTCGCGGGCCGGCCGACGACTGCAGGACCTTGTCGAACGACGCGTCCACCCACCGCCGGAAGGCCCGTGCGATCAGCATGAACGAACCCGCTACCACGAACGGCACCCACCACCGCCAGGTCAGCAGTACGGCGAACGCCCCCAGCCCGGCCAGTCGAGTGCCGAGCACCTGCCACGCATTGCCCAATCCGAACAGGAACGTCCAGTCGCGGGTCGCGTCCACGACCGCCTGCAGCCGGCCCGAGAACCCCGGCGAGTCCAGCAGCTCGAGACCCCGCGGCTGCAGGCCCGTCTCGGCGAGCAACTCCAGGACGTACGCCGCCGTCGCGGCCGTCGTCCTCGCGGTCAGCCAGCCCTGCAGCGACGCCAGCAACGGGCCGATGATCATCAGACCAGCCGTCACGCCGAACCACACCCAGGCCGGCCCGTCCCCGGACAGCGCCGCGATGAACTGGCCGATCGCGACCATCAGACCGGTCCCGACGGCAGCACCGAGAACCACGACGACCAGCGTCGCCAGCACCCATCCTGGGCACGCCCGCCACATCACCCGGGCCTGCAGCCAGTACCGCGTCACGCGGCCAGCTCTCGCGTCATCCTCTGGACGTGCGCGGCGAACCAGTCGCCGCCCGCCTCGTGCTCCGCGTGCAAGGCCATCAGCGACCAGAGCACCCGGTAGAACGACAGCGTCCGGTCGAGTTCCGGCGTACGGCGCAGGTCGTAGCCGGCCAGGAACGCCTCGGTCGCGGCCTCGCCCGCCATCGAGAACCGCGCGACGTCGAACAGCGGGTCGCCGTACATGGCGTCGCCCCAGTCGATGACGCCGGTCAGTTCGTTGCCCACGGCATACAGGTGCCGCGGGTGGAGGTCGCCGTGCAGCAACACCGGCTCGACCTCGGCCACGGTGTCGATGAACGGCGGCATCACCTCGCGGAGGCGCCGCGCCAAATCGTCAGGCACGATGCCGGCCAACACGTCGAGCCGCTCGATCATCCGCTGGAGCCGCGCGGCCCAACTGCCTTCACCGTGCAGACTGTGCAACTTGCGGAACCCACGACCCGCCGCCTCGAAGACCGTGAACGCCTCGGACGGACTGCCCGGAACCTCGGCACAGATCAGGTACGACGGCTCCACCGCCAGGACCTCCGGCGCCGGCACACCGACGGACCAGGCCAACGCGCAAGCCCGAGCCTCGGCCTCGACCGTGGCACCCGACTTCAGGTAGTAGACGCCGCGCGAGGTGTGCAGCCGGAAGGTCTGGTTGCCGGCGAATCCCTGCACCGGTTCGACCTTTGCGACCGGACCGACGACGGCAGCAGCGAGCGCACGGACGTCGAGTGGGGGCGGCGGCACCACGTCAGCCTAGCCCGCGAACGGTGAAGCCCACAGCTAAATTGTTTGCCGGTCGAATGTGCCCGCTGCTGTACTCGTGCCTGTCAGCACAGGTGCCGAGTCAAAGGAGCGCAGCGATGCGACCTCGCTTCATGTCAATCGCGGACCGTACTCACACCTGTGCAAGGGACATGAAGCGTTGTGAAATTACTGAACCTTGGGATCCTGGCGCATGTCGACGCCGGTAAGACCAGCCTGACCGAGCGGCTCCTCTACGCCGCCGGGGTCATCGACGAGGTCGGCAGCGTCGACGACGGCAGCACCCAGACCGACTCCCTCGCGCTGGAGCGCCAGCGCGGGATCACCATCAAGTCCGCGGTCGTGTCGTTCACGATCGGCGACGTGACCGTCAACCTGATCGACACTCCCGGGCACCCGGACTTCATCGCCGAGGTGGAGCGCGCCCTGAGCGTGCTCGACGGCGCCGTACTCGTGATCTCGGCGGTCGAGGGTGTGCAGGCGCAGACTCGGGTGCTGATGCGGACGCTGCAGCGGCTCCGGATCCCGACGCTGATCTTCGTGAACAAGGCCGACCGGGCGGGCGCGCAGTACGACGGTGTCCTAACGAGCATCGCGGGCAAGCTGTCGCCCGCGATCGTGCCGATGGGCTTGGCCGGCGGTCTCGGCAGCCGGTCGGCCACGTTCACGCCGTACGGGCCGGATCATCATCCGCACCTGCTCGAGGTGCTCACCGAGCACGACGACGAGTTGCTGGCGACGTTCGTGGAGAACGAGAAGGCGATCTCGTACGACGACCTGCGTCGCAAGCTCGCCGTACAGACAAAGCAAGCGGTCGTGCACCCGGTGTACTTCGGCTCGGCGATCACGGGCGCCGGGACCGACGCGCTGACCGAGGGGATCCGGGAGTTCCTTCCGCTCGCCGCCCAGGATCTCGACGCCGCCGTGGACGGGGCGGTCTTCAAGGTCGAGCGTGGTCCGGCCGGCGAGAAGGTGGCCTATGCCCGGATGTTCGCCGGTACTGCGCATGTCCGCGACCGGCTGCGCTTCGGCGACGGTGGCGAGGCGAAGCTGACCGCGCTGGAAGTCTTCGGCGAACCGGCGGCCACCGAGGTGCGGGCCGGCCAGATCGGCAAGCTCTGGGGGCTGGCCGACATCCAGATCGGCGACCGGATCGGCTCCAGCCGGCACGAGGGTGGCGGGTTCTTCGCGCCGCCGACGCTGGAGACGGTGATCTCGCCGGTACGGCGGTCCGACAAGGGCAACCTGCAGGTCGCGCTCACCCAACTGGCCGAGCAGGACCCGTTGATCGACCTGCGCCAGGACGATCTGCGGCAGGAGACCTACGTGTCGCTGTACGGCGAGGTGCAGAAGGAGGTCATCCAGACGACGCTGGTCACCGAGTTCGGGATCGAGGTGGAGTTCCGGGAGACCACCACGATCTGCATCGAGCGGATCGACGGCGTCGGGCAGGCGGTCGAGTTCAACAAGAAGGACGAGAACCCGTTCCTGGCCACGGTCGGCCTGCGGATCGAGCCCGCGCCCGCCGGCGCCGGGGTCGGCTTCGAGCTGGAGGTCGAGCTCGGGTCGATGCCGTACGCGTTCATCAAGGCGGTCGAGGAGACCGTCCGCGAAACGCTCGGGCAGGGCATCCACGGCTGGGCGATCCCGGACGCGCGGGTGGTGATGACGCACTCGGGGTACTCGGCGCGGCAGAGCCACGCGCACGCCGTCTTCGACAAGAGCATGTCGAGCACAGCCGGCGACTTCCGGTTCCTCACGCCGCTGGTCCTCATGACCGCCCTGAAGCAGGCCGGTACGACGGTCCACGAGCCGATGCACCGCTTCCGGCTGGAGGTCCCGACCGACACGACCCGCGCCGTACTCGCTGCCCTCGCACGCCTGCGCGCGATCCCGCAGGTGCCGGCGCTGGCGGCCGAAACCTCAACCCTGGAAGGAGAAATCCCGGCCGCCGCCGTCTACCGCCTCGAACAACAACTCCCCGCCCTCACCCGTGGCGAGGCCGTCCTGGAGTCAACCTTCAACCGCTACCACCCCGTGACCGGCCCCATCCCCAACCGCCCCCGAACCGACCACGATCCCCTCAACCGCCGCGACTACCTCCTCCACGTCCAACGCCGCGTGTGAAACGGGCCGCGCCGACCTGAGCGGTCGGCGCGGCCCTGGGATCAGCTCGGGGTCGTCCACTCGACGAGCTGGATGACGACACCGTTGGGGTCGGTGACCTGGAACAGGCGTTCGCCCCAAGGCTCCTCCCGCAGCGGCATGGTGATTTCGACACCCTCGTCGACCAGTCGCTTCAACTCCGCGTCGAGCCCGTCGACGGTGAACGCCAGGATCAGCCCAGACGCCTGCTGGTCACGCTGCTCCGGCGGAAGCACCTCGATCCCCCGCTGCAGCAGCACGACGTCGACCGCATCGTCCCGCGTCAACGAGGCGAATCCCTCGGCCGCGACACGCTCCTCGTAGCCGAGGTGCTCGACGAAGAAGGAGCGCGACGCAGCCACGTCGGCGATAGTCAGGGAAATGGTGGAGGCGTTGATCTTCACAGCGGTTCCTTTCGTAGAGGCGAGGACGGTCAGCGGGCGCCGCGCCGCGTGAGGCCGCGACGGGGGCTGGTGACCGGGAAACGCACGGTGCGGGGCTGCGCCGTACGCCGCTCGTCACGGCGTCGGTGCGGGACCGCGCCGGACGGGGAACTGCCGAGACCAGTGGTTCGCATCCACTACTTCCTTTCGAGGTAACTTTACGACGGTGGTAACTTTAGCTCGACCAGAGTGTGCTGTCAACATATTTTTACGACGAGGGTAAGATTCCTCTCATGGACACCACGAGCGCCCCGACCGGCCTGCGGGAGATCAAGAAGCAGGAGACGCGCCAGCTGATCTCCGACCAGGCGACCCGGCTGTTCATCGCACAGGGCTTCGAGCAGACCACGATCGCCGAGATCGCCGACGCCGCCCGGGTCGCGAAGAAGACCGTCACCAACTACTTCGCCCGCAAGGAGGACCTGGCCCTCGACCACCAGGACGCCTTCGTCGCGTCGCTGGCCGACGCCGCCGCGTCCCGCCGTACCGGAGAATCCGCGCTGGCCGCGCTCCGGCGCGACTTCGAGGTGGCTGTCGCGAGCCAGGACCCGGTGGCCGGGTTCGCCGGCCCGGAGTTCGCCCGGATGATCGCCGACAGCCCGACGCTGACGGTGTGCCTGCGCGGGCTGCACGACCAGCGTGAGCAGGCGCTTGCCGCGGTGCTCGCCGAAACCACCGGCGAGCACCCTGACGACATCACCGTCTCGACCGCCGCGGCGCTGCTCGGCGCCGTCCATCGGACCCTCTTCCAGCGAATCCAGACCCTGACACTCGCCGGTCAGTCCAACGACGCCATCGCCGCCACGATCGCCACCGAAGCCGCCGCTGCGTTCGACCTGCTGGCGCCGGCCCTCGGTGACTACGCGGGCGGTTGAGTGCCTACGACAACGTTTGCGCCGAGGTCGTCGTCGCTGGTGATGTGGGCGGTGAGGCCGTGTTCCTGGAGTACGGCTCTGGCCAGGGGGGCCTGGTGTTCGCTGATTTCGGTGAAGAGGTGAGCGCCGGAGGCCAGCCAGTCGGGGGCGGCGGCGGCTACCCGGCGCAGGGTGGCGAGGCCGTCGGGACCGCCGTCCAGGGTGACGTGTGGTTCGTAGAGGCGCGCCTCCGGTGGGAGCAGGCGGATCTCGTTCGTCGGGACGTACGGGACGTTGGCGAGCAGTACGTCGACCCGGCCCTTCAGCTCGATGGGAAGCGCGGCGAACAGGTCACCCTGGTACACCGCGCCACCCCACGGCACCAGGTTGCGCCGGGCACACGCGACCGCGGCCAACTCGATGTCGGCGGCGTACAACTCGACCTTCCGCTCGGCCGCCACCGCCGCGCCGAGCGCACCCGAACCGCACCCCAGGTCGACGACGACAGCACCTGGCGCCGTCACCCGCAACGCCTCCTCGACCAGGAACTCGGTACGGCGACGTGGAATGAACACCCCCGGATCGACAGCGATCCGCACCCCGCGGAACGACGCCCAGCCCAGCACGTACTCCAGCGGAAGCCCGGCGACCCGCCGGTCGACCATCACTACCGCCTCCGCCTGGTCGCGGGCGGTCGAGGCGATCAGCGCCGCCTCGTCCTCGGCGAACACACAGCCGGCCGCCCGCAGCCGCGCGACAGCATCGGAGATCTCAAAAGAAGAAGAAACAGACACGGAAACCCTTCGACTACGAGGCTCCCGCAGTCAGCGCACGACGCCGACCACTCGAGGCGGGAGCGACCAACCTGCCCAACTGGTAATCGGTCCCACCCCCTCAGTCCGTAGTTGCCCCAACCTTACCCCGAAGCTCAGCCGTCCAGGTGCGGGTTTTCGCGCAGCGACTCGGCCAGCCGCTGAAGCGCCGGGTTCGGGCTGTCGGGGTTCCAGCAGGCGTGCAGGGTGACGGAGTGCGCGTCGGCGGCGTCGAGCTCGCGGTAGCGGACGCCCTCGACCTGCATGGCCATGATCGAGCGTGGGATGAGCGCGCACCCAAGCCCGGCCCGGACCAGGGCCAGCATCGTGGGGACCTGGGACGCCAGCTGACTGACGGCGTACCGGTCCATCCCGATCATCGCGGCGCAGATGTCGTGCAGGTACTGCGATCCTTCCGGGCTGTACCCGATGTAGTCGTCGGTCACGTCCACCAGCGCGACCGGCGACTCCCCCACCGCCAGCGGATGATCAGCCGGTACGGCGAGCACCAGGTCCTCCGAGTGCACCAGCAGCGACTCGAAGCCCGCCGGAATCGGGGGCCGGACCAGCCCGATGTCGATCTCCATGGTCGCCAGCGCCTCGAACTGCGCCGGGCTCACCAGCTCGGTCAGCTCCGAGGTCACCGCCGGCGTCCGCTTCCCGACCATGGTGAGGAAATCCGCCAGTACGGCGTACGCCCCGATCGCGGTGAACGCGATCCGGAGCGTCCCCGTCTGACCCTCGGCCGCACGCCGGGTCGCCTCGGGCGCGACCTCGAGCAGTGCGAGCACCCGCCGCGCATGCTCCAGGAACACCTCCCCGGCCGCGGTCAGCCGCACTCCCCGACCGGTGCGGTCGAACAACCGGACTTCGAGAGTCCGCTCCAGCCCTTGGATCTGGCGGGTCAGCGGCGGCTGCGTCATGTTCAGCCGCTGCGCCGCCCGGCCGTAGTGCAGTTCCTCGGCGACGGCGACGAAACCCCGGAGCTGCTGCAGGGAGAGATCCATAGCGAGCACCGTACCCATACCCGCACGGTATCGGTCAATACGAAATCGGGCTTGGACCTGCATAACGGAAAGCGCCTACCGTCGAGGCATCGCCCAACCAGAAGGAGCCCCGACGGTGCCCAAGCTCGCTGCCCTGTTCACCCCCGAACGCGCCGCCGACGTGGTCGACCCACAGACCCGCCGGCTGCTCGAGGACCGGTTCGACGTCGTCTGGGCCGGAGCCGAGCACGCCGCCGGACCGGGGTCCCCGGGCCGCCCGCCGGCTCTCGACCCGGCCGCCGTCGCCGGTCTCGCCACCGGCGCCGACGTCCTGCTCACCAGCTGGGGTACGCCGCACCTCGACAAGGAACTGTGGGCCGACGGCAACGGTCCCAAGGTGGTCGCGCACGCGGCCGGCTCGGTCAAGAACCTGATCGACCCGGTCGTCCTGGAGCAGGGTGTCGCCGTCTTCTCCGCCGGACCGCGGATCGCCTGGTCGGTCGGTGAGTACTGCCTGGCCGCGATGCTCACGCTCGCCCGCCGCCTCCCCCGCTTCAACCACGCGGTCCGGCAGGGCGGCTGGAAGCAGACCGAGTTCCGCGGACACGAGCTGGCCGGCGCCAAGGTCGGCATCATCGGCGCCAGCAGCACCGCGCGAGCGCTCATCACCTTGCTGAAGCCTTTCGGCTGCGACCTCGTCGTCTACGACCCGTACCTGACCGCCGAGCGGGCCGAGCAACTCGGTGTCCGGACCGCAAGCCTCGACGAAGCCGCGCAGAGCCCGTTCCTCACCATCCACGTCCCGAACGTGCCCGAGACCAAGGGCATGATCACCCGCGACCTGATCGAGCGTCTCCCCGACGGCGCGGTCGTGGTCAACTCGTCCCGCGGTCCGGCGATCGACCAGCAAGCACTGCTCGACCACGTGCTCGATGGACGCCTCTACGCCGCCCTCGACGTCTTCGACCCAGAGCCCCCGTCCTTCGACAGCACGATCCTCGAAGCACCCAACCTGCTGCTCAGCCCGCATATCGCGGGTGACGCGGAAGAGGGTCACCTCGCCCTCGCGGGCTACGTGCTGACCGACGTACTCCGCTACCTCGAGGACGGCAGCCGCGGACCGAGCTTCGTCGACCCGGCCGTGTGGTCGATCGCGGCCTGAGAGGACGACGATCATGTCCCGGATCACTCAGGTCGAGGTCTTCCCGGTCGCGGTTCCGTTCGCGCGCCGGTTCGTCCTCGGCAGCGGCGCGGTCGGCTCACCCGGCGAACGCCCGGACCAAGCCACCGCGGTCGTCTTCGTCAAGCTGACCACCGAGGACGGCGTCGTCGGCTGGGGCGAGCAGCGCGCACTGCCGAGCTGGAGCTACGAGACCGCCGAGACGATGGCCGTGGTGATCAAGCGGCACCTCGCGCCGATCCTGCTCGAGCTCACGCCGTTCGACCTCGAGCTGTTCCACCAGCGGGCCGCCAAGCGGCTCAGTCCAGCGGTGTCGAACGGCTTCCCGTTCGCCCGCGCCGCCGTCGACGTCGCGATGCACGACGCGGCCGGCAAACTGGCCGGCGTCCCCGTGCACGCGTTGCTCGGCGGCAAGCTGTACGACGAGATCCCACTCTGCTCGGCGATCGGCGTCGGCGACCCCGATGCAGTCCGCGACCATGCGATCCAGTCGTCGGACTACTCGGCGTACAAAGTGAAGATCGGCGGCGACCTGGACGCGGACATCGCGGCGATCGAGACCGTCGCCGAGGTGGCCGACGGCAAGCCGCTGTGGCTCGACGCGAACCAGTCCTACCGTCCCAGCCTGCTGAAGCAGCTCCGCGATCGTACGGCGGGCATCCGCACCATCCACTGCGTCGAGCAGCCGGTGCCGAGCACCGACACGCTGGCGATGCAGCGACTGCGCGGACTGATCGACCTGCCGATCGCGATCGACGAGGGCAGCTTCTCCGCGCAAGACCTGGCCCGGGCGATCCGGCTGGACGCCGCCGACCTGGTCGTCGTCAAGGTCTGCAAGTCCGGCGGCCTGCGCAACGCCCTGAAAACCGCCCAGACCGCCCTGGCCGGCGGTCTCGAGATCCTGGCCAGCGGCCTCACCGACTGCGGTGTCGCCTTCGCGGCCGCGCTGCACGTGTTCAGCCAGCTCGACCTCGCCCTGCCCGCCGAGCTGAACGGACCGGAGCTGCTGTCCGGCCTGTACGTCGAGGGGCTGACCATCACCAAGGCCGTCGCCACGGTCCCCACCGCCCCCGGGTTGGGCGTCCAGGTCGACGAGGACCGCATCCGCACCGAGTCGATCGACCTCGAATACAGCTGAGGATCTCGACTGAACAGAGGAGATGGCATGCAGAAGAGGCTGTCCCGCCGCAGCTTCCTCGAACTCACCGGCCTGGCCGGAGTGGGCGCGGTAGTGGCCGGCTGCTCGTCCGGGCCTCCGGCCGGCGCCGCGACGTGGGCGATGTGGTCGAGCAGCGCCGCCGAGAAGAAGGTCTGGGAGGACTTCAGCAAATACGTCGAGCAGCAGCTGAAGGTCACGTCCGTCCCGACCCTGACCCCGTCCAACGGGTACCCGACCAAACTCGACCTGCAGCTGGTCAGTGGCACGGCCAGTCTGGTGACGGCGATCAACGGCACGCTGATCCCGACGTACGCCGCCCGCGGCGCGCACCGGCCGCTGGACGACCTGATCGAGTCCGACCCCGACTTCGACCTGGACGACTTCTACCAGCCGAGTCGCCGGATCTCGAGCTTCAACGGCAAGACGTACGCCATCGGCTTCGACGTCGCGCCGACGGTCATGTACTACAACAAGACCCTGCTGCAGAAGGCCGGCGTGGACCTGCCGTCGCGCACCGAGCCGATGTCGTGGGCAACGTTCCGCGAGCTCGCGGTCGAGCTGACCAGGCCGCCGGACCAGTTCGGCTTCACCTGCGCGCCGGCCATCGACGACCTGGTGTCGTGGATCTACTGCGCGGGCGGCAACGTGATGAACGAGCAGGCGACCCGCAGCACGCTCGGCGACCCGGAGGCGATGGAGGCGCTGCAGTTCGTCATCGACCTGTTCGTCAAGGACAAGGTGACCCCGCCGATCAAGAACCTGGTCACCGAGAGCTCGCTGTCCAACTTCATGGAGGGCAACGTCGCTTTCATGCAGAACGGGCCGTGGCAGGTCGTGAACGTCCGCAAGGCCAAGTTCGACTGGGACATCATCCCGTTCCCGGCCGGTGCGGTCGGCAGCACACCGCGGGTGTCCGGGTCCAGCTTCGCGATTCCATCGGGGGTGCGCGAAGGTGCCGACCTGGACCTGGCCTGGAAGCTGCTGAAGACACTCACCAGCACGGGTGCCCTGGACATCTACGCCAAGGCGGGCCGGAACAATCCGGCCCGGCTCAGCGCCGGGAGCGCGTTCCAGCCACCGCCGGACAACCTCGGCATCGTGCAGCAGATCCTGGCCGGCAAGGTCGCCGGCGGGCACGCGTTCGACGTCACCACGAACTGGAACCAGGTCAAGCAGCTGCTCGGCCAGGACCTGCCCCGGACGTTCCTCGGCCAGGTCACCGTCGCCGACGCGATCACGGGGCTGACCCCGCGTCTCGACGTACTGATGCGGCAGCACCAGGACAACATCCGCCAAGCCACTGCCAGGAAGGGGTGATCACGCATGGCTGTCGATACCGCGGCTGCGCCGGCAACGACCGCGCCGCCACGTCCAACCTCGAAACCGACGCCGCGCTGGCGTAACCGGGAGTCGCTCACCGCCTGGCTGTTCATCCTGCCCAGCCTGATCGGCTTCCTCGTCTTCACCGCCGGACCGGTCGTCGCGGCGGGCGTGATCTCGCTGCTCGACTGGAACCTGTTCAGCGCGCCGAGCTGGGCCGGGTTGAGCAACTTCGCCCGCCTCGGCCCCGACCCGACGTTCTGGTCCGCGCTCGGCAACACCGTGTACTTCACGTTCCTGAGCGTGCCGCTCACGATCCTCGTCAGCCTGCTGCTGGCGCTGCTGCTCAACCAGGGGCTGCGCCGGGTGGCGGTCTTCCGGTCGCTGCTGCTGTTGCCGTACGCAACCATCACGGTGGCGGTCGCGTTCGTCTGGATCTGGCTCTACATCCCGCACGACGGCCTGGTGAACGCCGTGCTCGGGTGGTTCGGGATCAATGGGCCGGCCTGGCTGATCTCCGACACCTGGGCGATGCCGGCCCTGGTCGCGATGAGCGTATGGAAGAGCTTCGGGTTCGGCATGGTGGTGTTCCTGGCCGGTCTGCAGGCGATTCCGCAGCAGCTGTACGAGGCGGCCCGGGTCGACGGGAGCTCGACCTGGCAGAGCTTCCGCAACGTGACGCTGCCGATGCTGTCGCCCGCGCTGTTCTTCGTGATCGTGACCTCGGTGATCGGGTCGTTCCAGGTGTTCGACCAGGCCCTCATCATGACCAACGGCGGCCCGGGCACCCGCACGACCACACTGGTCATGTACATCTACCGGACCGGCTTCGAGAACTACGACCAGGGGTACGCCGCCGCGCAGTCGCTGGTGCTGTTCGCCTTCATCGTCCTGATCACCGCCACCCAGTTCGTCTTCCAGCGGAGGCTGGTTCACTATGACAACTGATATCCGCCGCCGGTTGGTGGTGTTCACCTGCTTCCTCGTCACCGCGGTCACGCTGATCCCGGTCGTCATGATGGTGCTGGTCGGGTTCCAGTCCGACGGCGAGTCGATGGCCGCGAAGCCGTCGTTCTGGCCGAGCAGCTGGCATCCGGAGAATCTCACCCGGGCCTTCGACCTGGTGCCGCTCGGGAAATACCTGCTCAACACCGTCTACTTCGCGGCCGGCACCACCCTGCTGGAGACAGTCACTGCAGCGCTGGCGGCGTACGCGTTCGCCCGGCTGAACTTCCCGGGCCGCAGTTGGCTCTTCGGCATCTACCTCGCGACCTTGATGATCCCGTCGCAGGTCACGTTGATCCCGCAGTTCGTGCTGGTCGCGAAGCTGCACGGAATCGACACCTGGCCGGGGATGATCCTGCCGCACGCGTTCACCGCGATCGGGGTGTTCCTGCTCCGGCAGTTCTTCCTGGGCATCCCGCGCGACTACGAGGAGGCCGCCCGGCTGGACGGCGCGAACCGGTGGCAGGCGTTCGTCCGGATCATCGTCCCGTTGGCCGTGCCGGCGATCGCGACGCTGGCGGTGTTCAAGTTCATCGGTCAGTGGAACAACCTGCTCTGGCCACTCATCATCTCCAACAGCGACGCGACCCGTACGGCGTCGGTCGGGCTGCAGGTGTTCCAGGACACCAACGGGACGCAGTGGAACCTGTTGCTGATGGCAGCCACCGTCACCACCGTCCCGTTGATCATCATCTTCTTCCTCACCCAACGCTGGTTCGTCCGAGGGATCACCATGAGCGGACTGGGAGGCCGCTGAGACCATGACCTACACCTGGTCCGTCTTCACCAAACCCTGGTCCGGGCTGCCCGGTGACGAGCTCGGCCGGCTGGTCGCCGCGCTCGGCTTCACCAGCGCCGAGATCCCGGTCCGCGACACCGCCTACGTCACTGCGGCGACGGCAGAGGCCGAGCTGCCGAAGTTCACCGAGCAGTTGCGGGCCGAGGGCATCGAACCGATCAGCGTCGCGAGCGAGCTGACCGAGCGTGTGTTCGCAGCGTGCGCCGAGGCCGGCGTCCCGATGATCCGGATCATGGCCGAGCTCGGCCCCGACGGCTACGCGGCCTCGGTTCGACGTACCCGCGGACTTCTCGAGGAAGCCGCAGTACTTGCCGCGCAGTACGACGTCCAGGTCGGCATCCAGCCGCATCACGGGCGGTTCGTGCCGTCGACGCTCGGCGTACTGCAACTGCTCGACGGGCTGCCCGAGCAATTCAAGCTGGTGTGGGACGCGGCCCACGACGCCCTCGCCGGTGACGACCCGGCCGTCACCCTCGAGCTCGGCGTGGACCGGCTCGGCATCGTGAACCTGAAGAACGCCAAGTACATCCGGACCGACGACGGCTGGAAGACGTACTTTGTGCAAGCCGGCGAAGGCATGTCGGACTGGTCGGTCGTCTTCACCACGTTGCGGCGACTCGGCTGGTCCGGCCCGATCTGCCTGACCGGGCAGTACTCCGATCCCGCCGTACCGGTGGAGGATCGGCTCGCGAAAGATCTGCTGGCCGCTCGTGTCACATTGTCCGGCCAGGCTCCGTCAGGAGAGTGAAGACACCAAAACTCACCTGATGGAGACCCTCCCATGACTGCACGGATGACGAACCCCGCGATGCTGCTGCCGGACGCGACCAAGGGCGTCCAGAACATCTTCAAGGCCGTCCACCAAGGCGGTGTTCCGGCGACGACGCTCGAGCTCGTGCACTTGCGGGCCAGCCAGATCAACGGCTGTGGGCCGTGCGTGTTCGGCGGCGTGAAGTCGGCGGTGAAGAACGGCGAGACCGACAAGCGGCTGCACCAGGTCGTCGCGTGGCGCGAGTGCGACCTGTTCACCGACGCGGAGCGGGCCGCGCTGGCCCTGGCCGAGGCCGCGACGCGGATCGCGGACCGGCCGGGCTCGGTGACCGACGAGATCTGGGCCGAGGCGGCCAAGCACTTCGACGAGACCCAACTGGCCGCGATCATCCTGATGATCGCGCTCACCAACCTGTTCAACCGGATCAACACCACCACCCGGGAGCCGGCCGGCGCGACCTGGTGACTGAGTAGCGTGGAAGCGCCCGTGTCGAGGACGGCACGGGCGCTCCGACGTACCCAGGGAACCGGAATCCGGAGGTAGTGATGAAATACATGCTGCTGATCTACGGCAACACCGAGACCTGGGACGCGCTGCAGGCGCTGGGGATCGACGGGGTACTCGACGAGCACCGCAAGCTCACCGAGGAGTTGAAGGCGAACGGCGAGTTCATCGACGGCCTGGGACTGACCACCGAGAACGCCCGGGTGGTCCGGGTCAACGACGGGGTGCCGGCCGTCACCGACGGGCCTTTCACCGAGGCCAAGGAAGTCCTGGCCGGCTACTACCTGGTCGACTGCAGCCCGGAGCGGGCGCTGGAGATCGCGGCCCGGCTGCCGGAGGCGCCGTACTCGCCGATCGAGATCCGCTCGTTCACCGATCCGATGGACCGGTAGGGCTCCGTTGACTTGCCGGCCTCAGCTGGGCGTTGACACCTGAGACCGGCGAGTCACTGACTCAGCCCTTCACGGGGCCCCTTGCGTTCAGTGGGGATCGCCCGACGCGAGGATGACCCCACCTGAGGCAGGCTGATCGCCCATGCCCCGGCCACCCCGCACGAACACGGTGGCACCCTGCTCAGGAGCAGCGGCACCTTCGCCGACTCGCAGCGTGGTGGTCATTCCGTTGCTCAACCTCAGCACCGCCACGCGTCGCGGCTGCACCGACGGGATCGACGAGCTCACCTCGTGGATGCCGGTGCACACCGCCGGTTGGATCGAAGCCCGTCCGAGACCTGCGTTGCCGTGACTCCTCACATCACGGCACTGCTCGGCGAGCCTTGTCATCGCTGACACACTTCCCCCTTCTTCTCATCGTTCTCCCCGAGTGTCGGTTGGCGCGACTGCACCTGGAACAACCAGGTATGGCGCAGCAGTCGCACACTCCCCCGTCCTTCCCGCACCCGGAAACGACGCGGAAGTGATCAGGGAAGCCTTGCTGAGAGTGACCACGTTATCAAGGGATCGTGACCGGAATCCCGCGTACCGGAACCCGTGTCCAGCTTTGATCGTTCACCGAAACTTTCGATGCCAAGCGCCCACTTAAAGCAGTGGTCCCCTTGAGTCACTGTCATTGACCACCGAAGCCCGTGGTCGCGATTCCCTTGATGATCTGGCGCTGGACGAAAGAAAGACGACCACGGCCACAGAAAGTTGTTCCAGGCACCGATGAACACGAAGTCCGCCACCGCCGCGAGGATCGGCCGGACAACGACAGCACGATCGACCAGAACACCCGCAACCGGTTCGCGCCGTCCACTCGGTGCGCCCGCTGCCGGCCGGAATCCGGGCCCTCGGCAACAATCGGCGTACTGGTCGCGGGACTGTCGATGGCGGTCGACATCAGTGTCTCTCGTCGCACACCGGCTGCGGACGGTCGAGCAGCACGTTCAGCCGCTTCACGAGAAGGTTGTCGGTTAGCGTGCGGTTGAGGCGCGCTCTACGATCTGGTGCGGGATGATCACTCGGCGTGGCGGAGCGTCCTTGTCCGCCATTCGCTCGGCGAGCAGGTCGAGGGCGGCCGCGACGAACGCGCGCCGGTCGAAGTCGACCGTCGTCAGCGGCGGGATCATGAACTGGCTCTCCAGGATGTTGTCGAACCCGGCGACCAGCGTCTGCTTCGGTACGTCGACCCCCGCCGTCCACAACGCCGACAGCGTGCCGGACGCGACCGTGTCGGTGAAGCAGAAGAACGCGTCGGGCAACTCGTGCTCGGTCAGGTACTTCCCGACCACCGTCGCCGCACCCTCCGGCCGCCACCGGTCCAGGTTGATCTCCAACGCCGGATCGTTCGGTACGCCGGCCTCCTCGAGCGCCTGGCGGTATCCCGCCGTACGCAATCGGGAAGCCGCCGTACCGGGTGCGTCTGCCGTGCCGCCGAGCACGCCGACGCCGCTCGATCCACGTGGGATCTCCGGTACGCCGACGGCGGCGATCCGGCGGCAGCCCTGCGCCAGCAGGTGTTTCGTCATGTCGCGCGCCGCGGTCACGTTGTCGATCGCGACCTGGCTGACCACGTCCTGGTCGACGTCCCCGATCAGGACGACAGGCGGCAGCGGACCAGCGGTCATCACGGCACTGTCGTCGACGTTGACCGGGTTCAGGATCAGGCCGTCGACCAGGTGCGCGCGGCCCTTGGACAGCAGCTCGAACTCACGCTTCGGCTCGGCCGCGGTCTGCTCGATCTGCACACCCCAGCCACGCTCGTGGGCCAGCTCGACGACCAGGTGCGTGATCTCCGCGGAGTACGGCCGCAGCAGGTCGGGCAGGGCGAGCGCGATCATCCCGGAGCGGCCGTTGCGCAGACCGCGAGCGCTCATGTTCGGAACGTAGTCCAGCTCGGCCAGGGCCTGCTCGACCCGGGCCCGGGTCTCCGGACGGACGAACACCACGCCGTTGATGACGTTCGACACCGTCTTCGGAGACACCCCGGCCAGCTTGGCGACATCTTTGACGGTGGCACGCATGCGGCCATTGTCACACTTTGGTCGTGTCTGGTGGTCCAGCGCCGTCGCGAGCAGGTGCTCGGTGCGGCGCAGTAGGCGCTGGACCACCAGACACGACCGGCCACGTTGTGACGAACTCAGCGCGTCGGGAGGGCGCCGCCGTTCACGTGCAGGACCTGGCCGGTGAGGTGCCGGGCGGCGGGTGAGGCGAGGAAGTGGATGGTCCCGGCGATGTCGGACACGGTCCCCTCGCGCTTGGTCATCGTTGCCTCCAGCAACTGTGCGCGGCGCTCGCCGGTCAGCCGTCCCTGGAAGAACTCGGTGTCTGCGGTGAAGCCGGGGGCGACCACGTTCGAGGTGATGCCGCGCGGGCCGAGCTCGGCGGCGACGTCGAGGCTGTACATGGCCAGCGCGGCTTTGGACGCGCCATACGATCCCGGGCCGCGGGCACCGGCGATCGAGCCGATATGCACGACTGCGGTGCTGAGTCGCGGCGCGAGCGCTGTGGTCGTGAGCACGGCACTCAGCAGGTTCGCCTCCAGGTTGGCGATCCAGTTCGCCTTCAGCTGGGCCAGCCCACCGTCCGGCCGGCCGAAGTTGGTGTTCCCGCCGGCGTTGTTCACCAGTACGTCGACCTGAGCCGGCAACTCACCGAGCAGCCGCTCGACCTGCTCCGGGTCGGTCGCGTCGCACACCACTCCCCTGGCTCCGAGGTCGGCTGCCGTCTTGGCCAGCACGTCCTCGCGCCGGCCGGTGATCACCACGTCGTCGCCGTCCCGGCGGAACAGCTCGGCCGTCGCCCGGCCGATGCCGGTCGATCCTCCGGTCACCACGATCGTCCGAGTCATCCCACTCCCAACGTTTAGGTCTAAATGTTTAGGTCTAAACGTAGCATGGTGACCATGACCTCCGGACCTGACGGCTATCCCTTCGACGGACCGAGCGCCTACCCCGCCGCCGAGATCGCGCAGGCCTGGCAGCGGGAGCGGCCCGGGACACCGACGGACTCGATCGAGATCGTCACTCCCCTGTGGCGGCTGGCCAAGCTGTTCGCCGACGACCGGCGCCGAGTGCTGTCCGACCTGGGCGTCGATCCGGCCACCCTCGACCTGCTGAGCGTGCTGCGCCGGGCCGGCAAGCCCTACGAGCTGACGACCCGTGAGCTGAGCCGCCGTACGCTCGTCACCGCCGGGGCGATCTCGCAGCGGGTGGCCCGGGCCGAGGAGTCCGGGCTGGTCACCCGCCGTACGGCGACCGACGGCAGCCGCGCGGTCCTGGTCACCCTCACCGAGGCCGGCCACGACCTGATCGAACGGACCGTCGACCAGGTGCTGACCCGCGAGTCCGAACTGGTCGCCTCCCTCACTCCGGCCCACCGCGAAGTCCTGGCCGGCCAGCTCCAAGAACTCCTCGGCCAGGTCCAGCGACTGGCCCGCAAACCTTCGTCGGGCGTGTAAGGTTTCGCCGACGCTCAGGCAGCCACCTTCAGCCAAAGTTCGTGCGGCCGGTTCAATGTCACAATTGAAGGATGCCTGCTACCGAATCGACCGCGTCCGCCGGTCACACGGCCGCCGACAGTCATGACGCCATCCAGGTGCGCGGAGCCCGCGAGAACAACCTCAGCGGGGTCTCGCTGGACATTCCCAAGCGCCGGCTCACCGTCTTCACCGGGGTCTCCGGCTCCGGAAAGTCCTCACTCGTCTTCGACACCATCGCCGCGGAGTCCCAGCGGCTGATCAACGAGACCTACACCGCCTTCGTCCAGAACTTCATGCCCAGCCGGAGCCGGCCGGACGTCGACTCGCTGCGCAACCTGTCCGCCGCGATCATCGTCGACCAGGAGCGGATCGGCGCCAACTCCCGCTCCACCGTCGGTACGGCGACCGACGCGCACACGATGCTGCGGATCCTGTTCAGCCGGGCCGGGACGCCGTACGTCGGCGGGCCGTCGGCGTTCAGCTTCAACCTGGCCGACGGGATGTGCCCCGAGTGCGAGGGCCTCGGCCGGACCACCGAGTTCGTGCTGGACGAGCTCATCGACCGCGACAAGACCCTCAACCAAGGGGCGATCAAGGCACCTGGGTACGCCGTGGACAGCTGGCACTGGCAGCTGATGGCGACCACCGGCCTGTTCGACCCCGACCTGCCGCTGAAGGACTACCCGGCCGACAGTTGGCAGCAGTTCCTGTACTCCGAGCCCACCAAGATCAAGGTCGGCAAGAGCAACCTGACCTTCGAGGGCCTGGTGTCGAAGCTGAAGCGCAGCTTCCTCAGCAAGGACCGCGACTCGATGCAGAGCCACCTGCGTTCCTTCGCCGATCGGGCGATTCGGCAGGCGACCTGTCCGGCGTGTGGCGGCGCGCGGCTCAACGAGGCGGCCCGGTCGGTGACGGTCGACGGCCGCACCATCGCCGAGTGCTCGGCGATGCAGATCAGCGACCTCGCCGAGTTCGTTGCCGGCATCAACCACCCGAACGTCGGCCCGATGGTCGAGGGGCTCCGCGAGACGCTGGACTCGATGGTGACGATCGGGCTCGGCTACCTCAGCCTGGATCGCGAGTCGTCGACCTTGTCGGGTGGCGAGGCACAACGGGTGAAGCTGGTCCGGCACCTCGGGTCGAGCCTGGCCGATGTCACCTACGTGTTCGACGAGCCGACGGTCGGGTTGCATCCGCACGACATCCAGCGGATGAACGACCTGCTGCTGCAACTGCGGGACAAGGGCAACACCGTGCTGGTGGTCGAGCACAAGCCGGAGACCATCCGGATCGCCGACCACATCGTCGACCTCGGCCCGGGCGCGGGTCTGGCCGGTGGCCGGCTCTGCTACGCCGGCGACCTCGACGGCCTGAAGACGTCGCGGACCTTGACCGGCCGCTATCTGGTCCACCGGGTCAGCGTGCGAGACGACGTACGGCGGCCGACCGGCAAGCTGTCCATCGAGGGTGCGAACCTCCACAACCTGAAGAACGTCACCGTCGACGTCCCGCTCGGCGTGCTGACCGTCGTCACCGGGGTCGCCGGATCCGGGAAGAGCTCACTGATCCACGGGTCGCTGGCCGGGCGGGACGGCGTGATCGTCGCCGGCCAGGAGCCGATTCGGGGATCGAAGCGGAGCAACCCGGCGACCTATACCGGTCTGCTCGATCCGATCCGGGCCGAGTTCGCCAAGGCGAACAAGGTGAAGCCGGGCTTGTTCAGCGCCAACTCGGTGGGCGCCTGCAAGACGTGCAAGGGCATCGGTCTCGTCTACACCGATCTGGCGATGATGGCCGAGGTCGCGTCAGTCTGCGAGGACTGCAACGGCGCACGGTTCACGCCCGAGGTGCTGGCGTACAAGCTGCGCGGGAAGAACATCAGCGAAGTACTGCGAATGACGGTCAGCGAAGCCCGTGAGTTCTTCACCCGTGGTCCGGCCCGCAGCATCCTGGACCGGTTGTCGACGGTCGGACTCGGGTACATCGGCCTCGGGCAGCCACTCACCACGCTGTCCGGCGGTGAGCGGCAGCGACTGAAGCTGGCGATCAACATGGGGATGACCGGGTCGATCTACATCCTCGACGAGCCGACCACGGGCCTGCACCTGGCCGACGTGGACAAGCTGCTGGCGATGCTCGACACCCTCGTCGACGAGGGCAACACGGTCATTGTCATCGAGCACCACCAGGCCGTGATGGCGCACGCCGACTGGCTGATCGACGTCGGTCCGGGCGCCGGCCACGACGGCGGGCAGGTGGTCTTCACCGGCACGCCCGCCGACCTGGTCGAGAGCAGCCCTAGCCTGACCGCCGAGCACCTACGGCTTTACGTCGCGGGTCACTAGCTCGGCGGCGAGGGCCTCGATGAGGTCCCGCCAGGCATCGAGGTAGGCAGCGGCGGGACCGGTCTGGGTCAGCACCAGCCGGGCTCCGCCGTTGCCGTCCCGCAGCGTCCAGCCGACCTCGCCCTGTGACCAGGTGTAGGTCAGCCGCTCCGGCTCGGCGGCCTCGGTGACCGTCCCGGGGTCAATGCCCTTGGCAACGAACCCGGCCGGCGGCGTGCTCCCCGCGGTCGCGGTGGCCGCGCCGGCCAGCAGTTGCCAGACGAGCTCCTTCGGCCGTACCAGCTGCCGCTCGAACCGAATCCCACCGTCGTCGTCCACGGCTCCGCGGTCCAGGCCATACACCTTGACGAAGTGCTCGTGCAGCTCGGCGTAGTCCTTCTCCGGCACTGCCGACCCACCGAGCACGTGGTCCAGCGCGTCGAAGCACAAGGTCCAGCCGCTGGTGAAGCTCGCCGATCCGGGGCGGTCGTCGTACGTCGCGGTCAGGTGCAGCGTGCACCCCTCGGCGGACGGGACGAGCTCCCAGCGGAGCACCTCAACGCCCCACGTGTACTCGATCAGCCGCGGCGGTTCGTACGCGCGGATCACCCCGGAGCCGTGCTCCTCGACCGGGGCGTCCGGGTCGTCCTCGAAGGTGAAGGTGACCGCTCCGTCCAGCCGCAGGTCCAGTTCGACCGCGGCCGGGAACCACCCGGACAACTGCCCCGGCTCGGTGATCGCCCGCCAGACCTTCTCCACCGGATGCCGTAGCTCGCGCTGCATCCGCAGGACCGTCCGGCCGTTCTCCGTGCTCAAGGTCTCGGTCATGAGCCCATATATACCCGATGGGGCATATACGATCAACCGGCGAACCGGGCCAAGTCCTCGAGCTCACCGCCCAGCGCCGCCGGGGCATCCCCGGACCCGAACAGCTCGTACGACAGATCCGCGTGCTTCCACGACCCGATCACCCGGCCGGCCTCGACCACCGCCGGACGCAACATGCCGCCGCCGGGATGGATGATCTTGTGGAACTCCTCGGCCAGCGCCTGCCGCCGATCGTCGTACCCGAGCAGGTACGCGTCGAACTCCCCCAGCAGCCGAAGCTCCCGGGAACCCGGCAGGTCGTCGACCGCCGACAACTCGACTCCTTCGACGTCGAAGGAGTTGGTCGCCACCGCCTGCACTCCCTTGCGCGCCAGCGGGACCGGCAGCCCCGACCACGTGGCCAAGTCGCGCGCGGTCGCCGGGCCGTACGCCGCCAGATACCGGGCAGCCAACTCCTCGAGATCCCCCTCGAGCACCAGCGGCTTGCCCAGCCAGTCACGGACGGCGACCCAGGTCTCCCCAGGTCCGTAACACAACCGCCCGAGCAGCCCGGCGTGCCGGATCAGCGCATACACCTGCTGCCCTTTCGTCGAGGCGATCAGCCCGCCCTTCACCAGTACGTCGGCCAGCGCCGAGCGACTCGTCGGCCCGTTGACCAGCAGGTACTCCTCGATCACCTCGACAGCCTTGGCGCGAATCGATGCCGTCAGCCCGAGTTCGCCGTACCGGCGCTCGGTGTCCTTGACGAGCTTCGGGCCGAGCAGCCCGAGCAACGGGCCGGCGTGCTCGGTCGCGACGAGTTGGATGGTGCCGCGCATGAACCAGCTGCGGACGACCGACCGGTCGACCTCCTGGGCGTGGGACACGTCGGCGAGAGTGGTCGCGGTCGAGCGGGCCCGGACGGCGTACGCGGCGCCGCGCCAGGTCTGGGCCTGCAGTCCCCCCGTCCGGCGCACGACGTCGGCCACCCCTCCGGGGCCGGCCTCGTCCACCGGACGCGCCAGGCAGTTGGCCTGGAACCGAGCCGCGAGGAGCCAGTCCACAGACCTTCGCACCACGACAGCATGACACCACAAAGTCTTCCGCGCAGCACCAGCCGGTCTGCCGGATTGTCCGGCAGACCGGCTGTCCGACGAAAGGACCGTCAGGTGAGGTGGTCGTCGACCAGGTTGGCGTAGGCAGCCTGGCCGGTGACGTTCGGGTGGTAGGACTCGCTGACCGGGTTGGACAGGCCGTTGATCCATTCCGGGCTGCCGCAGACCGCGTGACCGATGAACGCGCTGGTCGGGTTGACGAAAGCGAACCCGGCCGCACTCGCCGAGGCGGAGATCTTGGAGTTGAGGAGGTCGGCGGTCTGGTTCAGCCGGGTCATCTCGGTCGGGCTGAAGAACGTGCCCGCGTTGCAGTCGGTGCCGTTGAACAGCCGCGGGTAGCCGACCGCCACGACCCGGGCGGAGGCCGCGCGGCTGCGGATCGAGCCGTACAGGCCGTTCAGCCGGCCGGGCAGCGTGTTGTTGATGATCGCCTGCGCGTTGTTGATCGCGCCGGTGCAGTCGCCGAGCCAGGACGGCTTGGCGCATTCGGTGATCACCGACGAGAACCCGGCATCGTTGCCACCCACCTGGACCGTCACGAGGTTGGTCGAGCTCACGACCGAGCTCAGCTGGTTGGCGGTGACGTCGGCAACCCGCGCGCCGGAGCAGGCGACGAAGGTGAGGTTGGCGCCGATCCGGCCGGCGTCGATGTAGGGATAGGCCTTGGTCGAGCGCTGGCAGGAACCACTGCTGGTGATGTACGTGCGGGTCCCGACACCCGAGGCGTACGAGTCCCCGAGCGCCACGTAGTTCGGCGCGGCCGCGTGGGCGACCCCGGGGCTGATGAGCAACGCGGCACCGAGGGCCGCGGCCGAGAGCAGGCTGGCGATGGACTTCATGGGCGGACCGCCTTTGTGCGAGGGGTGGCGACTGAAGCACTAAGAGTCACGATGACCCAACCCGCCGGTAACACACAAGGGCCTGGTAAGAAATTCACCGCCAGTTGCCGGTCCCGGTAGACGGTGTTTCCGGCCTACCCCCAGGAAGACAGTCCGGGCCCGGGCGGCAGCGGGTAGCAGCCGTCCACGAGCTCGACCCGGCCGTCGGCCGGCAGCAGTCCGCTCTCCACGTAGATGGTGTTCGGCAGCGCGGCCAGCACGTGGATGTGTGCGCCACCGCCGTGCGACGCGTACGGAACACCGAACCCAGCCGCCATCAACCCGATCTCCAGACAGTCGGTGAGCCCACCGGCCCGACGCAGATCAGGCTGTACGACGCCCACCCCGCCGCGGGCGATCAGGTCCCGGAAGGCGGCCTGTCCGTAGCGGTTCTCGCCGGTGGCGATCGGGATGTCGAGCTTGTCGGCCAGCCGGACGTGGCCGTCGGTGTCCGCCGCCGGAAGCGGTTCCTCGAACCACCGGCAGTCGAGCTCCTCGTAGACCCGGCCCCGGCGGAGTGCTTCGTCGTACCCGAAGGCCTGGTTGGCGTCGACCATCAGCGGTGCGTCCGGGCCGATCACGGCCCGGACTGCCTTGATCCGCCGTACGTCCTCGCTCAACGGGCCGCCGCCGACCTTCATCTTCACGCCGCGGAAGCCCTGCTCCATCGCCTTGGCCGACACCGCCTCCAGACCGGCCACGTCCAGCTCGAGCCAGCCGACCATCGCGTACGTCGGGATGGCCGTCCGCTGGGCGCCGAGCAGCTTCCAGACCGGCACGTCCAGCGACTTGCCGAGCAGGTCCCACAGCGCCAGATCGATCGCCGAGATCCCGTACGACGACAACCCGGCCGTGCCCTGGTAGTCGGTGAGCACCTGCAGCTTCTGCCGGATCCCGCGGATCAGCGTCGGGTCCTCCCCCACGATCTCGGGAGCCAGTTGCTCGGTGATGATCTGGCCCAGCACCGCCGGTGAGCTCGGCACCCGGCCGAAGTACGTGTCGCTGACACCACTCACGCCCTCGTCGGTGTCGATCCGCACCCTGGTGTGGCCGTTCCGATCAAGCAACTGGATCGCGTCGCGCACCGCATGCGCCTTCGGCTCCGACACGACCTCGACACTGACCTCGGTGATCTTCACCCTCACCCCTTCTGTTCGGGACCTGAGACGGACAACGGGTCGAAGCCGTAAGGGAGCTCGAGCCGGTGGGCTCGCATCAGGTCGGAGTTGCCGAGCAGGTCGCGGGTCTTGCCGTCGGCCACGATGCGGCCGCCGTCCATCAGCAGGCTGCGCTCGCACAGCTGCAATGCGTACGGCAGGTCGTGGGTGATCATCAGCAGGGTCACATCCAGACCGGACAAGATGTCGGACAGCTCCCGCCGAGCCGCCGGGTCCAGGTTGCTCGACGGCTCGTCCAGCACCAGGACCTCAGGGCGCATCGCGAGTACCGTCGCCACCGCTACCCGGCGGCGCTGGCCGAAGGACAGGTGATGCGGTGCGAGGTCCGCGTGGTCCTGCATGCCGACCTGGACCAGCGCCTCGTGCACCCGGTCGTCCAACTCAGACCCGCGCAGGCCGAGGTTCGCGGGCCCGAACGCGACGTCGTCCCGGACGGTCGGCATGAACAACTGGTCGTCGGGATCCTGGAACACCAGGCCGACCTTCCGCCGTACCTCGGGAAGGTGCTCGCGATGCAGGCCAGTGCCGCCGATCTGGATCCGCCCGCTGCCGGTCCCGCCGGCCACCGAGCCGAGGATCCCGTTCAGATGCAGCACCAACGTGGTCTTGCCGGCGCCGTTCGGCCCGAGCAGCGCGACCCGCTCCCCCGGCTGGACGGTGAAGTCGACGCCGAACAGGGCCTGCCTGCCATCGGGGTAGGCGAAGACGAGACGTTCGACGTGGATCGCTGGACCGCTCACAAGCCACTCACCCTAACCGCGACAGCAATGAGTACGGCGACCAGGGAGATCGTCAGCCCCTCGAGCCACTGCGCCGACGTCGCACCCTGATCGCTCAGCGTCGGCATCCGTCCGGTGTAGCCGCGCGAGCGCATCGCCAGGTGCACTCGTTCGCCGCGCTCGAAGCTGCGGACGAACAGCGCGCCCACTCCCCCGGCGACCGCCTTCAAATGACCGGCCCGACCGCCGGTGTACCCGCGTGACTCCCGGGCGATCCGCATCCGCTGCAGGTCGTCCGACACCACGCTCAGGTACCGGATCATGAACGACAGGATCGCCACCAGCGTTGACGGCAGCCGCAGCCGTTCGAGCCCGGCCAGCAGGTCCCGTGGCGCGGTCGTCGCCGACAACAGGATCGCCGCGACCACACCGAGCGTGCCCTTCGCCAGGACGTTCCACGCTCCGAGTACGCCGGACTGCGACAACTCCAGCCCGAGTACGTCGATCCGCGGCCCGGTCGCCACGAACGGGAGCACCAGCGCGAACACGATGAACGGCGTCTCCACGGCCAGCCGGCGCGACACGACCAGCCCCGGCAGTCTCGCGACGACCACAGCCGCCACGAGCATGCCGGCGTACAGACCGAAGGCCCAGAAGGCGGATGCCGGCGTGGAGACGACGGCGAGGACGAAGACGAACAGGGCGACGATCTTCACCTGGGCCGGGATGCGGTGCACCCGGCTGTCCACGGCTACGAGAAGACCGTCACCGTTCACGACGCTCTACTTGACCGCAGGGACGCCAGCTTGGCGATCGCCAGGCCGACGACGATGGTGACCAGGACGCCGATGATGCCGGCCAGCGCGCCGGAGACCTCCGCGTTCCCGATCCCGCTGACGCCGTAGTCGGCCAGCGGGCTACCGGCGACGGCAGAGTCCTTGGCCGCGCTGTCGAAGCCGAGCTTGGCGCCGACGAACTCCAGGCCGTCGGGGTGCGCGCTGGCGAACAGGCTGAGACCGCCGGCCACGAGTAGCGTCACCGCGACTCCGACCCCGAGCGTCCGCCCGGCAGGCTTGGCCGCGACGGGTTTGTCCGGCGACACCGTGGACGTATTGCCGTCCGCGTCGACCAGGACGAGGTCCTTCTGCAGGTGGCGAGCGGCGTACACCAGGTCCGGACGGGTCGCCACGACCGCGCTCAGCACGGCGGCCGTGATCACCGCTTCCCCGATACCGACCAGGATGTGCCAGCCGACCATGGCGGTCGCGAGCTTCCCGAGCGGGATGTCAACCGCGCCGCCGATCGCGTACAAGCCGGTGAACGCGAGCGCGGCCACCGGGACCGACACGAGCGCTCCGACGGTGGCCGCCGGTACGACGCTGCCCACCTTCCGCGGCAGCGCCCGCAGCACCGCGCGAGTCAGGAAGTAGCCGACCAGCACGGTGATGATGCCCATCAGCGTGATGTTGGTGCCGAGCGCGGTCAGTCCGCCGTCGGCGAACAGCAGCCCCTGGACGAGCAGCACGGTCGACATGACCAGTACGGCGCTCCATGGCCCGACCAGCGCTGCGGCCAGGGCACCACCGAGCAGGTGCCCGCTGGTGCCGGCGCCGACCGGGAAGTTCACCATCTGCACCGCGAACACGAACGCCGCGGTCAGCCCGGCCAGCGCCGGACCGCTCTCGCGGATCTCCCGGTTCGCCCGTTGCAGGCTGAACCCGACCGCGCCGGCGGCGATCAGGCCGGTGCCGACGGAGGTCGGTGCGTCGAAGAACCCATCAGGAACGTGCACGCCGACATTGTGGAGCTATTTGCGACCCGATCGCAACAACGTCTCACAAAGTCTTCAGCGCATCGCCGATCGCGCGGTGGAATGTCGGGTATGCGTAGATCATCTGTTGCAGAGTGTGAACGGGAACCGCCGCATGGACGGCGACCGCGAGCGCGCCGAGCACCTCGCCGCCGGTCGGGCCGGCGCTGGTCGCGCCGACCAGCACCCCGCGCCCGCGGTCGACGACCAGCTTGATGAAGCCGTCGTTGCCCGCCTTGTGGATGAACCCGCGGGACGAGTACGGAAGCTGCGAGGACCCGATCTGCGCGTCGAGGCCGGCGTCGCGGGCCTGCTTCTCGGTCATCCCGACCGCGCCGATCTCCGGGTCGGTGAAGGTCACCCGCGGCATCGCGTGGTAGCTCGCCACCGGCGCACCCTCGCTGCCGAGGATGTCGTGCACCGCGATGTTGGCTTGGTACATGGCGTTGTGGGTGAACGCGCCGACGCCGGTCACGTCACCGACCGCCCAGACGCCGTCGCCGGCCCGGACGTGCTCGTCGACCTCCACCCGCCGTACGCCGGGATCGATGCCCACCTGGTCCAGGCCGAGGCCGCGCACGTCCACCCGGCGGCCCGTTGCCACCAGCAACTTCTCGCCGCTGACCGCGGTGCCGTCGTCCAGAGTGACGGTGAAGCCGTTGCCGTCGTGGGAGATCTGCTTGGCCGGGGTGCCGGTGTGGAAGATGACGCCGTCGCGTTCGAGCGCTTCCCGGGCCAGGTCGCTGGACTCGGGCTCCTCCATCGCGAGGACCCGGTCGGCCGCCTCGACCACCTTCACGTCGACGCCGAACCGGGCGAACACCTGGGTGAGCTCGAGCCCGATCGCGCCGCCGCCGAGCACCACGATCGAGGCCGGCAGCGTGTCCGCCTCGATCGCCTCGTGGTTCGTCCAGAACGGGGTGCCGGCCAGGCCGTCGATCGGCGGGATCACGGGGACGGTGCCGGTGGCGATGATGATGCCGCGGGACGCCTCGAACTCCCGGTCGCCCGCCTGCACCGTGCGCGGGCCGGTGATCGTGCCGCGCTCGCGCAGGAACGTGGCGCCCTTCTTCACCAGCCGGTCGACCGCGACCTGGTCGTTCCAGGTGTCGGTGGCCTCCTCGCGGATCCGCTTGGCGACCGGGGCCCAGTCCGGCTGCACGGTCGCCGTACCGGCCATGCCGTCGACGCGGCGGGTCTCGGCGAGCAGGTTCGCGGACCGGATCATCATCTTGCTCGGGATGCAGCCCCAGTACGGGCACTCACCGCCGACCAGTCGCGGGTCGAGGCCGACCACGTTCAGTCCTGCCTCCGCCAGCCGGCCGGCCGCTTCCTCGCCGCCGACACCGAGCCCGATCACGACCACATCCACCTGTTCAGCCATGCCGCCCAATCTCGCAGACAGTCCGGTCCCGGCCAAGGTCCGCCCCGGCGCGTCATCGTGCGGTAAGCGTCCGTTCACTCCGGCTGGATAGCGTTTTCGGCGGGAGGGAACGTTGGATTTCTCGGGTCTGGGCGACATCAATCTCGAAACGATCATCGCCGCCATCGCCCTGATCGGCACGGCCGTCGCCTGGCTGGTCGACCGGTACGTGCTGAGGCGCAAACGGCTCGTCTACCGGGTCCAGGTGGACGCCCCGATCGGGGTCTACCCGAGCCGGGACAAGACGCACCGGATGGTCGACGTCGAGGTCCGCCATCAGGGCGCGGTGGTGGAGAACCCGAGCATCGTGCTGCTCCGGCTCGACAACGCCGGCGGGATGGACATCGACCCGCACGACATGCACGAGAAGGTGTCGTTCGCGTTCCCGGACCGCAAGATCGTCGGGCTCAAGGTCACCGAGGCAAAGCCGAAGTCGCTCGGCGAGATGCTGCAGCGCCGGATCGTTCCGGACAACTACGTCGATACCAGCAAGCTGGTGGTGCCGCGGATCGCGATCAACCGCGGCGACCACTTCAAGTTCCTGCTGGTGCTGTCCGGCACCGGCAAGGGCGTGACTCACTCCGGCTACCTGGCCGGCGGTTCGACCGGTGGCGGCGTCTACCACGAACCACGGCCGCGCGGACCGGGTCGCCGTACATTGATGTTCGGTGCGATGTCGCTGCTGCTCGTCGGCGCCCTGGTCGCGTTGTTCGTGGTCGACGTCCTGCAGCCGCCGGACAACTGCGCATCCGGGCAGGTGCGGATCATCGGGTCGACCGCGGTCGAGTCGACCATGCGCGAGGTCCGTACGGCGTACGCGGCCGACTGCACCGACGCGGACATCACGATCGCGGCCAACGGCAGCCGCAGCGGTATCCGCACGCTCCAGGAGACCGGCGCTCAGGACGCCGGCTCGGCAGGGAAGCTGATCGCGATGTCCGACGGTACGGCGGAGGACGCGCCGGACCTGTGGGGCGAGCCGGTCGCGGTCGTCGTGTTCGCGGTCGCGGTGAACCGGTCGGCGGACGTGACGGGGCTGACAACCGCTCAACTCCGCGACGTCTACAGCGGACGCGTGACGAACTGGAAGCAGCTCGGCGGGCGAGACCTGCCGATCCGGATGGTCAGCCGCGTCGGCCCGGACTCGGGGTCGCGGCGGGTGTTCCGGGACAAGGTGCTGAACGGCGACCAGGAGCTCGGGATCTCCTCCGACGACTGCCGCCGCGACGACCCGGCGGCCAAGTTCCACCGCTGCGAGGTCGGCACGACGGAGGAGCTGCTGACCCGGGTGAACGAGATCGACGGCGCGATCGGGTACGGCGAGCTCGGCGGGACCCGGAAGTACCCGGAGATCACAGTCGCCTCGATCGACGGCGTCGTACCGGATGCCGCGAAGGTGGCGGACGGGTCGTACCGGTTCTGGGAAGTCGAGCACGCCTACACGTACAAGACGCCGCCGGCCGACTCGCTGACCGCGGCGTTCCTGGAGTACCTGCGCTCGCCGCAGGTACGGCCGGTGCTGGCGCGCGGCGGACTCGTGCCGTGCAACGACCTTCCGGGCGGCTTCTGCGGTTAGTGTTTTCAGCATGTACGTGATCGCGCACCTGAGTGATCCACATCTCGACGGCTCCGAGGAGGCGCGCTCGCGGCTGCGCCGGATCACGTCGTACCTGAGCGAGTTCAGCCGGCCGGTGGACGTCGTCCTGGTCACCGGGGATCTCGCCGACCACGGCCAGGAGTCGGAGTACGCCGAGCTCGAGGCCGAACTGCAGTCGGACGTGCCGACCCTGGTGCTGCCCGGCAACCACGACGTGAGCGCGCCGCTCCGGACATACGTCGATGCCCCGGGTGAAGGACACCCGGTCCACCAGGTGCGCGACGTCGGCATGGCGCGGTTCGTGCTGGTCGACAGCACGGTGCCGGGTGCGGACCACGGCTTGCTGTCGGATGAGTCGCTGGCTTGGTTGGACCGCGTACTGCGCAAGCCCTCTGACGGACCGGTGTTCGTGGCGTTTCATCATCCGCCGCTGGAGTTGCACCATCCGGTGATGGACCAGTGGATGCTGCAGTCCCGGGAGGCCTTCGAGGCCGTGCTGACCGGCAAGAGGATCACCGCATTGCTCACCGGGCACGTGCACAACGCGATCGTCACCACCTTCGCCGGGCATCCCGTCCTCGGTGCCCCCGGGATCCGATCGACCGTGCCGCTCCCGTTCGAGCCGCAGTCCCCCGACGGCCGGGTGGTCGACACCCGAGCCCATCCCGGCCTCGCCTTGCACGTTCATGTCCCGGGCGAGGCGCTGCAGACCGTGTACAGGTTCCCGGCGTGATGTTCGTCCTCAAACCAGTGGGCCGAGTCGAGTCGGTGCTCAAGACTCGCGACGAAGCGCCACGCCAACCCGACGAGGGCGCGCCCAGTGCGTGGCTGGTGTTCGACGAGTCCGTCCGCGGCGCACTGCGCGATCTGGCCGTCGGCGACGAGATCATCGTCATCACCTGGTTCGATCGGGCCGACCGAGAGGTGCTGGCGGTCCATCCCCGCAGCGACCAGAGCCGCCCGGAGACCGGCGTCTTCAGCACCCGCTCCCCCGACCGGCCGAACCCGCTCGGACTGCATCAGGTCACCATCGTCGCCACCGACGGCCTGCGCCTGCAGGTCGACCGGCTCGAAGCCCTCGACGGCACCCCGGTCGTCGACGTGAAACCGGTGTTGCGCCAGGTCGCCGAACGGTAGTTGACCTCAAGTTTTGTTGAGGTTCGAGACTGTCCGGCGTGACATCAACCAAGGATGAGGTTTCCCAGGCCGGTCGTCGCGAATGGATCGGGTTGGCGGTGCTGGCACTACCGGCGTTGCTGGCCTCGCTCGAGCTGACCGTGACCCATTTGGCGCTGCCGTCGATCGCGGCCGATCTGCGGCCGAGTGGGTCCGAACTGCTGTGGATCGTGGACATCTACGCGTTCCTGCTGGCCGGCTCGCTGGTCACGATGGGCGCGCTCGGCGACCGGATCGGGCGCCGCCGGCTGCTGCTCGGTGGTGCTGCCGTGTACGGCGTCGCCTCGGTGCTGGCGGCGTACTCGGTCAGTCCCGCGATGCTGATCGGCACGCGTGCGTTGATGGGGATCGCCGGGTCGACGCTGATGCCGTCGGTGGTCTCGCTGGTCGCGTCGATGTTCAAGGACGCCCGGCAACGCGGGGTCGCGATCGGGATCGTGGTCGCCAGCGTGTCCGGCGGTACGGCGATCGGTCCGCTGGTCGGCGGGTGGTTGCTGGACACTTTCTGGTGGGGCTCGGTGTTCCTGGTCGGCGTACCGGTGATGGCGGCGTTGCTGGTCGCCGGGCCACGGTTGCTGCCCGAGTACAAGGCGCCGGGTGGCAAGCGGCTCGATCTCTTGAGCGCCGTGCTGTCGATGGCGGCGGTGCTGCCGGTGGTGTACGGGCTGAAGCACATCGCGGCGGACGGGTTCGCCTGGCAGTGGGTCGCGGTGATCGCGGCCGGGCTCGTGCTCGGCGGCGTGTTCATCCGGCGGCAGCGGCGGCTGGACGATCCGATGCTCGACCTCGGCCTGTTCACGAGCCGCGCGTTCAGTGCGTCCGCGATCGCGCTGGCACTCGCGATCTTCGTGCTCTGGGGCGTCAACTACGCGATCGCCCAGCTCCTCCAGCTCGCCCATGGTCTGGGCCCGCTCGAGGCCGGTCTGTGGACCGCGCCTTCGGCCGCCGGGACCATCGCCGGCTCGCTGCTCGCACCGCGACTGGCCAACCGCTTCAGCCCTGGCCGAGTGATCGCCGCGGGCCTCGTGCTCGCCGTCGCCGGATTCGTCGTCCTCACCCAGGTCGGCCCGCTCGGCCTACTCGTGACCGGCTCGATCGTCATCTCGGCCGGTCTCGCCCCGACCATGGCGCTGGCCACGAACCTGATGATCGGCGCCTCCCCCGAGGAGCGGGCGGGCGGCGCCGCCGCGCTCTCGTCCACCGCACCCCAACTCGGCGGTGCGCTCGGTATCGCCCTGCTCGGAAGCCTGATCACCGCCGTTTACCGCGACCAGCTCGGCCGCGATGCCGAACTGACCCGTGAAGCCCTCGCCTCCCCCGCCGCCCGCGAAGCCTTCACCACCGGCTTCCACGTGTCCGTCACAGTCAGCGCCGTACTCCTACTCCTCACCGCTCTCGGCGCCACGCGGTTCCTGCCGCGGTGAGAGTCGGCCGCGGATGTAGAGCAGTTGTGCGACCTCGCGCCAGACGGGGGTGTCGTGGAGCGGCTCTCTGAACTGTTCGATGACGAAGCCGGTCGCGGTGAGTGTGTTGACGTAGGTGCTGAGGGTCCGGTGATAGGCGCCGACCGGTAGGGCGTTGCGGTGGGCGCCGGGGCCGTCCCAGTAGCCCTCGACGTAGTACTTGCCGATCGTTCGGCGGACGCTCTGGTCGACGTGGTCGACGAGTTCGCCCGCCGCCGGCGTCTTGAAGCACGGGTGGGTGATCGAGACGACGAACCAGCCGCCGGGGCGGAGGACGCGCGCCATGGAGTGCAGCGCCCGATCCAGGTCCGGGATGTCCATCAACGCCATATAGCAGACGACGCCGTCGAAGGCATCGGTCGCGAGCCCGTCCAGCGTCTGCGCGTCGCCCTGCCGGTAGGTGATGCCCAGCGGCGCCGCCTCCTCGTGTTCCCGGGCCTTCTCGAGGAGCTTCTCGGACAGGTCGACTCCGGTGACGGTCGCTCCCTGGGCGGCGAGGTAGCGGGCCTCACGCCCCTGGCCGCACGCAACGACACCGACCGCTTGACCGGCCACGTCGCCGACCAGCTCGGCGAAGGCCGGATCGTCGAGGGCAGCCCCCGCTCCGACCCACTCGTCGTAGTCAGCGGCCACGTCGTCGTACCTAGGTTTCATGCTGGTCCCACGAACGACCACCACCCGGCGGTTCCCGTTCTGCTGCTAGGAGACGGCCGGCTTGCCGAACTCCCAGTGCCAGGGCTCTTCCCGGGAGCCGCCCTGGTCGGCCCAGGACGGGTGCACCCAGCCGAACTGGGAGGCGTGGCTCTTCATCCACTGGTACTGCGCGGTGCCGAAGCGATCCACTCCGCCGCAGAGGTCGACGGCCACGCCCCACCCGTGGTTGGACGTGCCGGGCAGGGCTGCCAGAGACGGCTTGCGGGAGTAGAGGCTGACCTGGGAGGAGTACGAGCGGTACGAGTCGGTGATGCACAGCGTCTTGCCGAACTGGGCACGGTAGGCCTTGGCCAGTTGCAGGTACGCAGCCGCGGCGTCGCAGCGCAGCATGTGACCGGACCCCAGCGCGCACAGCTTGCTCGCCGGGATCATGCCGTTGCTGTAGCCGCCCCAGCCGATTGTGGCGCTACCGGTCGCCAGGAACGGCATCGGGTTCACCGGGTCGCCGCCGAGCCGGACTTCGAAGTGCAGATGCGGGCCGGTCGAGTTCCCCTCCGAACCCACCGCGCCGATCCGCTGCCCCGCAGTGACCTGCGTGCCGTCGGCCACGTCGACCGAGCTCAGGTGCGCGTACAGCGTCTCCAGCCCGTTCCCGTGGTCGATCCGTACCAGGTTGCCCGCCCAGGCCGGGTGCTCGACGCGGACGACACCGGACGTCACCGCGCGGACCGGCGTGCCGACAGCGGCCGGGAAGTCCTGGCCGGTGTGGTAGCCGGTCTCCCACAGCGCCCCGGCCTGACCGAACGACGTACCGATCTCGTAGCTGCCGTCGGCCAGCGGCCACGTCCAGTCGTCGGACCCGACGTTGTACGACGTCGCCGTGTTGCCGCACCGGAATGCGTAGGCCTCCGAGGTCGCGACCGGGGCGACCTGCGGCTTGACCGGCGTGCCGAGGGTCGGGCGCAGGGCGGCGTACAGGTTGTCCGGGACCCGGGTGACGACGACCGCGCCCCTGGCCTCGTCGGCGGCGATCATCTCGCCGTTGTCGAGGGCGATGCCGATGTGAACCAGACCGAGCGACTTGCTGCCCATCACGAGCAGGTCGCCCGGCTGCATCTGGGACGCCGGCACCGCCTGGTAGTTCGGGTACACCTTGCCGACCAGGTTCGGCAGCGTGGTGTACGGCTGCCAGGCGACCCGGGCCGCACCGAGACAGCCGTACTTGTCCGGGCCGGTCGCGGCGACGCCGTACGGCTTGCCGAGCAGGCTGAACGCCTGGTTCACCGCCCGGATCGTCTCGGCCGACAGCACCTTGACCGTCCGCGTGCCCTGGACCACAGCGGCCGCACCGGCGACTGGGGCACCCGCAGCGGTCAGCGGCTGCAGGCCGGCAGGCAGCTTGGCCGGGTTCTTCAGTACGGCGGCCGCCGGCGGTGTGATCTTGGACGTCGCCAACTCGGTCAGGTACGCCTGCCAGCGCGCCAGCGCCTGCTGGTTCCGCGCGAGCTGCAGCTGCTTCGACAACTCGGACGCGCCGTCCAGGTCGGCGTACTGACTCTCGGCCATCAGCGCGGAGTCGGCCGCCTTCTGCTGCACCTCTTGCGCGAGCTGCTTGGCCTTGGCCGCGGCCTCGTTCGCCGCTGCACGTTTGCTCGCCGCCTCGGCCTTCGCCTTGGCGGCCTCGTTCTCGGCGGTCATCGCGGTCTGGTACTGCGAGACCTGAGTGCTGCCGAGCTGCTGGATGGCTGTCTGCCGGTCGGCGATCTCCTGCAGGTTCTCCGCGACCGGGGCGAGCGACCAGAGCATCGACTCGGCGCCGAGCACCGTCGGGATGCCGGTCTGGTAGGCCTGCACGGTCAGCAGCCCGAGCCGGCGGCGCTCCACGTCGGCCTTGCCCTTCGACGCGGTCGCCGAGGTCTCCGCCTTCTTGGCGGCCGCCTCGGCGGTCTGCGCGGCCTTCAGCGCGTTGGTGTAGGCGATCGTCGCCTTCGCGAAATCGGCCTGGACGGCGGCAGCCTCGGCCTGCAGCTGCTCGAGCGATTTGTTCACGTCCGTGACGGAGGCCGGCGGTGGCGGGGTGGGGCTGTTGTCGGCGTACGCGGGCAGCCCAAAGACCGCAAGCAGTGTGCCGAGCGCTGCGAGCCGCAGCCCCCGACGGCTCCCCACAACCATCAGGTCCCCATCTTCGTAAGCCTCACGCGCGCAGAGGGTAACGGACCCCGCGCCAACCCAGCCTATTCGGCGATCGGCCGACAGGAAAGTCCGCTCACGGACTGTGACCGGCGACCACCGGTCGGGACGCCTGGCGTGACCCATTAAAGTTCACTTCATGGCCTCGCACTTTGACGTTGTTGTCCTCGGCGCAGGTCCGGGTGGGTACGTCGCGGCGATCCGCGCCGCCCAGCTCGGGCTCAAGACCGCCATCATCGAGAAGAAGTACTGGGGCGGTGTCTGCCTGAACGTGGGCTGCATCCCGTCCAAGGCGCTGCTGCGCAACGCCGAGCTGGCGCACATCTTCCGCGCCGACGCCAAGACCTTCGGCATCAGCGGCGAGGTCAGCTTCGACTTCCCGACCGCGGTCCAGCGCAGCCGCAAGGTCGCCGACGGCCGGGTCAAGGGCGTCCACTTCCTGATGAAGAAGAACAACATCACCGAGTTCGACGGCTGGGGCAGCTTCGTCGACGCCAACACCCTGGACGTCAGCCTGAACGGCGGCAGCTCCGAGACCGTCACCTTCGACAACTGCATCATCGCCACCGGCGCGACCACCAAGCTGCTGCCGGGCACCCAGCTGAGCGAGCGCGTGGTGACGTACGAGGAGCAGATCCTCACCGAGGAGCTGCCGGGCAGCATCATCATCGCCGGCGCCGGCGCGATCGGCGTCGAGTTCGCCTACGTGCTGGCCAACTACGGCGTCAAGGTCACCATCGTCGAGTTCCTGGACCGGATGGTGCCGCTGGAGGACGCCGAGGTGTCCAAGGAGCTGGCCAAGGCCTACAAGAAGCTCGGCGTCGACGTGCTCACCTCCACCCGGGTCGACGCGATCGACGACTCCGGCGAGAAGGTCAAGGTCACCGTCACCGGCAAGGACGGCAACCAGCAGACGCTGGAGGCCGACAAGGTGCTGCAGGCGATCGGCTTCCAGCCCCGCGTCGACGGCTACGGCCTGGACAAGATCGGCGTCAAGCTGACCGAGCGCGGCGCGATCGAGGCCGACGGCTTCCTGCGCACCAACGTGCCGAACATCTTCGCCATCGGCGACGTGAACGCGAAGCTGATGCTCGCGCACGCGGCCGAGGCGCAGGGCGTGATCGCGGCCGAGACCATCGCCGGCGTCGAGACGATGGAGCTCGACCACGTGATGATCCCGCGCGCCACCTTCTGCCAGCCGCAGGTGGCCAGCTTCGGCTACACCGAGGAGCAGGCCCGCGAGCAGGGGTACGACGTCAAGGTCGCCAAGTTCCCGTTCACCGCGAACGGCAAGGCGCACGGCCTCGGCGACCCGACCGGCTTCGTCAAGGTGATCAGCGACGCCAAGTACGGCGAGCTGCTCGGCGCGCACCTGATCGGCCCCGAGGTCACCGAGCTGCTGCCCGAGCTGACCCTGGCCCAGAAGTGGGACCTGACCACCAAGGAACTGGCCCGCAACGTGCACGCCCACCCCACCCTCAGCGAGGCCCTCCAGGAAGCCTTCCACGGCCTCGAAGGCCACATGATCAACTTCTAGCAACGCGGCATCCAGGCCACGCTCAGCGGTCCCCGGAACGGCGGCAAACAAGGGATCTCGCCTCTCGGCGGTTCTCACCGTTTGCCGCCGTTTTCGGTGCGGTGTACCACGGTGTACACCGCGAGCTGGCGTGGCGTGCCGGAGGTGCCAGGTGACGGAGTCGCCGGGGCTATTCCGAGCGCGCAGGTGTGGGTGCCTCGGGTTCACCAGACGGCAGTCGCGCATCTGCGACGAACGGCGCGCGGCCGTACTTTCGCCAGTTGTGGACAACCCACAGGGCACCGATGAGCGAGTTGACCACGAGCAGCCCGGTGTCGATCGCCTGGAACAGGCGCAGTTCCCCGCCCGTGGGGAGGCCGATCCACTCCGCAGTGTTGGGCCATTCGAACGTCCATCCGTCGCCGTGCAGCCCCTGTGCGAGGAGGATGGCAAACCCGTAGGAGGAGTCCCACAGTCCGTGCAGGACGATGATTCCGGCCGTCGTGCCCACCAGGGGCCAGGTCAGCCGGAACCTGCCATCGGCCCGTGCTGCGGCGAACAAGGCACCGGCGAAGAGTGCCGTCCAGGTGATATGCCCAAAAGGCGCCAGCACGGCACGAGAGATCTCCGTCTGCAGGATGTCGAGGATCTCGTGCTCGTCCTGGTTCTGGAGCAACGTGTTGAAGGCGTATCCCGCGCTCTCGAACGAGGCGAATCCGGCGCCCACCGTCGCGCCGAGCACCATGCCGCTCCGCGGCCTGCGGGTCTTCAGCCGCCAGGCCACCGTCACGACCAGCAGCCCCTTCGTCAGTTCTTCGATCAGACCGACCGTCAGGAATCTGCCGTGAGCGGTCGGGAGCAGCCTGACCTCGACGTAGGCCGAGACGACCACGCCGACGGACCCCCCGAGCAGGAATGCCAGCAGGATCTTGTCATCAGGGAGCCGGTCTTCGGTCTCGCGAGTGAGCGCGAACATCACCATGCTCATCGGCATCAGAAAGCTGCCCACCAGGAGTACCGTCGGGACGAGTATCTCGTCCTCCGTGGTGGCCGTGATGACCGCGCCGAGGATCCAGATCACGGCGCCGACGACGAGGATGACGAGCCAGGCGAAATTACGCCTGGGCTGCCACTGTGTGCCAGGCGCCTCGTGCCGAGACCGCACGGCCATACGCGGCATTGTCTGGGCGGTCGGGGCCGGTGCCATCACCCGCACGGGGTGATCGCAGCGCGGCACTTTCTCAGCCCGGATCCACCGGAGGTCTGAGGTGTCGAGATCCTTCGCGTCAGGCCGACCGCCTCGCCCAATCCCAGGGATGACGGGGTCACGCGATCGACATCTGAGCGCCAGTTCATCGGGTACCCCCTGAAATTGCCCTGGGGTTCGACGGGGTGGGGCGGGGATTGTTGCGGGAGCACGTACGCTTGGGGCGTGGCCGAGAAGAGGGGTCCCGACCGCACTGATCACAACATCACGCTGGACGCTCAGGACGACCGGTGGGAGTGGCGGCGGCGGATACGGGCGGATCCTAAGAAGCATCTGATCTACCGGATCGGTGTGGGTGTGGTGGGCGGGGTGCTGGTCATTGCGGCGCCGTTGACCGGGTGGCTTCCCGGCCCCGGCGGCATCCCGTTGTTCATCGCGGGTCTCGCCGTGCTCGCCAGCGAGTTCGAGTGGGCGCAACGCCTGCTCTACAAGGTGAAGGACTGGGTCAAGGACCTCACCGCGTGGACCGGCAAGCAGCCGGCCTGGCTGAAGACGCTCGGCACCGTGGCGCTGTTCATCTGCGTGCTGGTCGTGGTCTGGCTCTACCTGGCGGTGCTCGGTGTCCCTGGGTGGTTCCCCGACTCCTGGGAGTCATTCCTGCACGACCTGCCGCTCCTCTGAATAGTTGCGCAGTTCAACCAGGTTGCTCACCTTCTCACCCAGCCTGAGCATCTGGTTCAGCAGGAACGGCTGCGAGAGCAGCCGATTGCGGGCGGCAATCCCGAACCGGGTGCCTGGGGCAAGGAACTTCCCGGTCCGGTTGCCGCCGCTCTGCGTCTTCGACACGGGCTTGCGCAACTGCGCCTCGTAACGCCGGAACGCCGCCCGGTAGTCGCCGTCCGCCGTGGCCAGCTCGCCGGCCAGGACGTATGCCGCGACCACCGCCGTACTCGTCCCCATCCCGCCGACGGTGGCGCCGTACCCGGCGTCGCCGAGCAGCACGATCCGACCGGTCGACCAGCGGTCCAGGTCGACCCGGCTGATCGAGTCGAAGTACAGGTCCGTTGCCGCGGGCAACCCCTCGAGCAGCGCCGGAACATGCCAGCCCAGGCCGGCGAACGCGGCCGCGAGAATCGCCTTCTGCTCACCCTCGTCCCGGCGGTCGTATGACAGCTCCGGTGACTTGAACAGGACCATCGTCCCCGCCATGGCCGGATCCCGCCGGTCCGCGGCGATGCTCGCCATCCGTCCCGGCACGTTGTACATCAACGCGTCGCCGGAGACCCCGAGCGTGTTCGGCAGCCCCCAGCAGGCGATGTAGTACCCAAGGTGCCGCACGTAGTCCCGCTCCGGGCCGAACGCCAGCCGCCGCACGATCGAGTGCAGCCCGTCCGCCCCGATCACCAGGTCGTACGTCTCCTCGATCCCACTCTCGAACACCACGTCGACCCCGCCGGACCGCTCGGTCAGCCCGACGATCGAGTCCCCGAACCGGTACGTCGCCCGGTCGCGCGAGTGCTCGTACAACACCCGGGACAAATCCGACCGCAACACCTCCAGCTCTCCCCCTGCGAACTCACCGGGCAACCGCATCAACTGCCGACCCGAGGAGTCCACGAACCGCATCGGGCTGCCACCCGTCTGCCGCGCCCGCAGCTCGTCGAGCACGCCCATCCGGGACAGCACCTCCCGGTTCACCGGTCCGCGGAAGTCGACCGCGTAGCCGCCGTCGCGGAGTCCCGGCGCGATCTCGACCACGGTCACGTCGTACCCGTACCGTCCGAGCCAGTGCGCCACCGAGGGGCCGGCCACGCTCGCACCCGACACCAGAACCTTCATCCCTTGCCTCCGTCATCGTAATTGTGTCCGCTGGACACAGTAAGTGCATGGTAGACACAGTTCAAGCCACCGGGAACGTGATCAGGGAAAGGTCAGGGATGACGGAACTGCTCTGGGGCGGGCAACCGCAGCGCAGTCGCGGGCCCAAGCCGGCCATCACCCTGGCCGGCATCGCCGAGGCGGGGATCCGGATCGCCGACGCCGAGGGCCTGGAAGCGGTCTCCATGCAGCGGGTGGCCGACGACCTGCCGGTCACCAAGATGGCGCTCTACCGCCACGTGCCCGGCAAGACCGAACTGGTCGCCGTGATGAGCGACCTGGCCATCGGCCCACCCCCAGACCACGACCCCATGCCGTGGCGGGACGCACTGAAGACCTGGGCACTGGACCTGTACGCCGCGTTCGCCAAGCACCCGTGGCTGCTCCAGTCGACCATCGGCCGCCGCCTGCTCGGGCCGAACGAGCTCGCCTGGATGGATCGCGGCATCGAGAAGCTGGCCGATTCCGGACTCGACGGCGGCGAGCAGTTCGACTCGATCCTGGTCCTCACCAGCCACGTCCGGAACCTCGCCCAGCAGACCCTGACGACGGGACTGACCGAGGATCACATCAACCAGGCGCTGGCCGGGATCCTGACGGCCGAGGCCGCTCGGTTCCCGCACCTGGCGGCGGCGATGCAGACCGCGGGAGGCAGTGAGAACCAGGGCCTCGAGTTCGGCCTCGACCGCATCCTCGACGGTTTGGAGGTCCTGATCAGCGCACGGAAGGGCTGAGCTTCCGGGTATTGAAACGTTGCCGATAGGCGGACGCGCTGAGTCCGTAGTGTGACTTGAACCGCCGGGCGAAGTAGTTCTGGTCCGGCCAGCCGACCGACTCCCCGATCCGGCTGATCGGCAGGTCGGTGTGCAGCAGCCGGTCGGCCGCGAGCTCGACGCGATGCCGCGACAGGTACGCCATCGGCGGCAACCCGGTCGCCGACTTGAACAGGCGGACCAAATACCCCGGCGCCAGGTGCAACACCTGCGCCAGATCGGTCAGCGTCCACTGCCTGGCTGGATCCGCCTCCATCATCCGCATCGCATCCAGTACGGCGGGATGCGTCTGCTCACCGAGATCGTCGTGCTGGGCGACTGTCCTGGCCAGGCAACTCAGGTACAGCGAGAGCCAGCCGACGAGGTCACCGCGATGCCGGCTGAGTGATTGCCGGCGGAGTTTGCGCAGCTCCTCGAGATGCTCGAGACCCTCCTTGAACGTGTCCGAATCCAGCCGCGTGGTCAGCATGCCGCGGCGTTGCGCGGAGAACGGTCCAGTCCACAGCAGGTAACCCAGCAAGGGATCCTCGCGCGTCCAGGCCAACTCGCGTTGCACCAGGTCGGCGGAGAAGCAGCAGTTGTAGACCTGCAGTGCACGGCATTCGTCGTACTGGTGCCAGACTCCCGGGCGGAGCAGGATCACGTCACCGACCTCGAGTTGCTGGCGCCCGGCCAGGCTGTGGTGGACCCCCTGACCACCGGTCACCAAAGCGATCTCGAAGAAGCTATGCGTGTGCAGCGGATGGGTGTTCTGGTGCAGGTGCGGACCCGCGTGCACGACCGTCCCTTCGACGAAGTGCAGCAGCGTCCCGGTATGCGTCACCGGCTCGTCGGCCATGCCTCACGATACGGGCCAAGGTGCATTTTGTGCTACCACGAGTGCACTACGGGCTAGTCCCCGGCGATTACCGCCTTCAGGATCGGGGGACAGGCGAAACGTCCTCGCCATCAATCCGAAACAGACCGAGGCCGTTCGTCACAGCAGTCACTGAATCGTTTCACTCGTCGGTTTGGAGTCACATGTCGAACCTCGCCGCACCCACCGCTCTCCGCTTCGAACATCGCACCGACGCCGGACCCGTGCTGGGCATCGGCACCGCGACGCCCCGGCTGTCGTGGCAGATCCCGACCGCTGACGCCGGGTACACGCAGACGGCGTACGAGGTCGAGATCGCCACGGGGACGGCTCGTCAGGTGTTCACCGTGCAGTCTCCCGACCAGATCCTCGTCCCGTGGCCGGACGACCCGCTGGCGTCGCGCCAGTCGGCCGAGGTCCGGGTGCGCGTCCGCAGCAACGAGGACTGGAGTGACTGGAGCGAGCCCGCCGCCGTCGAGGCCGGACTGCTCAACGCCTCCGACTGGTCCGCCCAGTTCGTCGGCCCGCGGGGCCACAGCTACGGCTCCCCCGCTCCCCTGGTGGCCGGCGTGGCCGAGCTGCCCGCCGACATCGTCAACGCCCGCCTCTACTCCACCGCACACGGCATCTACTTCGCGGAGCTCAACGGCGAACGCGTCGGCGACGAGGAGCTCGCGCCCGGGTGGACGGCGTACCAGGCGCGCCTCCGCTACCAGACGTACGACGTGACCAGCCTGGTCCGGACCGGTGAGAACCGGCTCGAGTTCCTGCTCGGCAACGGCTGGTACCGCGGCCGCCTCGGCTTCCACGGCAGGAACTCACTGTACGGCGATCACGTCGCAGTCCTCGCCCAGCTCGAGGTCACCACCGCCGACGGGCAGGTGCACACCTTCGCCAGCGACGACACCTGGACCTCCCGCGAGAGCGCGATCACCGCCGACGACATCTACGACGGCCAGCGCACGGACCTGCGTCGCACCCCTGGTGAGGCGACGCCGGTCGAGGTCGTCGACGCCGACCTCAGCCTGCTCGTCGCTCCCGACGGACCGCCGGTCCGGATCACCGAGGTCGTGCCCGCGATCGAGATCAGTACGTCGCCGTCCGGCAAGACGCTGGTCGACTTCGGCCAGAACGTGGTCGGCCGGGTCCGGCTGAAGGTCCGCGGTGGCGCCGCCGGCGACGAGGTCGTCGTACGGCACGCCGAGGTGCTGGAGAACGGCGAGCTCGGGGTCCGCCCGCTGCGGACCGCGAAGGCGACCGACTCCTACGTGCTCGCCGGCCCGGACGAGGTCACGCTCGACTCGGAGCTGACCTTCCACGGCTTCCGCTACGCCGAAGTGACCGGCGTCGAGAACCTGCAGCTCGGCGACCTCGAGGCCGTCGTGGTCGGCAGCGACCTGCGGCGCACCGGCTGGTTCGAGTCGTCGCACGAACTGCTCAACCGGTTCCACGAGAACGTCGTGTGGGGTATGCGGGGCAACTTCGTCGACGTGCCGACCGACTGTCCGCAGCGCGACGAGCGGCTCGGCTGGACCGGTGACATCCAGGTCTTCTCCCCCACCGCGAGCTTCCTGTTCGACACCGCCGGGTTCCTCACCAACTGGCTCGCCGACCTGGCGGCCGAGCAGCAGAAGGACGGCTCGGTGCCGTTCGTCGTACCGGACATTCTCAAGCACACCGGACCGGCCACGGCCGCATGGGGTGACGCGGCAACGATCGTGCCGTGGGTGATCTACGAGCGCACCGGCGACGCGGCGCTGCTCGCGCGGCAGCTTCCGAGCATGCGCGCCTGGGTGGACCGGATGGCCGACCTGGCCGGCGAGAACCTGCTGTGGTCCGGCGGGTTCCAGTTCGGCGACTGGCTCGACCCGACCGCGCCGCCGGACAACCCTTTCCGCGCGAAGGCCGACCCGGACGTCCTCGCGACCGCGCACCTGGCGCGCTCGGCCGAGGTGGTCGCCAAGGCTGCCGAGGTCGTCGGCGACGCCGAGCTGGCCCGCGAGTACGCCGACCTGGCCGATCGGGTCCGGAAAGCGTTCGCGGCCGAGTACACCACCGAGGGCGGTCGGGTATTGAGTGACGCGGCAACGAACTACGCCCTGGCATTGCAGTGGGCGCTGCTGCCGACCGAGAACCAGCGCAAGCGCGCCGCCGAACGTCTCGCCGACCTCGTCCGGACGGCGGGCTTCCGGATCAGCACCGGATTCGTCGGCACACCGCTGATGGCCGACGCGCTGGCCGATTCCGGACATCCGGCCCTCGCGTACCGGCTCCTGCTAGAGACAGGCTGCCCCTCGTGGCTGTACGCAGTGACGATGGGCGCGACGACGGTCTGGGAACGCTGGGACAGCATGTTGCCCGATGGCAGCATCAACCCCGGCCAGATGACGTCGTTCAACCACTACGCGCTCGGCGCGGTCGCGGACTGGATGCACCGCCGCGTCGCCGGTCTGGCGGCGGGCGACCCCGGCTATCGGACGATCGTCGTACGTCCGCTCTACACCTCGCACCTGACGAGTGCCTCGGCCAAGCACCTCACGCCGTACGGCGAAGCCGCGGTCTCGTGGACGCGGTCCGACGGACAGGTCCGGCTCAGCGTCACCGTGCCGGTCGGATCGCGGGCGCAGGTCGACGTACCAGGTGAGAGTGCGCCGGTCGAGGTCGGTCACGGCACCCACGAGTGGACCGGCGACGACCCTGCCGCCGAGATGCCGGCGTTGCCCGCTGACCCGAGCATCCGGCAGCTGATGGACCACGAGCCCAGCTGGGCCACGATCGTCGCCGCGGCCAAGGAGACCGAGGTCGCCCCCGACGACGCCGACCTCGCGGCGCGGCTGGAGCGCTACCTGGACCAGCCGGCCAGCCAGCTGGTCGAGGCGATCAGCCCGCGCGGTTTCACGCCCAGCGCCGAAGCCCTGCAGGCCAAGCTCGACGCCGTCCTCGACAACAACTGACCAGTTCCGACACCGACCCCCGCCCCGACGCCATTGCCCTGAAGAAACACCCTTGGAGGTCATGATGACGTTCCGCCCAGGTACGAGAGGAGTGGCCGTACTCGCGGTCTGCTCGCTCGCGTTGACCGCGTGCAGCGCGGGCAGTCTCGGTTCCAGTGACGACGCGGGAGGTGGTGGCTCGGTCGAGATCACCTACCTGACCACCAACCAGGACCAGGACGTGAAGGAGGCCGAGCATCTCGCGAAGGACTTCGCCGCGAAGAACCCCGGCATCACGGTCAAGGTGGAGACCCGCCCGGGCGGCACCGAGGGCGACAACATCGTCAAGACCCGGTTGTCGACCGGTGACATGGTCGACGTCTTCAACTACAACACCGGGTCGCTGTTCAACGCGATCGCACCGCAGAAGAACCTGCTGTCGCTCAACGACGAGTCGTGGGTCGGGAACCTGGACGAGAACTTCAAGAAGACCGTGACCGCCGACGGGCAGGTGTACGGCGCCCCCGTCGGCGGCTTCATGGGCGGCGCGGTCCTCTACAGCATGCCGGTCTACGAGAAGCTCGGCCTGAAGCCGCCGACGACGTGGGCCGAGTTCATGGCCAACAACGCCAAGATCAAGGCGTCCGGCGGCGGGGTCGCGCCGGTGATCCAGACCTACGGCGAGACCTGGACGTCGCAGCTGTTCGTCCTCGGCGACTTCCACAACGTGTCCGCCGCGGAGCCGGACTTCGCCGACAAGTACACCAAGAACCAGGCGAAGTACGCGACGTCGCCGGCCGCGCTGAAGGGGTTCGAGCACACCCAGCAGGTGCACGACCTCGGCTACGAGAACAAGGACTTCGCGTCCGCGAAGCTGCCGGACGGCCTGAAGATGCTTGCCACCGGCAAGGGTGCGCACTACCCGATCCTGTCCGGCGTGGTCGCGAACATGATCGCCACCTACCCGGACGCGGCCAAGACCGTCGGCCTGTTCGCGTTGCCTGGTGACGACGCGGCCAAGAACGGCCTGACGCTGTGGACCCCGGGCGGTCTCTACATCCCGAAGACCACCGAAGGCGACAAGCTGGACGCGGCCAAGAAGTTCGTCGCCTTCGTCGCCAGCCCGGACGGCTGCAAGTCCCAGTCCGAGGCGGGTGCGCCGACCGGCCCGTACGCGGTGAAGGGCTGTGAGCTGCCGGACGACGTACCGCAGGCGATCAAGGACATGCAGCCGTACCTCGACAAGCCGGGAGCGTCCAGCCTGGCGCTGGAGTTCCTGTCGCCGGTCAAGGGCCCGTCGCTGGAGCAGATCACCGTCGAGGTCGGGTCCGGGATCCGCAAGGCCAAGGACGGGGCGGCGCGGTACGACGAGGATGTGAAGAAGCAGGCGCAGCAACTCGGACTGGCGGGCTGGTGAGGCCTTGTGACTGTATCGATGCCACGCCTCCGGCGCGGCGGGTCATGGGGCTGTAACTCCCGGCCTTCCCTCGTCACTCCAGTCGCTGCGCTCCCTGCGCTCCTCAGTCCAGGCCGGGAGGCCCCATGACCATCACCTCGGCCCATCCGAAGTCCCGCGCTGAAACGACCCCGGCCGCAGCCGCGGCCGGGGGGAAGGTCTACTCGCCGTACTCGTTCTGGTTCTACCTGCCCACCGCGCTGATCTACAGCGTGCTGTTCCTGATCCCGACCTTCGCCTCGTTCTACTACAGCCTGACCCGGTGGAGCCTGTTCGAGTCGAAGTTCATCGGGCTGGACAACTTCGTGCTGTTCTTCCAGGAGCCGGCGCTGGTCAAGGGCTTCACGAACACGCTGATCTTCGCGGTGGTGACGTCGGGCTCGAAGGTCGTGCTCGGGCTGCTGCTCGCCGTACTGCTGACGTCGCGGATCGTCGGGCGCGGGTACCTGCGCTCGGTCGTGTTCTTCCCGGTGCTGGTCAGCACGATCGGCGTCGGGCTGCTGTTCCAGGTGCTGATGAACCCCGAGCGCGGCCTGATCAACGGCGCGCTCGGCGTGATCGGCATCGACGGGCCCGGCTGGCTGACCGATCCGAGCTGGGCGCTGATGTCGATCGCGCTGGTCGACGTCTGGAAGGGCGTCGGGCTGGCAACGCTGATCTACATCGCCGGCATCGTGTCGATCCCGCGGGAGTACATGGAGGCCGCCCGCGTCGACGGGGCCGGTTCGTGGGAGACGTTCCGGCGGATCGTGCTGCCGCTGTGCAAGCCGGCCACCGTCACCGTGATCATCCTGTCGCTGATCGGCGGCCTGCGGTCGTTCGAGCTGATCTGGGCGATGACGCGGGGCGGACCCGGGTTCACCTCGGACGTGATCTCGTCGGTGATCTACAAGCAGTACCAGGCCGGGTTCTACGGCCTGTCGACGGCCGGCAACGTGATCCTGTTCCTGGTGGTCACCGCGATCGTGCTGCCGCTGAACTGGTTCCTGAACCGCAAGGAGGTGGACCTGTGAGCACCGCCGAGCTCGTCAACCACCGGCCGGGCCGGAGCTACCTGCTCAGCGCGGTCGCGATCGTGTCCTCGATCGTGGTGTTCGTGATCCCGTTCGCCTTCATCGTGCTGACGGCGATGAAGGACCGGCAGCAGGCCGCGGACCTCGACTTCACCTGGCCGCACCAGTTCCAGTTCGTGCAGAACCTCGTCGCGGTGGTGGAGGCCCGCGACTACATGCTGGTGATTGCGTTCATCAACTCCACGATCCTGACCGTGGCCAGTGTGGCCGGCATGGTGGTGCTGGCGGCGATGGCCGGGTTCGTGCTGCAGCGCCGCAAGAGCCGGTGGAACGGGTTCATCAACTTCCTGGTGCTGTCCGGGCTGATCATCCCGCCGGCCGTCGTACCGACGATCTGGGTGCTGCAGAAGCTCGGGCTGTTCCGGACCATGCCGGGCCTGATCCTGATCGAGATCGCGTTCGGGCTGTCGTTCTGCATCCTGCTGTTCCGGGCGTTCGTCGCGACGATTCCCCGTGAGCTCGACGAGGCCGCGATCATCGACGGGGCCGGGCCGCTGCGGTTGTTCTTCCGGGTCATCTTCCCGCTGCTCAGGTCCGTCATCATCACCGTCGTGGTGGTCCAGTCGGTCAACGTGTTCAACGACTTCGTGAACCCGCTGTACTTCCTGCCCGGCGACAAGAACGCGACCGTCCAGCTGACCCTCTACAACTTCTCCGGCCAGTTCAGCACCCAGTACAACCTGCTGTTCATGGACATCCTCCTGATCACCATCCCGCCCCTGATCATGTTCATGTTCTTCAACCGCCAAATAGTCGCCGGCATGACCTCGGGCGCCATCAAGGGCTGACCCCGACTGCCGCTCCGGGCGTACGACGGAGTACGCCCGGACTGCTCCGGGGGCTGGTCTGGTCGAGTTTGCCTGCATGCCGGGATCCCAGGGCTCGAGCCCAGGACCGCGGACTCCACATGGGGACCTCGGACACCTGCTCAGATGTCCGAGGTCCCGAGAAGGTGTCCGAGGATGCCAGGAGCCTTGGATGTCATTCACGCGAGCACTGCAGGAAGGCGCTCAGCAAGTTGTTCGTAGTCCTGCAGTGCGTTGTAGGCGTGGGCGGAGAGGCGGATGAAGCCGCGGTTGTCGAAGCCGGTGAGGGTGATTTCGGCCTTCAGTTCCTTCGACACCCGCGCCTTCAGCGCCTCTCCGGCCGTCAGATCGACGGATGCGGGCAGCTCCACCAGCCGCATCGTGGCGGCCGGGTGCGCGACCTCGGCGACGCCGGTCGCGAGTGCCTTCGCGAGCACGCGGGCTCCTTCGTCGACCAGGTCGCTCAGCTGCGAGCGCCGTACCGGCCAGTTGAGCTCGTCGAGGAGCCGCAGCGACTCGGGGGCCGCGATCCAGGGCACGTAGTCGTACGTCCCCTGCATGTCGAAGCGCTCCGGGAGCCGCTCGTCCTTCTCGGACCACGAGACGATCAGGGGCAGGGCCGCCGTACGCCACTGCTCGGCCACCACCAGCCCCGCTGTCGCCCGCGGGGCGGCCGGCCACTTGTGGAAGTTGCCGGTCCAGAAGTCGGCGCCGTCGGCGGCCGGCGCGTCGATCAGGGCGGGCGCGTGCGCACCGTCCACCACGATCGCCACTCCACGCTCTCGGCAGACGGCGACCAGGTCGCCGATCGGGAACACCATCGCGGTCGCCGAGCTGATCTGGTCCACGACCAGTACGGCGGCATCGTCCAGGGCGGCCGTGATCACCGCGACCACGGTCTCGTCGTCCGCTTCCAGCGGTACGTCGACCAAGACCACCTCGGCCTGGTTGGCCCGGGCGAACCGCTCGGCCGCGTACCGCACAGCGCCGTACGTGTGGTTCGTCAGGACGATCCGGCTGCCCGCCGGGATCGGGAGGGTCGCGAGAGCCACGGTGACCCCGGCGCTGGCGTTCGGGACCAGCGCGAAGCCGGCTGGATCGGTCTGCAGGTACGACGCCAGTTCGAGGCGGCTCGTGGTCAGCCGGGCGGCGACCGAGCGGAACCACAGCATCGGATTGGCCTCGGCTTCGGCGCGCAACGCGGCCATCAGGTCCTGGGTCCGCCGCGGCACGCCGCCGTACGAACCATGGTTGAGGTGCAGGACGTCGGGGTCGAGGGTCCACAGGTCGGGGCGGGGGCTGAGTACCGTCACCACCCAAACGGTACATACTTTCCGACGTGTACCCCTACCTCGACCACGACGGGCCGATCGCGATGGCCCACCGTGGCGGCGCGCTGCACCCGGACAACCTCGGCTACGAGAACTCGCTGCGCGCCTTCGGACACGCGGTGAAACTCGGCTACCGCTACCTGGAGACCGACCTGCACGCGACCAGCGACGGAGTCGTGATCGCGTTCCACGACAGCCGGCTGGACCGGGTCACCGACCGCACCGGCGTGGTCGCCGAGCTGCCCTGGTCCGAGGTGAGCAAGGCCAAGATCAACGGGCACGAGCCGATCCCCCGGCTGGACGAGCTGCTCGAGGCGTTCCCGCAGACCAGGTTCAACCTCGACATCAAGGCCGAGAACGGGCTCCAACCGGCGGCCGACGTACTGCGGGCCGCGAACGCGATCGACCGGGTCTGCGTCTCGTCGTTCTCGCAGTCCCGGGTCCGGCGGATCCGCCGCGAGCTCGGTCCCCGGCTGTGCACCGGGTACGGCGACTGGGAGACCGCGCTGATCCGGTTCCTGCCGTTCGCGCTGAAGTCAGGTGGCGCGTGCCTGCAGATCCCCGAGCGGTTCGGCCCGCTGCGGGTGCTGACCCCGGGGCTGATCCGGCGGGCGCGTGCCGCAGGCAAGCAAGTGCACGTCTGGACCGTCGACGACCCGGCTGCGATGCGGCGGATGCTGGACGCGGGGGTGGACGGCCTGATCACCGACCGGACCGACATCCTCCGCGATGTCCTCATCGAGCGGGGTCAGTGGCATTAAACGGGCACTGAAGTGTTATCCGCCGGTACGCCGCTTCGTACCTCCGGAATGACACACTCCTGCGCATGGGACTTCTCTCCGCCCCGGCGGCGGTCGACAAGCGGGAGTACTGGGGGTTCAGCCTCTACGACTGGGCCAACTCCGGCTACGTCACCACCGTCGGCACGGTGCTGTTCGCGCCGTACCTGACCTCGGTCGCCGAGACCGCCGCCTGCGGGTACGTCGGTACGGCGGACAGGCCGTGCGACACCAACCTGGACGTCCTCGGACTGGGCATCTCCCCCGGCTCGCTCGCGTTCTACGTGGTGACCGTGGCGACGCTGGTGTCGGCGCTGTTCCTACCTGTGGTGGGTGCGATCGCGGACCGGCTGGAGCGCAAGAAACTGCTGATGTGCGGCTTCGCCTGGACCGGCGCGCTGGCCGCGTCCTGCATGGTGTTCGTCGGCGGCGGTCGCTGGGAGCTCGGCGCACTGCTGCTGTTCATCGGCAACCTGTGCCTGGGGTCGTCGCTGGTCGTCTACGACTCGATCCTGATCGACATCACCGGGCCGGACGACCGCGACGACGTCTCGTCCCGCGCCTGGGCCTTCGGCTACCTGGGCGGATTCATCCTGCTCACCATCAACCTGGCCGTGGTCACCGCCCATGACGCGCTCGGGATGAGCCAAGGTACGGCGGTCCGCCTGAGCCTGCTGTCCGCCGGGCTCTGGTGGGGCGCGTTCACGTTCGTCCCGTTCGTGAAGCTGCGGAACCGGCCGCCGACGCACGTCGTCCAGGTACGCAGCGGGAACCTGGTCCGGCAGAGCTTCGGCCAGCTCGCGGCGACGCTGAAGCACATGCGGACCTACCCGATGACGCTGCTGTTCCTGGTCGCGTACCTGTTCTTCAACGACGGCATCCAGACGGTCATCTCGGTGTCGTCGACGTACGGCGAGAAGCAGCTCGGGTTCGAGACGCAGGTGCTGATCGCGACCATCCTGCTGGTGCAGTTCGTGGCGTTCTTCGGGGCGCTGGCGTTCGGTCGGTTCGCCCGCCGGTTCGGCACCAAGCGGACGATCATGGGCGGGCTGGTGTTCTGGATCCTGATCGTGATCGCGGGCTTCATGCTGCCGGAGAAGCAGATCGTGCCGTTCCTCGCGATGGGCGTGGCGATCGGCGTCGTGCTCGGCGGGACGCAGGCGCTGTCGCGGTCCGCGTTCAGCCAGCTCATCCCCGAGGGCCGCGAAGCCGAGTATTTCTCGCTGTACCAGGCCGGCGAACGCGGCACCTCCTGGCTCGGCACTCTCGTCTTCGGCCTGGTGCACCAGATCACCGGCTCCTACCGGCCGGCGATCGTTGCCCTGGGCCTGTTCTTCGTGGTCGGCCTGGTGCTGCTGTCCCGCGTCGACATGCGCCGCGGCATCCGCGAGGCCGGCAACGCCCAGCCGACCCTCATCTGAACCGGCCGGCGAGGACGCAGAACTCGTTCCCCTCGGGGTCGGCCAGGGTGACCCAGCTTTCCTCGCCGGTCTGACCCACATCCGCGTGCCGGGCGCCCAGGTCGAGCAGGCGACGAACCTCGTCGTCCTGGTCCCGGTCGGTCGGGTTCACGTCGAGGTGGAGCCGGTTCTTGACGATCTTCCCCTCCGGCACCGGCGCGAAGGACAACACCGGCGGCACCGGGCCCGGGCGCTGCTTGCCCTCAGGCGCCAGCGGGGAGCCGATGGTGACGACTCCGCCTTCTTCTTCGCTCTGCACCTCGTAGTCGAGGACCGAGCACCAGAACCGGGCGAGACCACGGGGGTCGGCACAGTCGATCGCAAGCTCGGTGAACTTACTGGCCATAGCGGCCACCTTAGAGGGCGATCAGCGCGAAGGCGTGGCACCTGGACTGCGGAAGCCGCCACCTGGGAAGGCGGTCCCTTGGCGGACGGTGGTCGCGGTGATCGTGCCGTCGGTGTTCTGACCGCTGACAACGACCTGCTCACCGGCCTTCAAGTCGGCGGCGCTGCCCTGCTTGGTGATGTCGTACGTCGTGTCGCCGGTGAGCTTGACCGTGACGTCTCCGTTCTGCGTCTTCACCACCAAGTGCGAGCCGCTCGAAGACACCACGGTTCCGACCGTGGCGTTGCCGGGCCCCTGACCGTTCTGCCCGCGGAAGCCGCCGTACCCGGCGCCGAGACCACGACCGGCCTGCTGCTGCGGCGTACTGTCCGAGGCGAACGCCGCGTGCAGGCCCGCGCCACCGGCCAGGCCGACGGCCAGTACGACGACGCCGGCCAGGATCGCGGTCGCCAGCGGCAGGTTGAGGCTCTTCTTCGGCTTCAGCGCCGCGTCGACCTCCTCGTCGGACCCGATCTGGGCGAACTCATCAGGGGTCTGGCTGCTCATCAGGTGGTGCCTCTCACTCGTGACGTAGTGCGTCGATGGGACGAAGACCGGCAGCTCGGTGTGCGGGCATGCTGCCGAAGAACAGGCCGACCGCGGCGGACACCCCGAGGGCGAGCGCGATCGACGACGGGACGAGCACCGGCTCGACCCCGGCCAGCTGGAACTGGGTGATCACCAGCGCGGCGGCTACGCCGACCGCGCCGCCGATCAGGCTGAGCAGCGTCGCCTCGATCAGGAACTGGCCGAGGATCGTCCGCCGCCGCGCCCCGAGCGCCTTGCGGATCCCGATCTCGCGGGTCCGCTCGGTGACCGTGACGAGCATGATGTTGGTGACGCCGATCCCGCCGACTACCAGGCTGATCGCAGCCACCGTCGCCAGCAGCGCGGTGAAGGTCGCGGCAGTGTCCTGGCTGGTCTGCAGGATCTGCGCCGAGTTGGTGATCCGGAACGGCGACGTCTGGTCGGCCGGCACCTCGTGCCGCGCGGTCAGCAACTGCGTGACCTCGGCCTGCGCGACGTCCACCCGGTCCTTGTCGGCGGCCTGGATGACGATCTGATTCAACGCGCCGTACCCGGCCTGGGTCGCGCGCAGCGTGCTGATGGGCACGATCGCGGTCGCGTTCGGGTCCGAGAACCCGGTGCTGTCCTTGCTCGCCAGCACCCCGAGTACGACGAAGTCGACAGCGCCGAGCTTGATCGTCTGGCCGACCGCGGTCCCGGGCCGCCCGAACAGCTCGGTGGCAGCCGTTTGGCCGAGCAAGATGACCCGCTGCGAGGTGTCGACGTCCTGCTGGGTGAAGGACCGGCCCGTGTCGACCGGCGTGTTGGTGGCCGGCATGTACTCGGGCGTCGTCCCGATCACCTGGTTGACCGTGTAGCTGGTGTCGCCGTTGGTCGCCGTACCGGAGCTCGTCATGACCGGGGCGACCGAGGCGACGTCGGGGGCGAGGTTCTTGTCGGCGAGCGCCTCGGCGTCGTCGAGCGACAGGCTGTACTGCTGGGCCGACGGACCGGCCTGGCCGCGCTGGAAGCCACCGCCACCGCCGGTGGTCGAGACGGTGAGCAAGTTGGTGCCCATCGCCTCCAGCCGGTCCTGGACTGCCTTGCCGGAGCCGTTGCCGACTGCAACAAGCACGATGACGGCGCCGACGCCGATCGACACGCCGAGGACGGTCAGCAGGGAGCGCAGCTTGTTCGCGCTCAGGCCGCGCAGGGCGGCCCCGAACAGGTCGCGGGGTGTCATCAGCGGGTCACCTCGTCGGCGACGATCCGGCCGTCCGAGACGCGGATGAGCCGGCGGGCCCGGGCCGCGACCTCGTTCTCGTGCGTGATCACCACAACCGTGCGGCCGTCGGCGTTCAGCTGGTCGAACATCCCGAGCACCTCTTCGGTCGAGTGCGCGTCGAGGTTGCCGGTCGGCTCGTCGGCGAGCAGGATCCGCGGTCCGGTCGCCAGTGCGCGGGCGATGGCGACGCGCTGCTGCTGGCCGCCGGACAGCTGGTTCGGCCGGTGGCCGGCGCGGTCTTCCAGGCCGACCAACTCCAAGGCCCGGGCGGCTCTTCTGCGTCGCTCGGCGCGGCGGAGATGGGCGTAGGTCAGGGGTAGCTCGACGTTCGCGATCGCGGTGGTGCGCGGGATCAGGTTGAACGACTGGAAGATGAAGCCGATCTTGCGGCCGCGGACGAGCGCCTGCTGGTCCTCGGTCAGCCGGGCCACGTTGCTGCCGTCGAGCCAGTACTCGCCTCGGCTCGGGACGTCGAGGCAGCCGACGATGTTCATCAGCGTCGACTTGCCGGACCCGGATGAGCCCATCACCGCGACGTACTCGCCGGCTCCGACCCGCAGCGACACCCCGCGGAGTGCGTGCACGGCTGTCTCGCCCGCGCCGTACGTCTTGGTGACGTCCCGGATGTCGATCAGGGCGTCAGCGGCCACGGGTGCCCCCGGCTCCGGTGCCCGTGCCGGGGAACTGCCCGCCGCCGGGGAGTTGGCCCTGACCGAACTGACCCTGCCTGCCCTGGCCGTTCTGGTTGGCAGTGGTTCCGATCGAGCCCTGCAGCAACTCGATCCGCTCGCCCTCCTCCAGGCCGGAGGTGATCTGGGTGTAGCTGTCGCCGCGGACGCCGACCTGCACCTCGCGGCTCCCACCGCCGTCGGCCATCGTCACCGTGTACGTCGTACCGCTCGTGGCGATCGCGGTGCTCGGGACGTACAGGGCGTCGGCCGCCTTGGCGGTCTGCACGGTGACGTTCGCGGTCTGGCCGATCCGGGCGTTCGGCGGGATCTTCGTGAGCGAGAAGGTGGCCGAGTACGAGACGACGCCGTTCGTGGTCGTCGGGGTGGGTGAGACGGAGGCGAGGGACGCGGTCAGCGTCGTACCGGGCTCGGCGTTGAGGGTGACGGTGGCGGACTGGCCGGCCTTGATCTTGATCGCGTCCGCCTCGGCGAAGGCGGCGACCACCTGAAGCGACTTGAGGTCGGCGAGATCGACGAACCCTGTACCTGAGGTTGTGGTCGTGGTGGCGCTGGTGGAGCCTGAACCTTGACTTGAGGTCGAGCCTGTCCCGCCTGAACCGGTGCCTGAGCTACCCGAGCTGGACCCGCCGGTGACCGAGCCGACCGAGCCGTTGATCGCGGTGATCGTGCCGGCGATCGGCGCCTTCAGCGTGGTCGCGTCGACCGCAGCCTGAGCCGCCTCGACGTCCTGGTCGGCCTGCTCATTGTCGGCCTTGGCACGGGCCAGGCTGGCCTCGGCGTTGCTGACGGCGACCTCGGGGCTCTGGCCCTGGCTGCTCTGGCTCTGACTGGTCTGGGCCTGCTGGCCGTCGGTCGGTGTCGAGCTGGGCGAGGCCGAGGCCTCCTCCGCGTCTTCGAGGGCGTCCTGGGCGTCGCTCAGCGACTCCTGGGCCGCCTCGACCGAGTTCGCCGAGGCGATCTGGTTCTGCTCGGCGATCCTGAGCTGGCGCTCGGCCGCGGACGGGTCGATCTTCGCGATCGCCGTACCTTTGGCGACCACTTGGCCGACCTTCACCATGATTTGCGTCACGGTCCCGGAGGTCTCGAACTGCGGCGAAGCCGTCTGGGAGCTCTGCAGGGTGCCGCTGGAGCTGACACTCGCGGTCACCTCGCCGCGGGCGACGGCCACCGTCGGCCGGGTGGCTGCGGCGGTCGGCTGGTCCTTGCGGAAGAAGAGGAGGTACGCCGAGACGGCGATGGCCAGGACGATGGCCACCAAGGCCACATTGAGCAGGCTGAGGCCACGGAGCTTGTGGCGGGGTAGCACCATGGACGCAGACGCTAGGGACGTTTGCTGAGGAATCGATCCCCGAAACCTGGCAACTCGCTGTGAACTCGAAGCGTCTGAAAACCTGTCGGCCGCGACACACCGTGATGTGTGAACGCCTGATGACAGCCGGTCACGACGGTGCTGTCAGGTGCGTACATATCGCTCGGGCATGCCAAAATGGGAATGATCCGGGCCGGCCGACCGTTGGCACGGATGACGATCTCGGAGGTTTGACATGTCTAATCGCGTACTGCGTGGTTCGGGGCTGGGTGGGGTCAGCTTCGAGGACGACCGTGGTGTCGAGTTCGCGCCGCGCCAGATGATCACGTACGACTGCCCCCGCGGCCACGTGGTCGAGGTGACGATGGCGCACGACGCCGAGGTGCCCGCGGTCTGGGAGTGCCCGCACTGCGGCAGCGAGGCCGCGCGGTCGACCGGTGAGAAGCCGGAGCCGAAGCAGGAGAAGCCCGCCCGTACGCACTGGGACATGCTGCGCGAGCGCCGCAGCATCTCCGAGCTGGAAGAGCTGCTGGCCGAGCGCGTCGAGCTCCTCCGCAAGGGCGAGATCGGCCCCGCGCACCTGCACCGGACCAAGCGCACCGCCTGACACACCCGCGACGGGCCCTTCACCGCAACGAGGCGGCGAAGGGCCCGTTTCGCACGTCAGCAACACCTGGCGCTGGGTTCATGGGATGAGATGGTAGGCGGCATGCCTGAGTGGATCTCGACAGCCATCACGCCTGAGTTGATGCGGGGAACGTTGGAGCTGGAGCGGACCGAGCGTGGGGTGTTGCCGCGTCGGCTGCCGGGGTGGGCTCGGGCGCAGTACGACGATCCGCAGCTGGAGATGGTGGAGTCACAGCCGTCCGGGGTGCGGTTGGTGTTCCAGACGCGCGCGACCGCGGTCGAGCTGGACACGCTGCCGACCAAGAGGTCGTACACCGGCGCGCCGGCGACGCCCGACGGGGTGTACGGCGTCCTCGTCGACGGCGAGTTGGTCGAGCAGGCGACCGTGCCAGGCGGGAACGTGCTGATCATCGACCTCACCACCGGTGCCACCGAGACCCGACCCGGTGCACCCGGCACGGTCCGCGTGATCGGGCTGAGCGGCGACCTGAAGACCGTGGAGATCTGGCTGCCGCACACCGAGACCACCGAACTCGTTGCCCTGCGCACCGATGCGCCGATCGCGCCGGCGCCGGCGACCGAGCGCCGTACCTGGTTGCACCACGGAAGCTCGATCAGCCACGGCTCGAACGCGACCAGCCCGACCGGCACCTGGGTCGCCCGAGCCGCCTCGCTGGCCGGCGTCGAGCTGACCAACCTCGGGTTCGGCGGCAGCGCCCTACTCCAGCCGTTCGTGGCCCGGACGATGCGCGACACGCCCGCCGACCTGATCAGCGTCAAGCTCGGCATCAACGTGGTGAACGCCGACGTGATGCGCCGGCGCGCCTTCGGACCCGCCGTACACGGGTTCCTGGACACTATCCGCGACGGTCACCCGACCACCCCGCTCCTGGTCGTCTCCCCCATCTTCTGCCCGATGCACGAGGACACCCCGGGCCCGACCATGTGGGACCTGGAGGCGCTTAGCCGGGGCGAGCTGCGATTCCGGGCCACCGGTGACCCGGCCGACGTCCCGATGGGCAAGCTGACGCTCGGCGTGATCCGCGAGGAGTTGACCCGGATCGTCGCCCAACGCGCCACCGACGACCCGAACCTGCACTACCTCGACGGCCGCGAGCTGTACGGCGAAGCAGACAACGCCGAGCTCCCCCTGCCCGACGACCTGCACCCCGACGGCCACACCCACCACCGAATGGCCGAACGCTTCGCCAAACTCGCGTTCAACCAGCTTCGAAGGTCAGCCGGCGGATCAGCTCGAACCGGATGAGGAACTTGCTCATCGGCGTCATCCCGAACGCGGCCACCCCCGGCGCCGCGAGTTCCTGCCGCTTCCGCAGCCACTCCTGCACCCGCTCGCGCTCAACAGCCAGCTCGTCCGGACCGAGCGCGCCGAGGGCGCTGACGAGGGTGGCCGACGGTAAGCCCGCTGACACGACGGCGAGCCGGCTTGCGAGGTTCGGCGTACCTTCGTGCAGCGCAGCCATGAAACAGGTCGCCATCCGCTCGGTCGGCTGGTTGCCGTCCGCCGACAGCGGTGGGGCCATCGCGAGCAGCAGCCGGCAGATGTTCACGAAGCGCTTCACCCGGCGCGGGGTCCCGCCCATCAGCGGCGCCAGCGACTCGATGAAGGCGAGTTCGTCCACGGTCAGCGCAAGGGGCCTGGCATCGAGGTCGAGCCAGCTGCCGAAGTCGGTCAGCATTGAGCTGACAAGCTCTTCCTCGCGCTTGCCGACCTGCAGGGTGGTCATTCCACCGCTGCCGCGATCGGTCGGTGGTGTGGCCACCGACGGCAGCAGCAGGCCGCGCAACAGGCGCCGCCTGGCGTCGTCGTCGAGGGTCTCCACCCAGAACGGGATCTGGAAGATCTTCTCCACGTAGTCCATCGCCTTCGGCTGGTCTCCGGCCGCACCGAGCTTCGCGTCGAGGGCGGGCAGCGCGTCGTGCAGAGCCGACCTGAGCCATCGGGTGTCCACCGCGACGACCACGACGAACAGCGGGAACGAGAGCAGCAGGTGCACCGCCTCGAGGACCTCGACCACCTTCTTCGGCGGGCACCGATCCAGGTCGTCGATGTACAGCACGATCCGGTTCGGCGGGCCGGCCACAGCCCGCGGCTTCTCCTGGTTGAAGTCGGTTGTCAGGTCGGCGAGGTCCTGCAAGTCCTCGTGAACCTTGCTGATCAGGCCGAGGTGGCTGCGATAGTCGTCGCTGGCCTTGCGATCGGCGAGGAACTCCACGTACGTGTTCCCGACCGTGAGGGCATCGCTCTTCCGCTTCAGCTCCGCCTGCTCGTCGCGCGCCTTGCCGGCTGCGGTCTCCGCCTCGCTCAACGCCGCTCGCTTCGTATCGAGGTCCTGCTTGGCGGTGGTCAGACTCGTCCTGACCGCGGTGACGGCCGCGGTCAGCTCTGCGTCGACCTTCTCCTCGGCGCTGGCCAATGCCTCCCGCTGGCTCGTGGCGAAGCTTGCAGCCGCCTTGAGCGCGAGTGCCGCCAACGGGATCAGAGGCGCGAGGCTCGCCACCACACTTGTGATCGGTGGAGCCGACAGCAGGTCCATGACGATCGCCACAGCAGGTACGACGGCCGCCGCCAGCACCACGTAAACGATTCGATTGCGCGTCCAGAACCGCTGCTGCAGCCATGGACTGGTTCGAGTCGCCACCGCGGCCCGCCGTACCTCGGCCACTGCGTCAGCCACCTCGTCGCCGAGCTCTTCCTTGCCCACGGCAACCGCAGTCTGTACGAGCGCGGCCCGCGCGCCGGACTCGAGCTCGCGGGTGATCAGGCTGTCCCGGAGCTCGGCGGTGGTGCGCACCACCGCCTCGAGGTGCTCCTGCTTCTTCCGGACGACGCCGGCGGCCTGGGACTCGGCGGCCTGCAACGACTCCAGCTCCTCTTCGGCCTGGTCGACGTCCTTCTGCTTGGCGTCCAGCTTGGCGAGGATCTCTTTCCGGCGCCGGTCGGACAGCTTCTGCCGCGCCACCGGATCCAGCTCGTCGAAGATCTTATCCAGGAGCGAGGCCCAGAGGTTGGTCTCGACGTACTCCCAGGCGTTGAACTCGATGTGCGCGACGTTGGGCCAGACGGCGAGGTTGGCCTGATCGCTGGAGCTGGCCAGTTTGCTGAGCTGCTGGATCCGATGCCGGATCTTGGCCATCAGGAAGCTCTTGCCGCTCCCCCACTGACCGAACAGGCCGATGGCCAGCGGCGGCACCAGGGCGCGGGACGAAATCAGGTAGGCGAACGCGTCGGCCTCCGCACTGATGTCGATGAAGTCCGCCGTCGGATCGACCACGTCACTGCTGAACGCCGCCAAGCTGGCCGGCCGCCGCGGAAAGTTCTTCGACAGCCACACGCCCAGCTTCTCCCCGGCAACCTCCGCCTGCGGATTCAGCTCGAGAAGAAACGTGCTGTACCGATCGGCGAGCACATTCACCGACAGACCGGACCGATCCATCGCCCGCTGGAGCCCGTCCCGGAAAGCCGTCGACTCCGCCAGCATTGCGCCGACCAGGTCAGCGACGATTGTCGACCGACCAGTCCCGGACAACCGATCCGCCGTCGAGACGATCTGGCTGACCCGCTGATCCAAACTCGCCGTACTCTGCGCGCCCACGGTGGCCGCCGCCTGCCGCAAACTCTCCAACGTGACCTTCGGAAAGTCGTCCGGCAACAGATCGCGCGCGGTCAACCCGAAGTACCCGATCAACCGCCGCATCTCCCCATCCGCATCCGGATGAGCCAACAACGTCCCGAGCAGCAGATCCGGCTCCGTCACCACCTGCCCGACCCCCCGCAACGCCGCCGAAGCCTCAGCCCACCGCAACGCCTCCCCAAACGACCCCGACCACCCCGCAGCACCACTCCCACCCGGCGCCTGTGCCATCACCCCACCCCCACCCAGGACGATACGACGCCAACCCCCACCCCCACAGCGGCCCCGCACGATCCTTCAGCCACCCGCCCCGAAGCAGACCCCTCCGGTGGGCTGGCCCACGAGAGTGTGGGTTGCCTCACCGGATTCCGGTGTGGCAACCCACACTTTGGCTGGCTGACCCACCGCAGGGGGCCGGGTTGAGGAGGGTGGCTGACTGGGCGGCGGCGGGCTCAGGTCTCCGCGCGGGCCCGACCGGCTACTTCTGGTCGGGGTCGATGACCTCGCCTTGGATTACGTCGCCGGAGGTTGGGTCGGGGCGGGTGGTTGGCGGCGGGAAGCCGGTGAGGTTTACGCCGCCCAGTTGGGTGGTGAGGCGGCGGCTGAGGAAGGCGGACAGGCCGCGGCGGGCCACGGGGCGGGTGAAGGGGAGAACGAAGAAGAAGCCGAAGATGTCCGTGACGAAGCCCGGGGTGAGCAGCAGCGTGCCGCCGACCAGCACCAGGGCGGCGTCCGACAGTTCGCGGCCCGGCATCTTCCCGGTCTGCAAAGCGGACTGCAGCGCGTTCCACGCCCGCCGACCCTCGCGCTTGATGATCCAGGCGCCGAGCGCGCTCTCGACGAGCAGCAGCCCGACCGTCGGCCAGCCGCCGATCACCTGGCCGATCTGGATGATCACGTAGATCTCCAGGATCGGCACCACCAGCAGCGCCAGCGCCACGAACCACGGCATGTCCTACCCCTTTCTGCCTGACAAAGGCAGCCTGAACAGACTTCGGAGCTGACGTGCCCGGTGACCAACGCCCCACCGGCCGACCCGGGCCATCGCCTCGACGACGATCGCCCGCGACATCTTGGACTGACCCCGCTCCCGCTCCACGAAGGTGATCGGTACCTCGACCACCCGGAAGCCGGACTTGATCGCCCGCCACGCCAGATCGACCTGGAAGCAGTAGCCCGCGGAGGCGACCTCGTCCAGTCCGATCCCTTCCAGTGTTGCGCGCCGGAACGCCCGATACCCACCCGTCGCGTCTTTCAGCGGCACTCCGAGCGCCAGCCGGGTGTAGATGTTGCCGCCCCGGCTCAGGATCTCGCGCGACTTCGGCCAGTTCTGTACGGCGCCGCCCTTCACGTACCGCGATCCCAGCACCAGGTCCGCGTCCCGCAACGCGGTCAGCAGCCGGGGCAGCTGCTCAGGCTGGTGCGACCCGTCCGCGTCGTGCTCGACGAGGACGCCGTACGAGCGCTCGATGCCCCAGCGGAAGCCGGCGATGTACGCCGCGCCGAGGCCCTCCTTGCCCTTGCGGTGCAGGACGTGCACGTGGTCGTCATTGGCGGCCAGCTTGTCGGCCAGCTCACCGGTGCCGTCCGGTGAGTTGTCGTCGGCGACCAGGACGTCGGCCTCCGGTACGGCGTCGCGCAGCCGGCTCACGATCGGCTCGATGTTCTCGGCCTCGTTGTAGGTCGGGATGATGACCAGGATCCTGCCGAGATCCGCGAAGGGGGTGGTGCTCACGCTGCTCCTGCCTCCCGGTGACGGCTCTGTCGCCGGGGTTTCCAAGCCGGCCTGACGTCAGGCCGGGACCTTTTCGCGGCTGCGCGTGGGCGCCGGCGGGGCGTCCGGGCCGTGGTCCGCCCGGCGGCGGCGAGCCACCAGCGCGAGGACCACACCCAGGATCCCCAGGCCGGTCAGGATCCACTGCGGCCAGCCGCCGAGTGTGGTGGCCAGCGTATGGGTATCGCGCACCGGAACCGAGGCGACATACACGTCCGGCACGAACTGTGACGACTTGTGCTCGACAGTGCCGTCGGGCTGGATCACGCCGGAGATCCCGCTGGTCGACGCGATCAGCACGGTCCGGCCGGTCTCGATCGCCCGCATCCGGGTGATCGCGAACTGCTGCTCGGGCTGACCGGTGTCGCCGTACGTCGCGTTGTTGGTCTGGACGACCAGGACCTGGGCGCCGCCCTTCATCACGTCGGAGACCACGTCGTCGTACGCGACCTCGAAGCAGATCACGTCGCCGTAGGTGACCCCGTTGATCGGCAGCACGCCGGGCACCTTGCCGGGCGCGGTCTGCCGGCCGACCATCTCCAGCCGCTTGATGTACGGCAGCAGCTGCTCACGGAACGGGATGTACTCCCCGAACGGAACCGGGTGGCGCTTCGCGTAGATCTGGCCCGCTCCCTTGACCGGGTCCCAGACCACGCCGGTGGTCTGCCGCTCGTTCGGGCCGGGACCTTCGAGTACGGCGCCGACCAGGATCGGCACGTCGACGGCCTTGACCGCTTCCTCGATGTCGGCCTTGGTCTCGGCGTCCTTGAACGGGTCGATGTCGGTCGAGTTCTCCGGCCAGATGACGATGTCCGGCTTCTCCTCGCTGCCCTCCTGGACCCGCTTCTGCAGGTCGAGGGTCGCGTTCAGGTGGTTGCGGGTGACGGTCCGGGCGCGGCCGAGGAACTCCAGGCCCTTGCCGGGCACGTTGCCCTGCACCATCGCCGCTTTCACGACCTTGCCGTTGCCCTCGGTCGACAGGTTGATCAGCGCGCTGCCGCCGACGATCGCGACCCCGGCGACCAGAGCGACGGCCCGGAGCTTGATGGTGCTCTTCGGCTTCAGTACGGCGTACACGAGGACGCCGAGGACCGCGATCGCGAAACTCAGACCGGGGATGCCGACCAGCGACGCCAACTTGCCCAGCGGTGAGTCGGCGAACGCCCAGGCCAGCCGCCCCCACGGGAACCCGCCGAACGGGATCGACGCGGTGGCGTACTCGGTCGCGACCCACAGGCACGGGATCCAGACCGGCCACCACTTCAGCTTCAGCACCTGGGTCGCGAAGGCTCCGAAGACCGCGTAGAAGAGGCCCTCGAGGATCGCCAGCGCGATCGCCGCGTCGCCGCCGATGACACTGAGCCACGGCACCAGGACGAGGTAATAGGTGATCCCGAACCCGGCGCCAATCAGGAAACCGGCCTTCGCCGAGGCGCCGTTCAGCGCGGCCAGGAACAGCGGTACGGCGACGATCGTCAGCCAGGGGTAGTCGTGCGGTTCGAAGGCGAAGCCGAGCAGTGCGCCCGCCAGCACGGCCACGGCGACCCGCGGAAGGACGCGTCCCAGAGCCTTCAACCGGTCCACGCGGTACCCCTTGTCCTCACTGTCCCCGGCGGACGCCGGTCGCACGACCGTACAACGTCCCGGATATGCAAATGTATCCGGTCAGTAGCCACCAAGCGTCGATCGCGGAAAGTGAGCACTAATCAGCACAGTGCGAGGAAGTGAAAACGCCTCAGAAAAGAGGAAAGAGACTCGGCGCGCCTTCGGACCAACCGTCGATGCGCTGGCTGCGCACCGGCCGGCTGTTGTCTACTGGCCGCCGAGCCTCTTCCACCTCTGCCCCGCGGGGGGCTAACCACCGGCGATCTCAGCCCCCGTCGACTCAGGCCTGGCACTGGCCTGGTCAGCGTCGCGGGATCATCCGGTGGCCGAACTTCGTGTGACCGTTGATAAAACGGGATATGACGACTCCCAAAACGATGCTCGCTGGCGGCGATGGTGTCAACCTCTCCAGCGGCTCCTTGAGGCCGTTGTAACACATTCGCCTGCCCTGTACGGAGAAAACGAGAACTCCTCGGCGGGGTCACGTTACAGAGCCATCTCGGCACTCCACGTGACCGTTACCGTCGGCAACCAATCGTCACGCAACCGGTACGACGACGGTCCCTTTTGCGCGCGTGATCACAAGCGGCTCGGCCAGCACCTCGGCCGCCGACTCCGACACGTCCGGACGGCCCCGGCAGACCACCGACGCACTGAAGTCGAGCTCCCGGCTGCGATTGCCGACCCGGCTGATCGTCGCCGTCACCTCGACCACGTCACCGGCCCGCAGCGGCTGCAGGAACTGCACGTCGGAGTACGACGCGAACAGCCCCTCGTCCCCGTCGGCCTGGATGCACACCTCGGTCGCGACGTCACCGAACAGACCGAGCACGTAGGCGCCGTCGACCAGGTTGCCGGCATAGTGCGCGTGGCTGTACGGCACGTACCGCCGATGCGTGACACTCAACCCGATAGTTGCCTTTGACACCTATGCGCTCCTCTTGCCGGTCGTTTGCTTGCGTCGGGTCACGAGTGCGTCGACCAGGTAGCTGGCCACCTCGCCAGGGGTGGTGCCACGGCCGAACACCCGGTCCACGCCGAGCTCGCCGGCCATCTGCTCGGTGAAACGGGGGCCGCCGGCAACCAATACCGGCCGGGCGTCCTCGGGGTAGGCCTCCCGGAACGCGGCCGACATCTCCTTGGTGTTCAGCACGTGCGCCTCCCGCTGGGTGACCACCTGCGACACCAGGATCGCGTCCGCCTTCTCCGCCCGGGCCCGCCGTACCAGCTCTGGTACGGCGACCTGCGCGCCGAGGTTCACCACCTTCAGCTCGCGGTAGTACTCCAGGCCCTTCTCCCCCGCGAAGCCCTTGATGTTCATGATCGCGTCGATGCCGACCGTGTGCGCGTCGGTGCCGATACACGCGCCGACGATGGTCAGCCGGCGGCGCAGCGTCTTGCGGATCGCGAGGTTGACCTCCTTCGGCGACAGCAGCGGGTAGTCGCGCTCGATCACCTCGACCTTGCTGGTGTCGACCAGGTGGTTCACCGGCCCGTACACCACGAAGAACGTGAAGTCCGGGCCCATCGCCTTGGCGTGCACGACCAGCGCCGGGTCCATGCCCATCTTGTTGGCCAGCTGGACGGCGGCGCCCTCGGCCCGCTTGTCGTGCGGGATCGGCAGCGTGAACGACAGCTGCACCATTCCGTCACCGGTGGTATCGCCGTACGGCCGAATGATGCTCACTGGGCCTCCTCCAACAGCTCGATCGCCGGGTTGTAGTACTCCGACGACTTGCGCGCGACCCCGTCCAGGCCGCGGCCCGCGTCGGAAGGGCGCTTCATCAAACCGAAGGTGCCGTCGCCGATGGCGTTCAGCAGGCCGTCGTCGACGATCTCCTCCAGCAACTCGACCGACTCGGCGAGCACCTGGCGGGCGCGGGACGCGATGAAGCCGTTCGGCTCCGGCCGGAAGTCCTCGTGAAGGTTGCCGGCGGCCCCCAAGACGTAGCGGACGTTCTGCAGGGCGAGGTCGCGGTCGGAGATCCACGGCGTCACCACGGCCTCGGTCATCATCCCGACCAGCAGGATGCCCTGGCCGGTCATCGCCCCGACCAGGTTGAAGAACCCGTCCAGCAGGTAGCCGCGGAACACGTCGCCGGTCATGTGCCGGGTCGGCGGCATCCACTTCAGCGGCGCCTCGGGGAACAGCTGCCGGGCCAGCATCGCGTGCGCGAGCTCGAGCCGGAACGAGTCCGGCAGGTCCGGGTTGATCTCGAAGGCGTGCCCGAGGCCGAGCTGCCAGTTCTCGAGTCCGGCCTCCTTGGCGAAGTACTCGTTCAGCAGCTGCGACACGGTGACCGTGTGCGCGGCCTCTACCGCGTCCGCGGTGGTCAGGTAGTTGTCCTCGCCGGTGTTGATGATGATCCCGGCGCGGGCGTGGATCTGCCGGCTGAAGCGCTGGTCGACGAAGGTGCGGATCGGGTTGATGTCGCGGAACAGGATCCCGTACATCGAGTCGTTCAGCATCATGTCCAGCCGCTCGAGCCCGGCCAGCGTGGCGATCTCGGGCATGCACAGCCCGGACGCGTAGTTGGTCAGCCGGACGTAGCGGCCCAGCTCGCGAGAGGACTCGTCGAGCGCGGCCCGCATCAGCCGGAAGTTCTCCTGCGTCGCGTAGGTCCCGGCGAATCCTTCCCGGGTCGCGCCCTCCGGCACGTAGTCGAGCAGCGACTGCCCGGTCGACCGGATGACCGCGATGATGTCGGCGCCTTCGCGCGCGGCCGCCTGCGCCTGCGGGATGTCCTCGTAGATGTCGCCAGTGGCAACGATCAGGTAGATCCACGGCCGCTGCTCCGGATCCCCGTGCCGCTTGATCAGCCGGTCGCGCTCCCGCCGCCGCGCGTCGATCCGCTTCAACCCGGCGGCCGCCACTTTCCGCGCCGCGGACCGCGCCCGTACGGCGTCCCGTCCCTCAGGCAACCGGAACGTCACAGAGCCCGAGGCAGCCTTCTGCGCCAGGACACTCAGGTCCTCGGCCTCACCACGGACCAGCGCGTCCCACACCGGCAGCGCGAGACCGTGCTCGAGACCGACGTCGGCGCGCACCGTGTCCGCAAGCCGATTGACCCACGGAATGCCTTCGGAGTCCGCGCCGGTGAGCCCGGCCAGCCGCAGGACCGCCCGCTCGACAGACACCGTGGTGTGCTGCCGCGCCAGGTTGACGATCGGCCGCCCGGCTTTGCGCGCCAGGCTGCGCGCCTTCCGGACGGTGACCGGGTCCAGGTCGAGCTTCTTCACTGTCACCACTTCTGGGACCATCCCTCGGCTTCGTAGACGACACGGCCACCGACGACCGTCCGCAGGCAGGTAGGTATTCCGGCAGTCAGGTCCGGGAGAACCGGCACGCCCGCCCGCGGATCCGTCGACCAGGCCGCGACCCGCGAGTCGGGTGTCTGGACGACCAGCTCCGCATCGCTCTCCCAGATCGCGTACGTCGCCGCCGTGCTGGGCGCGAGTACGCCGGCATCGTCGATCCCCGCCGCCCGCCAGCCGCCACGTGTGTGCGCCTGGAACGCGGCCCGCACGGTGATCCGCTCCCCCTGCTCATGGTGGAACGCAGCTGCCCGCACCGCCTCCCAGCCACCGAGCTCGGTCACCGGCGCGTCGGAGCCGAACGCAAGTACGACGCCTGCACGGGCCAGCGACCCGAACGGGTTCATGCCCTGCCACCGGTCCCCCACGCGCTCGGCGTACATGTCGTCCGGGCCGCCCCAGAGGGCGTCGAACATCGGCTGCACGCTGGCCACGACACCACAGCGCGCGAGTGTCGCGATCACGTCCTCGCTGGGCATCTCGACATGCTCGAGCCGGTGCCGCGCGGCGACGAGTGCCTGCACGCCTACCTTCTCCGCGGCGAGCTCGAAGCCGCGTGCGATGTTGTCGAGCGCCTGGTCGCCGATGCAGTGGAAGCCGGCCTGCACGTTTCGCTCGGTCGCTGCGATGACGTGCTCGGCGATCTCCTCGGCCGTCAGGTAGGCGTGGCCGCGGTGGTCGGCGCGATCAGCGTACGTCTCGCGGAGTGCCGCCGTACGGGATCCGAGGGCACCGTCCGCGTTGAGGTCACCGGCGAGACCGGCCAAGCCGTAGGTCTCAACGTGCTCGAAGGCGCCCGGCTGACCCCAGTACAGGGTCGCCGACAGGCCGAGCTCGTCGGCGACCTCGCGAATGATCGGCAGCTCCCACAACGGCCCGATGTGCGGCGCCGCCATCTCGTGGAACGCCCCGATGCCGCGCGACGCCATCGCCTGCAGGGCCGCCTTCACGTCGGCACGCCGCTGGTCGGGACCGATCAGCTCGCTCAACAGGTCGCGTACGGCATGATGCGCGTCCCGCTCCACCCGGCCGCTCGCGTCGTACCCGACACCAATTGCCGCAGGCACCAAGGCCGACGAGATCACCCCGGAGTGACCGTCGACTCGGGACAGATAGACGCGGCGACCGCCGGCCGCGCGGTCCAGCTCCTCCGCGGTCGGCGGGCGACGCTCGGGCCACTTGGTCTCGTCCCAGCCGGCGCCGTCGATCACCGCGTCGGCCGGAAGGTTCGCCGCGAACGCCGAGAGCTTGTCGAGCGCCTCGGCGAGGGACGCCGTACCAACGAGGTCGAGGCCAGTCAGCACTGCGCCGGTCTGGGCGGCGTGGACGTGGGCGTCGACGAAGGCCGGCGTGACCAGCTTGCCGTCGAGGTCGATCACCTCGTCCGCGCCGTCGGCGTACGACGACGCGCCGGTGTCGTCACCGAGCCAGGTGACCACACCGTCGTCGAACGCGATCGCGGTCGCGTGCGGGTCGGCGGGAGAGTAGACGGAACCGTTCGTCAGAAGTGTGCGCACGGCTCAATCCTCCGCCAGCCTGCTTTCGAACAGTTCGCGGACACCCGGCTCAGTGCGCAACAGCTCCATCGCGTAGTCCGCATGCCCGGGCACATACCCGTTGCCGACCAGCATGGTCACGTCCGCGGCGAGGCCCTCCGCACCGAGCGCAGCGGCGGAGAACGACGTCGCCATCGAGAAGAAGATCACAGTGCCGCCGGCCGCAGTCGCGAGTACGGCGCCGTGCTCGCACCCAGGCACGTCGACGCACACCACGGTGATGTCCGCCGGTCCCCCAGCCTGCTCGACCGCTTCGGCGAGAGCCACCGGGTCCCGCGCGTCGGCAAGCGCGACCACGTCGGCCAGCCCTGATGCGTTGAGCTTCTCGGCCTCGTGATCGACCGGCACGATGCCGATCGTCCGGGCAGCACCCGCGTGCCGTGCCGCAGCCAGCGACAGCGAGCCACTTTTACCTGCGCCGCCAATTACTGACACGACAGGCTTTGTGCCTTTGTCGACATACTGGCGGACCACGCGGGCGGTCAGCGCCGGCGCGCCACACACGTCCATGACGGCCAGCGACAGCTCCGGCTTCAGGTCGTCCGGGAGCTTCGCGACGATCGAGCGGGAGAAGAGAATCGCGTGCCCCTGGGCCGGCACCTGCTCGCTCTTGCCGTCCCAGTTCTCCAGTCCGTCGGTGATCTGCAGCGGCGTCAGCGTGAGTGAGACCAAGGTCGCAACGCGGTCGCCGGGCGCGACGCCGAGCGGCGACTCCGGGCCGACCTCGTCGACCACGCCGACGAGCATGCCGCCGGATCCGGTGACCGGGTTCTGCATCTTGCCGCGAGCCTCGACGATGCCGAGCACCGCCTGGCGGACCGCCGTACCGTCGCCGCCGTGCGCCTCCGCGAGCTGGCGGTAGGACGCGGCGTCCAGGTTCAGCCGCTCGACCGCGATGCGGACCTCGTCCGGCCAGATCTCGGGACGCGCGTCGAGTTTCTCCGCTGCCTGCGGCAACACGCCGGACGGGGTGATCACACGGTGCAGTCCTACCGGGCTAGACGACACGGGGCCTCCTTCACGAGTCAGGCAAAATACTACTCAGATCGCCGTCTGACGAGAATTCTTCCGGCGTACAGTTGGATCTGAGGGAAGTTCTATCGCTATCCTCACCCTAGACCGCACGCCCCTGAAGCCCTCCGGAGGCCTTCGTGACCGACCTGATCAGCCCCGATCTCGCCGCACCGCAGCCGGATGACCTCGCCGGCCAGCCGTACGCGTACCGGCGAGCCGAGCTGGTGGAGCCGGACTGGACCCGCATCCCCGGGTGGAAGGACGTGACGGCCGAGGAGTGGCGCTCGGTCCAGTGGCAGCGCGCGCACTGCGTGAAGAACGTCAAGCAGCTGCGCGACGTGATGGGTGACCTGCTCGAGGAGCGGCTCTACGAGGACCTCACCCGGGACCAGGCGGAGCGGGCGACGATGTCGATGCTGCTGCCGCCGCAGATGCTGAACACCATCGTCCCAAACTCGGACGACTACGCAGGGACTTTTACTGAGGCGTTCTACGCCGACCCGGTCCGCCGCTACATGCTTCCGGTGTTCAGTGACCGTCGTACCGACTGGCCGTCGCACCCGCACGCGACTCGGGACTCGCTGCACGAGCACGAGATGTGGGCCACGGAGGGGTTGACCCACCGCTACCCGACGAAGGTGCTGGCGGAGGTCCTGCCGACCTGCCCGCAGTACTGCGGCCACTGCACCCGGATGGACCTGGTCGGCAACTCGACGCCGGTCATCGACAAGCTGAAGTTCGTCGCCAAACCGCAGGCACGGCTCGACGCGATGCTCGACTACCTGCGCCGTAATCCGGGAGTCCGCGACGTCGTCGTGTCGGGTGGTGACGTTGCCAACATGCCGTGGCCGCGGCTGGAGGCGTTCCTCAGCAGCCTGCTGGAGATCGAGAACATCCGCGACATCCGGCTGGCCACCAAGGCGCTGATGGGCATGCCGCAGCACTGGCTGTCCGACGACGTCCGAGCCGGCGTCGAGCGGGTCAGCCGGACCGCTCGCGAGCGCGGCGTGATGATGGCGATCCACACGCATGTGAACGCAGCGCAGTCGGTCACGCCATTGGTGGCCGAGGCAACGAAGGCGATGTTCGAGGCCGGCATCCGGGACGTGCGCAACCAGGGTGTGCTGATGCGCGGCGTGAACGACTCGGTGCCGCAGCTGCTCGACCTGTGCTTCGCGCTCCTCGACGGCGCGACGATCACGCCGTACTACTTCTACATGTGCGACATGATCCCGTTCTCCGAGCACTGGCGGGTCTCGGTGCGCGACGCGCAGCGCCTGCAGCACGGCATGCTCGGCTACCTGCCCGGCTTCGCCACCCCGCGCATCGTCTGCGACGTCCCGTACGTCGGCAAGCGCTGGGTGCACCAGCTGTCCGAGTACGACGAGGTGCGCGGCATCTCGTACTGGAAGAAGAACTACCGCACCGGCATCGAGCACCAGGACCCCGAAGCGCTGAACCGCACCTACGAGTACTACGACCCGATCGACACCCTCCCCGCCGCCGGCCAGGAGTGGTGGAAGCAACACGCCGGCACCTCGCTGGCCGAGGCCGAAGAACGAGCCGCCGCCTCCCGCCAGGCCGCCGAGTCCCAGAAACTCCTGCAGATCACCTAACCGATCCCGTCTTCGGTGCCACCAATGCAGGGGGTGGCACCGGAGGCGTTCCGCTGGGCGCGGCAACTTCCGGCAACCCGAGACCCGGACCGCTCCAGTGCCCTGCGCAACCGCTAGCATCGCGGCTGGTCAACCGTCCGGCCGGCCTGGGGCTTGCCGCGATCTCGGGAGTTCGTGTGCGGGTCGTCCGCTCTGTTCTTGGTGTCTTGCTCGCCCTGCTCGGCCTGATCATCGGTGCCGCCGGAGCTGTTGCCGCCTTCTGGCTGGTCGGTCCGGACGACACGATCTACTCCGGTGAACAGCACCTCACCAGCAAGGGCCTGGCCATCGCCTCCGCTCCCTCGCTGCTGGACCGGCACGGTCCAACGCTGCACGTCAACGCACGGTCGACCGACGGCAAACCGGTGTTCGTCGGCGTGGCTCGCGACTTCGACGCCGCCAGCTACCTCAAGGGCCTCGCCCACACCGAACTGGTGGAGGTCGAGTATCCGATCTCCATCTCCACCCGGGACGTCAAAGGCACCGCCGGCCCGCTCGCGGCACCCGACACTCTCGACTGGTGGGTCGCGAAGACCTCTGGCGGCGGCACACAGGAGCTGACCTGGCCGATCGCCGACGGGCCGTACTCCGTGGTGATCATGAGCGCCGACGGGAAAACCGCACCCGACGTCCAAGCCGACCTGGGCATCGAGATCCCGGACGCGTTCCTGACCGCCCTGGTCGTGTTCGCGGCCGGGCTGGTGCTGCTTGCCCTGGGCATCTTCCTGATCCTGTTCCGCGGCCGCCGTACCCCCACCCCGGACCCGGTCACCGCCGCATCGGGCGGCCACGGCCCGCCGCAGCACGGACCGCACTCGCCCGGTCCTTGGTCCCCCGGTCCGCACCAACCCGGCCCGCAATACCCCGGCCCGCAGTACCCCGGTCCGCAGCAGCCTCCGCCTCAGCAGTCGCCGGCCGGTCCCCTCCGCCGGGGTGTGGCGCTGACGGCGGCGTTCGCACTGGTCAGTGGTTGCGCGGCGATCCCCGAGCCGAACACCGTCCGGACGCTGACCCGCCCGGCGGTCACCGACGAGACCGCGACTGCCGTCATCGAGCACTACAACGAGGTCAACAACGCCGCCAGCAGCAAGCGTGACGACAAGCTGATCGCCACCGTCGAAGCCGGCAACCTGCTCCGCCAGAGCCAGGCCCACTTCAGGATCAGCCGTGCCCTCGACAAGGCCGGCAAGAAACTGACCAAGCCGTACACCTACGCCGAGCCGGTGATCGGTGCGCCGTCCTTCGGCAGCTACCCGATGCGGTTCGTCTCCTCGGCCGAGATGTCCGGCACCTCGGAGTACAGGCACCTGGGTGTCTGGGAACGCGAGACCGCCGGCAGCCCCTGGCTGCTCACGTTCTCCGCGGGCCCGAAGAAAGCCGTCAGGCTACCCGACCTCGCCGGCGTCCGGCCGGCAACGAAGGCCGACGACGCCAAACTCGTGGCCGCTCCAGAAGCAGCCGCGCAGGCCCTCGCCGAGTACCTGACCGTCGGCGCCAAGTCCTCCCGCGCCGCGTCGTTCGCATCCTCCACGGAAATCACCGAATACCTCGCAGGCATCGCGCGGGACAAGGCCGAGGCGCTCGAAGAGCCGCAGTACTTCCGTACCGCCACCGTCACCACGACCGTCAGCGAACCGCCGGAGTCCTTCGTGACCAAGTCCGGCACCGCCCTGGTCTTCGTCTATCTCACCAGGGACTACCTCGCGACGGCTCAGCCGAACTCCTGGCTCAGGTGGGTGAGCGGGCCTGTCGTCGCCTACAGCCCGAGCACGGTGCGGCACGACAACGCCTTGACCAAGAAATCCCTGGTCGATGCCGCGCTGCTGATCCCGCCGAAGGGCGGCGGCAAGATCCGGCTCGTCTCCCTCGAGTCCCAGCTGATCGACGCCGGCGGCTACTGACGGTCCACCCCGTGGGAATCGGCTGGTGCCGGTTTCCACCGGGCCGCAGAATGTCTGCATGGGTCGTTCGGTGGTTGCCGTCAGCGCGGATTCCCAGCATCGGTTCAGCAAGCCGAACCTCGGCTCGATCCGGGTGATCGCGGGGTTCGGGATCGAGGGTGACTCGCACGCCGGGGGGACGATCCAGCACCTGGGGCCGATGCGCCGCGACCCGACGCAGCCGAACCTGCGGCAGGTGCACCTGATCCACTCCGAGCTGCACGACGAGCTCCGGGAGCTCGGGTACGACGTGAAGCCGGGCGAACTGGGTGAGAACATCACCACCCGGGGCATCGACCTCGTCGGACTCCCCCAGGGCACCCGGCTACGCATCGGCCCCGAGGCAGTCCTCGAAGTCACCGGCCTGCGCAGCCCGTGTCAGCAGATCAACACCTTCACCCCCGGCCTGCTCAAAGAGCTCATCCACACCGACCCCGACGGCACCGTCGTACGCAAGACCGGCATCATGTCCGTCGTCGTGACCGACGGGGTCGTCCACCCCGACGACCCGATCGTGGTGGACCTGCCCGCCGGTCCGCACCGTGCCGCTCGACGTGGTCTAGCCGAGTCGTGATCTAGCCGAGTCGTCCAGGGCAGCTTTGAGGGCCGTGTCGAGCGCGTGGTCGGCCGGGACGGGGACGTCGGGGATCACTCCGACGCCTTCCCAGTTGGTGCCGGTGACGCTGTTGATGGTCCGGGCGGTCGGCACGGTCACGAGGATGTGTTCGGTCACCGCGTGGCGGGCCGTCGGATGCGCACCGCCACGTGTCGTCTCACCGACGACGACGGCTCGGCCGTGCGCCTGAAGGGTGTACGCCACGTCCTCGCCCCCGGAGAACGTGATCTCGCTGGTGAGTACGTAGACCGGGCGGTCCGCGTAGCGCGGCGCAGGAAGGTGTGCGGTCGTCCAGTACTGGCGGGTGGTGCCGGTGGACCGCTCGTAGATGTCGTTGAGGTGCACCTGGTCGTCGCGGAAGAAGTAGCTGCACCACATCGCTGCCCCTTCCGGTGCACCGCCGCGGCATGCGCGCAGGTCCATGATGAGTGCACTGCTGTGGGCGACCAGCTGCATGGCCGCGCCGATCGCGCCGGCGCCCTCGTCGGCGAACGCGATGCGCCTGACGTCGATGAGCCCGACGTTCCCGTCCAACTGCTCGACCCGGCGGATCCCCTGGTTCTCTGCCTTGAGGAGCGCAAGGAACGCGGCTCGCCCTTCATCTGCGTCCGCCGGATCCAGTGACTGCGGCTCGTCCACCCAGAGCAGCCGCAGATGCTTGTCCGGGCACACCTCCTGAAGGTGTGTGGTCACCAGCTCGCAGAGAACCTGTCCGTCCAGGTTGTCGTACTCCCCAGCTGCGAGACGGCGCCGGATCGCGGCGTCGATGTCCGCGGTCAGCTCAGGAAAGACATACCCGGCCGCGATTCTGTCCAGAGCCTGGCCGACGATCCGTTCGTTTGTGAGCACGGCGAGCCACGCTAGACCGCGAACAGCCGCACAGCCACCGAATTTCCAGCGCGGTCAGGCAGGTACGCCGATCAGGCTGGGCAACTCGGTGAAGGACCTGACCGTGGGGCCGGTCCAGGTGGGGTCGCTGTCGGAGTGTTCGGTGGTGCGGATGGCGTGCATGCCGAGGGCGGCGGCGGCTGGGAGTTCGTTGTCGTTGCCGTCGCCGATGTAGATGCAGTCGCTCGGCGGGACGTCGAGGGCGTTGCAGGCGGCCAGGTAGATCTTGGCTTCCGGCTTGGCGGCGCCGACTTCGGCGGAGAACGCGGTGGTCTCGAAGTACGGCGGGAGCGGGCTGTGGGCCCACTGGAGCTGGGTCTCCGAGGTGATGTTGCTGACCAGACCGAGGCGCCAGCCCGCCGAACGCAAATCCTCCAGCGCGGCCAAGGTGCCGGCCGGGGCGGCGTTGAGCAGGCGGCGGGACAGGTCGCGACGGAGAGCCGTTGCGTCGAGCACCTGTTTGTCCGACGGGTCCACCCCCGTGCGGCGCGCGATCACGCGAAGCGTGCTGGGCAGATCGCCGTACGCGCCGACAAAGCGCTCGTACGCCGTCGCCGCGAACTCGCGCCGGAACGCGTCGAGGTCGACGCCGAGGGTCTCGGACATCTGCTCGTGGACCGCGTCGCGCTCGGCGTCGCCGGCGGGAACGAGCGTGCTGAACAGATCGACCAGGAGTGCTTTCACAGGGCCGGGGGACGACGCTCGTACGGAGTGCTGAGGACGATTGTGGTCGTGGTGGAGACGTTGGCGCGGGCGCGGATGACGGCCAGCAGGTTCTCCAGGGCCGCCGGGGAGGCGACTCGCACGACCAGGATGTAGCTGGAGTCGCCGGCCACCGAGTAGCAGGACTCGATCTCGCGGACCTCGCGGAGCCGTTCGGGCGAGTCGTCCGGCTGGGACGGGTCGATCGGCCGGATCGAGATCAGCGCGGTGAGCGGCAGGTCGAGGGCGGTGTGGTCGACCTTTGCCGCGTAGCCCTGGATGATGCCGCGCTGCTCCAGCCGCTTGACCCGCTGGTGCACGGCCGACGTGGACAGGCCGGTCGCCTTGCCCAGGTCGGTGAAACTCATCCTGCCGTCGGTCGCCAGCAAGCCCACGATCTTGCGGTCCAGTTCCTCCACTCCCAAGACATTACTTGAGCGAGACCCCGGATCGCTTGCCTTCTCACGTCAGCGGTCGAGCGTCAGCACCACCCCGGCGTGGTCGGACGGCCACAGACCGGTGACCGGATCCTGGTCTCCGGTCTCGTCCCCGGTCACCTCGCCGGCGATCACCCGGACCTGCTCACCGGGCGCCGGTCGCGCGAAGATCATGTCGATCCGATGGTCGAACGACGGTGGCGGCGGCTCGTCGACGGTCTCGTTCAGCCCGGACGTCCAGCCCTGGTTCGCCGGCCGCCAGGTCAGCCACAGATCGGCGAACCCACCCGGCCCGACGATGAAGTTGTACGGCCCGTTGTGCGGCGTACCGAGTGGATCGGTCGGCTTCACCGTGCTGTTCAGCGGATCGGAGTTGCAGTCACAGGCAATGATCGTGGTCCGGCCGCGGTCACCCGCTGGACCCGCGAGCAGCTCCATGGCCTGGGCCAGCGCGAGATCCGAGCTGAACGCCTCCAAGTGGGTGTTCACGAAGCGGAACGGCCGGCCGGACCCGTGCGCCACGTCGACCCAGTTGTACCCACGGATGAACGTCGCCGGCAGACCTGCCACTGTGAGCACGAGCTTCGCGTTGTACTGCCCGCCGCCGGAGTCCAGGACCCGCAGGTTGCTGCTGGCCCGAAGCAGCACCACATCCCGGACCGTGAGCCGCACGTCCCGCCCCTGGGTCGCCGTGCCGGTGAAGGGATTGCCGACGAACGACGGGGCCTCGACGTCGGACTCCTGCTGTACGGCGACCGCCTTGTACGGCACACCGGCTTGTCGGAGGTCCTGCAGCAGGATGGAGAGGAAGTCGTAGTCCACGGTGGTCGCGTTCAGCGCGCCCGGCGTGCCGGCACCCGGCAGCTCCAGCGGACCGTGCCGCCAGAGCGCGACCTCTTGCAGGCCGATCAGGTCCGGCTTCGCCTCGGCGATCTCCGCCGCGAGCAGCTCGCTGCGGCGCGGGAAGTTCGTCCGATCCACGATGGCACGGGTGACGTGGTTCGCGTTGCCGAGCGCGACGAACGCAGCGGCGCCGGTCAGCCCGGCGGTCGCCCGGATCGGCCGCTGGATGTCCGCGCCGAGATAGATGTTGCGGGTCATCACGGCGACCGGCTTGTCCGCGACAGCCTCTGCCGGCCCAGCCTGCAGGGCGACGGCCAGCAACCCCAGGACCGTCGCCACCCGCCACCACCACGATCGACTCATCTGGATCCCCTCCTCCGACTGACACAGATCTTTGGCGTACGACGCGCCGTTGGCAAGAACTCGGTGCCGTCGCGACCTGTCGGTGCGGCATGAAAGCATCCCCCCATGGCTGAGACGGCGCAGCGCTTGATGCTGCTGGACACCGCGTCACTGTACTTCCGCGCGTTCTTCGGCGTGCCGGACACGATGAAGGCCGCCGACGGGACGCCGACCAACGCGGTCCGCGGCCTGCTCGACTTCATCGCCCGGCTGACCGAGAACCACCGGCCGACCCACCTGGTCGCCTGCTGGGACGACAACTGGCGACCGTCCTGGCGGGTCGCGCTGATCCCGTCGTACAAGGCGCAGCGGGTCGAGTTCGTCACCCCGAAGGGTGAGCAGGTCGAGGACGTGCCGGACCGCCTCGAGGTCCAGGTGCCCTACATCCGGGCCTGCCTGGAGGCGCTCGGGATCGCGGTCGTCGGCGCCGCGGACCATGAGGCGGACGACGTGATCGGCACGTTGTGCCACCAGGCGACGATGCCGGTGGACGTCGTCACCGGCGACCGGGATCTGTTCCAGCTCATCGACGACAGCCGCGGCATCCGCGTCGTCTACACCGCGGCGCGCGGCGTCGGGCGGGCCGACGTGTACGACGAGAAAGCGCTGCTCGCCAAGTACGAGATCCCCGCCAACCGGTACGCCGATTTCGCCACGCTGCGCGGGGACGCCTCGGACGGGCTGCCCGGCGTGAAGGGCGTCGGCGAGAAGACGGCCGCCTCCCTCGTCACCGCGTACGGCGACCTGGACGGTATCCGCGCGGCGGCGGCTGACCCGAGCACGCCGATGTCGCCGTCGGTGAAGCGGAAGATCCTGGACGCGAGCGACTACCTCGACGTCGCCACGAAGGTCGTCGCGGTGGCCAAGGACGCTCCGGTCGGGACGTTCGACGCGACCATCCCGCACGAGGTGAAGGACCCCGAACGCTGGCTCGACCTGGTCGAGCTCCTCGAGCTCGGCAGCAGCGCGCAACGGGTGATGTCCGCACTCAACCTCGGCCCGAAGGCATGAGCACGCGCGAGCTCGCCGAGCAGTTCCGCGGCGAGATCGTCGATCTGCGCCGCGCGCTGCATCAGGTTCCCGAGTACGACCTAGACCTGCCGAAGACGCAGCAGTTGGTCCTGCACGCACTCGAAGGCCTGCCGCTCGAGATCACGCTGGGCAAGGAGCTGTCGTCGGTGACGGCGGTGCTGCGCGGCGGCCGCGGACCAGGCCCGGTCGTGCTGCTGCGTGGCGACATGGACGCGCTCCCGGTCACCGAGCGGACCGCCGTTCCGTACATCTCCCAGCACCCCGGGATGATGCATGCCTGCGGCCACGATCTGCACGTCGCCGGCCTGGTCGGCGCGGCGAAGATCCTGTCCGCGCTGAAGGACGAGCTCCCCGGCGACGTGGTGTTCATGTTCCAGCCCGGTGAGGAGACCAGCGGCGGCGCGCCGATCATGATCCGCGAAGGCGTGCTCGACGCGGCCGGCCGGCGCGCGGATGCGGCGTACGGGCTGCATGTCGGGTCGGCCAACCTGCCATTGGGGATGTGGAGCAGCAGACCCGGTCCGTTCATGGCCGCGGCCGACCAGCTGCACGTGCGTGTCGTCGGAGCAGGCACGCACGGGGCGACGCCGTACCGCGGCAAGGATCCGATTCCGGTGCTCTGCGAGATCGTCGGCGCCTTGCAGGCCATGGTGACGCGGCAGTTCGACGTGTTCGACCCGGTCGTCCTCACCGTCGGGCGGATCGCGGGCGGGACGAAGGAGAACATCATCGCGGACGACGCGTTCTTCGACGCGACCGTCCGGACCTTCTCCGAGGCGGCCCGGACGACGATCCAGCAGGCGGCGACCCGGCTGGTCGAGGGGATGGCGGCGGCGCACGGGCTGACGGCCGAGGTGAACTACCAACTCGGCTACCCGGTGACGGTCAACGACGCGGCGGAGTACGAGTTCGCCCGTGCCACGATCGTCGACCTCTTCGGCGCCGACCGGTTCCGCGAACGCCCCAACCCGAGGTGCGGCGCCGAGGACATGTCGTACGTCCTGCAGGAGGTCCCGGGCGTCTACCTCAACATCAGCGCCTGCCGATCCGCCGACCCGGACGCCGCGGCCGACAACCACTCCCCCTTGGCCGACTTCGACGACTCGATCCTCCCGGACGCGTCCGCCCTGCTGGCCGAGCTCGCGGTACGGCGCCTCGCCCGGAGCTAACCCGCCTTCCGACGAGACCAGGCCAGCGCGGACAGGCCGATACCCAACACCGTGGTCGCAGCCGCGGTCAGGTACACGGCGGACAGCCCTGGCCCGGCGATCACGCGACCGCCGAGCCAACCGGCGAAGGCGGCCGCGACCTGGTACGCCGATGCGTTGACCGCGATCGCCAACGTCGGCGCCGCCACCGCGGTGGCCAGGACCCGCGACTGCATGCCCGGGATCACGGAGAAGCCGACCGCTCCCGCGGCGAAGACCAGGACAGCTGTCATCGTCGTGCCGGAAGTGACCCACAGCCCGAGGAAGATCGCGACGAGCACCGCCAACGCGCCGAGTTGTGAGGGCAGCAGAGCGCGGTCGGCCAGCCAGCCGCCGGCCAGGTTGCCGACGGTGGCGCCGACGCCGTACAGCAGGAGCATGGGAGCGATCGCTCCGGCGCCGAACGAGCTGACCTCGGTCAGGAGCGGTGCGAGGTAGGTGAACACCATCAGCAGGCCGATGTTCGCGACCGCGGTGATCGCGATCGCGAGGATCAGGTCCCGGTCGCGGAGGACCGCGAACTCGCTCAACGCCCGGGTCCGCACCCCGGTCTGACCGGCGGGCACCAGCCACCTGACCAGCACCAGGCCGGCCGTGCAGCAGGCCGTGATCGCACCAAAGGTGGCTCGCCAGCCGAAGGCGTCGCCGATCCAGGTGCCGAGCGGCGCGCCGAGAATCATCGCCAGGTTCATGCCGAAGGCAAGCTTCGCGACCGTGGTACCTTGCTTGTCCGGCGGTGCGGCCGAGACGGCGATCACGATGGCGTTGGCGAAGAAGGTCGAGGTGACCAGCGCGGTCACGACCCGTGCCGCGAACAGAACGCCGTACCCGGGCGCGAGTGCCGAGAGCAGGTTGCCGGCGACCGCGACGGCCAGCAGCGCGAGCACCAACGGCTTGCGCGGCCGGCCCGCGGTGAGGGCCGTCAGCAACGGTCCGCCGACGATCATGCCGAGCGCGTATGCCGTCACGAGCAAGCCGGCGGCCGGGACCGACACCTCCAGGTCGTCGGCGACCGCGGGCAGGATGCCGGCCAGGACGAACTCGCCGGTGGTGACGCCGAAGACGCAGACCAGCAGCGCCGGAAGCGGACCGCGCATCAGAGCGCAGCGATGGTGCCGTCGACCACGTCGAGCAGCGCCTGGCGGTCGTCGGTGACCTTGGCCAGCACGCGCAGGCCGTAGTACGCGCTCTGGAACATCCGCGCGATCTGCGTCGGCGACCGGCCCGCCGACAACTCACCGGACTCCTGCCCGATCGTGATCAGGACGACGAGTGCTTCCTCGAGGTCCTTGAACTGCTGATGCACCAGCCCGGCGACGTCGCCGGTCCGGCCGCTGGCCTCGGTTGCGGCGTTGAGCGCGAGGCAGCCGCGCCGACCGGGATCGTTCAGGTCGAGCTCGACCATGCTGAGCATCAGGCTCCGCAGCCGGGCGCGGACCGAGCCGTCGGTTGGCGCCAGCTCGTCCAGCTGCTGCGCGGCGCGAGTGGCGGCGTACCGCTTGATCGCGGCTTCGTAGATCGCATGCTTGCTCGCGTACGCGTTGTAGAGACTCCCCCGCTGCAACCCCGTGCGCTCACACAGGTCCTGCGTACTGGTCGCCTCGTACCCCTGCTCCCAGAACACCTCCATCGCCGCGTCGAGGACGGCGCTGTCGCTGAACTTCCGCGGTCTGGCCATGCCCCGACGCTAACCCATTCTTGACTGTCCAGTCAAAAACCCTCACGGGGTGGCGGCAAGGAACGATGTGACAGCCGCAGCGAACTCGGCCTGCCGGCGTCCTGAGAGGGAAAGCGGGGGTGCAGTGTGACATCGCCAGGCCGGCTTGTGACGCAGCTCGCACCTAAGGTTGTCGTCAGCAACCTTTCAGCGGCCCAGCCCGGCGTCGAGGGCCCGGATGATGGCCTCGGCCCGGTCGGCGACGTGCAGCTTGGCGAAGATGTTCGACACGTTGTTGCGGACCGTCTTCGGAGACAGGTACAGCTCGGACGCGATCTGGGCGTTCGAGCAGCCGGCCGCGACCAGCTCGAGGATCTCGTGCTCCCGGCTGGTGAGCTGCGGGAACGGGCTCCCCGGCGCCGCGGCCGGAGCCGCGCTGAAGAACTCGGCGACCCGGCGGGCGATGGCCGGTCCGAAGATCGCCTCGCCCTGAGCGACGGCGGTGATCGCGCGGACGATCTCGGCCTGGTTCGCGCCCTTCAGCAGATACCCGCGAGCCCCGGCGCGCATCGCGGCGAACAGGGTCTGGTCCTCCTCGGCCATCGTGAGTACGACGATGCCGATGTGCGGGCTGTCCGCGGTGATCGCCCGGGTTGCCTCGATCCCGTCCAGCCGTGGCATCTGCACGTCCATCACGACCACATCCGGCTGCAACTCCCGTGCGCGGTCCACGGCCTCCACCCCGTCAGCCGCCGTACCGACGACCTCGACGCCATCCAGCGAGCCGAGCAGTGCAGCCAGTCCGTCCCGGTAAACGGGATGGTCATCGGCCAGCAGCACCCGGACCGACTCAGCCATGGACAACCTCCGGTACGGCGTCGAGCGGCAACGTCACCCGGACCACGGTGCCACCACTCGCCGGGCACGTGACACTGCAGACTCCCCCGAGCTCGGCGGCCCGCTCCCGCACCGACAGCATCCCCACGCCTGCGGTCACCTCCTCACCGATCCCGACTCCGTCATCGCTCACCGACAACTCCAACGCCGTCCCGTCGACCCGCAGCGTGATGTCACACCGGCTGGCTTCCGCGTGCCGGGCGACGTTCGTCAACGCCTCGGACGCGATCCGGTACGCCGCCACCTCCACGCCGGCCGGCAACGGACCGAGCGTCTCGGCATCGACCGACACTGCCAAACCACCCAACCGGAAACGCTCAGCCTGTTGCTCGATCGCCCGCACCAGCCCGAGCTCGTCCAGCGACGGCGGTCGCAGGTCGTAGACCAGTCGCCGTACGTCGGCCAACGCCGCAGCCACCTCGGTCGTCGCCTGGTCGAGCATCCGATCAGCCTCCGCCGGCGCGGACTTCGCGAGGTTCCGGGCAGTCTCGATCCGCAGCGCGACCGCGCCGAGGCTCGGGCCCAGGCTGTCGTGCAGATCGCGACGCAGCCGGCGGCGCTCCTCCTCGCGCGCGGCGACCAGCCGACTCCGGCCCTGCTGCAGCTCGGTGCTCAACTCGCTGGCCCGCGCCGCGGCCGCCGCCTGCCTGACCAGATCGCCCAGCAGTCGTTGGTCCCGCTCGGACAGCGCCGTACCGTCGCCGGGACAGAACACCAGTCGCCCGACGGGCTCGCCGCGATAACCGACGGGCAGCGCGTGGGTCGGTCCGGAGGCTCGACCGTGCTCGACGATCGCGAGCCGACCGCCGGATCGCTCGATCTCCACCCGGACGTACGGGAGCCGGAACGCTTCGGCCAGCGTGCGGGCGACGGCCTGGAGCTGCTCGTCGGGATCGGCGGCCGACTCGAGCCGCTCGGCCAGGGTGGACATCGTGGCGTACGGGTCCTCGCGTGAGCCCCGAACGAGACGCCGTACCCACTTCCAGAGGCGGCTGCGCAGCGGTGCGTAGAGCACGGCAACGACCGCGATCGCGACCAGCGCCGCGTCCCGCTCGCCGAGCACCCCGCCCGCGATCGCGAACACGGCCAGGTCGACGCCGACCACGAGGACCGCGAGGACGCCGTACAGGAAGGTCGCCGAGAGCAACCGATCGACGTCGTACAGGCGGTGCTTGGTGACCGCGACGACGATCGCCGCCGAGGTCAGCGCGATTGCCAGGCCGAACATGATCGCCGAGACGGCGGGCGGGTTCTCGAACGGGACGATCAGCACGATCATGTCGATCAGCGCGGCCCACATCAGCCAGCGGATCTGCGCCCGCCGCTCCCGCTCCGCCGCGCGATAGCGGTGCACGGTCACCGCGAACGGTACGACGAGACTCACGAGCACGGCCGTGTAGGCGACGCGCAGCAGCGGCTCCCAGACGCCGTACGGCAGGTCGATGCTGAACGGATCCAGCGACAACTGGGTGATCTCAGGCGGCAGCGCGGCGTTGTGGTACCGCTGCAGCGTCTCCATCGGCGCCACCAGAAGCAGCAGCGGGAGCAGCATGGTCAGCGCGAGGCTGACGATCGACAGCCACCGCCAGAGCCGCGCGGTCGGCAGCCTCCCGTCCGGGAAGAGCAGGATGAGCAGCGGCAAGCCGAGCAGCAGGAACGCCCCGAAGCGAGAGTAGAACCAGTACGCCGCCGACGCGCCGGGCAGCCCGGGCGACGTGTAGATCGCGTACGTCGCCCAGCTCGAGGCGAACCCGTCGACGATCCACAACAGACCGGAGCCGGTCAGGATCCAGGCGATCGGATGCCTAGGGAGGCGCTGCAGGAGCAGCAGGCCCGGGATGAGCTGCGCGAGTCCGGACAGGGCGGCGGTCCAGCCCGCGTCCAGCTCCGCCGCGGGCGGCGGGTCCACGTTCCGGAGGTCGAGCGCCACTGTGGCAACGACCAGCAGGAGCGCGGCTGCCCCGAGTACAGCCGTCCCCCATACCCTCCGCGTGTCCTCCCCCACGGCTGCATTGTCACCCAGAGTGTGTCCCGCCGTCGCGGGTCAGCTGTCCCTTCCTGACTCGGGACACAGCCGGGGACGCCAGGCCCTGCCTCCCGGGTCGGCCGGCCCCGAAGACTCGGTGCCAAGACAAACCTCAGGGGGAGGAACTGCAATGACTACCACGCCTGCTAGGGCTCGCACCGACGTAGCACCGACGCTGCGCATGGCTGCCCCTCCGGCGGAACGCACGATCCGGCGACTCGGTCTGGGACTGACCGCGGGGACACTGACCTGGGCCGCGAGCATCTTCGCGTTCACCACGGTGAACGACGGGGTGCCCGGGCGGATCGGGGACCTGACCGGGCTCGCGTTCCAGCTCGGCGTATTCTGCCTGCTCGCGATCCAGTTCAGGACTCGGGCGACCGGGCTGTCCCGCGGGTCCGTCGTACTGCTGAAGGTCGAGGCGGTGATCCTCGGGATCGCCAGTGTCTGGTCGCTGCTCCACGGGGTGCTGCCGGCGCCGCACCAGGACGCGGCCTGGCTGGTCCCGCTGGACATCTGCTGGCCGCTCTCGATGCTCGGGATGGCGGTGATCGCCGTGAAGATCGCGTTCGCCGGTCGCTGGCGCGGCGTCCTGCGGTGGTGGCCGCTGGTCGCCGAGAGCTGGGCCGTCGTGACCGTCCCGTCGATGATCGTCTTCGGCGACCAGGCCTCCCGCTGGGTCGGCGGAACCCACCTACTGATCGGCTACGCAACCCTGGGTGTCCTGCTCGCCCTGAAACCCCACCTCGTCGTACCGAAGTGAACACTGAGGGTGCCACCCGTGGCGGGTGGCACCCCTCCAGCTGTCAGCTTCCGCAGCCACCTGCTCGAATGGCTCAGACGCGGACGGCGCCGCCGGGTGGGCCGGCGACCGCAGGAGCTTCTTCGTCGATGTCGACGACCGCACCGCTGAACTGGGCGTTGTAGAGCCGGGCGTAGGCGCCGTCCACCGCCAGGAGCTCCTGGTGGTTGCCCTGCTCGACGATCGCGCCGTCCTCCATGACGAGGATCAGGTCGGCGTCGCGGATGGTCGAGAGCCGGTGCGCGATCACGAAGCTGGTCCGGTCCGACCGCAGTGCAGCCATCGCTCGTTGCACCAGGACCTCGGTGCGGGTGTCGACCGAGCTGGTCGCCTCGTCCAGGATCAGCAGTTGCGGATCGGCCAGGAACGCCCGCGCGATGGTCAGCAACTGCTTCTCACCGGCGCTGACGTTGCTGCCCTCCTCGTCGATCACCGTGTCGTACCCATCCGGCAGGCTGTGCACGAACCGATCGACGTACGTCGCCTTGGCCGCAGCGAGCATGTCGTCCTCAGTGGCGTTGAGGTTGCCGTACTGCAGGTTGTCCCGGATCGTGCCGCCGAACAGCCAGGTGTCCTGCAGCACCATGCCGATCCGCGACCGCAGATCGTGCCGGGTCAGCTCGGTGATGTCGACCCCGTCCAGGGTGATGCGGCCGCCGTTCAGCTCGTAGAACCGCATGATCAGGTTGACCAGCGTGGTCTTGCCGGCTCCGGTCGGGCCGACGATCGCGACCGTCTGGCCGGGTTCGGCGACCAGGCTCAGGTCGGTGATCAGCGGCTTGTCCGGGTCGTACGAGAACGACACGTGCTCGAACTCGACCCGTCCCCGCGCGTCGGTGACCTTCTCCGGCGTCGCGTCGTCCGGCACCTGCTCCTTGGCGTCCAGCACCTCGAACACCCGCTCGGCCGAGGCGACCCCGGACTGCAGCAGGTTCGCCATCGACGCCACCTGGGTGAGCGGCTGGGTGAACTGGCGCGAGTACTGGATGAACGCCTGGACGTCACCCAGCGACATCGTGCCGGAGGCGACCCGCAGACCGCCGACCACCGCGATCACCACGTAGTTCACGTTCCCGATGAACATCATCAGCGGCATGATCAAGCCGGAGATGAACTGCGCCCCGAACGCGGCCTGGTACAGCTCCTCGTTCTTCTTCGCGAAGTCCGCCTCGATCTCCTGCTGCCGGCCGAAGACCTTCACCAGCTCGTGCCCGGTGAACGCCTCCTCGATCTGGCCGTTCAGCGCACCGGTGTGCCGCCATTGCGCCACGAACCGGGTCTGCGACCGCTTGGCGATCGCCGCCGTCACGATCATCGAGATCGGGATCGTGACGAGCGCGATCAGCGCCAGCAGCGGCGAGACCACGAACATCATCGTCACCACGCCGATCACCGTCAGCACCGAGGTCAGCAACTGGCTCAGCGTCTGCTGCAGGCTGGTCGAGATGTTGTCGATGTCGTTGGTCACCCGGCTCAGCAGCTCGCCGCGGGGTGCGCCGTCGAAGTAGCTCAGCGGCAGCCGGTTGAGCTTGTCCTCCACCTCGGACCGCAGGTCGAAGATGGTGCGCTGGACGATGCCGTTCAGGATGTAGCCCTGCATCCAGGACAGTACGAACGACCCGGCATACAGGCACAGCACCAGAAGCAGCACGTTGCGCAGGGCATCGAAGTCGATGCCGACCCCCGGGATCAGGTCGATCCCCTGCAGCAGGTCGGCCAGCCGCCCGTTGCCCGAGGCCCGGGTCTGCTCGATCACCTGCTCCTTGCTCACCCCGCTGGGCAGGCCCTTGCCGATCGCGCCGGCGAAGATGATGTCGGTCGCCCGGCCGAGGATCTTCGGGCCGAGCACCGACAGCGTGACGCTGCCGATCGCCAGCATGATGACACCGAACACCTGCGTCCGGTGCGGACGCAGCCTGGCCAGCAGCCGCTTCGCCGACGGGAGGAAGTCGAGCGACTTGTCCCCCGGGATCCCGCCAGGCGGACCGAACGCCCGCCCAGTGGTCGGCCGTTCAGTTGCCTTGACCGTCGCCGGCCCCTGACCGTTCGGAGACGGCGGCGGTGTCTTGTTCTCCTCGCTCATGCCGCCTCCTCCGCGGACCGCTGGGACTCGACGATCTCGACGTACGTCGGGCAGCCCTCGAGCAACTCGTCATGCGTCCCCTTGCCGACGATCGCGCCGTCCTCGATCACCACGATCTGGTCGGCATCCACGATCGTGGACACGCGTTGCGCCACGATCACCACACACGCCTCCGCCGTGACCGGCCGCAGCGCCGACCGCAAGCGGGCGTCGGTGGCCAGGTCGAGCGCGGAGAACGAGTCGTCGAACAGGTAGATCTCCGGTTTGCGGACCAGCGCCCGCGCGATCGCGAGCCGCTGCCGCTGACCGCCGGACACGTTCGTGCCGCCCTGCGCGATCGGCGCGTCCAGCTCCTCCGGCATCGCCTCGACGAAGTCCTTGCCCTGAGCAATCTCCAGCGCCGTCCAGAGCTCCTCGTCGGTGGCGTCCGGGTTGCCGTACCGCAGGTTGCTCGCAACGGTCCCGGAGAACAGGTACGGGCGTTGCGGCACCAGGCCGATGCGCTCCCACAAGGCCTCCGGCTCGATGTCGCGAACATCGATTCCATCCACCAGCACCCGGCCCGCGGTCGCGTCGAACAACCGTGGAACCAGGGACAGCAGCGTCGTCTTGCCGGCGCCGGTGCTGCCGATGATGGCGGTCGTCTGGCCCGGCGAGGCGACGAAGCTGATGTCGCGCAGCACCGGCTCGGCCGCCCCCGGGTACTGGAACGAGGCGTTCTCGAACACCAACTGGCCGCGACCGGTGAAGGTGCGGATCGGGGTGACCGGCGGGCGGACCGAGGACTCGGTGTCGAGCACCTCGGCGATCCGGTCCGCGCACACCGAGGCGCGCGGCACCATGATCATGACGAACGTCGCCATCATCACCGAGAACAGGATCTGGATCAGGTAGCTCAGGAAGGCGGTCAGTGCACCGACTTCCATCGTCCCGCTCTCCACCCGGGAGGCGCCGAACCAGAGCACCGCGATGCTGGACAGGTTCAGGATCAGCATCACCACTGGGAAGACGAGCGCCATCAGCCGGCCGGCCCTGATCGCGGTGTCGGTGAGGTTCGCGTTCGCCTCCCCGAACCGCTCCACCTCGTGCGGCTCGCGGACGAACGCCCGGACCACCCGGATGCCGGTGATCTGCTCGCGCAGCACCCGGTTCACGCCGTCGACGTTCTTCTGCATCCGCCGGAACTGCGGGACCATCCGGCTGGCAATGAGGCCGACCGACGCCGCCAGCAACGGGACGGCGACCGCCACCAGCCAGGACAGGCCGACGTCCTCGCGGACCGCCATCACCACGCCGCCGACCATGGTGATCGGCGCGGCCACCAGCATCGTGCAAGTGGTGACCACGAGCATCTGGATCTGGGTGACGTCGTTGGTACTGCGGGAGATCAGCGTCGGCGCGCCGAACTGGTTCACCTCACGGGCCGAGAACTCCCCGACCCGGTGGAACACCGCAGCGCGCAGGTCCCGGCCCAGCAGGGCGGCGGTCTTGGCGCCGAAGTAGACGGCGAGCACCGTGCAGATGATCTGCACGAGGCTGACGCCGAGCATCCAGCCGCCGGTCTCCATGATGTAGCCGGTGTCGCCCTTGGCCACACCGTTGTCGATGATGTCGGCGTTCAGGCTGGGCAGGTAGAGGGAGGCGATCGTCCCGATCAGCTGCAGGACGACCACCATGGTCAGGTTTCCCGCGTACGGCCGCAGCTGCGTACGCAAGATTCGCAATAACATCAGGCATCCCCAGAGTCGTTGGTGCGAGGGCCGTCGAGGGCGAGCTCGGCGGCCTCACGGGCGCCCGGCTGGTCGCTGCCACGCTGGCGGAGACCGTCGAGGGCGAAGTCGACGATCTCCTCGGAGGACAGCACCGAACCGCCCGAAATCATTGGGTGGGTGGCCGAGAAGGTGATCAGCCCGATCCGGCGGACCACTTCCTCAGGCGTGAAGCGCAGTTGGTCCGCGTCCGGTCGGAGCAGGTCGGCGAAGGCCAGGTTGGCCAGGTCGGACTGCCGCTTGCGGCGAGCCTCGTCGAACGCCGTGCCCTTGAACTCCGGCGGGCGCCGCATCCGCAGCGCGAACATGAGTTTGAAGACGCCGCGCAGCCGGTTCTGGCCGATCTCGACGGCGGCGACCATCCGCTCCCGCAACGGCAGCGAGCGGTCGACCTGCTCCAGCGCGGTGATCAGGTCGGAGCTGTCGAACGCGGTCGCCATCGCCGCATCGATGAGCGCGTCCTTGCTACCGAAGGCACGGAAGATGGTGCCCTCGGCGATCCCGGCAGCCTCCGCGATCTGCTTGGTGCTCACCTCCACGCCGTACTCCTCGAGCAGCGGCAGCGCGGCTTTGACGATGGCCGCGCGTCGCTCTTCCGGTGGCAGTGGGGTCGCTCGTGGTGTCACGCATCGAGATTAACTGAGTGAGTACTCACTCACAACTGCGTTTACGCTTTCGGGCCAGACCGGTTCTCCACCAGCGCGGATACGCCCTCCAGCAGCCTCGCGAGACCGTATTCGAACGCATGATCGGAGTCGTAGGGTGCGTCGAACTCATTCCCGACCGCGGTCCCGACCCGGGAGGCGAGCGGGAACTTCTGCGCGTCGCCGATCTTGTCCAGGTGCGGCACGTGCGCCAGCCACCACTCCTTGTCGGTCATCCCCGACCGCTGGATCACCTGCCGCGCCTCCACAGCAGTCCGTACGGCGCCGTGCACGTACCCGTTGACCAGTGCGACCGTGTCGTCCATCTCGATGTCGGTCAGGCCGATCCCCTCGACGGCGGACAGCTCGTACTCGTACTTCGCCATCACCTGCGGACCGAGCGGCGGCCGGCTGATAGCGACCTGGAGCAGCCACGGGTGGCGCAGGTACAGCTCACGGTTCTCCCGGGCGACCTCGTCGAGCTTGGCGCGCCAGCCGCCGTCCACGTCACGTCGCGGCAGTTCGCCGTACACGGTGTCGAGCATGACGTCGAGGAGCTCGGCCTTGCCCGGGAAGTAGCGGTACAGCGTCATCGCGCCGGCGCCGAGCTCGTCGGCGACCCGGCGCATCGACATGCCGCCGATCCCTTCGGCGTCGGCGATCCGCAGTGCGGCTTCGACGATGCGCTCGACGGTGAGCGCCGGCTTGGGCCCGCGGGTCGGCTGCGGGCGGCGGCGCCAGAGCAGCTCCAGGCTCTTCGCGGGGTCGCCGCTGCCGGTGTACTCGGTATTCATGTGCGTCGCCTTCTCCGACCGGCTACAGTGGTGCGGTTACTTCGTACAGTGTACCCAGTTGGGAAGGAAGTTGACCTCAAGGATTGTTGAGGTTCTAGCGTCGGAAACTGTCGGTGGTCCGCGAGATCATCGGCGTTCCCAGGACAACCGAGCTGCCGGAGTCTCGCTGTGAGTATGGAAATGACCGCGTGGACGTCGATGTACCACGCGATGCACCGACAGGACGAGAAGCGGCCCTTCTCGCGTGCGACGCTGAAACGGATCCTCGCGTTCGCGCGGCCGCACCGGCGGGCGCTGATCCTGTTCCTGCTGCTGAGTGTCGGCGCCGCGATCCTCGCGGTGGCCACGCCGGTGCTGGCCGGGAACGTCGTCGACGCGATAGTCGGCGGGAAGGCGTTCAGCACGGTGCTGTGGCTGGCCGTCCTGATCGCGATCATCGCCGTCGCCGAGGCCGGGCTGGGTCTGCTGACTCGCTGGCTGTCGGCGCAGATCGGTGAGGGACTGATCCTCGACCTGCGCACCGCGGTGTTCGACCACATCCAGCGAATGCCGATCGCCTTCTTCACCCGCACGCGGACCGGTGCGCTGGTGTCGCGGCTCAACAACGACGTGATCGGTGCGCAGCGCGCGTTCAGCGACACGCTCTCCGGTGTGGTCAGCAACCTCGTGATGCTGGTGCTCACGCTGGTCGTGATGCTGCGCGTGTCATGGCAGATCACTCTGCTCGCGCTGGTGATCCTGCCGATCTTCGTCGTACCGGCGCGCCGGATCGGGAACCGGCTGGCGTCGCTGGAGCGGGAGGCGGCGAACTACAACGCGACGATGAGCACTCAGATGACCGAGCGATTCTCGGCGCCGGGCGCGACACTGGTCAAGCTGTTCGGCCGGCCCGCGCGGGAGTCGGCGGAGTTCGCGATCCGGGCGCGGCGGGTGCGTGACATCGGTGTGCGGACCGCGATGGTGCAGTGGGTGTTCGTCACCTCGCTGACGCTGGTGTCGGCGCTTGCGCTGGCCGTGGTGTACGGGTTGGGCGGCTTCTACGCGTTGCGCGACCAGCTTGACGCGGGCGCGGTCGTGTCGATGGCGCTGCTGCTGACTCGGCTCTACTCGCCGCTCACCGCGCTGGCGAGTGCGCGGCTCGAGGTGATGACCGCGCTGGTCAGCTTCGAGCGGGTCTTCGAGGTGCTGGACCTCGAGCCGCTGATCAAGGACAAGCCGGACGCCGGGACCGTGCCTGCCGGGCCGGTGTCGGTCGAGTTCTCGCACGTGAAGTTCGCGTACCCGTCGGCGGACAAGGTCTCGCTGGCGTCGCTGGAGGAGGTCGCGAAACTGGACACCCGCGGCGGGGTCGAGGTGCTGCACGACGTGTCGTTCCGCGCCGAGCCGGGTCAGATGGTCGCCCTGGTCGGCTCGTCCGGCGCCGGCAAGTCGACGATCGCCCAGCTGATTCCGCGGTTGTACGACGTCGACTCCGGGTCGGTGAAGCTCGCGGGCGTCGACGTACGAGATGTGAGCGCGGAGTCGTTGCGGGACACGCTCGGCATGGTGACGCAGGACGGGCACCTGTTCCACGACAGCATCCGGGAGAACCTGCTGCTCGCCCGGCCTGAGGCGGCCGAGGACGAGCTGTGGGACGCGCTGACGCGGGCGCGGTTGGCTGAGCTGATCAGGTCGTTGCCGGATCAGCTGGACACCGTCGTCGGCGAGCGTGGGTACCGGCTGTCCGGCGGTGAGCGGCAGCGGTTGACGATCGCCCGCCTTCTCCTGGCGCAGCCGCGAGTTGTCATTCTCGACGAGGCGACTGCCGCGCTGGATTCCACGAACGAGGCTGCTGTCCAGGCGGCGCTCACCGAGGCGCTGGAAGGCCGGACTGCGGTGGTCATCGCGCACCGGCTCTCCACGATTCGGGCTGCCGATCAGATCCTGGTGATCGAGGCCGGAGAGATCGTCGAGCAGGGTACGCATACCGATCTGCTGGCCGCGGGCGGTCGGTACGAGGAGCTTTACCGCACCCAGTTCGACCAGCCAGGCGCCGGTCCGACCGACGCGGAGGTGCTCACGGTCTGAGGTACGGCGGGATCCGGTGACAGGAGTGCCATGAGCTAGGAGGGTGTTGGGGTTGGCGGTAGCGGGGCAGCAGGAGCTGGCTGGTTGTGCGGTGGTCTTCAAACCGGCCGACCCACCACGAGCAGGCCGAGTGTGCTTCTGGGATCCGGACGGCGGGCAGCTCCCGCTCGGCGCCGGTGAGCAGACACACCTGGACCTGATCGTCGACGCGGAGCCGAGGACCGTCCGCGCGATCGTGCTCCCGGTTGCCGACGCGGTGCCATTGCTCGGCCGAGCCCGGCAGGCAGCTGCTGCGCACCCCTCGGCGGCCTTCTGGGGCGCCGCGTCCCTGGCCGCCCTCCAACTCGTTGCCCGTGGCAAGCTGCTACCCGGCGTCTCCCCCGCCGGCCACGACGCCTGGCGAGTAGGTCCACTAGACGCCGACGACGTCCACCGCGTCCTGTCCTTGGCAGAAGCAATGCCGCCCACCGCCCGAGCCCTCCCCCTGCAACCACCTCCCACTGAACCCTCCAGCACATCACCTGCCGCCCCTGAGCCAGCCGGCGCTTCCGTCTCTGGCGGGGCCACCGTTGGCGTGACTGTCGGCGGTCGGCTGGGCGGTGCGGGTGCTCAGGGGCCGGCATCCGCCGACGCGGGAGGTCGGGGAGGTGGGGTCGCCGGGGTGCGGTTGCCGGTGGCTGAGGATTTGTTGCGGAGCTTCCTGGACGCGGTTGCGGATGGCATGCCTCGGTCGCCGGCTGCGGCGAAGGCTCACCGGACTGACCTCTTCACCAGCACGAAACCTCAGCGGGTTGAGCGGTTGCGCGGATGGGCCGACGAGGTGGCAGTCGGGCTGGACAGTGGGGTCCGGATCTCGTTGCGGGTCGAGCTGCCGGAGACGATGGCGTTTCGGGCGGTCGTGCAGCTGCACAGCTTGCAGGATCCGACGCTCGTGCGGGATGCGGACGACGTCTGGGCCGAGGATGTGCCCGGGTTCGGGCCGCGGGCACGGATCGACGCGACACTGGCGATCCGACGGGCCGGGCGGGTCTGGGCGCCGTTGGGCCGGCTGCTGGAGTCCGCCGTACCGGATCGGATGGAGCTGTCGGACGAAGAGGTCGCCGACCTGCTCGCGGGCGGGGCTCAGCGGCTGACCGCAGCCGGCGTCGACCTGCATTGGCCGCGCAGCCTCGGGCGGGCGCTCACCGCGCGGGCGGCGATCACCTCGGCGGACGGTCCGCCGAGCGACCTGCCGAGCTTCTTCGGCGGGGACGCGACCCTCGACTTCAGCTGGCATGTTGCGCTCGGCAACGACCCGCTGACCGAGGCGGAGCTGGACCAACTGGCCGAGGCGACCCGCCCGGTGGTCCGGTTGCGCGACCAGTGGATGCTGATCGACCCCGAGCTGGCCCGCAAGGCGCGCGAGCGGATCCTCAAACCCGTGACCGCGATCGACGCCCTCGGCGCCGCGCTCACCGGGAGCACCGAGATCGACGGCCGCCAGATCGCGGTCAAGCCGGCCCAATGGCTCGAGGATCTGCGCGCCCGGATCGCCGACCCGGACCGCGCCGACGAGCTCATCGAAGCGCCCACCGGCCTGCAAGCCACCCTGCGCGACTACCAGCTGCGCGGTCTTCGCTGGCTGGATCGGATGACCTCGCTCGGCCTCGGCGGCTGCCTGGCCGACGACATGGGTCTGGGCAAGACGATCACCCTCATCTCACTCCACCTCCATCGCCAGGCCTCCCCCGACACGGCCGGCCCGACGCTCGTCGTCTGCCCGGCGTCGCTGCTCGGCAACTGGGAGCGGGAGGTCCAGCGGTTCGCCCCGGGCACACCGGTACGGCGCTTCCACGGGTCGGCTCGGTCCCTCGACGGCGCCGAGGACGGCTTCGTGCTGACGACGTACGGCACGTTGCGGCGGGACGCCGTACGTCTTGCTGCTCATCGCTGGGCGCTCGTCGTCGCCGACGAAGCGCAGCACGTGAAGAACCCATCGTCCGGTACGGCGAAGGCGCTGCGGACCGTGCCGTCACAGGCACGGGTCGCCCTGACCGGTACGCCGGTGGAGAACAACCTCTCCGAGTTGTGGGCGATCCTTGACTGGACCACGCCTGGGTTACTTGGCCGGCTCGGCACGTTCCGGAACCAGTGGGCCGCGCCGATCGAGGCGGACAAGGACGAGGAGGTCGCCGAGCGGCTGGCCAAACTGGTCCGCCCGTTCCTCCTCCGGCGCCGCAAGTCCGACCCCGGGATCGCGCCGGAGCTGCCGCCGAAGACGGAGACGGATCAGCCGGTGTCGCTCACGCGCGAGCAGGCGGTGCTGTACGAGGCGACGGTTCGCGAGCTGATGGCCGAGGTGCAGGCCAGCGACCGGATGGCGCGACGCGGGCTGATCGTGAAGCTGCTGACCGGGCTGAAGCAGATCTGCAACCACCCGGCGCAGTACCTGAAGGAGAGCGGCGACGCCCGGCTGACCGGCCGCTCCGGCAAGCTCGAGCTGCTCGACGAGTTGCTCGAGACGATCGTGGCGGAGGACGGCGCCGTGCTCGTCTTCACGCAGTACGTCGCCATGGCAAGACTGCTCGAGCGGCACCTGGCCGACCGTGGCATCGGCACCCAGTTGCTGCACGGTGGGACGCCGGTGCCGAAGCGTGAGGAGATGGTCGAGCGGTTCCAGGCGGGCGACGTGCCGGTGTTCCTGTTGTCGCTGAAGGCGGCTGGGACGGGGCTCAACCTGACCCGGGCCGATCACGTCGTGCACTACGACCGGTGGTGGAACCCGGCGGTCGAGGACCAAGCGACCGACCGGGCGTACCGGATCGGTCAGACCAAGCCGGTCCAGGTGCACCGGTTGATTGCCGAGGGCACCATCGAGGACCGGATCGCGGCCATGCTGGCGAGCAAACGCGAGCTGGCCGAGGCCGTTCTCGCGGGTGGTGAGGCGGCGCTGACCGAGCTGTCCGACGCCGAGCTGGCCGACCTGGTCGAGCTGCGAGGAGGCCTGCGATGACTGAGGCACGAGGGTTCCCGGCGTTCGCGGCGCAGCGGCGGAGCACGCGCGGACGGTCGTGGTGGGCGCGGGCCTGGGTGCAGGCGCTGGAGGACACGTCGCTGGATTCGGACCAACTGCGCAAGGGCCGCCGGTACGCGAACTCCGGGCAGGTCGGGACGATCACGATCAGCCCGGGGCGGATCGCGGCCACGGTCTACTCCCCCGAGGACACCTACGAGGCCGTCGTGACGGTCGACGAATTGAGCGCCGACGAGTGGAGCCGCTTCCTCGACCAGGTCGCCGAGCGCGCCGGTCACATCGCGGCGTTGCTGGACGGCGAGATGCCACATGACCTGGTGGAGGCGGCGGCCGATGCCGGCGTTCCGCTGCTACCGGGCATCGGGGATCTCGACTCCACCTGCACGTGCGACGGCTGGGAGCTCCCCTGCCAGCACGCCGCCGGCCTCTCCTACCAGGTCGCCTGGCTGCTCGACTCCGACCCGTTCGTCCTGCTCCTGCTCCGCGGACGGTCCCGCGAGGACCTCCTGGACCAACTCCAGAGCCGGCAGCTCCGCAACAGAAACGCGGCGTCCGCAGCGGATGCCCCGGTCGCGGACGGTGAGACAACCGCCGCGGCGGGCGGGGGCGGCACCGAGGGGCCGGGCGGGGCCAGCACCCGAGGCCTGGGCGAGGGCAGCACCCGAGGCCTGGGCGGGGGCAGCATCCGGGGGGCAGCTGGGAGCGGCCGGCTGGAGCCGGCTGGGGTGGCGGTGGCCGACGTTCTGTCCACGCCGGTTGCCGAGTTGCCTGACGTGCCTGAGCTGCCGGGGAAGGTGACACTCGACGAGTTGGCGGTCGGTGGGATCGAGCCGCCGGAGGGCATGTCGCCGACCACGTTGGCGCTGCTCGTGCTGGACGCGTCGCGCCGGGCGCGGGCGGTGCTCAACGCGCTGCTGCACGGAGCGCCGGAGCCACACGTGCTCGACGAGTGGCAGGACAGCGTCCGGCTGGCCGCCGACTTCCCGGAGCTCGCCGACGCGCTGGCCGACGAGAAGCTTGCTCTGGGCATCCAAGCCTGGAAGTACGGCGGCGCCCCCGGCCTCGACGTCCTAGAGCACACCTGGTCCCCACCCCCGGCCGACCTGGCCCGCGCCCGCACCGAGCTCACCGCCGCCGAGTTCACCGTCGAGATCCTCGACAACCGGATCACCGTCGGCCCGGACACCCAGCTCCGCCTGGACCACCACGGTCACTGGCACCCGTACCGCAAAGTCGGCACCACCTGGACCCCATCCGCTCCAGCAACCACCGACCCGCTCACCGCCCTGACGGATTGGTAAGCCACACAGCGGCGCGAGGTGGTGGGGGCAGCGAATCGTCCTCCGATGACACATCTGCCAGCCTTCCATGCTCGCATGTCGTCGGACCCCGCCCTGGCGAGTCAGTAGATCTCCCGGCTGTCGTCGAGCAACAGCGCCAAAGTTCGCTGATGTGGTCGACGTCGGTGGTGCGGGGGTCGAGCCACTCATCCCAGTTGTCGGGGGTGATCGTCATCAGCGGTCATCGCAGTGTGCGCGCACCACCACCCCGACGCCGGGTAGGGTCTGCTCTCGGCCGGACGAGCGAGTCCGGCGGGGAGGAAGGAACACCAAATGATGCGTGCCGGACTTGCCCTGCTCGCCGTACCACTGCTGGTCAGCTGCGGCGGCACCGCCGAGCAGAGCACGCCGCCACCGACGGCATCGACGATAGCCTCGGCGACCCCGGCATCACCTGCGCCAACTCCTGCGGCGACACCGTCACGAGCCGCATCGCCACGGGCGACTGCCACGCCGCGGCAGGACGATCTCGCGCAGCTGGTCGTCCGATCCGCCACCTTCACTCGGACATCGTCTCGGGACTGGGATCGGGAACGGGTCGGTCCGTTCGACGCCAAGCGGTTCGTCAGCAAGCTGTCCGGGACCCCGGAGGAGGATCGGAAGCTGCTCGCCCGGACCGGATTCGTCCGCGGATACGTCAGCATCCGCATGTCGTCCGACGGCCGACGACTGGTTGTGTACTTGTACCGGTTCCGTTCTCACGAGGGCGCAGTAACCCTCCAGGACCGCTTCTGGGACCAATACGAGCACGGCGACACCTTCACGGTCCGGGGAATCTCCCGCACCTGGACGGATTCAGGACTCTCCAAGAAGTCGTCGCCCACACGCTTCACGGCAACCGCCAACGTGAACTTTGTCGTCGGCAACGTCCTCGCCCAAGTGTCGGTGACCGAGTCAAGCGCGACCAGAGACGGCCTCCGCCCCGACACCCGACTCGCCGCCACCATCTCGAAACTCCAGCATGACCTCCTCGAGGCAGCTGGCTGATCCGTCGCGGCGTCAGGCACCAGGCCAGAGCCGCGGCCGGCCTCCACGGGCCGCTAGGTCAGGCCGAGGGCTTGTGTCGTGACCTCGCAGAACAGCGCCAAGTCGCTTTCGAGGTTGGGGTGCGGTCCCCTGTCGACGAGGATCTCCCTGCTGATGAACTCCTCGCCGTTGAAGGTCTCGCGGAAGACGATGTAGCCGGCGCCGAGCAGGACGGCGCCGTCGGCGGTACGGAGGATCCCCGACAGCCCGCCGAGGACGAGCTCGACCGTGTGCACACCCAGCGGGTCACCCGAAACGATCGTTTGGGACAGCGGTCCAGCCGCGTGTCGTACGACGGTGGCGCCGTTCTGCGGGTTCGTGTAGACGACCTTGACCTCCGTGACATTGCGGTAGTCGACCGGCTGGTTGGGTGCGAGGAACTCCGTTCCCTTGACGGTCACGGAGACCTGCACCGCCTCGCCGGTGCCGCAGAAGTCGCCGTCGGTGAACGATTCGGTGAAGCTGAAGCGGCTGGCCTCAGGATTGGCGGCGACCGCCGACGGCATTCCGCCCAACGCGAATGCGACGACGATTCCGACCACCAGTGCGAGCCTACGCATTGGTCCCCTCCATTCTGTGCCCCCGGCCGCGTGACGCGTTCGGTCACACCCGAATGCCCCGGCAGCACGGGTACCCCCTGTCGAGCAGAGCGCGGACCGGGCGACTCTGCCTGGATTGATGCCAGCCAGTGGCATCTTTGCCCCGATGCGTGATCACCGACCCGGGCGGCCATCCGCCGGTGGTCCCAAGACCAGCAAATCCCCCGGCGCGCGTCCTGTACACCACTCGAGCCCGACGACCCGAGAACGACCTCGTCAGCGACATGAATGTGCTCGTCCCGGTGGTCGTCGGCGAGGGCACGCGACTGTTCCCCGACAGCGGCCCAGTCACGGCGCTTGACCTCGAATCGCGCGCCTTCTCGAAGGGCATAACGCTCCAGGTCTACCGGCCGGCCGGGCGGCCGCAGTACGCAACCGCCCGGAGCACGCGGCAACGCTGCCGCAGTCAGTGCGAATCGGACGTGGATGGGTGCGGCCGCCAGGTAGGCAGCTGACGCCTGAGATGGAGCGGTAATTGAGGGGTTCAATGAAGACTAGTTGACTGAACTCTTCTGGGCGCCAGTTGGTGCTACAGCGGGTACCGGGAGAGGGTGTGGCGTGCCAAACGTTGAGCCGGGTCGTGGGTCGAGTTCGAGTCGGGTCTGCGATGGAGGGTGCTGTTCCCGGAACTCGAGCATGATGCGGCGTCGGGGTATCTGCGGGAGCTGGCGGCGTCGCAGCCGTCCTCGAACTGCTGGGGATCGGCGCGTGACCGGCCAGAGCATCGCGGCTTCCGGCGGCGGCAAAGTGATCTTGGCGAGGTGCCGGTTCCTGCGCGTCGACCCCAGCCAACTGCCGCGGATCGACGAGATGACCAGCAACGCCGAATCCCGCCTGGCCGAGGCGAACGACCGGGCTTGGCCCGGGGAGGTTGCCGCACTGGAGGAGTCTCTGCGCCATCTCCGGAAACGGCGAGACGAAGCCGAGCAGCAGCTACGCACAGCGGGCGCGGAGCTTTTGCCGGACTGACTGTCGAGTTGCTCTTGGTGATCAAGCTGCGCTGCATTGCTGGTCCAAGTTGGTCGTTTTCCAACACGAGGCTGCAAGGATGGCGGGGTGGATCGCCGAGTCGCGGGAGATGGTGCGCCCGGGCGTGGTCCTGGCCTGAGGCGCCGAAACGAGCGGGTCCTCGACGTACACGGTGCGGCTGAGCACAATCTGCGCGATGTCGATGTGTCCTTCGGGCCGGGGCTGACCGCGGTCGTCGGTGTGTCGGGGTCGGGTAAGTCGTCGTTGGCGTTCGACGTGGTTTATGCGGAGGCGCGGCGCCGGTTCGTCGAGTCGTTGGCGCTCGGCGGCAACAGAGCGCGGGTTCCCGCTGCGCACGTCCGGCGCATCGAGGGTCTGGGACCCGCGGTGTCGGTTGCTCAGAACGTCCTCAACCGGAACCCGGCCTCGACTCTGGCGACATCGGTCGGGCTGCATCCGTTCCTGCGAATTCTGTACTCACGATTCGCCGAGGTCGAATGCCCCGACTGCCACGTGCCGGTCCGGGCGCTTTCCGCCGAGGAGCGCCTTGCCACCGCGCTGGATCTGCTCGCTCGCAACGACGAACTCGATGTCGATGTCGCGATCGTGCGAGGCCTGGTGGGCAGTCACGCGCTCCTGCTTGCCGGCGTCCGGGGACAGTTCACCCAGGTCACCGTCGACGGACGCCCGTTGGCAGCGACGGCAGCGACCCGCCTCGACCCGGCGCTGCCGCACGACGTCGTCGTACGAGTGGCCACCCTTCGGCCTGGCGTGTCGGCAGGCGAGGTCCGGGCCACTCTGGAGCAGGCCGATGCGTTGGGCAGACCCGAGGTGCTGCTCGGCGGTACGTCGGTCCTGCGGGCACCGATCTGCCCGCAGTGCGGCGCGTGGGTCCGACCACTCGCACCGTCAGCCTTCCGGGGCGACAACGACACGTCGTCACACCGCATCGCCGGCGTCACGCTCCAGGAGCTGCTCGGTCGATCAGTGAGCGAGGTCCTCGAATTCGTGCAGCAGCTCTCACTGGGGCCGCGCGCTCGACGGATCCAAGACGAGTTGCTACGACGCCTGCGTCCGCTGCAAGAGGTGGGTCTTGGCTACCTCGCCCTCGACCGGTCGATGCCGACGCTGTCGCGCGGAGAGGCGCAACGCACCCGGCTCGCGGTCGTGCTCTCCGGGCGTCTCGAAGACCTGTTGCACGTCCTCGACGAACCGACCATCGGGTTGCACCACAGCGATCTCAGTCGACTGCTCGACGCCATTGTCGCCCTGCCGGGCCCGGTGCTGATGGTCGAACATGACCCACTGGCCGTCGCCATGGCCGACGATGTCGTGGAGATCGGCCCCGGCGGTGGCGAGGCCGGAGGCCGACTGGTGTTTCAGGGACCGCCCGCAGACCTGTGGCGGGCAGGCACCGCGTCGGGCATCAGCTTCTCCGGCAGCGCTCGCCGGCAACGTTCGCGACGCCCGGTCTCCGACGAGCGGATCCGGGTCACCGGCGCGAGCCTGCGCAACCTCCGCGATGTCGACTGCGAGGTCCCGCTCGGCGCGCTGACGGTGATCACCGGGCCGTCAGGGGCAGGCAAGACCACCCTGAGTCACGGGGTGCTGTTGGCTTCCTTGCGCGAGGGTGAACCAGTCGGGTGCGCGTCGTTCGACGCGCCGGTGACCCGGGCTCGTGCGGTGGATCAGGCGCCGCTGGGGAACAACCCACGGTCGAATCCGGCGACGTACACGAAGGTGCTCGACCGGATCCGCGACGTCTTCGCGAACGAGACCGGACGCTCCGCAGCGGACTTCACCTTCAACCGGGCCGAGGGCGCCTGCCCGGACTGCGAGGGGATGGGATCGGTGGCGATCGGCTTGAGCTATCTGGCGCCGATCTGGGTTCCGTGCGACGCCTGCGATGGCCGGCGCTACCGACCCGAGGTCCTCGAGGCGACCTGGGCGGGTCGGTCGATCGCCGACGTGTTGGCGCTGAGCATTGACGAGGCCAGCGCGGTGTTCGCCGAGCACCCGTCGGTGATCCGCATCCTGCAGTCCCTGCAGGAGGTTGGGCTCGGCTATCTGTCGCTCGGGCAGCCGTCTCCGAGCCTCTCCGGTGGGGAAGCCCAACGCGTACGGCTGGCCCGCGAGGTGGCCAAGGCGCGGACGGGCGACCTCGTGCTGCTCGACGAGCCCACGACAGGTCTCCACTCTGGCGACCTTGATCGGTTGCTCGCGGTGCTCGACCGGCTGACAGACAACGGCTGCACGGTGGTCGTCGTCGAGCACCAGCCGGACGTGATCGCCGCCGCCGACTGGCGCATCGATCTAGGCCCGGGCGGTGGTCCCGCGGGCGGACGCCTGCAGCATTGCGGGGCGCCTGTTGCCGAAAAGCAGCCGCGGGTACGTCCGCGCGCCGAACCGCGTACCGACCGACGGTCCAGCGATGCAATCCGGGTCCGCGGTGCCCGCGCTCACAACCTGCAAGCTGTCGACGTCGACTTCGCCAAGGGTCGGTTCACTGTCGTCACGGGCGTCTCGGGTTCGGGCAAGTCGTCGTTGGTCCACAACGTCGTGGAGTCCGAGGCGGCCAGGCGGCTGCTCGAGTGCCTGTCGGTCTACGAGCGCCAGTCGGTCCGCGAGGGACCGGAGGCTCCGGTCGACTCGCTGACCGGGCTGGGCCCGACGATGAGCATCGACGGGGCCGGCAGGACCTTCGGCGCGCTCGGGCCGGGCTTCTACGTCTGGGATGCCGACCGGGTCACCGTCGGTCGGTCCAGCGACCTCGACCGCCTGTTCGCCGTGATCATCGCCCGTGCCGGTGTCCGCACCTGCCTTGCCTGCGGCAACGACGCCGTACGCCGGACGTCCCCGAAGCCGGAGGCAGCGTGGAGCTGTGCCGACTGCGGGACCAGTGCGGTGCCGATCGAGCCGCGACATCTGGTGGGGTCACCGGTGTCGACCTGTCCGCAGTGCCTGGGACTCGGAGTCGAGCGGGAATTCGACTTCACCAAGTTGATCGTGGCGCCGGACGTGCCGATCGTCGACGGCGTCTTCGGCGACAGCCTGGCCTGGTTCCGCGCCACCGGCGGCATGGAGCAGCCTATGCGGTCGCTGGCCGAGCGGTATCGGTTCGACCTGGACAGCACCCCGTGGACGGAGTTGGGCGACGAGGCCCGGCACGCAGTCATGTACGGCGACGCGTCCTGGGTCGGGTTGAACAGTTGGGCCGCGAACGACGTCGGTGGCAAGGACTCGACCGAGTTTCCGTGTCGGGAGTGCGGTGGTCGTCGGCTCCGTCCGCCGTACCTGGCAATCCGCCTTCAGGGACGCGGACGGGATGAGCTGTTCTCGACCCCGCTGGCCGACCTGGAGGCCGTCCTGTCCTCGATGGACGTGCCCGACGATCTGCAAGCGGCAGACGCCCGGTCCAGCGCGCTGCATCGGCTCGGCTTCCTCCGTGCCGTCGGTCTGGGCTACCTGCAACTGAACCGGTCGACCTGGACGCTGTCGGCCGGCGAGGCGCAACGAATCAAACTGGCGTCGGTACTTGGCGCCGGACTGGTCGGTACGACGGTCGTGCTCGACGAGCCCTCCCGCGGCCTGCATCCCTCGGAGGTGAACGCCTTGGCCCGGACGCTGACCGAGATACGGGCCGCCGGCAACACCGTCATCGCCGTCGAGCACGACCCGATCGTCATCCGTGCCGCCGACGACATCGTCGAGATCGGTCCCGGTCCCGGGCGATCGGGTGGTCGCCTGGTCGGACTGGACAGCCCGCAGTCGGTGACGCGGGCGGTTCTGGACGGACGGGTTCCTGCGATGCTCCGCGACCGCCGTCGGGAGCCGACTGGTTGGATGCAGGTCACCGGAGTGCGGGAGAACAACCTCGATTCACTTGACGTCCGCGTCCCCCTCGGCGTGCTGGCCGGCGTCTGCGGAGTGTCCGGGTCGGGTAAGTCCTCGCTCGTCGTCGACACCATCGCGCTGGGGAGCAATGATCAGAACCTGTGGATGGCCCTCGGCGGGGTGACATGAAGGAGCGCACCTTCCCGAGGAAGATCTGAAGCCCATGCAGTTCTGATCA
>NZ_JBITJU010000012.1:0-263679 GCF_044460355.1 Kribbella sp. NPDC050124
CAGCGAGGCGGGGCACCCCACCACGCCCACACACCCCAACAGTCAACCGACCCAGAATCAGCCCCTCACACCCAGCCGATCGGTGGATCGAGGCTAAGGCAATTGGTCCCGCAACGCTTGGGGTACTCCGCGGTCTGGGAGGCGGGGACGGTTTACCCGACCACCACCGGCGCGGAACAGGCCGCGCGTGAAGCGACGTACGCGGCGGCGCAAGCCACAGACCCACCGCAGGGTTCCGGATGGGCCCGACGGAACGATGCACGAACCCTTCTAGAGACCTGCCGATCAACGTGCCGACTGCACAACGCACGGATCTGCCGATGAGCGGACGCGACACGTGTAGCGCGATGAGCTAGTCCAAGGCGGTCCGAGGCAGGACAATCGCCAGGTGACGTTTCGATTGACCAGGGAGCAAGCAGAGCAGGCCCTCGACGTGTGCGCGCTGTTCCCGCCGCGCACCGGCATGTACGTCAGCCCCGTGTCGTGGGCAACCGTCGACGCCTTCTGGTCCGGCTACGTATCGAGTTGGCCTGACGGAGCGCACCGAGTGCTGCAGGAGTTCGCGACGGAGCAGTTAGGGCCAAGCAACATCTCTTGGGGGTGGCGGCTCTACGAGGCTCACAAGGCAGGCGAAACTCGCGAGCAGCACTTGGATCGTGAACGCGGTCAGGAGGTCGCAACGCACATCTGCTCGATGATCAGCGCATTCGTCAACGCGCATCGCGACGCCTGAACAGCCGCTCCTGCCGCTTCGGGCTGGGTGCCCGCACATGCCGCCGAGAGTGAAGCGCGGTCATGCCGAATTCAGGAAGTTACTCGAAGGATCGGTCGACCTCTGACTGCGGCCCGCTGAGTGTGCGGTGCGGACATACGTGCGGACGCTGAGCCTGACCCCGTACCCTCTGACGATGCGCGGATCCGCCCTGCGACGACACTCTGCCGCCTTGGCACGCCTGGTTGACCACTACGGCCGCACCGCCTCCGCTGACCTCTGCTGGATGTACGGTCAGGGGTCGGTCATGGCGGGTCTGACCGAGGATTCCGATCTCGACCTCGTCCTTGTCTGGGTCACGGATATTCCCAGTGCGCCAACATTGCCGGGGCAGTCGAGCCTCGCCGAGCATGCAGGGCTCGCGTTGGAGCAATCGCACCTCGATGGCTACGACGTCGACGTTATGCACGTTCCGCGTAGCACTCTTGAAAACTGGATGAGTGAACTCGAGCGAGGAGACGGCTGGACGGGTTCAGCCTGGCCGCTGCCGATCTATGTCGCGGCGGGCTTGGCCGAGTCAGAGCTGTTGCTCGATCCAACTGGCCTCGGAATGGAGTACCGCTCACGAGTCCAGGTCCCTGCGGCCCGGCTCGTTTCAAGTGTGCGGCAGCACCTTGAAGCCACGTTGCCCGGCTACGTCGAGGAGCTAGATCGGGCAGGCGAGCGCCAGAACCGATGGCTCCACGCGCACCTGGCCGTCGAGCTTCACAAGCTCATCTACACCGCGTGGTTCCTCTTCGAACGGCACTATCCACCATTCCCCAAGTACTTGCCGCAATGGTACGAGCGTTTCGGCATGGACAGTGGGATCCGAAGTCTCGAAGCCATGTACTGGGCCGCACGCGACCCTGCCGAGGAAACGACAGCGCTTGAGTCTCTGGCAGCCGCTGTGCTCAACCTGCGTGAGCCGGCGGTTGGGGTGTCCCGTCGCTCGGACGCCACCTAGACGCACGGAGCCGCGATCCGCGCATGCGAGAACGCGGCGAGTGTGCCTAGTGCTCGGACCGTTGATGTCGCGCAGGCGACTGCGGCTGTCGATGCGCCCAGATGACCGCAGCGGTCCATATCAGCAGGGCCAACACGAGGCCCGCCGCAGCACCGCCCCCTGGTGCCCTGAAAAGGCTTCCTACAACGGCACCGGCCGCGCCCACCGTGAGAACCCCGACGAGCAGCAGCCCGAAGGCGTCGCCGTCCCACCCCAGGTCACGTAGCCGCTTAGCGATTGAGCGGTGGCGATCCATCAGCATCAAGAGTTGCCCGCTGACCACCAGCGCGACCACCAGGCCAAGTATGAACGGAACGGTCCCCATCAACATATTGTGCAGAATCCCCCTTGCGCCCCTGGCCGCCGGTCGCAACCTAGAACGCACTGATTTGCCGCGTTCCGCGCGCTGTCATGCCGATGTCAGGACGTGCAAGCCTGGCCGTCGCAATCGTCGGCTGCCGTGGTGCGGTGTGCGAGCCTTCGTGTTGGCCAGGCCGGATGTGTCTGGTCTGCTGGGGCCCCGGCCGGGTGGGACATTTCGTGGTGGCGGCGTTCGGGGTCGCGTTGTCGCGGACGGTCAAGGGCAGCTATCGGGTCGCGGCGGCGGGGTCGGGCTGGGCGTGCCGAGGTCAGGTGATGGCGTGCCAGAGCAGGTCGACGCAGCGGGGTATCCAGTCGGCGCCGACGGTGCCGTGGCGGAGTAGTTCGCCGAGGTAGGAGCCCAGCATCAGGGATACCGCGGCGTCGGCGTCGAGGTCGCTGCGCAGCCTTCCGGCGGCGGTGTCGTCCTCGATGAGCCCGGCCAGGGCGGTGGTGTACGGGGTGAGCAGGTCGCGGACCAGCGTCGTGAACGGGGGCTCCCGGTTGTCCAGCAGGGCCGCGACCCCGCCTCCGCCCAGGACCTCACCCAAGATGGCGTGCACCTGACCGAGCGCCCAGGTCAGCCGGCCCCGAATGTCTTCGACGGGCGGTTGGCCGGGTGGGGTGACCGCCGAGCCGATGGCGGCGCGGAGCAGGTCGTCGCGGTCGCGGTAGCGGCGGTAGATCGTGGTCTTGGCCGCCCCGGACCGGGCGGCGACAGCCTCCACGGTGACCGCGGTCGGACCGCCCTGTCGCAGCAGCTCCAAGGCGGCGTCGATGAGCCGCGCGTCGACCTCGGTCGAGCGCGGCCGGCCGATGCTGCGCTGCCCGGGCACCGTCTGCGTCTTCGGCGTCGTCTGCTGCTGCACGCCTCCACTCTAGCCGAAATAAATACGCTACGGGTAGCGTTACCTAAGTACGAGGGGCGGCATGGAGCCGTCTCCGCCACACCCTGGAAATGGAACCGATGCATCCATGAAGATTGACCACCGGCCTGCCAAGGCGCGTCGCACGCTGGAGAACGTCAGCCGCTACCGCCGCCCCGTCGCCTTCTACGTCCTCGCCACCGCCATCCCGTGGGCGCTGTGGTTCACCGCCGCCTGGCTGTCTCGGCAGCCCGATCCCAGCCAAGTCACCCTCGCCGCCATGACCGGCCTCGGCCTGGCCGGTCTCGCCGCCCCGGTCCTCGTGGCGATCTGGTTCATCCGCAAGGATGGGCTCACCCGAGACGTCCTCTCCCGCCTCGTAGCGCCACGCGGCACTCATACGTGGGTCTGGCTGGCCGCGCTGTTCCTGCTCCCCGGCTCGCTGCTCGTCGCCACCGCGGTCTCCATCCCGTTCGGCTACGACGTCTCGCAGTTCCAGCTCCGCAACGGCTTCTCGTTCGCGACCGGCCTGATGCCGGCCTGGATCACGCTCGCCCTGGCCCCCGTCCTGGAGGAACTCGCCTGGAAGACCTACGGGACAGATGCGCTCACGTCCCGGATGAACGTCTTGTGGACATCGCTGGTATTCGGTGTGGTGTGGGTGCTGTGGCACGTGCCGCTCGGCTTCATCAGGGGCTACTACCAGGCGGAGGTCGTCGACGAGGGCCTGATCCACACCCTCAACTACACGGTCTCGCTGATACCGTTCGTCATTCTGACGAACTGGCTGTACTACCGCGCCGGCCGCAGCGTCCTCGTCGCGATCGTCTTCCACCTCGCCGCCAACTTCGGCAACGAGCTCTTTCTCACGCATCCGGACACAAAAGTGATCCAGACCGCCTTGCTGCTGGTGCTGTCAGTCGTCGTGGTCTGGCGCGATCGCGAGCTGTTCCTGACACCCCCCAGACGCCGCGCATGACCAAGGCGCCAAGTGGCCCAAGGCCGTCGCCAATATCGTCGACGACCTCGACGCGCGGCCGGTCTCCTGCTTCCCGGCCGAACACCGAGTCCATCCAGCGCTCGGACATGCCGCATATGGTGTGTGTGGCGAGCATCATCGAGCGCGGAGGCGACTGACCGAGAGAGCCAAGTTCGGGGCCGACTCAACAGTCTCCAGGAGTCGGGCCTGGCGTGCGATTTCGGCCTGTACGACCGTGGTGCGAGCGTCAACCTCGAGTGGTCGGAAGACCTGGGCGCCACTTGGGTATTCGACGCGGGAGAACGCCAGGTCCATGGCCCGCGACGCCGCCCACCAAGCTGCGCCGGCTTCTCCCTGCAGCGAACTCAAGGCATAGTACGTAGCCGCCACGGGATCATCATCGAGGTAGGGAACATTCTCAAGCTCCGTTACGGCCTGGGAGACATCACCGCCATCGAGGAGGGCATCCCAGCCCAGTTCGACTAGGGCTGACAGGGACTCGACATCAGGTCCGAGCGCACCCTGCGCGCACGCCAAGGCGAAAGCGGCCTGTCGGTCGAGGGGCATCGCGAGTACCCGGCCGCGTAGCGCACTCCAGTTCTCGTATGAATCCACGCCCCAACTTATCCCTGACTGTCCGCCACTGCTGGTCTGAGAGCGTCACCCATCGGTCGCACGATCATGCCGCCATCCGGGCGTCTGCTTCCTAGGCTGCTCCCACCTCGTCAACCACCGCGCTGCCAGTCAGGCGGGTCAGATTCGTTCTGCACCGACGACCGACGCGAGTTCGTCTGCTTGCTTGGCGAAGAGCCGGCCGAGCGTGAGCGCCAGGCCGTTGCCGTCGGGCATCCAGACGAACACCGTCGGCATGGTACCGCGCTTGTACTGCGCGGTCGCGTTCTCAAGCGGGAGGTCGGCGACCACCTTGTTGGTCGGCTGCATGGTGAAAGGATTCTTGTCCACGACCGCGACCCGACGGTCGGTCACCACGACGAAGCCCTCCGCTTTCGCTCCTGCTCTCTGACTGAGCAGCATCTTGCCGACTCGCATCGCGCCGTCGACTCTGGAGTCTCGCCGCGCAGGTTGGGCGGAGATGATATTGACGAAGCGGACGTCCTCATCCGGCTCGAGGTCGAGTCGATCGAGGATCTTCTTGCGAGTCTTCTCCCTCATGATCTTGCTGCCCTCTCGTTCGTTGGGGGCCGGCGCGCCCCGGCCGTGCGCCTGAGCATTGTAGGGATCGAGGTCGGCGCCAAACGCGCCGGTCAGGTGGCGACGCACGCCGCGAGCTGCTCGCCTGGCGGATGGGCCGGGACCCGATGCTGGCATTGACGCCCGCTCGCGCCTCGGTCACACATGCTGCTCCGACGTCGATAGCCGAGTCGAACCATAATCCCCGAAGCGTTCAGCCGTATCCCCGAAGCTTTCAGCCGTCGTTCGTCCCCTCGGATGTCTCCCGTACCGGCGACAGCCAGCCGCTTGCCCGCGGCGAGTCACGTGTGGGCCAGCTCTGGGAGCAGACGCACTCAATTGCCGCGATCCGCGCTGTCGCAGATCCTCGCGTCGCGCCGAGGACTGCGGAGATAGGGGTTGGACTCAGCGTTTGCATCACCGAGGTGTGAGCCTGACGCCTGTGGCGGCGCTGATGACCGCCCGGTCTCCGAGCGGCTCAGCCAGGGTCACGACAGCGGGCGTCGAATACGCAACGAGCGCACCACAGCCGGCGCCGGCCATAAGGGGACCGTGGCTCCCGCCGATGACGACCAGGTCGTCGAATTCGAGGACGTGAGCTCGAAGGTCGGACTCACAGCCCCCGTGGCTGAGCGAGAAGGTGAGCGTGTTGCCCTCGATCCGGGTGAGCCGCTCGGCCCCGAGCAGGCCAGGGTCCGGCTTGGCGAGCCCGGGCGGTGGCACAGGCTGAACAACAGGCTTGAGCACGTCCGAAGAGACTGCGACGACGACCATCGGCCTCGATTTGCCCTTCGCGGTGAAGGACCACGCCGGCACGGTCGCCGGGCCGTTGCTCGTGTCCACGTCGGCGGTTGTCAAGGATGCGGCGGTGATCGTGAGTCTGCACTTCGAGGCCGGTATTTGTACGTGTCCGCAGTTGTCGTGCGGAGTTCCAATCGCTTGTGCCAGTGCGGGCCGGGGATCGAGGACGCTCACCGACAGACTCGAGCCGTCGCCGAAATCGATGCGGGTGGTGCCACCTGATCCGGCTTGTACGCCCGGCGCGATGGTGACGTGCCCGGCCCCCCAGGCAACCTTCTGCTCGGTCGTCTCGAAGCCCAGGTCCGGTGTCCGCGACGAGTACAGGAAGATCCCCTCGGGAGGCTTCGGGATCCCCGCAGCCCGGACGGCTTGCGCCACGTCGCGTGCCCGGTCGAGAAACACCGCAGGCGCAGGAGCGGACGGAATCAGCGTCGGCACCGCATCACGGGGCGTTGTCGGCCCCGCGATGGGCGTTGCAACAGGTGTCGCTCCAGAGGTTGGCGCTGCCTCGTTCCCACACGCCGACAGGGCAAAACCGATCAGAACGACGGCAGGACCCAAGTACGCGCGACACCTCGCACCGCGCCTGACGGACCTCATGCTTGGTGAGACGCGCCAGGTCTGGCGAATCGTTGCATTGGCCGTCATAGGCCGAGTATCTGCTCGTCTCCGGTGAGTCGACAAGGCACGCGCTCGACCAGAAAGCTCAGCGCGGCGTCAAGCTCGATCGACCTGATCGACTCATCGCGGGGCCCTCGGTTTCACTCCAGGCCTGGTGGCAACAGGAGAGTCACCGTGGCGATGAGCCAGGGACCGAGTATGTCGTCACAACGCACTCTCATGCCGCGATCCGACCGCGCACGCTCAGGCCGAAATCCAGTCATTCCCGGCTCTGCCGCATCACCTCGGCACATCCCGATTCAGTCATTGTTGGTCATGGCCTCGCGCAGTCGCCTCCGCACGAAGGTGACGTCTGGGTCGTCGCCACCGACTCTGTTCTCGGAGAACTCGATGCTCCTGCGGGCCTCCTCGAAGTTTCCTTCGGCGATGTCCATGAGGGTGCGCGGCCAACCTCCGCCGACGCCGACAGGGCAGTCGTCGACGGCGCGGCGCAGGCCGTCATCGTCGAGGCTGGCTTCGACCCTTGGGATGGCCTGCGTTTCCACGATCATCCACACGAAGCCGCCCACCTCCAGCGGATCATCCTCGCTTGTGATCGTGAAGCTGGCGACCTCGTGGAACCAGTCGTGATCAAGCGCATATGAGGGGCGCTTCGTCATCGGCTGTCGCCCGGTGCCTTCCCGAAACTCCTGCAGATACCGTGACACCACGCCAACGTGCAAGTGGAAGGTGCGCATCTGTGCGGTGGACCGGGCATGGTGGCCAGACAGCTGCAGACTTCCGACGTGGCCGGTCGTGCCGTGCAGGTAGTACTTGCCGGAACCTCCTCGCCAGCCTCGTTCGCGCAGCGCCGGGGTAATGCATCCCTTGAGCATGCTGCGGTACTGGTCCTGTGCGGTCACGGCGGGAGTCTAGGGCACTCCGAGCATCAGACCAGGCCGTGCGCAGCACCGCTGGACCGGCCGCTCGGTGCGCGGTAAGGGCGAGAACGTTCGCGACCCGGATCGGCTCCGCGGTTCACTCATCTGCCGCGGAGAGTGAAGCGCGCTAATGCCGATGTGAGGATGTCGGCAGTCGCGATGCTCGTACGCCGTCAAAGTGGCAATACGTGCCTACGCCGAGGGAGATTCGCCAGCTAACGAGATACTGACAGTGTCCTCCGGGGAGAGTGTTGCCAGGTTCGGCGGCTCGCCTCCGCTCCGCGCCACGAGAGCCTCAACCGCTTCCTTGAATCCCTCGACCCCGTCGTTGATCGACAGGAAATCGCCACTGACATGGTCAACCTCCACCGTGACAAGGCGCTCGTCGTCCGGCGGCAGCAGCAACACGGAGATGCCTGCCCCCGTCAGCTCTGACCAGGGGTAGCCAATCGTCCCGCGGGAATCGATCAGCCAGACTCCGTCCTCGTCAACGATCACACGGTCACTCACCTGTGCAGCCTACCGATGCGCCACGGTGATCGCCTCCGCTGCTCGGCTCTCGCGCCTTCAAGGTGGTCGCGTAGTTGGTCTGCCGCCGAGAGCGAAGGAGGTCATGCCGATGAGCGAGTCGATTGATGCCAGCCCATGCCAGAATCCATCGAATGCTGAATCTGTACGTCGTCACACATCCCGAGGCCACACATCACGTGGAAGACCGAGTGGGCGGTTGGTACGACTCCGAACTGACGCCGGCAGGTCTCGTGCACGCCGGACTCATCGCCGACGCGCTGACTCAGCGGGTGAACGACGTCGCTGGGGTATCGGTGTTCACCTCCGACCTCACGCGAACCACGCAGACCGCCGTGGCAATCGGACAGCGGCTCGACCGAGAACCAGTGAGCATGAGCGAACTGCGCGAGAAGTCGTACGGCGAGGGTGAGGGACAGCCGGACGCCTGGTTCCGGGATCGGTTCGTACCACCCCCGGCCACTGGTGAGCGCATGGACCACGACGAAGGACTTGCTGGCGCCGAGACGAAGCTGGAATGGGTACGGCGGGTATACCGAGGCATGGACCAGATCATGAGCGCGCCAGCCCCCACAACGATCGTCGTGACGCACGGCGGTTCAGCCAGTCCTGTGATCGCGCACTGGCTCCGGATCCCATGGGATGCGCTTGCTTACGCCAGTTTCCGCGTCGAGACGGGCAGCATCACCCACCTCCGCGAGGACGACTACTTCCATAACCGCACCCTTGTCGAACTCAACGACACCACCCACCTTCGCCGCAACTGACGCAACGAACGCACTGACATTCCGCGTAGCGTGGTCAGGCCTCTGAGCGGTCCAGGGCCTGTCGGTAGGACTCGAAGGCGATCGGGTCCTTCACCGGATCCGGACGGTTGGCTTCCTTCAGGGTGGCGGCGCGGGTGATCCCGCCAAAGACGCGATCAACGGCGAGTGCGGAGTCCTCGGCGGAAAGAGAGAACTCACGCGCGACCGCAGTCTCCAATTCGAGCCCGGAGAGTCCACGCGCACTGGCGGCGAGCGTGTAGTTGACGACGTCGGCCACGTCGCGTCCTGACGGCAGGGCTACCGCCATGTCGTCCGACCACACGAGGGCCTCGGACCCTTTGATCGCCTGATCGAGCGGCTTCGAGGGTTTGATTCGAGACAGCCACACTCTGGCTTCGTCGTTGGGTAGTGGAGTGGCCTCGACACTCGCGCACAGGAGCGGGTACGCGCGGCCGGAGTCCCAGCCGCGCTGGTAGGGAGGCGGGTCGAGAACGATGACGCGCACGCCGTCGATCAGCGGGATCTCGTCAGGCCGGCCTTCGTTCCAGATCCAAGCTCCCATGCCGTCAACGAGGTTGAACTGGCCGATGAGACCGCCTGCCGGGGCGAGATCTCCGGAACCATCGGCGGCCGCGAGCATCGCTGGCGTCGGCGCGGCGGGCAACCCCGAGGTGTCTCGGCGGCGGAGGACGCCTCGCCGCGCGACCGGAAGTAGCGGGATGATGCGAGCGGCGAGAAGTGTGTGGAGTTGGAAGTTGTCGGCCACGCCCGAGATCGTGACGCGGAAGGCAGTGCCTGTGGGGCGGTGCAGAACGACCAGCAGCTCGTCGTCGAGAATGCGGAGCAGCCCAACCAGCCATGGAGCAAGGTCCGGAAGGTCGTCCTCCGCGGCGATCGCTGCGGCCGTTAGCCGCTCCCGCTGCGGCAGCGCACGCCGGACGTCGGCGCGCTGGCTGAGGAACAGGACGGGTTGCACCCAGGACTCGGCGTACATCCACGAGCGAGCGACGGCGCCGGGGTCGTCGCTCCGGGAGGCTGCTGCCGCGACGAACTGCTCGTATTCGCGCTCACCGCACTCCGCTCGCTCTGGGACTGGTCCGACAAGCTCCTCGTGGAGTGCCACGAACCGCCGCGTGCCCTCCAGCGCGCGGCACGCGTGCTCAACCAGGGTGTCGAGAGCCGGCGTGGCATCCCCGTCCATGCCAATCAGGGAACCGACGTACTGCGCGAGCGGTCCGGCCAGGGACTCCGGCGCGTCGGTGAGTACGGGTGCGAGCAACGTGACCGCTGCTTCGAGATCTTGCCGCGATGCGTCGTGGAAACTGTCCGCGAGGCGCTGCCCGGCCGCGAAGAACGCCTCCGGGTCCTTGCCTCGCGCCGCCGCAGCGATGTCATTGACGATGGTTTGCAATGCATCTGGGAAAGCCACCGCGCGAGCGTACAGGGCCCACAAGTCAAAGAGCCGCTACTCTCACGACCAGGCTGCAGGTGACCGCGGCGCACGCCAGCAACGTCACGCGGCCTCCAGACGAGCACGTCTGCCGCGTTCCGCGCGGCCAAGCCGAGGAGCGACTGTCTGCTCAGGTCGTGACTCCTCCGGCATCAACCTTAAGCGTGAGGCCTCCTTGTCGAAGTCGAGCATCACGCCCAACTCGTTTCGGAGGGATGCCCAAGACTCCAGTCGGGATCCCCGGACGTCCGCCTATGGCGGTTCCTGAGCGGCGTCGCGGTCGTCCATCGCCCGCCGTCGACCTCGAACAGGTACGAATCACCTGGTGGACAGGTGTTGTGCACAGCCGTCAGAGGACACCTCCGCGGGGGTCGACTGCCGAGGTGGCTCCTTGTCGTCAAGGTGTTCTGGAGCAGCTAGAGGTGGTCGGGGCGTTCGGTATGTGGGTCTGGATCAGGCGGCTGAGTTGTGTTCGTCGAAGCGGACGATCAGGCGGGCGTTGAAGGCTTGGGCGATCCGCTCCAGCAGGGCGAGGGTGGGTATTGTCCCGCCGGCTTCGAAGCGGGCGAGGGCCGACTGGGTCATGCCTGCCGCCTCGGCGAGTCTGGACTGGGTCCAGCCGCGCTGTTCACGCATCTGCCGCACCGCGATTCCGAGTTCGAATGCACGCCGGGTGGCGTCGTACGCCTCCGCGGCCCCGGGCTCCGCCATCCGGCGTCCCCGAACCTCATCCCATCCCGTCCGGCTCGTCACCTCAGTCCTCCTCCGTCACCAATACGACGTGCGCTTCCTGCACACACCTGCGATACGCCGTCCGCGCCCTCTCGAGCTCCCGCGTTTCCCGCATCCCTGTCTTACGGAACACGGTCAGCAGGATGATTCGCCGATCGGTGGCGATCCAGTAGCTGATCCGCAGCGCGTCCCGATCGAGCCAGAAACGCAACTCTCGAAGCTTTCCACCGATCTGCTTGGTGTACGGCTCGCCCAGCAGCGGACCCCGCTCAGCGAGCAGATCCACGGAGAACGCAGCACGTGCGAACAAGTCGGTCGGTAGTCCTTCGAGCCAGGCGCGCACCTCGGCTTCCAGTTCAACGGTACCCCAGGTCATAGCATCGATGCTATAACACCTTGATCACCCCGAAGGATGACTGGTAAAGGCGGCTCGGGGTCGGCCGGTGCGGGCGGGCCGGCGGCTGGTTTGGCCCACGGGCTCGAGCTGGGCCGGGACCGACTGGCGCGGCTGGCGTGCTGCGTGGACAGGTGCCTGCCGGCACGCATGGCCTCCAACGTGTGCGACAGCGCTAGGTCAGTGCTCGTTCGAAGGTGGCGCGGTGGGTTGTTACGAAGGTGTGTTCGTGGTGGGACCAGGTGATGCGGTCGGAGCGTTGGGCCTGGGTTATGGCGACGTTGGCTTTGGTCCAGAAGGTGGCGTTTTGGAGTTGGCGGGTGAGGATGGCGTCTATGAGTGATTGGCGTTGGGTGGTGGTTAGGGCGTAGGTGTCGGATAGGAGTTTCACCTGTGTGGCTTGGGGTTCTGGGTCGGTGCGCTTTGAAGAGATGCACCAGGTCCAGGCCAGGTAGGCGACGTCTTCGAGGATGTTGCCGGGCTTGGCCAGGTCGAAGTCGATCAGAGCGGCCGGCAGGTTGTTGACGAAGACGAAGTTGTTGGGGCCGGGGTCGTGGTGGCAGATGACCTCGTGGGTGCCGGCTAGGTGGGTTGCGCGGGTTGCGTTGTGGAAGGTGCGTAGGAGGCGGGCGGCTGCGGCTATCTGGTCGTTGGTCCAGCGTTGGAAGCGGGCGGGGACCCAACCGTCGACGTACGTGAGGATGTCTCGGTCCTGGTCGTCGCGGCCTAGGTAACGCGGTGCGCCGGTGAACCCGACCGTCTCCAGGTGGCGCAGAAGCGTTGCGGTGAAGGGAGATGCAGGTCTTCGCACCGTGTCGCCGACGCGGACTACGCCGGGGGTGAGGCGGCCGCCGGTGAGTGGGGTGGTCACTGGGACGGGCGGGCCTGGGCGAAGATCCAGCGGTGGCCTTCGAGGTCTTCGGCTTCGTAGCGGGTGTAGCCGTGGGTGTGGATCTCGGAGACGATCTTCGCGCCGTTCGCCGTACTGCGGGCGAAGTGGGCGTCGAGGTCGTCGACGTACACCCAAACCTCGTGATCCAGGCCTTTGCGCTCCTCGGTCAGCTTGAAGAGGAGGATCGCGGACTTGCCGACGTGCAGCTCGATCCAGGTCGGGTCCGCACCTTCGGCGGGGATCTTGTCCCACGACTCCAGGCCGAAAACCGTGTGCAGCCAGCGCGCGGCGGCGGCCGGGTCCTCGTAGTACAGGCCGACCGACAGGCGGTCGAGCTCACGTGGGTTGTCCGGCGCGTTGCGGCGCTCGAACCACTGCGGCACCCAGTGCAGGATGTTTGCCCAGAAGTAGAACGCCTTCTCGCCACCCTGAACCAGGGTCTGTACGACGGTCACGCGCGTGCCGCCGTCGAGTTGGTCGAAGCTGATCCGGGTCTCGGTGTCGTCGACCGAACTGCGGTACGCCAGCAGCGACCCCGGCTGCCAGTCAGTGATCGTGCCCAGCTCGAGTACGTCGTCCGGGAGTGCGTAGACCTCGAGGATGCGCCCACCGACACCTGGCTCGATCTGCATCGCGGTGGCGCGGGCGGAGTCCCAGAAGTTGATCGGGCCGCGGACCCACCACAGGTCGATCTCCTCGGTGAAGATCCGGAACGCGGAGTGCGGGTCGGTGGCGACCTCGACGGACGCGGATGCCGATGGCTTGGTCATCAGGACTCCTTCTGCTCGACGTGTTGTTTGAACGAACCCAGCTGGTCTCGCCAGTGCGCCTGGACCTGGTCCAGCCAAGCCTGTACGGCGACCACAGGCTCGGGATTGAGTCGGAAGATCCGCACCCGCGCGTCGTCGGGCCCGCGTTCGTCGGCGACCAGCCCGGCGGACAGCAGGATCCGCAGGTGCCGGCTCATCGCGGGTGACGACGAACCGGTCGCGGCCGCGAGCTGGCCGGCGCGTTGCGGACCCTCGCCGAGCAGCCGGACCACCTGCCGCCGGGTCGGGTCGGCCAGCACCTCGAAGAACCGGTCGACCTGATCTTCCACCATGCCGCAATAGTTAACGAGACGTACAACTATTGTCAATGGCTGGAAGAACCTCTCGGCTGGTTGGATGGGCCGCATGAGTGAGAGAGATGTCGAGAAGGACTACTCGGTCGCCGACTTCGCGGCCAAGCTGCGCCGGCTGGCCGACGCCCTGGAAGCGGGCAAGCCGTTCCGGATCCAGATCGCCGGTGAGCGGTTCACGGTGCCGAAGAACGCGCGGATCAGCGTCGAGCACGAGCGCGGCGACAGCGAGGAAGAGGTCGAGTTCCAGCTGAAGTGGGCGATCGCCGACGCCGACGAAGACCCAGAAGACGACGACAACGAGGTCTGACCCAATTTGGCTGGCAGACCAGCCAAATGAGGGGTTTGCCACCCGCAACCAGGGTGGCAAACCCCTCACCTCGTGGGCCAACCAGGCAAATGCTGTACGGCGGGGACCGCTCGGGGGGAGGGGGTCCGGCGGGGCGACGGTGGGGGCGCCGGCCGGGGGTCAGGGGGCGGTGGGGACTGGGGTCAGGTGGCAGGCGACTTCGGTGCCGTTGGTTGCTGGGAGCACCGGAAGGCTGCCGGTCCGGCAGGCGTCGATGCCCTTCCCGGTGGCGACTAGTTGGCAGCGGGGGTGGAAGCGGCAGCCGGTGGGGATTCGGGTTGGGTCCGGGGGCTCGCCGGTGAGGACGATGCGCTCCGGGGACTCCGGCAGGACTGACAGCAACGCCTTTGTGTACGGGTGTTGCGGGTTCGTGAGCACGTCCTCCGCCGGGCCCGACTCGACGATGCGGCCGAGGTACATGACCGCGACCCGGTCGGCGATGTTCCAGGCCAGGCCGAGGTCGTGGGTGACGACCAGCGCCCCGAGGCCGAGCTCGTGGCGCAACCGCAGCAGCAGCGCGAGAATCTCACCGCGCACCGACGCATCCAGCGACGCGACCGGCTCGTCCGCGATCAGGAACTTCGGACTCAAAGCCAGCGCCCCCGCGATCACCACGCGCTGCCGTTGACCGCCCGACAACTCATGTGGATACCGCAGGAAGAACCGCTCCGGCGGTCGCAGACCGGCACGCGACAACGCCGAGGCGACCACCGCCTCCTCGTCGGGCAGCCCGTGGATCCGCGGCCCCTCGGCGACCGCCTCGTAGACCGTCTGCCGCGGGTTGAGCGAACCCATTGGGTCCTGCAGCACCAGCTGTACCTGCCGGCGGAACGCGCGCAGGCTGCGACCCGTGTAGCTCAGCGGCTTCCCGTCGTACGAGATCTGGCCGGAGGTCGGGCGTTCGAGGCCCAGCAAGGTCCGGGCGAGCGTGGTCTTGCCGCAGCCGGACTCGCCGACCAGCGCGACGATCTCACCGGCGCCGACGGACAGGTTGACCCCGTCCACGGCCCGCGCCCGCCGGCCGCCGCGACCGCTGAACTCGACCTTGACATCAGTTGCCTCTAGCAAGTTCCCTCCCCCACCAGAACGCAGGCCGCCGTCCGCCCGGAGCCCGCCGGACGCAGGTCGACGGCAACGGTCGAACAAGTCTCGAGCGCCTTCGGGCAGCGCGGATGGAACGCGCACCCGTCCGGCAACTGCTGTGGATCCGGCGGATCGCCGGCCAGCCCCCGCGGAGCCAGCCGCGACGCCGGATCGCCGACGGTCGGGAATGCGGCCGCGAGCGCCTGGCTGTACGGATGCTGGAAGTCACCGGACGACGGGCCCGCCTCGACCAGTCGTCCGGCGTACATCACGGCGAGCCGGTCGCACACGTCAGCGAGCACCGACAGGTCGTGCGAGATCATGAGCAGCGAGATGTCGTGCTCGGCGATCAGCTGCCGGATGAGCGTCAGCACCTGCGCCTGGACCATCAGGTCGAGCGCGGTCGTCGGCTCGTCGGCGATGATCAGCCGCGGCGAGCACGCCAGCGCCATCGCGATCATCACTCGTTGCCGTTGGCCACCACTGAGCTCGTGCGGATAACTCCGCGCCCGCCACGCCGGGAGCCCGACCTGCTCCAGCAACTCCCGCACTCGGGCCGAAGCCTCCGACGGCGATGCCAACCGATGTACCAGCAACGGCTCGGCGATCTGGTCCCCGATCCGCTGCACCGGGTTCAGCCCATGCTGCGCCCCCTGGAACACGATCGACGCCCCGGACCACCGGACGGCCCGCAACCGGCCCCACTTCATCGCCAGGACGTCCTCGCCGTCGAGCAGCACCCGCCCGTCGAGACGCGCCGATCGAGGCAGCAACCGCAGCAACGCCATCGCCACCGACGACTTCCCGGATCCCGACTCCCCCGCCAGCCCGACGGCTTCGCCCGCCGCCAACGACAGCGACACACCACGTACGGCGGGAACCTCGCCGGATGCGATCCGATAGGTCACGGACAGGTCGTCCAGTTCGAGCAGAGTCATCACGCCGCCCTCGTCCGCAGCCGGGGATTGAGCACACTCTCCAGCGCCCGCCCGCAGAGCGTGAACGCCATCACCACGATCACGATGCACAGGCCCGGGACGAGGATGTACCACCACGCACCGGCAGTCGCCGCGCCCCAGTCGTACGAGCCGCGCAGCATCGTGCCCCACGAGGTCTTGTTCGCACTCACCCCGAGGAACGCGAGCGTCGACTCGGTGACGATCGCGCTGGCCACCTCGAGCGTCGTACTTGCCAACAGCAACGGTGCGACGTTCGGCAGCACGTGCCGGGTGGTGATGTGCCAGTGGCCGGCGCCGAGGGCGAGCGAGCGTTCGATGTACGGGCGCGCCTCGACCGCGAGGGTCTGGGCCCGGATCAGCCGCGCCGTGGACGGCCAGGACGTCACCCCGATCGCGACGATGATGGTCGCCGTACTGCCGCCGAGAATCGCGGCCAGCACCAGCGCGGTGACCAGCGACGGCAGCACCAGGAACCAGTCGGTGATCCGCAGGATGATCGCACCCAGCCAGCCGCGGAAGTGCCCGGCCGCGATGCCCAGGACGGTCCCGATCACCATGCTCAGCAGGGCGGCGAGGAAGCCGATCAGCAGCGAGGTCCGCGAACCCCACCAGATCATCAGCAGCACCGACCGCCCCGACTCGTCGGTGCCGAGCGGGTAGTCGAGACTCGGCGGCGCCATCTTCTCGCCGGTCCCGCTGACCACGTTCGTCACGCCGGAGTCGATGAACAGCGGCGCGATCAGGGCCAGGACCACCGCCAGCACCAGGATGGCGAGCCCGGCCACACCGGCCCGATAGGTCCGGAAGTCGACCCAGAACCGCTTGAACGCCCGCTGCCGGCGCATCCACGCAACGCTACTCATGCCGACCTCACTCGCGGATCGAGGACGTGGTAGACCACGTCGGCGAGCGTGTTCATCACGATCACCGACACCGTGATCAGCAGGAACGTGCCCTGCATCAAGGTGAAGTCCGGCACCCGGATCGCCTCGTAGAACAACTGCCCGAGCCCCGGCCAGCTGAAGATCGCCTCGACCGTCACCGCACCGCCGACCACGAACCCGATCCGCATGAACACCAGCGTCACGGTCGGCAGCAACGCGTTCGGTACGGCGTGCTTCCGCCGGATGTCGTCGTCCCGCAGCCCCTTCGCACGCGCCGTGGTGATGTAGTCCTGCCCGACCTCGTCGAGCACCGACGAGCGCATCACCAGCAGGTACTGCGCGTAGACGACAGCGACCATGGTCAGACAGGGCAACACCATGTGCTGCGCGACGTCGAGCACGTACGCGAACCCCTCCGGCGCGTCCACGCTCGAGCTCCCGCGGGTCGGGAACACCCCGGGAATCGGACCGACCCCGGCCGCGAACACCATCAGCAGCAGCAACCCGAGCCAGAACGTCGGCACCGACCACAGCACCAGCGAGATCGCGGTCGAGAACTTGTCGAACCGGCTGCCCGGCTTCCACCCCGCCCGCGCGCCCTGCCAGATGCCGAGGCTGACCGCCATCACCAGCGCGGTCCCGGTGAGCAGCAGCGTCGACCCGATCCGTTCCCCGATCAGGTCCAGCACCGGCCGCTTGTACTCGTAGGAGATGCCGAGGTCGAACTGCAGCGTCTGCTTGACGAACTGCAGGAACTGCTCCGGCAACGACTTGTCCAGCCCGAGCCGGGCGCGTTCGAGGTCGAGCTGCTCCGGCGTCATGTTCCGGCCCTGCGCGAGCGCCCGGACCGGGTCACCCGGCAGCAGCCGGAACAGGAAGAACGTCGCGACGATCACCATCGCGATGCTGAACAGCGCCCCGCCCGCCTTGGTCGCCGCGTACCGCAGCAGACCATGGCGGGCCGGGGCCTCATCCAGAACCTCGACAGCCGGTTGACCGACGGTCATTCGCGCTCGTCTGCGGCGCCTTGGCGGCGCCGCATCACGAAGAAGCCACCGATCGCGAGTGCCGCGGCGCCGCCCGCGACGCCACCGATCACGCCGGCATTCGAACCACCCTCGTTCGTCGACGCGGCGTCGGTCGTGACCGCTTCCAGCGTGTAGAACGGCCAGTAGCCGCTGCCGCCGTACAGCAGGCCCTTGTCCTCAGGGATCGGCGTCACCTTGGCGATCCGGTCCTTGCGGTAGCCCTCGAGGTTGTTCGGGTAGTACAGCGCGATCACCGGCGCGTCGGTGTACAGACGCTCCTCCATCTTCTTGATGAGGTCGGCGCGCTTCGGCCGGTCGAGCTCCTTCTGCTGCTGCTTGTAGAGGTCCTCGTACTGCGGGTCGCAGTAGAACGACTCGGTGCCGCCGCCCTCACCGGACGCGGTCGGCCGCCGGCTGCACAGGTGCGTCGCCAGCACCTCCTCCGGGTCCGGGTTCACCGACCAGCCGCTGATCGCGATGTCGAACAGCGCGGTCGTCCCGGTCTCCTCGGTGAACTTGCTGGAGTCGAGCCGCTTGGTGGTCAGCGTGATGCCGACCTCCTTGAACCAGCCGGTCAGGTACTCCGACAGCTTGTCCTCGATCGGGGTGTCGGTGTGGATGCTGAACCGGAACGCCAGCTTCTTCGACCCGTCCGGCATCGTCCGGACGCCGTCGGCGCCCTTCTTGTACCCGGCGTCGTCCAGGATCTTGTTGGCCTTGGCAACGTCGTACGTCACCTTCTGGTCGCCCTCGGCCTGCCAGAAGAAGTCCTTGTACATCGGCGGCACGATCGAGCCGTCGGCCGGCACCGCGAGGCCGTTCTGCACCTCGTCGACCAGCTTCTGCTTGTCGATCGCGTAGTGCAGCGCCTCCCGGACCTTCGGGTCCTTCAGCGCCGGGTGACCGTCGCCGATCGGCTTGTTGTCGCTGGTGGTCGCGCCATGGTTGATCTGCAGGTACGTCGCCCGCCGGCCGGCCGTGTTCCACTGGACGATGTTCTCGTCACCCTTGAGCGAATCGAAGTCCGGCGGCGCGAGCCGGCCGATCAGGTCGATGTCACCCTTCTTCAGGCCGACGATCGCGGCGGCCGGGTTGTCGTAGAAGATCATCTGCAGCTGGTCGATCTTCGGGGCGCCCCGCCAGTAGTTCGGGTTCGCCTCGAGCTTCACGTACTGGTCCTTCTTGTGCTCGACCGCGATGTACGGACCGCTGCCCACGGCCGGATAGACGTCGGCCTCGTACTTCGAGATGTCCGGCACCTTCTCCCAGACGTGCTTGGGCATGATCGGGACCGGGTTGTCGAGCATCGAAGCCTGCGGCGCCTTCAGCTTGATGGTCAGCTCCTGGCCGCTGGCGCTGACGCTGGCGAAGTTCTCCACCGCCGGGCCGTTGCCGGTCTTGGCGCCGTCGTCGGTCATCATCTTGTTGAACGTCCAGGCCGCGTCCGCCGCGGTCACCGGCTGCCCGTCCGACCACTTCGTCTCGCGGATCTTGAAGGTCCAGGTCAGCCCGTCCGGGGACGTCGTCCAGGACTCGGCCAGGTCCGGACTCGGCTGCAGGGTCTTGGAGTCCGGCACGGTCAGGAACCCGTACATCCAGCGCTGCAGCGACCCCGACACCAGCCGCACGGCCAGGAACGGGTTCATCGAGTCGACCGCCTGGGTGACGCCGACCCGGATCACCTTCTCCGACGGTTCGGCCGCCTGCGCCGCCGTACCGGGTAACACCAGCAGAGCAATGGCAGCCGCAGCCGCCAGGACCTTCCTCATCCGCCCCACGCACCTTCCGCCCTAATCCGTTTGGGGAAGAAACCACACCAGCAAGCGCTCTCCTGTCAACGAGTTACGGAGTTTTGTCACTGGTTTGTTTCCGAGCGTGGTCATCATTTTCCGTTTGACTACACGATCGTGCAGTGGTTGGCCGGTGGACGCGCGCAAGGTCTTGACTACACGATTGTGTAGTAGTTTGCTTTTGTGTGTAGCCAGTGAGGAGTGGTGACGTGATGGACCGACCGGCGGATGATCTGACTGCGCGGGCCCGGATTCGGGATGCGGCGATGAAGTTGTTCACCGAGCGCGGGATCGAGGGCGCCTCGATCCGCGACATCGCGGCCGAGGCGGGGGTGTCGTCCGGGCTGGTCCGGCACCATTTCGGCTCCAAGCAGGCCTTGCGCGAGGCCTGTGACCGGTACGCCAAGGAGCGGATGCTGCAGATCGGCGAGGAGCTCGTGTTCCAGGGTGGCGCGGAGCACACCGACGTGGCCGCGATGCACCCGATCACGATGCCGCTGCAGACGTACCTGGTGCGCTCGATGATGGACGGCTCCGAGACCGCGACCGCGCTGTTCCTGGAGATGGTCGACGCCGGCGAGGAGTTCACCAAGACCCTACCCACCGACCCCAGCGACCGGCGGGCGTACGCCGCCGTGCTGGCGGCGATGAAGATGGGCGTCTTCGTGCTCCGCGACCAGGTCTCGACGGCGATCGGCGAGGACATCGCCGGTCCCTCCGGCTACGCCCGGCTCACCAAGGCCATGCTCGACATCTTCACGATCCCGGTGATGACGCCGGAGCAGGTCGACCGACTACGGAAATACTCAGAGGAGCACTGACAGCAATGACCGCTGCGATCAGCACCGACGGGCTGGTCAAGACCTTCGGGCGCACCCGCGCCCTGGACGGCCTGGACCTCACGGTCCGCACCGGTGAGGTGCACGGCTTCCTCGGCCCGAACGGCGCCGGGAAGACGACCACGATCCGGATCCTGCTCGGCCTGACCCGCGCATCCTCGGGCAGTGCGCGGCTCCTGGACGGTGATCCGTGGTCGGACGCGACCGAGCTGCACCGGCGGCTGGCGTACGTGCCCGGCGACGTGACGCTGTGGCCGACCCTGTCCGGCGGCGAGGCGATCGACCTGCTGGGCCGGATGCGCGGCGGCGTCGACCAGAAACGCAAGGCCGAGCTGCTCGAGCGCTTCGACCTGGATCCGCGCAAGAAGGCCCGGACGTACTCCAAGGGCAATCGTCAGAAGGTCGCGCTGGTCGCCGCGCTCGCCTCCGACGTCGAGCTGCTGCTGCTCGACGAGCCGACCTCCGGGCTCGACCCGTTGATGGAGGAGGTGTTCCGCGAGGTCGTCCATGAGGTCAGCGACCGCGACGGCCGGACGGTGCTGCTGTCCAGCCACATCCTGTCCGAGGTCGAGGCGCTCTGCGACCGGGTCACGATCATCCGCGCCGGCCGCGCGGTCGAGAGCGGCACGCTGTCCGAGCTGCGGCACCTGACGCGTACGTCGATCAAGGCCGAGCTGGTCGGCCCGATGGACGGCCTGGCGCAGCTGGCCGGCGTCCACGACGTACGAGTCGAGGACGGCCAGGTCCGGTTCGACGTCGACACCGATGAGATCAACCCGGTGCTGAAGCGGCTGACCGAGATCGGCGTACAGAGCCTGGTGAGCCAGCCGCCGACGCTGGAGGAGCTGTTCCTGCGACTGTACGAGCCGGAGGGATCACGATGAAGACGCTGGCCGGCACCGGCGGCCTGATCCGGCTGATCCTGCGCCGCGACCGGATCGTGCTGCCGATCTGGATCCTGCTGCTGATCGGCATCCCGATCAGCTACGTCGGATCCTTCGACGAGCTGTTCCCGACCGCGGCGTCCCGGAGCCAGTACGCGAGCAACGCCGGCTTCGTCACCCTGTACGGCGAACTGCACGGGACCAGCCTGGGCGAGTTCCTGACCTGGCGACTCGGGTTCGTCCCGGTGATGGTCGGCCTGATCAGCCTGCTGACGGTGATCCGCCACACCCGCGTCGAGGAGGAAACCGGCCGCGCCGAGCTGCTCGGTTCGAGCGTCGTCGGCCGGCACGCCGGGCTGGCGGCCGCGTTGGTGACCACCTTCCTGGCGAACCTGCTGCTCGCCGTACTGCTTGCCCTAGGCATGAACAGCCAAGACCTCCCGCTCGCCGGATCGTTCGCGCTGGGCCTCGAGTTCGCCTGTGCCGGTTGGCTCTTCGGAGGGGTTGGAGCCATCGCCGCACAACTGACCGCAAGCGCGAGTACGGCGCGCGGCATCGCGCTCAGTGTGCTCGGTGCGGCGTACGTCCTGCGCGCGGCTGGTGACACGAGCGCGCACTCGGACGGTCCACTGGCATGGCTGTCGTACCTGTCCCCGATCGGCTGGGTGCAACGCATCCGCCCGTACGGCGACAACCGCTGGTGGCTCGTGGTCGTGGTGCTCGCGGTGACCGGCGTACTCGTGGCCGTCGCCGTACAACTGCAGTCCCGGCGAGACGTGGGCGCCGGACTGCTGGCAGACCGGCTTGGGCCGGCCGAGGGCGGGCCGAGCCTGAGCTCGCCATGGGCGTTGGCCTGGCGGTTGCATCGCGGGTTGCTGATCGCGTGGACGTCTGGCTTCGCCGTACTCGGGGTGCTGTTCGGCGGGGTGGCCGAAGGGGTCGGCGACCTGATGCGGGACGACTCGGGTGTGCAGGAGGTGTTCGCACGGCTCGGCGGTGCCGCCGGGTTGATCGACTCGTACTTCGCCGGCGTGATGGTGATCGTCGGGCTGATCGCCTCGGCGTACGCCGTCCAGGCGACGCTGCGGTTGCGCACCGAGGAGATGAGCGGGCGCGCGGAGCCTGTGCTCGTGACCAGGACCGGACGGCTGCAGTGGGCCACGAGCCACCTGCTCTTCGGCCTGCTCGGACCGGCGGTGACGTTGCTGGTGGCAGGGCTAGGCGCCGGGCTGGCGTACGGCGCAGCGGTCGGTGACGTCGGCGGGCAGGTGCCACGACTGATCGGTGCTGCGCTCGTGCAACTGCCGGCCGTGTGGGTGTTGGCCGCGATTGCGATCGCTTTGTTCGGCCTGCTCCCGCGGTGGTCTGCGGTTGCGTGGGTGCCACCATCGATCTGTCTGGTGATCGTGATGACGACGACCGGGACCGAGTTGTCCAAGTGGATCAAGGACATCTCGCCGTTCAGTCATCTGCCCCAGTTGCCCGGTGGTTCGGTGTCGGCTGCTCCGGTGATCACGTTGGTCGCGATCGCCGTCGTACTGGGCGCGGTCGGCCTGGTCGGGCTGCGGCGGCGGGACATGCCGGTCGGCTGATCAGCGGCGGGCGTTGCGGGACCACGCGAACGCGTACACCCCGAAGGCGGCGATACCGATCGCCAGCACGGTCAGCAGCACCGACCCGAAGGGCTGGTTCTTGATGGTGCGCAGGGCGGCGTCCAGGCCGCCCGCCTTCTCCGGGTCGTAGTCGATTGCGGCCCAGCCGAAGAGGAGACCGACCACGAGGTACGCGGCGCCCTTGGCGGCGTACCCGATCCGGCCGAGCAGGACGGTCACCTCGGAGACGCCGCCGACCAGGTCTTCGGTGAACTTCGCGGTGATCGCCTTGTACACGTGGTAGCCGCCGATCCCGATGATCAGCAGCCCGACCCCGACGATGAGGGCGCGGCCGGCGCCGTACTCCATCAGCCGGGCGCTGACCGTCTTCTGCTGACCACTGCTCGAACCGCCGGATCCGATCGCGACCTTGATCGCCAGGAAACCGAGGGCGAGGTAGACGACGGTTCGCCCGGCCGAGGACACCTTCTTCGACGTCTTCAACTGTCCGTAGCGAAGTTGCAGACCTTGCCAGACCACCAGCGCGAACATGCCGATCGCGATGGTCCAGAGCAGTACGCCGCCGAGCGGTTTGCCGGCCAACTCCTCCAGCGCGCCTTGTTGCGAGGCTTCCTGGTTCGACTTGCCCAGGGCGAGTTGCAGGGCGACCCAGGCGATCAGCAGGTGGACAACGCCGTACGCGATCAGGCCGACGGTGATCGCGACCTCGTACGAACGGCTCTGGCGGACTTGCTGAGTGGTACTCACCCAACCCCAGTGCCCAGGCCTATGCAGAAACCGGCGCCGTGGCCTCGCGGTCGGCCTCGTCGACGTCGCCGTACTCGCCGGCTCGGAAGGCCCGGCGGCCGAGGATCCAGACGTAGAGCACGAAGCCGATCTCGACCAGTACGCCGATGCCGACCCGGACCGCGGTCGGCAGGACGGACGGGGTGACGAAAGCCTCGATGATGCCGGTGACCAGGAGGATCGCGGCGAGGCCGATCGCCATCCCGACGGTGGCGCGGCCGGTTTGAGCAAGCGCTTGCATGCGGGTCCGCGGGCCCGGGACGATCCAGGACCAGCCGAGTCGCAGGCCGGCCGCGGCCGCGACGAAGACGGCGGTCAACTCGAGCAGCCCGTGCGGAGTGATCAGGCCGAAGAACACGTTCGCGCGGTCGTGGCCGATCATCAGGCCGGCGTTGACGCCCAGGTTCAGCGCGTTGTCCCAGAGGATGAAGATCGACGGGATCAGCAGGATGCCGAGCGCCAGCACGGCGGCACTGATGGTGGCGTTGTTGATCCAGACCTGGAAGGCGAAGTCCTGCGCCGGGTTCTCCGAGTAGTAGGCGGCGAACTCCTTGTCGACGAGTTCCTGGACCTGTGCCGAGGTGGCGAACGAGTCCACCACCTCCGGGTGCGCGATGATCCGCCAGGCGGCCCAGGCAGCGACCAGGTAGAAGAGCAGGCCGATGGTGAGCCACCAGCGTCTGGACGCGTAGAGCGCGGCCGGGAAGCTCACGAGGAAGTACTTGGAGATGTCACGCCAGACAGGAGCCTGCGCCCCGGTGACGGCGCCGCGGGCGTCGGCGATCAGGCCGGAGAGCCGTCCGATCGACACCGGGTCCGCACCAGCGGCTCTCAGGGCTGCCAGGTGCGTGCCGACGCGCTGGTAGAGCGTGACGAGCTCCTCGGCCTCTGCACCGGTCAGGCGGCGCTGACGACGGGTCAGGTACGCCAGCCGGTCCCACTGCGGCTGGTGCACGGACACGAACGCCTCGACGTCCACAGTGGCCCTCCTCCCGGTTCTGGCTCTCCGCGCTGGCAGACTAGCCGGAACTGGTGTCTCGGCAGGAGGGGGGCGACGACGGAGTGTCTCAGCTGGTCACGGGCGAGGCGGTCGTCCTCCAGGTGCGGATCGCGCGGATGCCGACCCGGGCGCTGGCGTGTGCGATCGACGTGATCCTGCAGGGCGTCGTACTCGGGGTGCTGATCTCGCTGCTGACCGGGTTCCTGATCGGCGGGGAGGCCAGTGAGGCGCTGGCGGTGGCGCTGATCTTCCTCGTCGTCCTGGTGGTCGTGGTCGGCTACCGGGTGGTGATGGAGACGCTGACCCGGGGCCGGACGCTCGGCAAGATGGTGCTCGGGCTCAAGGTGGTGCGCGACGACGGCAGCTCGATCCGGTTCCGGCACGCGCTGGTGCGGACGCTGATGTGGTTCTTCGTCGACTTCGCGCCCTGGTTCGCGGCCTGCCCCGGCATCGTGGCGAGCCTGATGAACAAGCAGGGCAAGCGGATCGGCGACATGGTCGCCGGCACCGTGGTGATCCGCGAACGGCACCAGCCGATGGCGTCGCCGCCGCTGTTCGTGCCGGGGCATCTGGTGCAGTGGGCGCAGTCGCTGGAGCTGTCGCGGCTGTCCGACGAGTTGGCGAACGCTTCGCGGGAGTACCTGGCGCGGTACACCGAGCTGCTGCCGGGTGCCCGGGACTCGATCGGCGACGCGCTGGCGTACCGGGTCAGTCAGGTGACGGCACCGGTGCCGCCGGTGCCCATGGTGGCGCCGGCTTTCCTATCCGCCGTACTGGCCGAGCGCCGACGGCGAGAGCTCAACCGGCTCGCCGTACCTCGCGCAGCCGTCAACACCGGCCCCTTTGGCCCCTACGCCGTACCCGCTGGACCGTTTGCTGCTACACCCAGCCCGTACGGCGCTCTGCCGCCACCTCCTGTACCCGGCCCATTCCCGGCGCCGGCCCCGGCTGCGCCGTACCGCCCTGCTGCAGTCAACCCGCAAGGCTGGGCAGCCCCAGGCAGCAACGAGTCCGGCCAGTGGTTCTAAATGCGAGGGCGCCCCACCGGTCTGGTGGGGCGCCTCGCTTGCGTGCTGGAAGTGCTCAGTAGCGGTAGTGGTCTGACTTGTAGGGGCCTTCGACGGGGACGCCGAGGTAGTTGGCCTGTTCCTTGGTGAGCTCGGTGAGCTTGACGCCGAGGGCGTCGAGGTGGAGGCGGGCGACCATCTCGTCGAGGTGCTTGGGGAGGACGTAGACCTCGGTCGGGTAGTCGGCCGTCTTCACGAACAGCTCGATCTGGGCGAGGACCTGGTTGGTGAAGGAGTTCGACATCACGAACGACGGGTGGCCGGTCGCGTTGCCCAGGTTCAGCAGGCGGCCCTCGGACAGGATGATCACGGTGTGGCCGTCCGGGAACCGGAACTCGTCCACCTGCGGCTTGATCGTGACCCGCTCGACGCCGTCCAGCTTGTACAGGCCGGCCATGTCGATCTCGTTGTCGAAGTGACCGATGTTGCCGACGATCGCCTGGTGCTTCATCGCGGCCATGTGGTCGGCGGTGATCACGTCGCGGGAGCCGGTCGCGGTGACGAAGATGTCGGCGATCCCGACCACGTCGTCGACGGTGGCGACCTGGTAGCCGTCCATCGCCGCCTGCAGCGCGCAGATCGGGTCGACCTCGGTGACGATCACCCGGGCGCCCTGACCACGCAGCGACTCCGCGCAGCCCTTGCCGACGTCGCCGTACCCGCAGACCACCGCGACCTTGCCGCCGATCAGTACGTCGGTGGCCCGGTTGATGCCGTCGATCAGCGAGTGCCGGCAGCCGTACTTGTTGTCGAACTTCGACTTCGTCACCGAGTCGTTCACGTTGATCGCCGGGAACAGCAGCGACCCGGCCTTGTGCATCTCGTAGAGCCGGTGCACGCCGGTGGTGGTCTCCTCGGTGACACCCTTGATGCCCTGGCCGATCGCGGTCCACTTCGACGAGGACTCACCCAGCGACCGGGTCAGCAGCGACAGGACGACGCCGTACTCCTCGGACTCCGCGGTGGACGGGTCCGGTACGGCGCCCGCCTTCTCGAACTCGGTGCCCTTGTGGACGAGCATGGTGGCGTCGCCGCCGTCGTCCAGGATCATGTTCGGGCCCTCGCCACCCGGCCAGGTGAGGATCTGCTCGGTGCAGGCCCAGTACTCCTCCAGCGTCTCGCCCTTCCAGGCGAACACCGGGACACCGGCCGGGTCCTCCACGGTGCCCTGCGGGCCGACGACGACCGCGGCGGCCGCGTGGTCCTGGGTGGAGAAGATGTTGCAACTCGCCCAGCGCACCTCGGCGCCGAGCGCGACCAGGGTCTCGATCAGCACCGCGGTCTGCACGGTCATGTGCAGCGAGCCGGCGATCCGTGCCCCGGCCAGCGGCTTGCTGTCGCCGTACTGCTTGCGCATCGCCATCAGGCCGGGCATCTCGTGCTCGGCCAGCCGGATCTCCTTGCGGCCGAACTCGGCCAGCCCGAGGTCCGCCACCTTGTAGTCGAAGGTCATACCGGTTCCCGCTCCCCTGAAGACTGTGAATTGCTTCCTGCCTGCCAGAGCCTAGAGGGCCGAGCCCCGGGGTTTGATCGGTGGGGGAGCGTTTCTGACACTGAAATGTCAGGATTGACCCATGCGCATCACCGAGGCGGCCCGCCGACTGGGCACCACCCCGCGAATGCTGCGGTACCGGGAGGCCCGCGGTCTGCTCCCCCGATCCCGCTCCGCGCACACGGCCCAGCGCCAGTACGACGACCGCGACCTGGCCGCCGTACAACTCGCACTGGACCTCGAACGCCGGTACGACGTGACGCCGGCGGCGCTCGCGTTCGCACTCAGGGCCCTGGCCGAGCCGTCGGTCGCAGCGGACATCCGCAACCTCGGCTACCGCACCGGCCGCCTCACCGCCCCACCGACCCGCTCCGAGATCGACCGCGAGCGGGCGCTGCGCTGGCTCGGCCGCTCCGGCGTACTGCCACCGGAGCCGCGCTGATCAGGTCAGTGCGACGGAGCCTCCGGGACCGGCGGGCGCTCGGCGCGCTGGTAGCCCTCGATGTAGATGTCGGGCTCGAGGTAGACGTGGATCGACATCGGCTCGGCTTCGCGGATGGCGCGTTCGGCGGCGTTGATGGTCTCGGCCACCACGGACGCGTCGGTGGTCGGCTCGACCGCGACCTTGGCGGCGACCAGGACCTCCTCCGGGCCCAGGTGCAGGGTCTTGATGTGGATCAGCCGCTGCACGCCCGCGGTGTTCTCGATCGCGGCGACGATCTTCTGCTGCGACTCCCGGGTCGCGGACTCGCCGAGCAGCAGCGACTTCATCTCGATCGCCAGGAAGACCGCGACGCAGACCAGCAGCGCGCCGATCGCCATCGAGCCCAGGCCGTCGTACACACCGTTGCCGGTGGCAAGTGTCAGGACGACGCCGATCAGCGCCAGCACCAGACCGGTGAGCGCGGCGAAGTCCTCCAGCAGGATGACCGGCAGCTCGGGTGAGCGGGCGTTGCGGATGAACTTGGTCCAGCCGACCGGCCCGCGGACCTTGTTCGCCTCGACGATCGCGGTCCGGAACGAGAACGTCTCCATGATGATCGCGGCCACCAGGACGGCGACCGGGACCCACTTCCAGTCGTCGATCCCGTGCGGATCGTGGATCTTGTGGTAGCCCTCGTACAGCGCGAACAGGCCACCGACGCTGAACAGCACGATCGCGACGATGAACGAGTAGACGTACCGCTCCCGGCCGAAGCCGAACTGGTGCAGCTCGTCGGCCTCCCGCTGGGCCCGCTTGCCGCCGACCAGCAGCAGCACCTGGTTGCCGGCGTCGGCGACCGAGTGGATCGCCTCGGCGAGCATCGATGCCGACTGGGTCAGGCCCCAGGCGGCGAACTTGGTGATCGCGATCCCGGTGTTCGCCAGCAGTGCCGCGACGACCGCCTTGGTTCCGCCACCAGCCATTTCTCCAGGTCCTCCAACAATCGGGTGATCAGCGCGCGGACACGACGAACGCCGTGCCGGAACCACGCAGGCTACAGGGTCCTTCGGGTCCGGCAGCGAACGCGGACTGACCCGCGGACAACATCACAGCGTCATCGGTGCCCTCGGCATCGACCTCGACACTTCCGGCCACACAGCAGACGATCCGCGGTCCCTCGCCGGTGACCGTTTGTTCACCACCGTCCAGGTCGATCCGGTGGATGGCGTAGTACTCACAGCCGGTCTCGTACGACGAGATGCCCGCCCCCAGCGGGGACGCCGTCAGCACCGGGTTGGCCAGCGGCTCGAAGTCGACCACCGAGACCAGTTCGGGTACGTCGATGTGCTTGCTGGTCAGGCCGCCGCGCAACACGTTGTCGGAGTTCGCCATCACCTCGAACCCGAGCCCGTGCAAGTAGGCGTGCACGTTCCCAGCCGGCAGGTAGACGGCCTCGAACCGCTCCAGGCGCACGCGATTCAGCAGCAGCGCAGCCAGTACGCCGGGGTCGTCCGGGAAGTCGGCGCACAGCTTGGCCAGCGACTCGCGCTCCAGCTCGAAAGCCTGACCCGCGTACCGCGCGATGGCCTCGCCGAGAGCCGCGACCAGCGGCCGGATGGTGTCCCGGTCGCTGCTCATGATCTGGGTGAACACGTCCTGCAGCTTGCCGTTGCGGAGCAGGTCGGTGCACTCCTCGAACCCGGCCGGCGCCAGGGCGTCGAGCAGCGCGACCGTGGCCTCCAGCGGCCGGAACCCGACGAGCGCGTCGAACGGACCGAGCGCGATCAGGATCTCCGGCTTCGGCCAGGCGTCCTTGTAGTTGCGGTCGGCGGCGTCGCGCGGGATCCCGTCGGCCTCGTCCCGCGCGTACCCGTCGATCGCCTGTTCCCGCGACGGGTGCGCCTGGATCGACAACGGCTGCGCGGCCGCGAGCAGCTTGGCCAGGAACGGGAACCGGCCATCGAACCGCTCGGCTGTCTCCGGCCCGAGTACGTCGGACGGCCCGGCGGACACCACGTCGTACAAGGAGTCACCTGACGGCAGCACGGACGGCGCGGACTCGTGTGCGCCCATCCACATCTCCGCCTGCGCGCGGCCGTCCGGCTCCACCCCGGTCAGCTCGGGGATCGCGGTCGGCGAACCCCAGGCGTAGTCCCGGATGGTGTTCTGCAGCCGCACTACCACGCTGGGTCCTCCGAGGGGATTCCTGGTTCGGTGGGCTCGTCGTCGGTCGCCGTACCGTAGCGGCCGAGGCCGATGCCCAGGTATGCCGCGGCGTAGCGGCCGTGCTGAGTCAGAGCGGCATACCGGGCGATGTCTGTGCCGTCGGCCTGCCTCACGACGTGCACCCGGACGTCGTGGGCCTCTGCCTTCGCCTCCAGCTTGCGCCGCTGCTCGGCGACGACGGCGTCCTCGACTCCGTCATCCAGGATGACCAGTCCGGGCCGCAGCTCCTCCGGCTTGTCGAACGGGTCGGCGAACAGGTCACGCGGCGGCTGGTTGAGCACCGGCATCAGATGCCCGGCGTCAGCCGCCAGGGCAGGCCGACCACTCGCCAGCCGCAGCGCCTCCACGACACGCCGCGCGGCACGTGCAGCCAGCACCGAACCGCCCCACACCAGCGGCAGCGCGTCCGCCAGCATCAAGGCCAGGTCCTTGGCCGGGTTGGAGGCGACGTCGTTGTTCGGCGAGCACTCGATGGCCACGTCGTCCAGCAACGCCGCTACCGCCTTGTGGTCCACCTCAGGACCGAGCTCCATCTGGTGCAGCCCCTGCAGTACGGCGACAGCCGCAGCCAACTGGTCATCGGACTGCGACGGCAGCCGGATCGCGTGCCGCGAGCCCGCGGATGCCTGTGCGACCGGGGAGTCCGGCGGGCAGGCCACCATCAGACCGCAGCCGCGACGCTCCGCCTCTGAAGCGGCCGACACCGCGTCGGAGTCCTCGGCCAGCCCGCCCAGGACGATCACCAGGTCCAGCGGACCGGCCCAGCCCGGCAGACCGGGACCAGGCCAGGCGACGAACGGGACTGGGCAGACCGGCTCCAGGATGGCCCGCACCAGCCGGGCGTCCCGCCCTGCGGCGAGCACTGCCCGCGGCCGGAAGCCGTCGGAGTCGAACTTGGACAGGGCCTCCTCGGCCGCTTCCAGCTCGGCCCGGACCCGGGCGCCGGCCATCGCCAGCCGCCGGAGCAGGTGGTCCGCCGCCCCGAGCGCAGCCGGGTCCTCGAGTCGCGAGTCGTCGAAGAAGCTCATCAGTTGTCCGCGACCTCTTTGGTGTCCCGCGCCTCATCGATCAGCAGTACCGGGATGTCGTCGCGGACCGGGTAGGCCAGCGCGCAGGAGCTGTTCGTGCAGACCAGCTCGTTCGCCTCGTCGTCCACCCGGAACTCCGACCGGCACTTGGGGCAGACCAGGATGCTCAGCAGGTCCGGGTCCAGATTGACTGCCATTCAGTTCTCCTTCACCGATGCGCCGGTGATCAGCGCCAGTACCTCGTCGCGGACGCGTTCCATCGTGGGCCGGTCCGCCGCCTCGACGTTCAGCCGCAGCAACGGTTCCGTGTTCGACGCACGGACGTTGAACCACCACTGTCCCGCCGACACGGTCAGACCGTCCAGATGGTCAACGGTAATGCCGTCCCGGCCGCCGTAGGTGTCTTCGATCGCCGCCACCGTCGCGGCCGCGTCGTCGACCTTGTTGTTCAGCTCGCCGGACCCGACGTACCGCTCGAACTCGGCGAACAGCTCACTGGCCGGCTTGTCCTGCTCACCGAGCGCGGCCAGCACGTGCAGCGCGGCCAGCATGCCGGTGTCAGCGCGCCAGAAGTCCCGGAAGTAGTAGTGGGCGGAGTGCTCGCCGCCGAACACCGCGTCGGTCTCGGCCATCTTCTGCTTGATGTACGAGTGCCCGACCCGGGACCGGACCGGCGTGCCGCCGTGCTCGGTGATCAGCTCCGGCACCGCCTTGGAGGTGATCAGGTTGTGGATGACGGCCGAGCCGGGGTGCTTGGCCAGCTCCCGGACCGCGACCGCGCCGGTCACCGCGCTCGGCGAGATCGGGTCGCCCTTCTCGTCCACCACGAAGCAGCGGTCCGCGTCGCCGTCGAACGCCAGGCCGAGGTCGGCCCCGAGCTCGCGGACCTTGGCCTGCAGGTCGACCAGGTTCTTCGGGTCGAGCGGGTTCGCCTCGTGGTTCGGGAAGTTGCCGTCCAGTTCGAAGTACATCGGCACGATCGTGATTGGGCCGGACGCGAACACGGCCGGCACGGTGTGGCCGCCCATGCCGTTGCCGGCGTCGACCACGACCGTGAGCGGACGGCTGCCGCTCAGGTCCACCAGGTCGTGCAGGTGGTCGGCGTACGCGGTGAGCAGGTTCTTGCGGGTCACCTTGCCCGGCACGGAGCCGGTCGCCGGGCCCTCGGTGAGCGCCTTGGCGACCAGGTCGGCGATGTCGCGCAGACCGGAGTCCGCGCCGACCGGAGCAGCGCCCGCGCGGCACATCTTGATGCCGTTGTACTGCGCCGGGTTGTGGCTCGCGGTGAACATCGCGCCGGGCAGCTGCAGCCGTCCGGAGGCGAAGTACAGCTGGTCGGTGGAGGCCAGGCCGATGTCGATCACGTCGGCGCCGGTGCTGGTCACCCCCTCGGCGAACGCGGCCGCCAGTCCCGGGCTGGAGGGCCGCATGTCGTAGCCGATCACGACCGCCCCCGGAGCCGAGAGGACGTCGAGGACCTCGACGAAGGCCGCCCCGGTCGCCCGGGCCACCGACTCGTCCAGCTGGTCCGGGACGACCCCTCGTACGTCGTACGCCTTGAAGATCGCAGCAACGTCAACCATGCGTGGACCCTATCCGTCCGGCCCGGAAAGCTGTATTTCAGGTGACGCTGCCCCCCTCGTTCCGTATCTTCGGCCCAGGTCACCGACCGGGGTGGCGTTGGCGCCTGGGGGATGGCCAGTGATGTTCCTGCGGCAGGCTCTGCGGTACCGGTGGTCACAGGCCCTGGTCCTGGCGGGCGTCAGCCTGTTGATCGGCACGTGCGCCGCGTTCGCGCCCTGGTTCGCCCGGGCCGTCGAGCGGACGGTCGCGACCGAGACGTTGACGCGTCAGTGGAACGCGGCGGCCTGGCAGCTGGACGCGACTCCGTCAACGGCGGTCTCCGGACCGGCCGAGCCGACCTCGCCAGAAGACCTGACTCAGCTCATCCCGGCTGACCTGAAGCCGTTGTTCACGCCGCCGTCGTACGGGATGACCGTCGGCGTGACCTGGGGCCTGAGCAAGGACAAGCCGAGGATCGGGGGCCGGCTGGTCTGGCGGGACGGCTACTGCGCCCAGCTCGTGCTGACCGAAGGCCGGTGCCCCCGCGGCCCCGGTGAAGTGGTCACGTCGACCGCGGATGCGAAGAACTTCGGAGCGAAGGTCGGGGCGACGATCAAGGCCGAGACCAGCAGCTACGCCAACGGCGGACTGCGCGTGGTCGGGGTCTACCAGGCGGACGACGAGAGCACCTACTGGTTCGGCCGCGGGCCGACCGGCCACTCGAGGCCGGCCAGTGAGAGCAGGCCGGCCGAGGCCGACTTCCTGCTCACCGAGCGCGAGACGTTCTCCGTGGGGAGATGGGGCTACCACTCGACGCTGGACACCCGCCCGCAACCGGGGAGTGCCCGGGTCGGCGATCTGGAGCGGATCCGGCAGGTGACCGACCAGCTCGAAGCCCGGAACTCCGAGCTCAATCTCGACGCCAGGAACAACTCCGGGCTGATCGATGTCATCGACGGGATCCAGGCGGAGCGCCGGCAGGCCGGCACGATCATCCCGCTGGTGATGGTGCAGGTGGCCCTGTTCGGTGTGGTCGTGCTGGGCCTGGCGCTGGCCGCGGTGGTCGACCAACGCCGCCCGGAGCTGGCTGTGGCGCGCCTCCGCGGGTCGGGCGCCGGGCGGATCGGCTGGACGCTTGCCGTCGAGCTGAGCGTGCCCGTTCTCCTCGGTACGGCGGTCGGCGTGGCCTCCGGCTTCGTACTGCTCCTCGTGGTCCGGGCCGCCTGGCTGGGCGGAGCCGCGCCGCTGGAGCTGCCGTGGACGGTGCCGGCAGCGGCCGCCTTGGCGGCTCTGGCCGGGCTGGCAGTGGTCGCGCTGTCGATCCGTACCGTCGTCCGCCAGCCGATCTCCAGCCTGCTCCGGCGGATCCCGCCCCGGCGACGGCACCGAACGATCGGCCTGATCGATCTCACCGTCATCGTCCTCGCATCGGCCGGACTGGTGAGCGGACTGACCAGCGGTGGACGAGGTCCGTTGCCAGTCTTGACCCCGACCTTGCTCGCTCTGGCCGCCGGACTGGCCTTCGCCCACCTGCTGCTGCCGGCAGCCGGGCTGCTGAGCCGTCACGCGCTACGCAAGGGGCGCCTCGGTCTCGCGCTCGGCGCTCTGCAGGTGTCCCGACGCCCGGCCGTGACCCGTCTCGTCGCCGTGGTCGCGGTGGCGACCGGCCTGGTGTCGTTCGCCGGTCAGGCCGCTTCGGTCGCCGACCGCAACAGGCAGACCCGGGCCGGCTACGAGACTGGCGCCGAGGCCGTGCTGGCAATGGACACCACCAACCTCGGCGACTTCACCGCGGCGATCGACAAGGTTGACCCGGACCGGCGGTGGCTTACCCCGGTCGTTCTGTCTCAGCCACCCTCCACCGAGGCCCTGCGCGCCGTGCTGATCGAGCCGGACAGCTACCGGCGGATCGCCTTCCGCGGCAACGAACTCACCGGCGCCGACGGCTTCCGCAACCTCGAGGCGCCCACGGAACCGAAGCCGATCGAGCTGAGCGGTAGCCGGCTGACGGTGACCGCGAGCCTCGGTGCGATGACGCCGTACGTGCCGCCCGCCAGTGAGGGCATGGTTGCGCCGCCCGAGGAGCAGGCGAGGTCCGTCATCCTGCAGGCGACCGTCATCAATCAGCGCAGGGGCGCGCGCTACCTGGTCCAGTTCCCACCGCTGCGGTTGCGCTCCGGCAAACCGGTCCGCCTGAGTACGTCGATCGACTGCCAGCCGTCCTGCCACCTGATCAGGCTCGGGGTGGCCCGCGAGGTCGGTGACTCCGTCGGCGTCAAAGGCGACGTCGCGATCAGCCAACTAACGACCGACACCCAGCGATCGGTTCCGCTGGGCAAGGCCCAGGACTGGGTGGGCGGCCCGCAGACCGGAGCGGACAACCAGGGCACCATCGAGGCCGGGAACCAGCCGAACGGGCTGATCCTCAAGGTCGCCAGTGTCGGCGGCGACCAGAACCTCCAGTACGCCGCCATCCCCACGCCCATCCCGGCGCTGGTGAGTTCGGACTTTGCCGTCAGCGAGGTGCAGACCGTGCCCGGCCTCGACGGGCTCTCGATCCCGGTCCACAAGCTCGACGGCCTGCAGACTCCGATGCCGCGGCACACCGAGCGCGTCGCCGTACTCGACCTGGAGACGGTACGGCGACTCGGCGGGAGCGTCGACGACACGTCGACGGATTTCGAGCTCTGGCTCAACGCCGACGGGCTCGCGAACGTCGACAAGATCATCGCTGACCTCACCGCGACCGGGATCACGCCAACGCTCATCGATCGGCGGTCGGACCGCATCGAGGGGTACGGGCGCTCCGCCAGCGCGCTCGCGCTCCAGCTGACTCCGGTGGTCGGGCTCGCCAGTTGGGCTCTCGCGATCATCGTGCTGCTGCTGATGGGAGTCAGCACCTGGCGATCCCGGGCCCAGGACTACGCGAGTCTGCGGATCAACGGCGTACCGGCGACCACGACCGGAGGGGCGGCGCGCTGGGAACACTCTGGACCGGTCGCGCTGGCAGCGCTGCTCGGATCGGCTTGCGGCATCGTCGGCGCGCACATCGCGCTACCGATGTTCCCGCTCTTCGCGGAGACCTCGGAACCGTCGCCGGTTCCCCTCGACCTGGCGATCAACTGGCCCGGAGCGGTGATCATCTGGCTGGCCAGCACCGTGGTGCTGACCGGGACCACGCTGGTGCTGGGCACCAGCGTGAACCGGCGGGCGGGCTACAGCCGGATCCGGGAGGAGCTGTCATGAGTGGACTCGCGATCAGCACCAGCGGCTTGGTGCACATCTACCGCAGCCAGGGCCATGACGTGGCTGCCTTGTCGGGGATCGGCATCACTGTGCGGCCCGGTGAGCTTGTCGGTCTGCTCGGCCCGTCCGGGGCCGGCAAGTCGACTCTGCTTCAGCTGTGCGGCGGGTTGCTGACGCCGAGCGCCGGGCGCCTGCAGATCGGCGAGCACAACCTGGCCACGATGACCGAGGCCGAGCTCGACCGGATGCGCGCGCGTGACGTCGGCATCGTGTTGCAGGGCGCCGCGCGCAACCTCGTTCCCTACCTGTCGCCGGTGGACAACGTCCGGTACGCACAGCGCGCCGCGTCCCGCGATCCGTCCCTGCCGAAGCCGGAGGAAGTGCTCGAGCTGGTCGGTCTGACCGCCCAGGCTCGTAGTCCGCTGGCGTCGCTGACGCCCGGGCAGATCCAGCTCTGCGCGGTGGCGGTGGGGATCGCCACGCTCCCCGGTCTGCTGCTGGCCGACGAGCCGACCAGCCAACTGGACCACCAAGCCCGGGACGAGGTCCTTGCTGCGATCTCGACCATCAACGAGAGCACCGGGATGACGGTGCTGCTGATCACCCACGACCCCGAGGTCGCCGCGGTGCTCCCCCGCACCATCACCATCCGGGACGGGCGGATCGCGTCCGAAGGTCGCAGCGGCGAGGAGTTCGCGGTCGTCGCCACCGACGGGTCCTTGCCGCTGCCGCCGCATGTCGCCGAACTGTTGCCGCCCGGGACCCTGCTCCGCGTCACCACCACCGAAGCCGGCGACGTTCGGCTGAGCCCGATCCAGCAAGAAGGTCAGTCGTGATCACGGTCACCAACCTCACCGTCGCGTACGACGACTTGGTCGCCGTACGCGACGTGTCCCTGCGAGTGCCTCCCGGGTTCGTCCTCGCGGTCAGCGGGCCGTCCGGAGCCGGTAAGAGCTCACTGCTCTGGGCCATCGCCGGCGCGGTGCAGGCGAAGTCCGGCATGGTCGAGGTGGACGGTCTCACGATCAGCGACCGGCCCGCGGCCGCGGCGCACGGCGTCGTACTCATCCCACAGGGCAACGGCCTGGCCCGGGTGCTCACCGCCCGGGAGAACCTCTCCCTGCCACTCCTTGCCAAGCGCAACGAATTGGAGGACGTCGACCGCCAGGTCGAGCAGGCGCTGACCGACGTCGGGCTCCAGGACAGCGGCGATCATCTGGTCGAGGAACTCTCCGGCGGCGAGCAACAACGCGTCGCCGTGGCCCGTGGGCTCGCCCAGCAGGGCCGCGTCATCCTCGCCGACGAGTCGACCAGCGAGCTCGACGGCACGAACCGTGAGCGGATCCTCGACCTGCTACGGCGCGAGGCCCGCCGCGGCGCCGCAGTGGTCATCGCCACCCACGACCCGAACGTCGCTGCCGACGCCGACGGCCACGCCACCATGGACGAAGGCCTCCTGACCTGGCAACGGCGCCTCTGAAGCTCAGAGGCGCCGCTTCGAGTGCCGGTCTCAGGCGTTGTCGAACCAGCCCGGGTGCTTCCGGTGGTGAACCTCCGGAAGCTGCCGCGGGCTCGTCGGAGCCGCCCAGCTCACCGCGTTCGCGATGATCTGCTGGACCTCCGGCTGGTGGTACGTCGGGTACTCCTGGTCGCCGGGGCGGAAGTAGAACACCCGGCCCTGGCCACGCCGGTAGCAGCAGCCGGAGCGGAACACCTCGCCGCCGGAGAACGAGCTGACGAACACCAGCTCGTCCGGCTGCGGGATGTCGAACAGCTCGCCGTACATCTCCTCGCGCTCGATCACCAGCGGGTGCGGGATGCCCTGCGCGATCGGGTGGCCGGCGGCCACGGTCCAGAGCAGCTCGCGGTCGTTGTCGGACCGCCAGTCCAGTGAGCAGGTGGTGCCCATCAGCCGGATGAAGATCTTGCTGAAGTGCGCCGAGTGCAGCGCGATCAGGCCCATCCCGGACAGCACGTGCCGCTGCACCCGCTCGACGACCGCGTCGTCGACGTCACCGTGCGCGGCGTGCCCCCACCAGGTGAGTACGTCGGTCTCGGCGAGCACCTCCTCGGTGAGGCCGTGCTCGGGCTGCTGCAGCCACGCCGTCCGGACCACCACGTTGTCGCCGAGCTTCGCGCGCACGGCGGCCGCGATCGTCTCGTGCATGGTGTCCGGGTAGACCTTGCGCACGGACTCGTCGCGGCCCTCGTGGACGTTCTCGCCCCAGACGGTGACGCGAATCGGATCAGTCATGGAGAACAACCTCTCGTCCCGCCTTCGCCGAGGCGTAGCAGGCGTCGATGACCTCGGTCCGCAGCAGCGCCTCGGACCCGTTGTGTGCGGCCCAGTCGCCGCTCTGGACGATCCGGACGAACTCCTGCACCACCGCGCGGTGGCCGAGTCCGGCGCCGGTCGCCGGCTTCACCTCGGCGGGCACGCCGCCGACGTCGGTGAAGATCCGCAGGGTGTCGACGGTCGTGTAGTTCTGCACCTCGATCTTGGCGCCGCCGTCGGTGCCGAACAGCTCGATCCCGAAGTTGTCGCCGGGGGCGCGGTAGGTCGCCCAGCTGGTCTCCAGCTGCAACGCGCCGCCGCCCTGCAGCCGCAGGTACGCGGTGGCCAGGTCCTCGACCTCGAACGCGGACCCGAGGGTGCTCGCGTTCGGCACCGTGCTGCCCTTGCCGCGCGGGCCGAGCTCGGCGAACGTGCTCGCGCTGACCGTGCTCACCTGCGGCTCGCCCAGCAGGTGCAGGGCCAGATCCAGGATGTGTACGCCGAGGTCGATCAGCGGGCCGCCACCGGACAGCTCGCGGTTGGTGAACCAGCCGCCCATGCCCGGGATGCCGTTGCGGCGCATCCAGTGCGCCTTCGCGTAGTAGACCCGGCCGAGCTGACCCTCGTCGATCTGGTGCTTCAGCGCCGCGACGTCACCACGCTCGCGGTGGTTGAAGATGACCTTCAGCACCTTGCCGGCCTGCTTCGAGGCCTCGACCATCGCGGTGCCCTCGGCGACCGTCCGGGCCAGCGGCTTCTCGCAGAGGACGTGCAGGCCCTTCTCCAGCGCCTTCAGGGCGATCGGGGCGTGCAACTGGGTCGGCGTACCGATGCTGACCGCTTCCAGGCCCTCGGTCTCGAGCAGGTCCTCCCACTTCTCGTACAGGTGCGGGACGTTGTGCTTCTCGCCCAGGCTGGTCAGTGTGTCCTTCTCCAGGCCGGCCAGCGCCAGCACCTCGACGTCCGGCAGCTCGGAGAAGGCCTCCAGCGCCGTCCGCCCGGCGAAGCCCAGGCCGACCACTCCCACGCGCAGTTTTTGATCGTTCACACGCACGATCCTCTCGAATGACAACGACGGACACAAACCGGTTCCCACAGTACGGAACAGGCTTCAGCACCAGTGCGCAGGTGGTCTTGTCCGGCGCGGCGGGGTCAGTCGTCGCCGGATTCGAACTCGGGGTCGATCTGCTCCGGCGACAGCGCCAGGACGTCGGCCAGCTCGAGCACCAGCGCGGACCGGACCAGCCAGGCCAGGCTGGTCGCGGAGCGCTCGGCCCGCAGCTCGATCGGGCGGCGGAAGACCACGATCCGGTACGGCTCGTGCGAGGTGCCACCGCTGGAGTGGGTGAGCGGGATCTCGACCGCGTCCAGGTCGAGGTTCGGCACGTCCTCGATGGCGAACTCGACCCGCGCGACGACCTGCGGCAGCCGCTTCTCCAGCCGGGTCACCTCGACCGCGACGACCTCGTCGAACTGGGCCGCGGCAGAACGCTGCAGCGGCAGACCGCGGGGCGCGAACTTGCTCGGCCGGCTGATCGGGCCGAGCATGCCGCGGCCGTGGCGGTCGATGTGCCTGCGATGACGGCGAGCCTCGGTCACGCGCTCAGCCTAGTGGGGGTAACGTCTGGTCGTGAGCATCGCCAGGATCTGTTCGCGCGCCGCCTGTCACAAGCCGGCTGTGTCGACGCTCACGTACGTGTACGCCGACTCCACGTGTGTGCTCGGCCCGTTGGCGACGTACGCCGAACCGCACTGCTACGACCTGTGCGCCGACCACGCCGACCGGCTGACCGCGCCGAACGGCTGGGAAGTGATCCGCCTGGCTCCGGACCCGGCCGCCGCCGGGCCGTCGTCGGACGATCTCGAGGCGCTGGCGAACGCGGTCCGCGAAGCGGCTCGCCCGCTGCCCCCGCGGGAGCCGGGTCGCGGCGCGCCGGGCGCGCCGGTCGAGATCGCCCGCCGAGGTCACCTGCGCATGCTGCAGGACCCCGGCGCGAACTCCTCCGAAGGCTGACCTACCGCAGCGCGGCCCGGACGTCGGGCTCGGCCCCGAGCTGGGCCCGGAACACCAGCGACGTGTTGAGCGGCCACGCGGCCACCTGAGCGACGTCGTCCTCGTCCGGCTTGGCGGCCGGCATCAACGTGACTCCCGCGATCATCGTGCCCCGGGTCTGCTCGACCGTCAGGTACGTCGCCCGGGGCTGGGCCGGGAGCGGGATCTGGGTGGTCGCACCGGCGAGCACGTCCAGAGCCCGCGTGTTCAGCACCTTGCCGTTCGCGTCCCGCAGCTCGAACTTCACGCTCCCGTTCTTGCCCGGCGCGGTCACCTGCAGGATCGCCGGCTGCTTGTGCGCCGGCAGCACCAGGTACGCCGGACCCGTCAGCGCCTCAGCCGACCCGAGCGACGCGAAGTCGCTGCCACTCGCGTCCACCATCCGCATCGACGCAGTGACCGGCTGGTCAGACGTCACCGTGATCGCACTGGAATCGCCGTGTAGCACCGGGTCCAGCATGAACGTCTTCACCGAACCGGCCGGAATCTGCACGGTCTCCAGGCCGGCCGGTTTGAACGGCCCGTTCGGCCCGTGCACGGTCAGCCCCGCGCTGGCCTGCAGGTCGGTCGGGTTCGCTACCGACAGGATCCGCAGCCCGGCCCCCGGAGCGACCGCGGGCACGAACACCTTGTTCGCCGGTGGCGCGGACGGGTTCAGCCAGTCGACCCCGGCGGGCTTCTTGCCGTTGGTCGCGTTGTCCCGCAGCGCCGGTGCGACCCGGCCGCCGGTGGATTCGACGTGCAGCGCGATGTCGCGCAGGTTCCGGGCGACCAGGCCGAGGTAGAGCTCGGTGGTCCCCCGCGCCGGTACGACGATTCCGCGAGCCGCCGGCAGGTCCTGGGGACCGCTGCGCGCGTAGATCGTGACGTTCACCTCGGCGTTGATGCTGTCCAGGTTCGTCAGCACCAGGACGTCGCGCCGGTCGGCCGCGCCGGAGGCTCCGACGAACCAGAAGTCCGAGCCGGGCAGCTGGCAGGGCGTGCTCGCCATGCCCTCGTTCACGCCTTCGATCGAGGTCGTCGTACTCGTGCCGACCGTGCCGGCGGCCAGCGGTCCGACGCCGCGGATCGACAGCGGCGCGGGCTTCGTGACCGGCGGGCTCGACCCGATCTTGCCACGGACCAGCAACGATCCGGCCGGGGCGGCGTTCTCCGACAGGGGCGCGATCGCCAGCGGGGTCTCCTTGCCCGGGGCGGTCGGGGTCCCTTCGGGCAGGGTCGGCGACACCGCGTTGACCACGCTCGACAGCTTGCCGCCGCCGGCAAGGGCCGGGCAGGACAGCGCCGTACGGTTCACCACCGTGCGTGCGGGCTCGCCCGTCGCCTCGGCCCTGGTCACCGGCTCCTTGGCCTGCGTCACCACGCCGAGGCCGGCCGCGGCAGCCATCGCCAGCACGCAGATCCCGAGCCGGATCCATGCGTGCGCAAGCAGTCGCCTCATCGGTCCCTCCTCGCGTGGGTGCCGTGCGGCATCGCGACGGTCCGCCGGACCGTCGGCAGGCAGAAGATCAGCGCGATAATCCAGGCGATCAGTCCGAGCACCCGCCAGATGCTGTGCGTGTCGTAGGTGAGCGGCGTGCTGCCCGGGTCCTCCGAGCGGTCGACCAGCCAGGCGGCGTCGCCGTCGTCGGCACTGGCCCGGGTCAGGCCGGGCAGCGAGTCGAGCGTCGCCTGCAACGTCGGGTCGACAGGCGCGGGCAGGTAGACGTAGTCGATCGCGAGTGCGGCCAACTGCCGGCCCTCCTCACCTGTGCCGCCACCGCCGAGCGTCGACAGCACATCTGTGACCGGCTTGGTCTGCTCCGGCTTCGGCGCGGCCTCGAGCGAACCCATCCGCGGACCGCCGTCCTTCACCAGCGAGTACCGCATCGGGTTGTTCCCGTCCTTGCGCACGACCAGGACGGACGCGTTCTCCGGAGGACCCTGCGCGGAGATCAGGTACGCCGGAAGATCCTGAGCCGGCCCACGCCACAACGGACCGTCGGCGCCACGCACCAGCCAGAATCCGGCCGTCACGATCGAGGTCACCAGCACAATCCCGAGCACACCCCGCGCGATGACGTCGGTGGACCTGCCAACCGAGTCCCACGCCACTGTCACCGCGATGATCCAGCCCGCGGTCATGAGGAACATCAGCGGACCACTACCGCCACCGAGCCGGCTGGCAACGAGCGTCCCGAGCAGACCCAGCAGCGCGGCGAACCACCCGAGCAGCTCGTACCGCTGCCGCGACTCCCGCAGCAGGCTCACCAAAGCGACCAGAATCAGGGGTACGACGAACCACCAAGGCGTCGGCGCACCAATCGGCGTACCGGTCAGCAGGTGCGGGAGGCTGTCGCCCGGACCGACTGCGGCAGTAGGCAGTCCGCCCGCTTCCTGCCCGAGCCGCGACGGGTGCAGCACCAATTGGATCGTCCACGGCAACACCAGGAGCAGACCCAGTACGACGGAGAACACCAACTGGCGTCCTTGCCGACGCCACCCGAGCCCGAGTACGGCGCCGATGACAAGCGTCACGCTGACCAGCAGTCCCAGTGCCGGCGTGAACGCGAACAGCACCGCCTGACAGATCCCCGCGAACCACGCGGCCCGCCAACTGCCCTGGATGACGACACGCCGCCGCCGGGCCACAGTGTGCACAGCAGCACCGAGCAACGGCAGCACGATCGCAGCGACAACTGTGCCGAGCCGTCCCTGCGTGATGGCGCCGTTGGTGAACACAGCAAGCCCGTACGCCGACGCGCCCCAAGCTCGCGCGACTCGGTCCATGACGAACGCGCGCAGCAGAACCCATGCGGACAGCCCGGCCAACGGGACAGCACCGAGGAGCAGCAGGTTCGTCGCACCGGACGGACCGAACATCACCGTGGAGAAGGCCCAGAACTGTCCTAGCCAAGCAGGCGGTGTCACACCCGGCGGAGCAGAAGCCGCAGCATTCCAGAGCGCACCAAGTGTCTCGTGCGCAGGCAGGAGGAGGTTGGACCGCAGCACACCGCTACCGATCAGGCTGCGGCCGGCGACGAACGCACCGATCGCCAGGAAGACCCAAGCGATCAGGAACGGCCGGCGGATCAGCTGCCGGCGCCAGCGCGGCTGATCGACCGCTACGCGCGCAGTGGACTTCGCACGGCGTGCAGTGGTGACGACTTGCTCTTCCGGCTCGTCCGCCCAGGCTTCGCGGATTCGCTCCGAGATCGTGCTGGTCGTCTCCTCCAGGTTTTGCCGCAAGGCGTGCACGGACCGGGAGAACAGTCCCTTGATGTCGTCGTACGGGACGCGGTCGAGGCTGCGCCGGTCTCTGCGCGCCTGGGTCCAGCCACCTGCGAGCAACGTGCCGAGCAGTGCGGTCCACTCGTCGACGGCGCCGGACGGCGTCTTGCCGAGCAGGAACCAGATCGAGCGCAGGATCGTGCCGAAGAGGAAGCGGAGGATCAGCAGCGGCAGCAGCTTGCCGGGCGCGTTGGCCAGCACGGTGTAGTACGCGTGCGAACGGTCGAGCTGGTACGCGTGCCGCCGGGTGCCGGCCAGCGCGCGGTCACCGGTCGCGGCGGCTTGTGCGTGGTAGACGACGGCGTCCGGCGCGACGCCGACCTGGTAGCCCGCGCGGCTGGCCCGCCAGCCGAAGTCGATGTCGTCGCGGAACATCGGCAGCCGCGGGTCGAACCCGTGCAGCGCCTCCCAGACGTCGCGACGGACCAGCATGCCGGCCGAGCTGACCGCGAGCACGTTCCGCAGCTGGTCGTGCTGGCCCTGGTCGAGCTCGCCGTTCTCGATGCCGGTGTCGCGGCGGCCGCCGAGCGAGGTGGTGACACCGACCTCGAGCAGCTCCCGGTCCCGCGGCCAAAGCCGCAGCTTCGGGCCCCAGACGCCGACCTCCGGCGCCATGGTGGCCTGGAGCAACAACTTCTCCAGCGCCTTCGGGGCCGGAGCGCAGTCGTCGTGCAGCAGCCACAGCCACTCGACCACGGGCATGTGGCCGTCGTCGCCGTACGGGCCGACGGCCGAAGGGATCGGCGCGAAGCCGACCGCCTCGATGCCGCGGGCGACCGCCGTACCGAAACCGGTACGGGCCGAGACGCTGACGACGGGCTCGACGCCGGGCATCGCGGCGAGCAACTCGGCGGTCTCGTCGGTGGAGCCGGTGTCGACGGCGATCAACCGGTCAGGGCGTGGGTTGAGGGCCCAGAGCGCTTCGGACAACCGGGGCAGCCAGGCCGCACCCTCGTGTCCGACCACGACCGCGGTGACGACATGCCGAACCCGCGCGCGACCCATCGGGTCGTCGATGTGGTCGGTCGGGTAGTCGACTGCGTCGAAGAACTCCCAGCCGGCCGGAGCTTCTTGTTCCATGCGGAGCTGTAACACCTTTGCGGGGCTGTACACCTTGTGCGAGGACGGCGTTCACCGCGACCCCTGGGAGCCGCGACGAGGACTCACCATACAGCCGCGACGGTGAGCGACGCCCCGCTCACCCCACTACCTGTGGAAAGCCGCGGGCCCCGGCGACAGATGTCGATCCGGGGCCTCCGCGGGTGTAACTCTGAAGTTGTCGTGCCTTGCTTGCCGATCGCGGCCTGGTGGCAGGGCACCGGACCGAAACGATCAGCCGGGCCTCAGACGGCCTTTTTCTTCAGCTTGCGGCGCTCCCGCTCCGACAGCCCGCCCCAGATCCCGAAGCGCTCGTCGTTCTGCAGTGCGTACTCGAGGCACTCGCCGCGGACGTCACAGCCGAGGCAGACCTTCTTCGCCTCGCGGGTGGATCCGCCCTTCTCCGGGAAGAACGCTTCTGGGTCGGTCTGGGCGCACAGTGCCCTTTCCTGCCAGTTCGGCTCCTCCTCGATCGCCTCACCGTCGACAATCGCCATCAGGCTCTCTGTCACGGTCCGACCTCCTCGACCCTGTTCGTTCCCCTGTACATGTGGGTTTGCGGTCCACATGCCTGACCTCGTCCGTCCTGCGCTCTGCAACGGTCCCCGATACCGAGTGTCCAACGAACGACACGGTTGAAATTACATTCCTGCAATCCACGAAAGTCAAGCCGTGGTCTGCTATTGGCATCATCCGCAACACGGCTGCAAAAGAAGGAGAGGCCTGTGTACACAGGCCTCTCGCATCCGTGTGGTATCCCCGCAACCCGGCGGAAAAATGTTGACCCCGCAGGGTGGGTAAGGGCTTGCTGCCTTGTCAGGAAGGCTATTCGGGCGCAGCGGGCTCGATCAGGCAATGGCTTGATTCATCACCTGATGCGGTGCCTCGTCAGGACGGCTGGGACCACCAGCCCTGCTGACCCTGGTCCTGCTGCTGTCCCTGCTCGTCCTTGTCGGAGTCGGAAACCCGCGGATCCACACGGGTTTCGTCGGCTGCCTCGGTGGCCGGCTGATCCGCCTGCGGCGTCGACAGCGCGTCGGCGGCCGGAGTTTCCTCCGCCTGCCAGGACTGCTCGCCCGGCTTCCATGACTGCTGGGACTCCGGCTCCACCTGCTCCGTTGCACCCTGCTGCCAGGACGCGGTTTCCGGCTGCTCGGTCTGACCTGCTTCGGACTGCGCGGACCACTCCTGCTGTCCCTGCTGCCCGTAGTCCTGACCGCTCCACTGCTGCTGGCCGGCGTCGCCACCGCCCCACTGCTGCTCCTGCGGCCACTGCTGACCCTGCTCCTGGCCGGACCACTGCTGCTGGCCCTCGGCGCTCCACGCCTGGGTCGGCTCTGCGTGCTGGCCCTCGGCGGACCATGCCTGCTCGCCGGCCTGGCGCTGGGCCTCGGCCTCACCGGCCGACCAGTTCTGCTGCTCGCCCTGGTTCCAGCCCTGCTCCTGCGGCCACTGCTGCTCGCCGCCCTGCGCGGCTGCGTACCCACCGGCCGCACCCGCTGCCGCTCCACCAGCAGCCGCCGCGCCGTAAGCGCCGTACTGACCCTGGCCCTGGTCCTGGCCGTACTGCCCGTACTGCTGGCCCTGCGGCTGACCGTAGCCACCCTGCTGGCCGTACTGACCCTGCTGACCGTACTGCTGCTGGCCGTACTGGCCCTGCTGCTGGGCGAACTGGCCCGGCTTCGGCGCGCGAACCGGCGCCGGCAGGGTCTGGTAGGTCTTCAGAATGTAGAGCCCGGCTGCGCCGTACAGCGCAAGGCCGCCGAGGGCATAGATGAAGCCGACGATCTTCAGACCGGCGGTGCTGGTCTCGGCGAACCCGGCGAACGCCGTGATCAGGCCGAGCAGCACGACCACACCGGTGATGACCAGTGCGGCCAGCGTGACGGTCCGCGCGTTGGGGGTGCGCTCGCCGAGCTCGTTGACCAGCCAGACCGAGCCGACCAGCGAGAGAAGGATCACCAGCGCGGTGAGTCCGGGCGGAGTAAGCGTGCCCTGCACGCCTCCGGCGGCAGCGGTGAAGCCGGCGCCGCCGACGAACAGGCGAATCAGCGAAGCCAGCGCGATCAGGCCGGCGAAAGCGAGCAGGATGTACGCGACCGGCTCTCTGAGCTTCTTGGTTGCGTCGGTGACCACGAGGGCTCCTCGGGATGTTGGGGGCCGTACGAACAGCTGTGCGGTTTGGTTATGACCCACCGCAGCATAGTCGTGCGGTGGTCCGACGCATTGACGACTCGTGCAGACTCTTCCCATGCGATTGACAGTGCTGGCCGGTGGCATCGGCGGTTCCACCTTCCTGCGCGGCCTGCTCAAGGCCCGCCCGGACGCCGAGATCACCGTGGTGGGGAACACCGCGGACGACATCACCCTGTTCGGACTGCGGGTCTGTCCCGACCTGGACACCGTGATGTACACCCTCGGCGGCGGCATCTCGGCCGAACGCGGCTGGGGCCGCGAGGACGAGACCTGGGTGATCAAGGAGGAGCTCGCCGCGTACGGCGTGGAGCCGACCTGGTTCGGTCTCGGCGACCGGGACGTGGCCACCCACCTGGTCCGGACCCAGATGCTCGACGCCGGCTACGGGCTGACCGCGGTCACCGAGGCGCTGTGCGAGCGCTGGAAGCTGCCGGTGCGGCTGCTGCCGATGAGCGACGACCGGATCGAGACCCACGTCGTGGTCGACGACCCGGACAACCCCGGACGGCGCAAGGCGATCCACTTCCAGGAGTACTGGGTGCGGCTGCACGCCGAGGTCCCGGCGCACCAGATCGTCGCGGTCGGCCAGGAGAAGGCCAAGCCGGCCCCCGGTGTCCTCGAGGCGATCAACGACTGCGACGTACTGATCCTGCCGCCCTCGAACCCGGTGGTCTCGATCGGCACCATCCTCGGCGTCCCCGGGGTCCGGGAGGCCGTGCGGGAGACACCTGCCCCAGTCATCGGGCTGTCGCCGATCATCGGGACCGGGCCGGTCCGCGGCATGGCCGACAAGGTGCTGGCCGCGGTCGGCGTCGCGTCCACCGCCTCGGCCGTGGCCCGGTACTACGGTTCCCGGACGTCTGGCGGCGTACTGGACGGCTGGCTGATCGACACCTCGGACGCGATCCAGGCCGACTCGATCGCCGGAGCCGGAATTCACGTCCAGGCGGTGCCGTTGTGGATGACTGACGAGACCACGACCGCCGCGATGGCCACCGCGGCGCTGAACCTCGCGGAGGCAGTCCGGCGATGAGGAAGCACCTGGAGATCTACCCGGTCACCGGGCTGCCCGAGGTGGCGCCCGGCGCCGACCTGGCGGTGCTGATCGGCGACGAGGCCGACCTGCGCGACGGCGACATCGTCTCGGTCACCTCGAAGATCGTCAGCAAGGCCGAGGGACGGATCACGACCGGCACCCGGCACGAGGCGGTCGACGCCGAGCTGGTCCGGGTCGTCGCGCAGCGCGGCGAGACCCGCATCGTGCAGACCCGGCACGGCCTGGTGATGGCAGCCGCCGGCACCGACACCTCCAACACGGCGCCTGGCACAGTCCTGTTGCTCCCCGTCGACCCTGACGCGTCCGCACGGCAGCTACGAGCCGCCCTGAAGGAGCGGTACGACGTCAACGTCGGGGTGATCATCACCGACACGCTCGGCCGCCCGTGGCGCAACGGCCAGACCGACCTGGCCATCGGAGCCGCCGGAGTGCGGGTCGTGGAGGACCTGCGCGGTACGACGGACAGTCACGGCAACGTCCTAGCGGTCACCGAGCCCGCCCTGGCGGACGAGATCGCCGGCGCCAGCGAGCTGGTCAAGGGCAAGGCCGACGGCGTGCCGGTCGCCGTACTGCGGGGGCTCGGGGACGTCGTACTCCCGATCGGCGAGGACGGACCGGGCGCGCGGGCGCTGGTGCGGGACGCCGAGTTCGACATGTTCAGCCTGGGGACGCGTGAGGCCGCGCGGGCCGCCGTACTGGAGCGGACTGCTCCGACCGGGCCGCGCGAGGTGGACCCGTCGCTGTGGGACGGGCTGCTGGACGGTGTCGAGGACATTCACCTCGAGCTGCTTGACAGCGCTGTCACGGTATTCGGCGACGAGCCGGTCGCGGTCGGGGTGATCGCCGAGCGGCTCGCCGTACTGCTCCATGCCGAGGGGTACGGCGTCGACGTCCGGACCGGGCCGGGGAGTGAGGCCACGATCACGTTCGGCTCACGGTCGAAATAGTTTTCTAGGCAACCTCTCAGGGTCGGTGCGTACACTGCATCCGCACGGCGGCGTCTTGGCCGCCCCGACCCGGGAAGACGAACACTGTGGGTAAAGCGTCGTCGCAGAAGCAGTCGCGCCGCCAGATGATCGAGAAGATGCAGCGGGACCAGGCGCGTTCCGACCGCAACCGGACGATCCTCATCGTGGTGGCGTCGATCATCGTCGGGCTGGCCATCATCGCCTACCCGGCGATCCGGCTGATCCAGGACTCCCGGACCAAGAACCAGGCGATCGCCGAGCTCGGCGTGGACGTCGGCGCCGCCTCCTGCGACAAGGTGATCGACGACCAGGCCTCCGGCACCCAGGACCACAAGCCCGACGGCGAGGTCATCGCCTACCCGGTGTCGCCGCCGTCGTCCGGCCCGCACTACGCCGTCTGGGCGCCGTTCGGGAAGAAGTTCTACACCGTCGACGACCGGCCCGCGGTGCCGAACCTGGTGCACAACCTGGAGCACGGCTACACGATCCTGTGGTACCGCGACACCCTGCCCAAGGACCAGATCGACACCATCGAGAAGATCTCCAAGGCGAAGCTGCCCGACTCCGCGAACGGCAAGTTCATCGCCGCCCCCTTCAAGGAGTCCGACGGCAAGGCCTGGCCCGAGGGCAAGAACGTCGCCTTCTCGCACTGGAGCGGCAACGCCGCCGGCCAAACCACCGCCTTCGGCCACCGCCAGTTCTGCGGCTCCGTCTCCGGCACCGCCCTCCAGCAGTTCATGGACAAATACCCCGCCTCCGACGCCCAGGAACCCAACGGCGGCTGACCCCAGCTCGCAACCAGCCGCCGCCGAGGCACCGTCCAAGGACACCGCCTCCGGCGGCGGCTGTTTTGTTGGCGTCCTCGGCGCGCCGCACACCCTGGCTCCACCCCACGCGCTTCGCGAGCCACCTGCGGACACGACCAATCGGACACCACCTTCGGCGGCGGTCCGCGCACGGGGGACCCGCGGTCAACTGCTCGGCGAGTGGCGGGTGAACTGCGCCTGCCATGCGGCAACTGTGGTGGCCTGCCCGCGATGCGGTGGCCTTGAACAAGTTATTGCGTGTGCAAGGCCCCGACTTCATGTCTCAGCCCCCGGCTCGCCGGGGCAGGGTGCCATCAGCGCACCACCGCCAACTGTCGTGCCCTTGAACACCCACCGGTTGCCGTGAACAAGCAATAACCTGTTCAAGCCCCCCATCCACCCGGCATGGCCCCGACTCCTGCCCCGAGCCGGCACCAGTCGCCGAGAGCATCCACCCGGGCCTGAGGCTTTACGGCTCGCCGAGGCGCAAAAGAACAGCCGCTGGAGGTGGTGTCCTTTGGCGGTGCTGCTCTGGGGTGTTGTCAGATGTAGCGGTGGGCGTGGTCGGATTGGACTTGGGCTACCAGGTCTTTGATGCGTTCGCCGTCGGCCAGTGGGCAGACCATGGTGACGTCGTGGGTGTGGACGATGATGTGGCCGCGGAGGCCGACGGCGGCGACCAGGTGGTCGGGGTCGTCGGTGACGATGATGTTGTCGTGGGAGTCGAGCAGGCAGCTCAGCGTGGTGCCGTCGGTACGGTTGCCGCAGGCATCGACGTCGTACGTGCCGGCGAGGGCGGCCCAGGAGCCGACGTCGAGCCAGTGCACGGGCATGGGTACGACGACCACGTCGGCGTCGACCTTGCCCTGCGAGGCGGGCTCCATCACGGCGTAGTCGACGCTGATCTTGCGCAGCTGCGGGTAGATCTCGGCCAGCGTCGTCTCGCGGGTCGGGGTGTCCCAGACGGACGCGACCTGGCGGAGCTGTGCAGCGGACTCGGGCAGCAGGTCGTCGAGGACACTGAGCACGGTCTCGGCGCGCCAGACGAACATGCCGGAGTTCCACCAGAACCGCCCGGTGGCCAGGTACTCCTCCGCGGTGGCCCGGTCCGGCTTCTCGCGGAACCGGTCGACGACGTACGCCGACGTGCCGTCGATCGCCTCGCCGCGTTCGACGTACCCGAGCCCGGTGTGCGGGTGGGTCGGCTCGATCCCGAACGTCACCAGCGACCGGGGTCGTTGCTCGACGAGCTCGAAACCGCTGGCGATCGCGGCCCGGAACTCCTCCTCGGGGGTGATCAGGTGGTCGGACCCGACGATCGCGAGTACGGCGTCCGGGTCGTTGCGGGCGACCACCGCGGAGGCGAGGCCGACCGCGTTCGCGGTGTCGCGGCCGACCGGCTCGCCGATGATGTTGTGCTCGCCGAGCTCGGGGATCTGCTCGCGGACCAGGTCGGTGTGCGCGGCGACCGTGCACACATAGATGTTCGCGGGGTCGACGAGCCCCTTCAGGCGGTTGTACGCCACCCGCAGCAGCGAGTTGCCGGCTGCCAGCGGCAGCACCTGCTTGGGTTTGTCGGCCCGGGACAACGGCCACAACCGCGTCCCCGAACCACCGGCCAGGATCACCACGTTTCGCATGAGGAAAGACCCTACCGGTCCGCACCAGTTGGCAACACAAACCAAGCCGCCTCCGCCGGCGGAGCAGGCTAGTCCTCCCCAGGCGGAGACACAGCCTGAGCCGGGGAAGGGGCCGGGTCGGCAGGGGGTGGGGGGAGGCGGAGGTGGGCCAGGTCTGGGGGGACTGGGGTGGTGGGGCGCCAGAAGGCTTCGGATTCGCCGTCCAGCGCGGTGGCGGGGGCGTCGGTCAGGCGGAAGCGGTCTCGGAGGCGGCCGTAGAAGTCGGTGGGGCCCAGGCGGACCAAGCGGAGGCGGCGGGGTGCGCCGTAGACGCCGATCCAGTCGCCGGGGTCGAGTACGCCGCGCAACTGCCCGTCGATGCTGACGGCGGCCTGCCCGGAGTGCGGGAGTACGCGCAGCCCGATCGACTCGTCGGGGGCCGCGACGACGGACCGGTTGAAGGTCATGTGGGGCGCAACCGGAGTGAACACGATCGCCTCGGTGTTCGGCGACAGGATCGGCCCACCGGCAGCAAAGCTGTACGCAGTAGACCCGGTCGGCGTCGCCACAATCACTGCATCGGCCGAGTACGACGCCAGCAGCCGCCCGGACAGGTACACACCAAGCGCCACCTGATGGTCCCGCGCCAACTTCTCCAGTACGACGTCGTTCAAAGCGGTCACGTCCAGCGCAACACCCCAGCCGTCGCCCTCGGTGCTCTCCGGACGGACCGTCGGCGGCGGCAGCGACGGACCGTGCCCGTACCGCAGCAGCGACTCGATCCCGCTCGGGATCTCCAGCGGACGGGACGCCCGCATGGTCAGCGTCATCCGCTCCTCGATGGTGGCACCGCCGTGGTGCACCGCTTCGAGCGCCTCCTCCACGTCCCGGCACGCCACCTCGGTCAGGAAGCCGACCTTGCCGAGGTCGACCCCGAGTACGGCGGCGTCGTTCTTGGCCGCGATCCGGGCACCACGCAGGAACGTCCCGTCACCGCCCAGAGTGACGACCAGGTCCGGCTCCCCGGCATGGTGCAGCTCGTCCATGCCACTACGCCGGTCCTCGTGGTCCTTCCACACGTCGATGTCGGTGCACCCGATCCCGTGCCGGCTCGCCCACTCGCGCACGGTCCCGGCCGTCTGCACGGCCACCGGACGCCCCTGGTGAACAACAAGCCCAAGCCGGCGCACAGGCACGACAGTCCTCCTCCGGACGGTTACTGCCCCAACGGTAGTCGCCGCCCAGAAGTGGCTCGCGGAGACTACCGCTCCGGTGATTCCGCCCTCGCGGCTTTGACGATCGGGTCCGTCTCGTCGTCGAACTCCCCGATCACCTCCTCCAGCAGGTCCTCCAGCGCGACCACCCCAAGCGGCTGATCCTGCTCCTGTACGACGGCCAGTTGCGAACGGCGATCGCGCATCGTCCGGATCGCCGTCGCGACCGGGGTGTCGGCGGGCAACTGCAGTGGTGCGGTCATCAGGTCGGAGGCGCGCAGCGTCGTCCCGCCGCCGGTGGTCGCGCGGGCGGCGTCGCGGACGTGGACGATGCCGCAGATCGTCGTACCCGAGCTGACGACCGCGAGCCGGGAGCGGCCCTCGCGCAGGCTGGTGACCTCGACCTCCCGGGCGGAGGCGCCGGCGGGGATCGTGCTGAGCTGCTCGATCGGCGTCATCACCTGGACGACCGTCGTGTTCTGCAGCGCGAGCATCGCGGTGAGCAGCTCGTGCTCGGGCTCCTCGAGCGTGCCGTGCTCGCGGGACGACTCGATCAGCAGCCGGAGCTCCGCCGGGCCGTGGGCGCTGGCGAGCTCGTTCTGCGGGGTCACCTTGAGCGCGCGGACGCAGGCGTTGGCGAGCCAGTTGAGGACGATCAGCAGCGGGCGGAAGACGTACGTGAATCCGCGGAACGGCCACGCGAGCAGTTGCGCGGAACGCTCGGGGTCACTGATCGCCCAGGACTTCGGGGCCATCTCGCCGAGCAGTACATGCAGCAGGGCGATCCCGCCGACGGCGATGATCAGCGCGATCACGTGGCCGACGTTCTCGGGCAGGCCGATCAGCTCGAAGAGCGGGTGCAGGAGGTGCGCGACCGCGGGTTCGCTCAGCGATCCGAGTCCGAGTGTGCAGAGGGTGATGCCGAGCTGAGCGCCGGCCAGCATCAGCGACAGCTCGCTCACACCCGCGATCGCGGCCCGCGCGGACCGGCTGCCGGCCGCGGCAGCCTCCTCGAGCCGATGCCGCTTCGACGCGACCAGGGCGAACTCGGCGGCGACGAAGAACCCGTTCAGGATCAGCAGCAGGACCGAGATGAGCAGGGCGACCGGCGTACTCATGTCACTCGCTCCAGGACGACGATGCCCGGCACGTGCCGCTCGATGCTCTGCACGGTCAGCTGGACGATCTCCGGCGGGACCGGCCGGCCATCGTGGTCGAACCGCCGGGGCAGCTCCACCATCACGTCGTCACCGACCACCGGGACCCGGCCGAGCTGAGCCATCACCAGGCCGGACACCGTCTCGTAGTCGTCGCTCTCCGGCAGCTGGATCCCGGTCGCCTCCGCGACCTCGTCGAGCCGCCACCGGGCCGACAGCACCCAGGACCCGTCCGCACCCTGCTCCAGCCCGGTCTCCGGCAGGTCGTCCTCGTCCCGGATCTCCCCGACCAGCTCCTCCGCGATGTCCTCCAGCGACACGATCCCGGCGAACCCGCCGTACTCGTCCACCACGATCGCAAGCTGGCGGTGCGCAGTCCGCAGCCGCTCCAGTACGGCGGGCAGCGGCAAGGTGTCCGGTACGACGACCGGCGACGACGCGAGTGAGCCTGCGTTGACGTGGTCCCGCTCGGCCGGGTCGACCCCGACCACGTCGGCGATCGCGACCACGCCGACCACCTCGTCGACCGAGGCGGCGATCACCGGGAAACGGCTGTGCCCGGTGTCGAGAAGCTCGACCACCCGGGTCAGCGGTGCGTCCTGGTGCACTGTGACCACGTCGACGCGCGGCCGCATCGCCTCACCGGCGCTCCGCCCACGGAAGTCCAGACCGCGGTCGAGCAGCCGCATGGTGTCCTCGTCCAGCAGGCCCTGCTCGTAGGAGGTGACGATGATCCGGTCCAGCTCCTGAGCGGTGGCGCCCTGCGGCAGCTCCTCGACCGGCTCGATGCCGACCCGGCGCAGGATCCGGTTCGAGGCCGAGTCGAACACCCGGATCACCGGCCCGGCCACCGCCAGGTACATCAGCGTGGACCGGGACAGCCGCAGTGCGATCGCCTCGGCCTTCGCGATCGCCAGGTTCTTCGGCGCCAGCTCGCCGAACACCATCTGGATGATCGTTGCCGCGAGCAACGCGATGATCACCGAGACGGACAGGCTGACCGTCTCCGGCACCCCGGCGGAGCCGAGCACGTGGGCCAGGCCCTCGCCGAGGTAGGGCTCGGCGACGTAGCCGGCCAGCAGCGCCGTGACGGTGATCCCGACCTGGGCGCCGGACAGCACGAACGACAGCCGCGCCGTCACCTTCAGGGCCCGGCCGGCGGCCGTGTCACCGGCGTCGGCCAGCGACTGCAGCCGGCTCCGGTCGACCGCGACGTAGGAGAACTCCTGCGCGACGAAGTAGCCGGTGGCAATGGTCAGCACCAGGATGAGGCCCAGGCCGGCCAGGATCAGCATGCATTGACTTTAGGAGAACTTGAGGGCTCGGAGAACTGCGGGGTCGGTGACTACTTCCAGGGCAGGACCTTCCCGTCCCGGACCAGCTCGCCGTACATCGCCGCATCGACGCGGTCGGCCAGGATCAGGTCGACGATCGGCACGACCGCCTCGGCGGGCGACTTCGCCTGGCTGAAGTCGTCGAACCACGGTCGGGACGCCCGCGTGTCGACCAGCCCCGGACAGACCGCCGCGACCAAGGTGCCGGCGGCCAGATCCTCGGTATGGCGAGCCGCGGCGACCGCCCGCACCGCCGCGACCTGGGCGACCTTCGACGGCAGGTTGATCCACTCCGGCCAGCCCTGCTCCGCCGCCGTACCGTCATGGACCGAGCGGAGCCAGTCCTCGACAGCCCGCTCGACCTCGGCCAGGCTCACCCCGTCGAAGCGGGACCAGAGCCGCTCGGGCAGGTGGTCCAGCGTCCCGAGCGAGCTCGCCACCACGATCAGCCGGCCACCAGGCCGGACGATCTGGCCGAGCGACCTCAGGACGTACTGCGCGCCGCGGTTGGCTACGTCCGCGAACACGTCCACCTGCTCGCTCTGGGGACGTTCCGGCACCAGCGGCCCGACCGCGTTCGAGATCACGATGTCGACCGCCCCCAGCTCGGCGGCCATGCCGGCGACCGCGTCCGGGTCGGTCACGTCCAGCACCCGCCCCTCGACCCGGGCGACGCCGTCGATCCGGGTGACGGCCTCCGCCACCCGCTGGGGATCTCTCCCGGTGAGCAGGACCAGGTCACCAGGGTCCATCCGGGCGGCGAGCTCCTGGACGAAGGCGAAGCCGATGCCTTGGTTGGCGCGGTGACGAGTGCTGTGCGAGGTGGTGTCATGCGGCCAACCTAGGTTCGGATCCTTCATGACTCCAACGAGACCTGGGCACACGTAGTATGCGTAAACGTCATGGACTTCACCGATGTCTCGATGGTCGCGTTACGGGTGTTCCGCGAGGTCGCGGAGCGCGGGACGTTCACGTCGGCGGCGACCGCGCTCGGGTACACGCAGTCGGCGGTGTCCCGGCAGATCGCTTCGCTCGAGCGCGCGGCGGGTGCTCAACTGCTCGAGCGGCGCCGGGAAGGAGTGCGGCTGACAGCAGCAGGCCAGGTCGTACTGCGGAGCGCCGCCGGTGTGCTGGATCAGCTCGACGCGACCGCGCGCGAGCTGGCCGGGTTGCCCGAGACGGGAGGGACCGTGCGGCTCGGGTGGTTCCCGAGTGCCGGCGCAGTGGTGTTGCCCAGGGCAATCAGTGCGTTGCGCCGGACCCATCCGTCGATCACGGTGACGACGCGGGAGGGTTCCACGCCGGCGCTGGTGCGGGCGCTGCGGGCCGGCAGCGTGGACCTCGCGCTGCTGGCCTCGGCGCCGCCGTTCCGGCCCCCGGACGCCGAGTCGCCCGCACTGAAGGTGGAGACGCTGGCGGAGCGCAGCCTGCTCCTGGCGGTGCCGGCCGGTCATCCACTGGCCGCGCACGACTCGGTGGACGTGTCCGAGCTGCGTGGGCAGCGCTGGATCGCCGGGCCCCCGTCCGGCGAGGAGTTGCTGATGGGAGAGTGGCCGGGACTCGACGAACGGCCGGAGATCGCGCACACGGTCCGTGACTGGCTCGCGAAACTGCATTTGGTCGCCGCCGGCGCCGGACTGACCACGATCTCGGCCTCGATGGTCTCGGCGGCGCCGCCCGGCGTCCGCGTGCTCGCTGTCCACGGCGGGCCGCAGGAGTTGCGACGTACCGTCCTGGCCCGGATGCCCGGGCGGCAGTCAGCCGCCGCGGCGCTCCTCGCCGACGCTCTGCGCACCGCCACCGTCGAGGTCGGCGCCTCCTGACTCCAGGGACGCCGGCTTCCCGTTCTCGTCGGCGGTCGCCTTCTTGAACTCGACCATCGCGCGGGCGGCGTTCCGGCTGAGCTCGGGCAGCTTCTTCGCGCCGAACAGCAGCACCACGATGATCAGGATGACGACCCATTCGCCGCCCTGGGGCAGCTCGAGCAGTGGAACCATGGCAGGCCTTCTTTCCGGAAATCCCCCGTCACCGTAGGCCGGTGCGCGAACCGTAGGGTGGGCCATATGTCACGAGTTCTGCCGGAACTTTTCGCCGCCGCGGTCCGCCGCGACGGCGGCGCCCCTTTCCTCACCTACTACGACGACGCGACGGGTGAACGGATCGAGCTGAGCGCCGTCACCACCGCGAACTGGGTCGCCAAGACCGCCAACCTGCTGGTCGACGAGTACGACCTGGAGCCCGGCGAGACGGTCGCGATCGGGCTGCCGCCGCACTGGCTCGGCGTCGTCTGGGCGCTGTCGGCCTGGTCGGCCGGCGCCGCGCTGACCAGCGGCACCGGGACGCTCGCGATCACCGGCCCGGACTTCGCGATCCGCGGCGAGCGGGAGACCGTCGCGTCCGCGCTGCTGCCGCTCGGCGGCCGGTTCCGCGAACCGCTGCCGGACGGCGTCCACGACTACGGCGCCGAGGTCTACAACCACCCGGACGTGTTCGTCCCGTTCGATCCACCGTCGCCGACGTCACCGGCGTACGACGAACTGACCCACGACGACCTGATCGGTACGGCGGAACCCGTCACCGACCGGATCCTGGTCACCCAGGACCTGGTCAGCCGCGACGGAGCCGGGCTGCTTGTCGGGGTGATCGCCGGAGGTGGTTCGATCGTGCTCTGCCGCAACCTGGACGAGTCGAAGCTGGAGCGGCGGATCGCGGACGAAAAGGTCGATCGAGTGGTGGGGAGCTGACGTGCAGCGGTTCGAAGGACGGGTGGCATTGGTCACCGCGGCGGCGCAAGGAATCGGCGCGGCGGTGGCGCGACGGATCGCGGACGAGGGCGGGTCCGTGGTGGTCACCGATCTGCAAGAGGGCAAGGTCGGCGAGGTCGTCGCGGAGCTCGGTGAGCGGGCGATCGGGCTCCGGGTCGACGTGACGAACCGCGACGACGTGGACGCGGCGGTCGCGGCGGCGGTCGAGCGGTTCGGCCGGCTGGACGTGGTGGTGAACAACGCCGGCGGCTGCATCGTCACGTCGGTGCCGGAGGACGCGACCGCGGAGGAATGGCACCAGCAACTGGACCTCACGCTGGTCGGAGCGGCGCGCTGCATCCAGGCCGCGCTCCCGCACCTGGTGAAGACCCGCGGCAACGTGGTCACGATCAGCTCGGTCAACGGCCTCGCCGCGTTCGGCAACATCGAGTACTCGGCCGCGAAGGCCGGGCAGATCGCGATGACGGTGAACTACGCGGCCCGGTACGGCGGGATGGGCGTCCGCTTCAACGTGGTCGCCCCCGGCACGATCCGGACGCCCAACTGGGACAAGCAACCCGACACCCTCGAGCGGTTCGCCGAAATGTACCCGCTCGGCCGGGTCGGCGAGCCCGAGGACATCGCCGCCGCCGTGGCCTTCCTCGCCTCCGACGACGCCTCGTGGATCACCGGCCACACCCTCCCGGTAGAAGGCGGCGTCCTCACCGGCCCCGGCGTCCTCAACCTGACCCCCACCGGCGCCTTCCCGAAGGAGTACTGAGAACAGCCGCCTTCGGCGGCGGGGTGGTTACGGTTTCGGCCAGGCCTCCCAGGCTGTCGCGAACATGTCGTCGACGGTGTAGGTGTTCTTCCAGTCGAGGTCGCGGGCGGCGAGGTCGCCGGCGGCCACGACTCGGGAGGGGTCGCCGGGGCGGCGCGGGCCCTCGCTGGGGGTGAAGTCGATGCCGGTGACCCGGCGGGCGGCGTCCATGATCTCGCGGACCGACGTGCCGGTGCCGCTGCCGAGGTTGTAGACGCGCTCCAGCGGCCGCCCGCCCTCGAGCGCCCGGGCGGCCGCGACGTGCGCGCGGGCCAGGTCGGCCACGTGGACGTAGTCCTTGACCGACGTGCCGTCCGGGGTGGGGTGGTCGGTGCCGTAGATCTGCGGGATCTTCCCCTGCGTCAGCAGGTCGCAGACGATCGGGAACAGGTTGTACGGGCTGGAGTCGTACACCGAGACGTCACCGGAGCCGACCACGTTGAAGTACCGCAGGGACGTGTGGTGCAACTCGACCGCGCGAGCCTGGTCCGCGAGCAGCCACTCCCCGACCAGCTTGGACTCGCCGTACGGGCTCTGCGGGTCCGGCGGCGTCTGCTCGGTCACCACCTCGACCTTCGGCGTCCCGTAGACACCCGCGCTGGACGAGAAGACGATGTTGCGGATCGCCTTGTCCGCCATCGCTTCCAGCAGCGACACCATCGCGGTCACGTTCTGCGTGTAGGTGTGCAACGGGCGCTCGACCGACACCCCGGCGTACTTGAACCCGGCCAGGTGCACCACTCCGTCGACCCCGTCGAGCGCGTCGCGGACCGCCGTGCCGTCGAGCAGGTTCGACCGCACGAACCGGACGCCGTCCGGGACGAACTCGGCCTTCCCGCTGGACAGGTCGTCGATCACCACCACGTCGATCCCGTCCGCGAGGAACGCGCGCACCACATGCGCCCCGATGTATCCGGCACCACCAGTCACGAGCCACGTCATGTCCTCGATCCTGCCACCACCCCACAATCCAGGGCGCACAGACGGGCCGAACCCGTACCATCAGGCAATGAAAGGACTTGTGCTCGCCGCCGGAGCCGGCCGCCGCCTCCGCCCGTACACGGACACGTTGCCCAAGGCACTCGTCCCGATCGACTCCCGGACGACCGTTCTCGACCTGACGCTGGCCAACTACGCCGAGGTCGGCATCACCGACGTCGCCATCGTGGTCGGGTACGCCGCCGACGCGATCGAGTCCCGCGTCCCGGCCTTCCAGAAGCGGTACGGCGTGACCCTCGAGCTGATCCACAACGACAAGGCCGAGACCTGGAACAACGCCTACTCGTTGTGGTGCGCCCGCGACGTTCTGTCGCAAGGCGTCCTGCTCGCCAACGGTGACACCGTGCACCCGGCCTCGGTCCAGCGCGCCCTGCTCGACGCCCGCGGCGACGGCCGGCGGATCATCCTCGCGCTCGACACCGAGAAGACGCTGGCCGAGGAAGAGATGAAGGTGATCTGGTCCGAGGCCGAAGGGGTCGAGCGGATCACCAAACTGATGGACCCGGCCACCGCCACCGGCGAGTACATCGGCGTCACCCTGATCGAGCCGACGGCCGCCGCAGACCTCACCGAAGCTCTGCGAGAAACCTGGGCACGCGACCCGCACCTGTACTACGAAGATGGGTACCAGATTCTCGTGGACCAAGGATTCCGGATCGACGTCACCCCGATCGGCAGCGTCGCCTGGGTCGAGATCGACAACCACGACGACCTGGCCCGGGCCCGGGAGATCGTATGTCCTACCTAGCCCGGATGATCCCGGCGCCGATCCTGGTCGACGTCCGGCACGGCGCGCTCGGCGACCTGCGCAAAGTGCTGGCCGACCAGCGCATCTCGTCGTCCGGCCGGATGGCGGTCGCGGTCGGGGCGACGTACGGGCCGGTGGTGCGGGAGAAGTTCCACCACGGCCTGCCGGGCGCGGACTGGTTCACCGTCGGCGGCGGCACGCTCGACGCCGCGATCAAGCTGGTCGAGGAGGTCAAGCTGCAGCGGTACGACGCGATCGTCGGGATCGGCGGCGGCACCGTGCTGGACGTGACCAAGTTCGCCGCCGCCCGGCTCGGGCTGCCGATGGTCGCGGTCGCCACGAACCTCGCCCACGACGGGTTCGCGTCGCCGATCTGCACGCTCGGCAACGACGCCGGCCGCGGCTCGTACGGCGTCCCGGCGCCGATCGCGGTCCTGGTCGACCTGGACCTGATCAGCCAGGCGCCGCCCCGGGCGGTGCGCAGCGGGATCGGCGAGATCGTCTCGAACCTGTCCGCGATCGCGGACTGGGAGACCTCGCACTTCCTGCGCGGCGAGTCGATCGACGGGCTGGCCGCCTCGCTGGCCCGGTCCGCCGCGCAGGCGGTGATGAACCACCCGGGCGGGATCGGCGACGACACGTTCCTCACCACGTTGGCCGAAGGTCTGGTGCTGTCCGGGATCTCGATGGTGGTGGCCGGGTCGTCCCGGCCCTGCTCCGGCGCCTGCCACGAGATCTCACACGCGATCGACCTGCTGCACCCGGGCCGGCAAGGCTTCCACGGCGAGCAAGTCGGCGTCGGCGCGGCCTTCGCCTGGTTCCTGCGCGGCGAGGTCGACCACTTCCATGCCACGGTCGACTGCCTGTACCGCCACGGCCTCCCGGTCCGTCCCGCCGACCTCGGCTTCACGCTCGACGAGTTCGCCGAGATCGTGGCCTACGCGCCACAGACCAGACCCGGCCGCTTCACCGTCCTCGAGGAAGCCGCCCTGACCCCGGAACGCATCAGCTTGAAGGTCGCCGACTTCAACGACCACGCCTACGTCCGGATCACCCAGCCCAGGATCACCCCGGAAGGACGCAGCCTCGACACTTGACGGCTCTGTTTGGATGGCTGTCGTGGATCTTGACTGGCCGGGGTGCCGAAACGTCCGGGATGTGGGTGGGCTGCCGACCGCTGACGGTGGGCGGATCCGGGAGGGCGTGCTGATCCGGGCGGACAGCCTGCAGTTCCTGTCCGCCGACCGCGTCGAGGTGGTACGGCGTTCCGGCGTCGGCCGGATCCTGGACCTGCGCGGCGACGGCGAGGTGGCGCTGTTTCCGACGCCGTTCACCGACGACCCGCTGGCGATTCGGCAGGCGCTGCAGGACCCGGCCGACCCGGAGCACGGGCAGGCGACGATCGTCGACGCGTGCACCTGGATGCTGGACCGGCGCCCGGAGCTCTTCGCGGCCGCGCTGAAGGCGATCGCGGATGCGCCCGACGGCGCGGTGGTCGTGCACTGCCACGGCGGCAAGGACCGCACCGGCATGGTCGTCGCGCTGGCGTTGAGCATCGCCGGCGTACCCGAGGACGAGATCGCCGCCGACTACTTCCGGACCCAGGGACAGCTGGCGGCCTGGCTCGCGGAGCAGCTGGCCGACGAGCCGGACACCTCGAAACATCCCGAGATGATCGAGTTCCGCGACACCCGGGCCGAGTCGATCATCGCGATCCTGCGCCACCTCGACGACAAGTACGGCGGCCCGGAGGCGTACCTGCGGCACGGCGGCCTCACCACCGACGACCTGGACCGGCTGCGCAAGCGCCTGACCTGAGTCACATCCAGGTCACTGAGCGCAGTACATTGGCCGGCATGCCGACCGCCGCCGAGCCGACCGGAGTGACAAGCCCGGCGGCGCTGGCCGAACGTTATGGGCTGACCAAGAGCTCGCAACGGCCGACGCTTCCCGCCTATCTGCGTGAGCTGTGGAGCCGCCGCAGGTTCGTGCTCAGTTACGCCACCGCACGCACCTACGCCATGTACGCCGGGGCCCGCCTCGGCTCGCTCTGGCAGGTGCTGACGCCGCTGCTCAACGCGGCCGTCTACTACCTCGCGTTCGGCGTCCTGCTCGGCACCAAGAACGGGATCGACAACTACGTCGCGTTCCTGCTCAGCGGCATCTTCGTCTTCACCTACACGCAGCGCTGCATGACCGAGGGATCCCGATCGCTGGCCCTCAACCTGTCGCTGATCCGCACCCTGCACTTCCCGCGCGCCACGCTCCCACTGGCCTACGTGCTCAACGAGCTCAACCAGATGCTGGTCTCGATGGGCCTGCTGTTCGTCATCGTCGGCGTGACCGACGGACTCGCCTGGCGCTGGCTGCTCGTCGTACCGGCGCTGGTGCTGCAGAGCATGTTCAACGTCGGGATCACTTTGATCTTCGCCCGGATCGGCACGTTCGTCTCCGACGTCAGCCAGCTGCTGCCGTTCGTCACCCGGACCTGGCTGTACGCGTCCGGGATCTTCTTCTCGCTGCCGGCCAAGCTGACCGAGGCGAACGCGCCGGACTGGGTGATCCACCTGCTCGCGCTCAACCCGATCTCGGCGTACATCGACATCGTCCGGCGCTCGCTGCTCTCCGAGCACGAGGCCAACCAGCTCCCGTACGCGTGGCCGATCGCGATCGGCTGGTCGTTCGTCGTCCTGGCCGGCGGACTGCTCTATTTCTGGCAGGCGGAGGACCGTTATGGGAGAGGCTGAGCCTACGGTCGTCGCGGACCGGGTGAACATCATCTACAAGGTGATCGCCGGACAGGGCGGCAAGGGTACGGCGGCCACCGCGTTCCGGCGGATCCTGAAGCGGCAGGACCGGCCGACGATCCGCGAGGTGCACGCGGTCAAGGACGTCACCTTCACCGCCTACCGCGGGGACGCGATCGGCGTGATCGGCCGCAACGGCTCCGGCAAGTCGACACTGCTGCGCGCGGTCGCCGGGCTGCTGCCACCCGCGTCCGGAGCCATCTACACCGGTGGCCGGCCGTCACTGCTCGGCGTCAACGCGGCGATGATGAACGACCTGACCGGCGACCGCAACGTCGTCCTCGGCTGCCTCGCGATGGGCATGTCTCCCACCGAGGTCGACCGCCGGTACGACGAGATCGTCGAGTTCTCCGGGATCGGCGACTTCATCGACCTGCCGATGTCGACGTACTCGTCCGGGATGCAGGCGCGGCTGAAGTTCGCGATCGCGTCGGCGAAGACGCACGACATCCTGCTCGTCGACGAGGCGCTGGCCACCGGGGACGCCGAGTTCCGGGTCCGGTCGGAGCGGAAGATCCGCGAGCTCCGCGACCAGGCCGGCACGGTCTTCCTGGTCAGCCACAGCCTGGACGTCGTCCTGGACACGTGCAACCGCGCCATCTGGCTGGACCAGGGCACGCTCCGCATGGACGGCCCCGCCGACGAGGTCGTCGCCGCTTACATCACATCAACCCGCGGCTGACGGCTTCTCGCGCAGGCCGACGAGGAAGCCCAGGCCCCACGAGACGTGCATGGTCGCGCAGACCAGCGGCATCCAGAACAAGGCCTTCCAGGGCAGGTAGCGGCCCTCGAACGCCGATCCGGCCAGCAGCAGGAGCCCGTAGCCGAGCGGGGCCAGGAAGCCCAGGTCGAGCCAGCTGTTCCCGGTGGCCAGGCCGATGATGCCGAGGATGGTGCCGACCGCCAGCAGGATGACCGCGATCGGCGGCGCCAGGTACCGCTTGTTCGCGGTCTCCGGGTGCCGGCGGATCACCTCACGGCGCCACTGGCCGGTGTGGAAGAACTGCTTGGCCACCGCGGACAGCGACGACCGCGGCCGGTAGGTGACGGACAGGTCCGGGCTGAACCAGATCAGGCCGCCGGTCTTGCGGATCCGGTAGTTCAGCTCCCAGTCCTGGGCCCGGTGCATGGTCTCGTCGAACCCGCCGACCCGCTCCAGCGCGGCCCGCCGGAACACCCCGAGGTACACGGTGTCCGCCGGACCCGCCTTGCCGCCCTGGTGGAAGGTGGACGCGCCGAGCCCGAGCCGGGAGCGGTACGCGCAGGCGACCGCCATCTCGGTCGGCGTCCGGCCCTCGGCCGCCATCACGCCGCCGACGTTGTCCGCGCCGCTCTCGGTGAGCACCTCGACCGCACGGGTGATGTACCCGTCGGTGAGGGCGCCGTGGCCGTCGACCCGGACCAGGATGTCGTGCTTGGCGTGCGCGATGCCGACGTTCAGCGCGGCCGGCGTCCTGCCGGTCGGGTTCGGCACGATCGCGATCCGCGGGTCACGGTCGGCGAGCTTCTCCGCGATCTCCTGGGTCCGGTCCTTGCTCGGGCCGATGGCGAGCACGACCTCGAGCTCGCCGGGGTAGTCCTGGTCGAGGACGCGGCCGACCGCCTCCTCGAGGTGGCGTTCCTCGTTCAGCACGGGCATCACGACGGACACGGGCGGCCAGTGGGACAGCGGCATATCAGGTCAGGCCTTACAGATCGAAGCGACGTCGTCGACGTCGGTGGTGGGTTTGGACGGTGAGCTGCTGGGTTTCGGGGTCTTCTTGGTGGTGCTGGTGGTCGGCTTGCTCGGAGTACTACGCGGAGTACTCGAGGTCTTACCGTCTCCTTCCGGGGCCGCCTTGTCCAGCGCTTCCGACTTTCCGACCGCCTCCGCGACCTTGGTCCTGATCAGCGCGAAGTCGGGGTCGCCGGTCCGGATCAACGGCGGGACCGCGGAGAAGCTTGACACCGGGAGCTTCTTCGCGTCCAGCGCGAGGTCGGTGAAGGTGCCCAGCTCACCGGCCGGAATATCGGTCTGGACCACTTGTTTGCTGGCCTTCGCGATGCCCTGGAACTTGGTCAGCACGGTCTGCGGCGACAACTGGTTCAGCATCGCCGACATCACGCACTTCTGCCGGGTCATCCGCTCGTAGTCGGTCGATCCCTCCCGGGACCGGGCGAACCAGAGCGCGTGGTAGCCGTCCAGGTGCTGGTTCTTGCCGGCCTCGATGTACCCCTTGATCGGCGAACTGCCGCCGCCGATCGGGACCCGCTTGCCGACGTCCAGGGTGATCCCCCCGACCGCGTTCAGCAGGTCGCGGAACCCGGCCAGGTCGATCAGCACGTAGTAGTTCACCTTCAGCCCGGTGATCGCCTCGACCGCCTGCCGGGTCGCGGTCACGCCGGGGTTCGGGTCGCCCGGGAACAGGCTCTTGTGCTCGGAGGCGTACATGTAGACGCCGTTCAGCAGGCAGTTCGACGCACAGTTCTCCCAGGTGAAGCCCTCGGGGAACTGCTTGGCCATCGCCGTGCCGGCCGGGAACGGGACCTTGGCCATGTTCCGCGGCAGGCCGATCAGCACGGTCCGGCCGGTGTCGGCGTCGACACTGGCCAGCGTGATGCTGTCCGGCCGGGTGCCGATCCGGTCCGCGCCGGAGTCGCCGCCGAGCAGCAGCACGTTGTAGCGGCCCTTCTCGGCCTTCGACTTCTGCCCGCTGCCGAACACGCTGGCGACGAAGTCGCGCTGCGTGTTCACGAGCACGCTGCCGTAGATCAGCGCGCCGACCACCGCGAACACCAGCACCGCGTCCAGGATGCTGGTGGCGAGCCGGTGGTTGCGCTCCAGCGTCAGCGGCTGGCCGAGCCGGTACGCGTCGACGAACAGCGCGGCCCAGCCGATCGCGAGCACGATCAGCAGGATCTGGACGATCCGCAGGGTGCCGGGCCGGGCCATCAGGTTGATCGTCCCGGACCGCCACACCAGCGACAGCAGGACCAGGAAGACGACGATCGCGATCAGCCCGGCGAGCACCCGCCAGGCCCACCGGCCGGCCGACTTGCTGCCGGCCACGATCTGCGCGGACCCGGGCAGCACCAAGGTCATCAGCACCAGCGCCAACGCCCGCTTGAACCGCACCGGCTCGCTGAGACTGCGCAGGTCAGGCTTCTCCTGCGGCATGACGTCCCTTCCGTTCTCCGTACGGCGCGGCTGCTGCCGACCGTACCTTGTCGTCCCCATCACCACCCGGTACGACGTGCCGGGCGGTGAGATGGTTCGAGCAGAGGCGGATCCGGAGACGAAGAGTAGCAGCCCTCTCACACAGCGCAGGAAAACCCGTGCAGTCACCCTGTGGACAGCCGGTTTCACGCAGTTGTGATGGTGGACGTCCGATCGATGCGTTACGAAGTGCTGCAACCACCTTCAGTGAGGACAGGAAACCGCCCCATGAAACTGTTCCGTACCCTCCTGGCTGCCACTGCAGCCGCCACCATGACCTTGCTCGGCACCGCCACGGCTCAAGCTGCCGAGGTCGCCGAGGCTGCCGCACCCGGCGCCGACTTCACCGGGATCGCAGCCCTCAGCAACTGTTCGGCGTCGCTGGTCCGGTACGCCGAGTCCGTCGACGCCGACCGGGCCCTCGTGCTCACCAACGGGCACTGCTACGAAGGTGGGTTCCTGAACCCGGGCGTCGTACTGGTGAACCGGGCGTCGAGCCGCTCGATCACGTTGCTCCGGCCGGACTCCAGCCGGGCCGGCACCGTCCGGGCCAGGCGGATCCTCTTCGGCACGATGACCAAGACCGACATGCTCGTGTACGAGGTGAACGAGTCGTACGCGTCGATCAGGTCCCGGCTCAACGTCACCCCGCTGACGCTGGCCAAGCAGGGCCCGGCGAACGGCGCCGGCATGTCGGTCGTGTCCGGCTACTGGAAGCGCATCTACACGTGCTCGGTGCAGGCGACGATCCCGCAACTGCGCGAGGGCAACTGGACCTGGCAGGACTCGATCAAGTACCAGCAGCCCGGCTGCGAGACGATCGGCGGCACGTCGGGCTCGCCGGTGGTCAGCACCTCGAACGGTGAGGTGATCGGTGTCAACAACACCGGCAACGAGGACGGCGAGCGCTGCACGGTGAACAACCCGTGCGAAGTCGACGCCGACGGCAACATCACGGTCGACCAGGGCGCCGCCTACGGCCAGCAGACCTGGTGGATCTACACCTGCCTGACCGCCAACCGCGCGATCGACCTGAACAAGTCCGGCTGCCAGCTCCCCAAGCCCGCCGCCCGCCGCTGACCGAGTGTGTACGGCGACCACCGCGCGTGGTCGCCGTACGCGCCTGACACCGGTGGAGTGACGCATCACACGGCCGATCCGGTAACGTCGCGGCGCATGGCAGTCGACTCCTCCACCGACCAGGTCAGTACGACGAATTGGCCCAGCCCCTTCGGGGTCCGGACCCGGTTGGTCGCGTCCAGTGCGCTGATGCTCTTCCTCGAGCTCGCGCTGATCCGCTGGACCGGCTCCAACGTGGTCCACCTCAGCTACTTCTCGAACTTCGTGCTGCTCGGCTCCTTCCTCGGTATCGGGATCGGCATCCTGCGGTCCAGCCGGGCGAAGCGGCTGCCGTACTACTCCCCGGTGATGCTGGGCCTGCTGGTCCTGGTGATCGCCTGGAAGCCGGTCACGGTCAACCGCGGCAGCTCCGAGAGCGTCATCTACTTCACCAGCCTGAACACCACCGGCCCGCCGACCTGGGTGATCCTGCCGATCGTCTTCGTCGCCGCCGCCGTGATCCTCGCCGGTCCGGCTGAGCTGGTCGGCCGGTGCTTCGCCGAGCTGCCGCGACTGACGGCGTACCGGTTCGACCTGATCGGCAGCCTGATCGGGATCGGCGCCTTCACCGGGCTGTCCTTCCTGGGCGCGCCGCCGATCTGGTGGGGCGTGATCGTCACCTGGATGTTCGGCGCGCTGATGATCCCGCGGACCGCCGAGTCGGGGCGCCGGACCGTCGCCATCGGACTGAGCGCGGCGATCACGCTGTCACCGCTGCTGGTGATGCTGGGCGTGCTGTTCCACGAGTCGAGGCAGCCGGAGAACAGCTGGTCGCCGTACTACAAGGTGCAGACCAAGAGCTACACCTGGCAAGGCGTTCCGCTGCTGACGATCACCGTGAACGGCGTCCCGCACCAGCAGGCGATCCCGGCGGACTCGCGGCTGCAGTGGGAACCGCAGTACGGCCTGCCGTACGAGCGGGCGAACGCCGGCAAGGACCCGAAGAACGTGCTGATCATCGGCGCCGGCTCGGGTTCGGACGTGGCGATCGCGCTGAAGAAGGGCGCGCAGCACGTCGACGCGGTCGAGATCGACCCGCGGATCCGGGACCTGGGCAAGCAACTGCACCCGGACCGGCCGTACCAGGACCCGCGGGTGACGTCGCACATCGACGACGGGCGCGCGTTCCTGTCCCGGACGGACAAGAAGTACGACCTGATCCTGCTGGCCCTGCCGGACTCGCTGACGCTGGTGAACGGCGCGAGCTCGCTGCGGCTGGAGAGCTACCTGTTCACCGAGGAGGCGTTCAAGAGCGCCAAGGAGCACCTCAACCCCGGTGGCTCGTTTGCTATGTACAACTACTACCGCGAGACCTGGCTGATCGACCGGCTCGCGTCGACCGCGGAGTCCGCGTTCGGGCACAAGCCGTGTGTCGACCAGGTCGGTGACGACCTGCAGCAGGCGGTGGTGACGGTCGGGCTGACCGAGGCCGACCAGACCTGTGGCGAGAAGGCGTGGGCCGGCCCGTCGTCGATCACGCCGCCGCCGGCGACCGACAACCGGCCGTTCCTGTACCTGTTCACCGACCGGATCCCGTCGCTCTACCTGGTCACCCTCGGCCTGATCATGGTGGCCGGGCTGATCGGGGTCGGGATCGCCGGCGGCGGTTCGTCGTACCGGCGGATGCGCCCGTACGCGGACCTGTTCCTGCTCGGCGCGGGCTTCATGCTGCTGGAGACCAAGAGCATCACCGGCTTCGCGCTGTTGTTCGGTACGACGTGGGTGGTGAACGCGATCGTGTTCGCCGGCGTCCTGGTCGCCGTCCTGGCCGCTGTCGAAGTGACCAGACGGTTCCGGACACCACCGTTGAAGGCCATGTACGTCGTCCTGTTCGGCGGCCTGGCGTTGTCGTGGATCTTCCCCGACGACTGGTTGCTGGCGATGCCGGTCGGATTGCGCGCGGTGGTCGCGGTGCTGATCGCGTTCCTGCCGATCTTCGCGGCGAACGTGATCTTCGCCAAGCGGTTCACCGACACCGCGGACGGGACCGCGTCGTTCGGCGCGAACCTGCTCGGCGCGATGCTCGGCGGCTGCCTGGAGTACGCCGCGCTGCTGATCGGCTTCGACGGGCTGCTGATCGTCGCCGCGCTGCTCTACGTCGGGGCGTTCATCCTGACACCGAAGGTCCGAACCGCGATCCGCACTTAGCGATCCTGCGGGCGGTCCTGCGGCCGCTCCGGGTTCGGCCCGGGGTGGTACGGCGGGAAGCCGCCGCCCGGCTGAGTCGGAAAGGTGTTCCCGGGCGGCGGATAGTTGCCCGGGGCACCTTGTCCTGGGAATCCCTGTCCCGGGCCGCCGCCCGGGAACGTGGAGCCCGGCCGGTTGCGGCGGCGGTTCCTGACCGCGCCGATGGTCAGGAAAGTGATCCCGAGACCAAGGAAGATCAGCAGCGAGAACACCGTGCCGAGGATCGACACCACGAACGCGAGCACCGACATCTTCGGCCCGGCGAAGTACGTCGCACTGGTCTCGTCGTCGGTGCAGGAGATGCTGTAGTCACCGGCGGGCACGGTCTCGACCGAGCGGGCGACGACGTACCAGGTGTCGGAGTTGATGGTGATCTGCTCGGACCCGCTCACCGGCTTGAGCGGGACGTCGGCGCCGTCGGCGGTCCTCGCCTCGCACGGCGGTGTGAGCACCGGGATGGACGAGTAGATCGTCAGCCCTTCCTTGTCCAGGTGGACGACGCCATCCCCGATCGGCTGCGGCGTCCGCGGCGCGGTGACGACGATCCGGTAGACGAAGAACCCGGTCAGCCCGATCCCGATCACGAAACACGCGACCGCGATCCAGGTCAGCGTCTTGCTCTTCTTCGGCTCCGCCTGCCCGGAATAAGTGCTCATCCACGTCCTCGCTTCGCTCCGGGCGCGGATGAGGCACGGGGTGCGCTGTGTTGAATTATGACCTCGCTGCGCTCGCTCATGGCTGAACGGTAGCGTCAGCTCGGGCTACGGCACGCCGAGCAACCGGAGGCCCGCCGCGGTCGCGGCGGCGGCCACCACGACGAGCACGAACGGGGCCTTGCGCCAGGCCAGGATGCCACCGACGAGCACACCGGCCGGGCGGGCGACCCCAGCCGGACCGTGGCCGTCCATCAGGGCGGCGGTCGCCACCAGGGCAGCAAGGAGGACGACAGCCGCGGCGGCGATGAACTGCTGAGCCCGCTCCGGCACCTCGAACCGGCTGCGCATCAACGGCCCGGCAAACCGCAACGAAAAGGTGCCAACAGCAAGCACCCCGATAGCGACCAGCAGCACGGGTGTGTTGGTCGTCATCTCGACACCTCCAAGGCGGGCTTGTCCGCGCGGTAGAACAGCAGGCCGACCAGGGCCAGCAGGACCGGCAGACCGGCCGGGAGGAACGGCGTCGCCGCGAGTGCGACCACGGTCCCCACCAGGGCCGCCGTACGTGTCGACTTGTCGCGCAGGGCCGGCAGGACCAGCGCAAGGAGCACGGCGGGGAAGGCGGCGTCCAGGCCGAACACGTCGGTGTCGGTGATCACGGTCCCGGCCAGGCCACCGACCAGGACGCCGAGGTTCCAGCAGACGAAGATCCCGATCCCGGCCGCCCAGTACGCCGCCCGCCGCTGCCGGAGCTCGTCCTGCCCGAGGGCGAAGGCGACGTTCTCGTCGGTCATCAGGTGGCTGCCCGGTACCCGGCGCCAGCCGCTGCCGATCACGTCGCTGACCGCCAGGCCGAACGCGACGTGCCGGGTGTTCACCAGCAACCCGGCGATCATCGCCGCGATCGGACTGCCGCCGGCCGCGACGATCCCGACGAACAGGAACTGCGAGGCGCCCGCGAACACCACGATCGACAACACCACCGGCACCCACAGCGGCAGGCCGCCGCCGACGCTGATCGCGCCGTACGAGAGCCCGACCACGCCGTCGGCGAGACAGACCAGCCCGATGTCCCGGGCCAGCCCACGGTCGAGTGTTCGCCAGATCGAACGCATGGGCATTATGATGAACAACAGGCCGCCCGTTCGTCAAGCCGAACAAACAGACCGATGGAGCGAACATCGATGGACAGCAAGGCACCGCTCGACGTGATCGCGGCCTCCCTGCGCCGGCATCGGGCCCGCGCGGGACTGTCACTGACCGAGGTGGCCAAGCGCGCCGGCGTCGCGAAGTCGACGCTGTCCCAACTGGAGTCCGGCACCGGCAACCCGAGCGTGGAAACCCTGTGGGCGCTGGCCGTCGCGCTCGACACCCCGTTCGCCGCGCTGCTCGACCCGCCCCGCCCCCAGGTCCAGGTGATCCGGGCCGGCGAGGGCCCGGTGATCTACTCCGACCAGGCCGAGTACGCCGCCACGCTGGTCGCCTCCTGCCCACCGAACGCCCGCCGCGACATCTACCGCATCACCGTCGCCCCCGGTCCCGGACGCAAGTCCGAACCCCACATGCCCGGCGTCGTCGAACACGTAGTCCTCAGCTCAGGCCGAGCCCTCGTCGGCCCCATCGAGTCCCCGATCGAGCTGAACCCAGGCGACTACGTCGCCTACCCCGGCGACCACCCCCACCTCTTCCAAGCCCTGGAAGAAAACACCTCAGCCGTCCTGGTCTCGGAGCACGTGTGACGGCTGGCGGGTTCCGTCACCGCTGGCGGGTTACAGCACGCCAGCGGTGACACAACCCGCTATCGATGCCTTAGGCAACTAACTACAGTTTGCGGCCGACGCCGCCGGCGATGCACTCCTCGACCTGGTTGAGCGGCTTGACCCGGGGGCCGTCCGGCCACCAGTCGTCGCACAGCACCAGGCCGGGCGGGATCAGCTCCTGGTCGGGGAACAGCTCCAGCAGTTGCTCGCGGGTGCGGAAGACGCCACTGCCCATCGGGCTGTGGGTGAACTTCTCCTCCATCTTGCGCGCGATCTCGGAATGCTCCGGGGTCTGCGGGTCGAAGAAGTGCGCGACCACCGTGTACGACCCCGGCACCACGGCGTCGACGTACTTCTGCATGATCGCGGGACCTTCGGTGCCGATGTAGTGGTGCAGGGTGCCGTTCTGGATCACGGCGATCGGCTGCGAGAAGTCCAGGAAGTCCTTCACCTCGGGCAGCCCGAGCACCTCGTCGGGCTCGAAGATGTCGGCACTGACGAACAGCGTGTTCTCGTTCTCCTCGAGCAGCGCGCGGCCGTGCGCGAGCACCACCGGGTCGTTGTCGATGTACAGGACCTTCGCCTCGGGCTTGAGCCGCTGCACCACCTGGTGGGTGTTCTCCGCGGTCGGCAAGCCGGAGCCGCAGTCGAGGTACTGCGTAATACCCGCCTGGCCGGCCAGGAAGCGGCAGGCCCGGATCAGGAAGTTCCGGTTCGACCAGGCGAGGTCGTTCACCTGCGGGGCGACCGTGGCCACCTGACGCAGCACCTCGCGGTCGATCTCGTAGTTGTCCTTGCCGTTCAGCGCGGCGTCGTACACCCGGGCGATGCTGGCCCGGGTGGTGTCCACACCGACCGGAATCGAACTGGGCGCCTTGGTGGCATCGGGCATCGGCGAACCTCGCAGCTGTCGGGATGTGTGTGGGACGACTCTACTCACCGTAGGGGCCGGTGAACACGGGGTGCACACGCGTGGGGTTGGACCGGGTCACATTCTGTTGTGAAATGATCGATCGGCGTGATGTGACGATCTGGGGAGGCGAGGGTGACTGAGCCGGGCGCGTACGGCGGGCCGACCGCGCTGCGCATCATGCTCGGCGCCCACCTGCGCCGGCTCCGCGAGGAGTCCGGAATCACCCGCACCGACGCCGGCTGGGCGATCCGCGGCTCGGAGTCGAAGATCAGCCGGCTGGAGCTCGGCCGGGTCGGCTTCAAGGTCCGCGACGTCGACGACCTGCTCACCCTCTACAAGCTGGACGACCCGGCCGAGCGCGAGCGCCTGCTCGACCTGGCCCGGCAGGCGAACAACCCCGGCTGGTGGCAGCGGTACGACGACGTCACGCCGACCTGGTTCCACTCCTACCTCGGCCTGGAGATGGCGGCCGACCTGATCCGTACCTTCGAGCTCCAGTTCGTGCCCGGCCTGCTGCAGACGCCGGAGTACGCGCGGGCCGTGTTCCAGCTCGGCCGGGACAAGCCGATGCAGCCGGAGGAGCGCGAACGCCTGGTCACGCTGCGGATGTCGCGCCAGCAGGCGCTCACCCGGACGAATCCGGCCCGGCTGTGGGCGGTCGTGGACGAGGCCGTGCTGCGCCGCCCGATCGGCAACAAGCAGATCCTCAAAGCGCAGCTCGAGCACCTGATCGTCGCGTCCAAGCGGCACAACGTCACGCTGCAGGTCATCCCGTTCGACAAGGGCGGGTACGGCGCGACCGGCGGCGCGTTCACCCTGCTCCGGTTCAACGACGCCGACCTGCCGGACATCGTCTACATCGAGCACCTCACCAGCGCCGTCTACGTCGACAAGCGCGACGAAGTCGACGGCTACACCATCACCATGGACACCCTGTCGATCTCGGCCGCCCAGCCCCGCGAGACCGAACGCCTCATCCGCAACGCCATCGACCTGCTCTAACCCCGCCCCTCTGGTTGGCTGACCCACCAGAAGGCGGGTTGGCCAACGGGATCCTGGAGTGCGAACCCACACCCTGGTGGGTCAGCCAACCAGAGGGAGTCAGCCGGCGAGCGCTCGGGGTTTGGCGCCGGGGCCGGGGCGGATGGCGATCTCGCGGGCTCCCGGCTCGTGCCCGGCTTCACAGCGCAGTACGACGCTGACCTGCTCACCGCACTCGCGATGCTGCGGCACGATCGGCGGACCGCCGTCGAGCGGGAGGTACTGGTCGCCCCACTGGATCATCGCCACCAGCACCGGGTACAGGTCGAGCCCGGCCTGGGTGAGGCGGTACTCGTACCGCTCGCGCTGCCCGGGCAGCCGGTACGGATGCCGCCGCAACAGCCCGCGCTCGATCAGGGCCGCGAGCCGCTCGGTGAGCACCTGCCGCGGGATCCCGGCCCGGACCCGGATGTCCTCGAACCGCCGGACACCGACGAACAGCTCACGCAGCACGTGGAACGTCCACTTGTCACCCAGGATCTGCATCGTCCGCGAGATCGTGCAGTTCTCGGTCGACCAGTTCATCGCCTCGGGCACCTGCGCAGTCATATCCCGAGGATAAGTCCGCTTGACAGACTCAGCCAAGTCAGGCAAGGCTGAATCCGTGAACCAGACTCAGCCGCCGATGATCCGGCGCGCCGGCGAACCCGACGCGGAGGATCTGACCACGATGCTCACGGGGCTGACCGACCTCAGCCTCTACCTCCGGTTCCAGACCGCCATCGGCCGCCCACCGCGGCCCGCGCTGGTGCTGCGCATGCTCTGCCCGTCCGGCCAATCGTGGGTCGCCACCCGCGACGACCGAGTCGTCGGCCACGCGATGTGGGCCTGGGCGATCGGGTACGACGAACAGACCGCCGAGCTGGCCGCCGTCATCAGTGAACCCGAGCAGCGGCGCGGTCTCGGCGTACGGATGCTGTCGATCGCCGCCGCGGATGCGATCGCGGCCGGTGCGACCCGGTTCCTGTTCGTGGTCAGCCCGGCCAACGACCGGACTCTCCGGATGATCCGGCGCCGCTGGCCGGACGCCACGGTCGAACGCGAGGGCGCCTTGGTCAACTTCCTGGTGTCAGCGAAGCTCCCGGAAGAACGCCCGGATGTCGCCGACGAGCAGGTCTGGCGCCTCGAGCGCGGCGAAGTGACCGCCGCGGGCAAAGTCCGACCAGTGGACGATGCGGTGGCGGCGCTCTAGCACCCGCCGGATCGCCGGATCGGTCGGGAACACCGCGACCCCGGTCGGCACCCCGGACGGCTCGGCCGGATCGTCGGCCGCCACGCGGTTCTCGTAGTACAGGTTGGCGGACGACGCACTGGTGTTGGTGAACCAGTAGATCGACGCATCGGTCAGCAGGTGCTCGAGGCCGACCGCGTCCTCGGGCAGCGCCCGGGCTGGATCGGTCCACTCCCAGAACTTCTCGACGATCCAGGCCAGCTGCCCGACCGGCGAGTCGCTCAACCCGAACGACACCGTCTGCGGCCGCGTGCCTTGCAGTACGGCGTACCCGGTCCCGACCTCACGCAGCCGCTCAGCCGCCGCCAGCCGTTCCCGCTCGACCTCGGTCAACTGATCGACGTCGCCGGGCTCGATCGGCGGGAATGCCAAGCCCCCATTGATGTGTACGCCGATCACGTGCGCCGGATCGACATGCCCGAGCAGTGGTGACACGACCGATCCGGTGTCGCCGCCTTGGGCGCCGTACCGCTGGTAGCCGAGGCGCGCCATCAGCTCGGCCCACGCCTGCGCGATCCGCCGATGGTTCCAGCCCGGCGACTCGAGCGGCACCGAGAAGCCGTGGCCGGGCACCGACGGCGCGACGACGTGGAAGGCGTCGCGCGGATCACCGCCGTACGACGCGGGATCGGTGAGCGGACCGAGGATCGGCAGGAACTCGGCGACCGAGCCCGGCCAGCCATGCGTGAGGATCAGCGGCAGTGCGTCTGGCTCGGGTGATCGCGCGTGCAGGAAGTGAATCGTCTGCCCGTCGATCCGGGTGGTGAACTGCGGGTACTCGTTGAGTCGCGCTTCCCAGGTCCGCCAGTCGAACGACTGCCAGCGCTCGACGAGCTGCCGCAGGTACTCGACCGGGACCCCACGCTCCCACCCGGCGGCGGGCAGTTGCCGCGGCCAACGAACGCGCCGCAGCCGCTCGGCCAAGGCGTCCAGCGCCTCGTCCGGGACGTCGATCCTGAACTCTCGCATGCCCCCGAACCTACGCGGCCGGAATACCGCGCGACCGCGGCCGGGTTGTGGTCGAGATGATCCTCGTGACCGGCGCCACCGGGAACCTCGGCCGTGAGCTCATCGCGCAACTGCCCGCGGATCAGGTCCGCGCCCTCGGCGCTGGGCCGCAGCCTCACCTTCGACCCGACCCCGTTCGACGAGGCACGAGCGCAACTGCTCGCCGACGGTCGTCCGCCGGCGTTGGTCGAGGCGCTCGTCGACAGCGCCGAGAACCGCCCACGGTCCGATCTCGTCAGCCCCGCCGTACGCGACCTGACGGGCCGACCCGCGCGCAGCTTCCACGAGTGGGCCGACCGGAACGCCGACGCCTTCAGTCCTCGATGACGACGATCGGCACACTCACGTAGTCGTGACCGGCGCGGTCCACAGGCCGACGATGCCGTCGATGAGGCCGTCGGCCATCTCCTGCCAGGTGGCGCGCGCGGTTGGCACGCCCTCGGCTTGTGCGCGCTCGAACTCGGCGGTCATCTGGATGATCAGGTGCCTGGCCATGTCGCCGCGTTCCATCCGCACCGGCACCGGCAGGTCGGCCAAGCACTCGTTGAGTCCGTCGAGGATCTGCCGCAGCGTCGGCGAGTTGAGCGACTCCTCGATCTGAATCTGACGCAGCGACGGATCGGTCATCAGCTGCGCGCTGAACCGCGCGAGCCAGCTGGGGTTGCCCAGACTGCCCATGTGGTCGGTCGCCGACCGCACCAGGCAGGTCACCCAGTCGCGGACGTCCGCGTCACTGCCGAGCTCGGCCAGCAACTCCCGGCGCCGCGCCTCGATCGGTTCGGAGTGCTTGCGCACGATCGCCCGGACCAGGTCGGTCTTGGTCCCGAAGTGGTAGCCGACGGCCGTGTTGTTGCCCTGGCCGGCCGCCTCACTGATCTGCCGGTTGGACACCTCGTGCACACCGTGCTCCGCGAACAACCGTTCCGCCGTCTTGAGGATCAGCTCACGGGTCGCATGCACGCGCTCGGACCGTTCCGCCTTCGCCATCATCATGCCGAGTCCACAGTCTGCTCACTGTGTGTCATCGGACATCACCTCCGAGTTGATGTCATCCCAGCTTGCCCGGTGGGCTTGTTTAAGTCAACTGCCTGACTTACAGTCTAGTTGCATAAACCAACTATTCAACTCGTCCTACTCGGAGGCTTGTGATGTCCGCAGTCCCCTCATCGGTGGAGGCGCCACCAGCGCCTGTGCGCACCGATGCCGTCGTACCGGTGCTCGCGTCGGCCGGCATCACGGTCGCGCTGATGCAGACCCTGGTGATCCCACTCGTCCCGGAATTGCCCAGACTGCTGAACGCCTCGGCCGCCGGGACCGCCTGGGCGATCACCGCCACGCTGCTCGCAGCCGCCGTGGCCACGCCGATCGTCGGCCGGCTCGGCGACATGTACGGCAAGCGCCGGATGCTGCTGCTCAGCCTGGGCATGCTCGTCACCGGCTCGATCGTCGCCGCCCTCAGCGACTCGCTGACCCCGATGATCGTCGGCCGCGCGCTGCAAGGCCTCGCCGCCGGCGTGATCCCGCTGGGCATCAGCATCATGCGCGACGAGTTGCCGCCCGAGAAGCTCGGTACGGCGACCGCGCAGATGAGCGCGTCCCTCGGAGTCGGCGGCGCTCTGGGTCTGCCCGCGGCCGCGTTGCTGGCCGAGAACTTCAACTGGCACACGCTGTTCTGGATCTCCGCCGCGCTCGGCATGGTCGTGTTCGGCCTGGTCCTGCGCTTCGTCCCCGAGTCCGCGGTGCGCTCCGGCGGCCGCTTCGACGTACTCGGTGGGGTCGGTTTGTCGGCCGGTCTGATTTCGTTGCTGCTGGCAATCTCACAGGGCGCCGACTGGGGCTGGACCAGCGGGCGCACGCTCGGCCTGTTCACGTTGGCCGTGGTCGCGCTACTGGCGTGGGGCTGGTGGGAACGCCGTACGCCGGAGCCGCTGGTCGACCTGCGGACCACGGCCCGTCCTCAGGTGCTGCTGACGAACCTCGCGTCGATGGTGTTCGGGTTCGCGATGTTCGCCATGTCGCTGGTCCTGCCACAGCTCCTTCAGATGCCCAAGGCAACTGGATTCGGGCTCGGCCAGTCGATGCTCGGCGCCGGCCTGGTGATGGGCCCGTCCGGGCTGGTCATGCTGCTCACCGCACCACTGTCGGCGAAGATCTCCCGGACTCGCGGCCCGAAGGTGACCCTGATGCTGGGCGCCGTGGTGGTCGCCGCCGGGTACGGCGTCGGCGTCGTACTGATGTCCGCCGTCTGGCAGCTCGTCCTCGTCTCCGTCCTGATCGGCGCCGGCATCGGTCTCGCGTACGGCGCCATGCCCGCGCTGATCATGGCCGCCGTACCGGTGTCGGAGACCGCGGCCGCGAACAGCCTGAACACCCTGATGCGCTCGATCGGCACCTCGGTCTCCAGCGCCGTCGCCGGTGTCATCCTGGCTCAGCTCACCATCAACCTCGGCGGCTACACGCTCCCGTCGCAGAACGGCTTCCGCGTCGTCCTGATCATCGGCGCCGCCGCAGCCCTGGCCGCCCTGGCCGTCGCCTCCTTCATCCCCACCCGCAAGTCCACCGCGGAGTCCCCGGCTCGATCCGAGGCCGAGACCACCCGAGCCGCGGTTTCCTGACGGAGAAGGCGCCCAGCGGCGGGATGTGGCGCATACTGGGACCCTGATGGATTCATCTCGCGCGACGACGCGTCGTCACCTGTCCACGAGTCCCTTCAAACCCCGCGTGCCGGACCCGATCAAAGTCTTCGAGGTCGGCCAGCGGGTGTCCCACGACAAGGAAGGCCTGGGCCGGATCAGCACGGTCGACGGCGGCCACGCGGTCGTCGTCGACTTCGGTGGTGGCAAGCTGATGCGTGTCCTCGCCCCGTTCGCCAAGCTGCACGCCCTCTGACACCTGTCTCACTCGATTCCGGCCAGGAACACCAAAGTCCGCTGCCTGAGGACGGCGGCAGCTGATTCGTCGTACGACGGGAGGGACGAGTCGGCGAAGAGGTGTTCCTTGCCGGGATAGAGGAAGAGCTCGGCCTGGTCGGTGGCCGCGACGAGGGCGCGCGCGGCGTCGAGGTCGCCGCCCTCCTCGGTGAAGAACGGGTCCTGGTCCATGCCGTGGATCTGCACCGGGACGCCGTCCGGCCAGCTGCCGAACTCCTCGACGGGCAGGCAGGAGTAGTAGAACAACGCACCCCTGGCGCCTGGACGGGTCTGGGCCAGCTGCTGCGCCGGCATCACGCCGAGCGAGAAGCCCACGTAGACGAGCGCTTCCGGCAGGCTCTCGGCGGCCGCGACACCGCGCTCCAGGAGCGTGCCGAAGCCGACCTTCTTGGCGTACTCCAGCCCCTCCTCCAGGGTCGCGAAGGTGTGGCCGTCGTACTGGTCAGGCAGGTGGACGGTGTGGCCCGCCTGGCGTAGCTCGTCGGCGAACGCCCGCACGCCGCCGGTGAGTCCCTGCGCGTGGTGGTACAGCACGACCTCGGCCATGATCAGCTCCAATGATCCAAATATTTCGAACGATTGGCGATGTTAGTCTGATCCGATCATGCCGATCAAGGGGCCGGTGCCGGATTACGAGCTCGAGGACACCATCGAGCTGACCACGGCCGAGCAGGTCCGGGCGATCAGCGACCCACTGCGGACGACGATTCTCGGCCTGCTGCACGAGCGCGCCGCGACGGTGACCGAGCTCGCGGCTGCGGTGAAACGGCCGAAGAGCACAGTCGCGCACCACGTGAAGGTGCTGGCGGACGCGGGCATCCTGCGGGTGGTCCGGACCCGGCGGGTGCGCGCGATCGAGGAACGCTTCTACGGCCGGGCGGCACGCATGTTCTACGTCGGACTCGGTCGCTCAGGACCGGACGGCGAACAACTGCCGCCGGACTTCAACGACTTCGAGGTCGCGGCCAAGGAGTCGACCTCCGCCTACGACGCCGGCCAACTCCGCTCCTTCATCCGGCACGCCCGCATCCCCGAGGAACGCGCCGCCGAGTTCTGGCAAGGGGTCGACCGCCTGATCCACACCTTCGACCAACTCCCCCGCTCCGGCGACACCACCTACGGCTTCACCGTCGGCCTCTACCCCATCCTCGACTACCCCACGCTGCCGCCGGCGCAAGACGAAACCTGACTACGTCGGTGGATGGCCTGTTCCGCAGTGTGCTCGCCGATGTGCCGACCCACCTCGGCGGTGTCGGCAGCGGCGTACTGATCACTCTCCAGCAAAGCGGACTGGCGCTCGGTGGCGCGACGCTCGGCACGCTGTACCTGGGCGGTGCCGAGCGGAACACGCCGCACGCCTTCGCCACCGTCGAATCCGTGCAGATCGCCATCATCGCCGCCTTGGCACTCGGCGCGGCCGCACTCCCGCGCTTCACCAAGGCGTCCTGAACGCCCTCAGAAGATCTCGATGCTGACCGGTGGGGTTGGCCAGGTGAAGGCTGTGGTTGCGGTGGTGAGGGCTTCGGGGCGGTGTTCGGTGACTCGGCCGGTGGCGGCGAACTCGGTGAGGGGGCGGCCGCCGAGGTAGATCGCGCCGAGGTCGCGAACCGACAGGGTGAGGTCGGCCGGGTCGTCGGTCTGGTGGCACTTCGCGGGGGTGGACGGGCCGTCGGCGGTCAGGCGGAAGCGGCCGGCGTTCGCGGGGATGAGGTCGTCGGTCACCTCGAACACCAGGTCGACGGGGGCGGCGTACCGGCGCTGGGCCAGCGCGCGGGGTACGTCGGTCACGCGGACCCACAAGGACTCGCTTACCCGCCGGTTCAGGGCGGTCGGAGTGGTGACGAGCTGCAGCAGCGGCTCGTCGACCGCGGCATGCCCGTACTCGAGCTTGGCGGCCAGGTCGAGGGTCAGCAGGTAGTGCCACAGCGCCCGGTAGGCGGCCGGCTCGATCGCGACCACTTCCTCGACCGAGACCTCGTTCGAGGGCCCGACCGGTTCCCAGTTCATCTTGCCGCGCCACAAGGCGTACCCATCCACGGCGCCGGTCTCGTCGCGGTGCACCACGATCTGCCGGGAGGTCTTCCCGCCGCGTGACTCCGGCTCGTCCTGCAGCTGTTGCTGCCAGCCGAGCTCGGATCGCCCGGAGACGCCAGGCCGTCGCTCCTGCAGTCTCTTCAGCAGCGGCGCGAGCTGCTCGACGGCATCCGCCGCAGCCAGCAGGCCGAACTCCCCAGGTCGCACGCGCACGTCCGGCGGTCCCACCCGGTGCAGATCAACCTCGTACGAGACGCCCCAAGCCGCCGGTCCATAGCCGAACCGGCCGTAGATGTCCGACTCGCTGGCCCACAGGACCGCGATCGCCTCCGGCACTTCGCGCAACTGCCGGGTGATCAGCTCGGACATCACCCCGCGCCGGCGGTGCGTCGCCCGCACCCCGACCCCGGTGACATGCGCGGCAGGCACCACCGCGCCCGGCACGGACAGATCCCTTGTCAGTGCGCGCGTCGTACCGATGATCTCGTCGCCATCGGTCGCAACGAGTGCGCGCTCGGGTTCGAACAGGGCCCGGCCCACGTCATTGCCGGCCGGGAGGTCGAACATCAGCGCCCGGGCGAACAAGGCCCGGAACTCCTCGTAGTCCTCACTCACAGCCGGTCGTACGGCGATCCGCTCGGTCATCCTCAGATCCTCACACGGCCCGCGGACACTTTCGCGGCATTTATCCGGACGCAGCCTCTTCAGACCGCTCCGCAGCCCAGTGGTCGAGCAGCTCGGCAACGCGGGACAAGACGTCGCGCGCGACCTCGTAGTCCTCGGGGCCGAACTCCGCCTCGAAGCGTTCCTCGAGGTCGCGGAGGTGTGCGTACCCGTCGGCGGCGACCTCGCGGCCGTGCTCGCTGTAGGTGACCAGCTTGGCCCGCCCGTCCTCGGGGTCGGGACGCATCTCGAGGATGCCGAGGCTCACCAGCTCGCGGATCACCTCGCCCATCGACTGCCGCGTGATCCCGGCTCGCACGGCCATGTCCGCCGCGCGCGAGCCGTCGATGCTGAGCGTCCCGAGGACGGCGTTGTGAGCCAGCTTCAGCTCCGGATGACCATCCTGGTGCCCCTGCCGGACCATGTCCGCCTGCAAAGCCCGGTTGGCCCGGTCGACGATGGCGATCAACGGCTTACGGCTGAGCCGGGCGAGTTCGACTCTTGACATCCGTAAGGATTCCTTTCAATATTTCGACAGGCATCCTTACAGTATCAGGAGGATCCATGGAACCCAAGGAGCTTCGCCCGATCGTCGCCGGCCTGTTCACCCGTGCCCGTCGCCGGACCGTCCAGGTCGCCGTGGAGCAGGAGTTCTTGGTGGCGGACAGCACCACCGGCGCCGTCGTACCGATCGAACGGGTTCGGCAGGCGGCCGCGGCTGCGACCGCCACGCCGTACGTCGGATTCGAGCCCGGCGGCCAGCTCGAGCTGAGCCTGCCGTGCACGACCGACCCGGTCACGCAGGTCTGCACGCTCACCGACGACCTCCAGCGTCACCTCGCCGCGGACCACATCAGCATCTACGCGCTTCCGGTCGACCCGCGGCCGGAGCACGAGGTCCCGCTGCAGCTCGTCACGCCGAGGTACGTCGCGATGCACCGGCACTTCGACTCGATCGGCCCCGCCGGGCGACGAATGATGCGTCGTACGGCGTCCACGCAGGTCTGCCTCGACTGGTGGCCGGGCCGCGCCGGCGCCGAGCAATGGCGGGTCCTCAACCTCGCAGGTCCGTTCCTCGCCGCCGCGTTCGCGCGCAGCTCCGGGCCGCACGGGCGGCTCACGACCTGGCTCGACACAGACCCGGCGCGGACGGGATTCGACGATCGCCTGCTGTACGGCGATGACCCGGTCGCGGCGTACACCGACTTCGCCGCCGGCGCCACCGTCTTCACGACGGGCGGTCCGGTCGAGCACCTCACCACACTGTTCCCGCCGGTCCGACCGCGGTCGACGTACCTTGAGGTCCGTTTCCTCGACGTGCAGGAGCCACATGCGATCGGTGAGGTGGTCAGCGCACTGACGAGTTTGGTGTACGACGACGATCGCCGGCGCACCGCATTGCGGGCACTCGAGCCGGAGCGTGCGCACCTGGCTGACCACTGGCGCTCGGCCGCTGCCGGTGACGCCGCCACCGCGGCTCGCGGTCACGAACTTGTTCCCGAAGTGGAGCTCGTCGCATGAACGGCATCCTGTTCGTCACCGACCCGCTCGCCGGGCTGCACGCCGAGATCGACGCCACGATCGGCCTGATGCACGCGAGCCAGGAGCTCGGCCTCGACGTGTGGTGCTGCCAACCGGAGGAGCTCGCCGTCGTGGACGGCCGGCTGCAGGCCCGCGCCCACCAGATCCGGCTGCGGCCGCGGTACCCGAGTGGCGCCGACCACCGCTGGAGCGTCGACCCGACCTGGTGGGACGAGGTCGAGCTCGCGATCGTCGACGTGGCCGGCTTCGAGGTGGTGCACCTGCGGATCGATCCGCCGGTCGACGATCGCTACCTGCACACGACGTACCTGCTCGATCTGGCAGGCACCCGCGTGGTCAACAGGCCCGATGGGATCCGCGCGGTCCACGAGAAGCTCGTCGCGCTGCGGTTCCCCGAGCTGTGCCCGCCGACGTACGTCGGTACGTCGGTCAGCGAACTGCGATCGTTCGTCGAGCGAGTCGGGACGGCGGTGGTGAAGCCGGTCGACGGGTTCGCCGGGCTGGATGTCTGGCTCGTCCACGACGACCAGACCGCAGCCACGCTGCTGGAGTCGGCGACGCGTGGCGGGCGCCGGCAGGTGATCGCACAGCAGTACCTGCCGGCCGTTGAGTACGGCAACAAGCGGTTGTTCCTGCTCGACGGCGAGATCGCCGGCGCCGTGCTGCGGCGGCCGTGCGCCGACGACTTCCGGATCGGACCGCCGGTCGCACCGGCCGCGATCGACGACGACGATCGGGCGATCGCTGACGCACTTCGCCCACTGCTGGTCCAGCACGGCCTGGCCATCGCCGGCGCCGACGTCATCGGCGGCCGGCTGATCGAGGTCAACGTGACCTGTCCCGGCGGCATGCACAAGACCGACGCCCTGCTCGGCACCCGGCTCAGCCACTCGATGGTGAGCCGCCTGATCACCCAGTACGAAGGAGTCCTCGCATGAGCACGTTGACGATTGTTTCGATGGCCCTAATGGGCATCCTGATCTTCCTGCTCGGCGCGAACGTCACCAGGCATCGCGCAATCCGCGGCGGCGGCAACCAGGCGCCGACCGATCCGGCCGACCCGCTGCTGATCGCGATCCGTGCCCACGGCAACGCGGCCGAGTACATCCCGACCATGATCGTCCTGCTGCTGGTCTGCTCCACGCTGACCGACAGCTGGCTCGTCGACGCACTGGCCGTCGCGGCCCTCTTCGTCCGGACCACACACGCCGTCGGCATGCTGACGTCGAAGTCGATGGCCTCCCACGGCCCACTCCGCGACATAGGGGCCCTAGGCACCTACATCGTCGGCATCACCATCGGCATCACCGCGATCGCCACCATCTGACGCCCCGCCCGCCGGCGTGCCCTGACGGTGGGCGGTGGGGGTGGTACCGGTGTGGGATCGGAAGGTTCGGGCGAAGTGTTGGCTGGAGCTGTAGCCGAGGGAATGGGCGATGGTGGTGATGGTGAGGTCGGTGCTGTCCAGGAGTTGGCGGGCGCGGTCGATGCGGCGTTCGTTGAGGTAGCGGTGCGGGGGCTGGCCGAGGTGGTCGGTGAAGAGCTCGGCCAGGTACGACGGTGCGAGGCCGACGCGATCGGCGAGCCGGCGGAGCGTCCAGCGTTGGTCGAACTCCTGATCCAGCAGGCGTTTGACGGTCCGCACCGCCGGGTGGATCGCGAGTTGCGGCGCGGCGGTCGGCGTCATCGCCCGGTTGACTGCGAGAACCAGGTGGTCGACCGCGAGACTCAGGCCGGTGTCGGCGTACTCGTACCGCGTGGTCAGCTCGCGCACGAGTTGCGCGAAGGCATACGCGAGCTCACCCGCCTCGCGATGCACCACGACCGCAGGCCAGTCCACGGCCAGCGAAGGGTGCCGCCGTACGACGGGATCGAGGTCGACCGCGGCGAAGTAGAAGTGATGGTTGCCCGACCGCCCGGCCAGGTGATGCTCGAGCTTCGGAGGTACGGCGAACAGGTGCCCGGGCTGCAGCAGATAGCTCTCCCCACCGGCGACCCACCGCGTGACGCCGTGCAACTGCAGGTAGATCTCCCAGACCGGGTGCTCGTGAGGCTCGATCAGGAACCGTTCCGGCACCCACTGCTCACCCGCATGCACGAGCCCGCTGACCGGGTCATGAACTTCGGCGTGGAAGCCCGCACGCAGCCCGTCCGGTCGACTCAGAGACACCTGAAGATTGTGTCCAGTCGCCTGAACATCGGCAACGCCTCGGCGGCCAGGTCCTCCCTAAGGTCGAGACATGCAGCCAGAATCTGATGACATCGACTTCTACCGCGAGCACGGCTACTGGATTTCGCCGGTGATCGTGCCCGCTGAGGTGCTCGACGCGGCCGAGCGCGGGATGGAGCGCTTCTACGCCGGCGACCACGACCACGCGCTGCCGGACGTTCCGGTGACTCGCGGATGGCAGCCGGCGGATGGCGACGTACTGCGCAAGAACGACTACGCGTCGCTGCGGGTCGACGAGTTGGCGGCGCTGGTCCGGCACCCGGCCATCGCCGCCACGGCAGCCGCGCTGTCCGGTGCCGACGGCATCCGTCTGTGGCACGACCAGCTCCTTCGGAAGCCGGTCGACCGACCGGGCGGGTCCGCGCGCGTCGGGTGGCACACGGATCGCCAGTACTGGCAGTCCTGTACGGCGGACACCATGCTCACCGCCTGGGTCGGGTTCCACGACGTCGACGAGGTCAACGGCGCGGTCTCGTTCCTGCCCGGCAGTCACCGGTGGGACGTGACGGGTCTCGACTTCTTCTCCCAGGACACTGCATCCCTCGACGCGGCACTCGTTGCCCAGGATTTCGACCCAACACCCTTCACACCACGAATGCGCCGTGGCCAGGTCAGCTTCCACCACTGCCGTACCGTCCACGGCAGCTCCCCCAACCGCGGCACCGAGCCCCGCCGATCGCTGGCCATCCACCTCCAGCCCACCACCAACCGCTGGCGCCCCGGCGCGTCCCACCCCAACGACGCCCTCGTCCGCACCGACCCGGAAACCAACGGACCCGACTACACCGACCCCGCGATCCAGCCGCTGCTCTGGCCCCGTTAGCAACAAACGGTCTGCCGCGTTCATCAAGCTCGGTAGAAGGGGTGGTGGCGAGATGATCAAGGCGATCGGGACAGCAGCGGTGCTGGTGGCAGGAATCCTGTCACCAGGTACGGCGACAGCCGCGGAGTCGGCGAGTTGTGCCATCGGAGTCGGGTCGGTGACCGCGACCGGAGACCACACGTCGCAAGGGGTCGTCGCGACCTTGCCGCCGGACACGAGCGGTCGCGACGTCTTCGCGCCCGGGTTCTTCACGCCCGGCCAGGTGAAGCTCAGCAGTTCGGCCGAGGTCCTGGGCGACGGATTCGGCGGCATCTCCGCCAACGGGTACGTCGTCATCGGCGACGGGCTCTACCGGTTCGGATACCATGCGGCGAACAACACGGTGAACGGCGGCGTGACCCGGATCGGCGGCGGCTGGGCCGGCTACGTCGCGCTGGAGGAAGCCGAGTATCAAGGACCGACCCAAGCCGGGATCAGCAGGCGGAACACCTACGCTCTCCGCAGCGACGGCACGCTCTTCCGCTGGACGATTGTCAACGGCGCCTGGCAGAACCGGGTGTCCGCGCCAGGCTTCGCCGCGGTCAAGTCGATGGTTTTGATCAGCAAGGCCGCGACGTACGACACGTTCCTCGCGAACACCCACGGCGGTGCGCTCTACACGATCCACGTCCCGACCACGGCCCCGATGAAGCCGGTCGTCAAGCAGGTCCGCAGGCGGACCTGGCAGGGGTTCGAGGCGTTGCTGGCGGAGAAGTGCGGCCTGCACGGCACGCTGCTGCTCGGCATCGACAAGGACACCCAGAGCGGCTATCTGTACGCCGTCGGCCGCGCCACCGGCACCACCACGGTCATCCAGTCCCGCGGCAAAGTCCCGGTGACCTTCGGCGACCCCGTCTACTTCCGCTGGAAGGACCCGGGCGCGCCGCTCAACGGGGAGTGATCAGCGGACGGCGGGAAGGTCGCCGGTCGACTCGGGATCGAGTCCGGCCGGCGACTCGGGGGCCGGTGTGTGCTCGGCCTCCTCGAGCTCGATCTCTTCCTTGAAGACGAACTTGCGGTAGGACCAGAACCGGAACAGCGTGCCGAGACCGAGGCCGATCACGTTCGCGGAGATGTTGTCGGCCAGCCAGCTGTGCAGGTCCAGCACGTAGCGCGAGAAGCCGAGGCAGGCGGCCGCGATCAGCAGGCCGATCCCGTTCAGCACAAAGAACAGCACGTACTCACGGTGCAGTCCGGAGCGCTCCCGGTGCCGCCAGGTCCAGTGCCGGTTGCCCAGGTACGTCGCGACGGTGGCAGCCGTGACCGAGATGACCTTCGCGGTCAGTGGCTTGTGGTGCAGCATGCCGACTCCGGAGTCGGCGATGACCAGCGGGTTGTTGAAGACCAGCCAGTTGTAGATGGGCAGGTCCACCGCCATGCCGAGCAGGCCGACCAGACCGAACTTGGCCACTTCGTGCACCAGGTGCTCGACCTGGCGGTACAGCGTGGTGACGAGCTTCAACGGTCTCCGGAACCTTCTGTGATCACACCGCGACGGGGAGGGCAGCTTCCCACGGTACCCGGCGACTGGTCCGACTCCGAAATCGCCCGCGCGTCCCCGCGCGTCACTGCGGCCCGCTGCCACCCGCCTGATGTATGGACATTAGGCTCCAGGCTGTGAAGTTCGAACGCAACGACCTCCCCGTCGGTACGCCGGTCGTCGGCATGGTCGGCGGCGGCCAGCTGGCCCGGATGACGCAGGAGACCGCGATCGCGCTCGGCATCCAGCTCCGGGTGCTTGCCGAGGGCCCCACGGTGTCGGCCGCCCAGGCGGTGGCCGACGCGCCCGTCGGCGACTACCGCGACCCGGAGACGGTACGGCGGTTCGCCGCCGAGTGCGACGTGGTCACGTTCGACCACGAGCACGTCCCGACCGACCTGCTGCACGCACTGGAGTCCGAGGGCGTGAAGGTCTTCCCGGGCCCGGACGCCCTGGTGCACGCCCAGGACAAGGCGGTGATGCGCAGCCGGCTGGACACGTTCGACGCGCCCGCACCCGCTCACCAGCTGGTGGAGTCCCCCGCGGACGTCGAGGACTTCGCCAAGCGGATCGGCGGCTTCCCGGTGATCCTGAAGACCACCCGCGGCGGGTACGACGGCAAGGGCGTCTGGTTCGCGGACGGCCCCGACGACGAGACGGTCGCGGCCGCGTTCGGCAGCGGCGTGCCGATCCTCGCCGAGGAGAAGGTCGACTTCGTCCGCGAGCTGTCCGCGATCGTGGCCCGGTCGCCGCACGGCCAGGCGGTCGCCTACCCGATCGTCGAGTCCGTGCAGAAGGACGGCATCTGCGTCGAGGTCACCGCACCCGCGCCCGGTCTGGCCCCGGACAAGGCCGCCCAGGCCCAGCAGACCGCGCTGAAGATCGCCGGCGAGCTCGGTGTGGTCGGCGTCCTCGCGGTCGAGATGTTCGAGGCCCGCGACGGCCGCCTGCTGGTCAACGAGCTGGCGATGCGCCCGCACAACACCGGCCACTGGTCGATCGACGGCGCCGTGACGTCGCAGTTCGAGAACCACCTCCGGGCCGTGCTCGACCTGCCACTCGGGTCGCCCGCCGCGCGAGCGCCGTACACGGTGATGGTCAACGTGCTCGGCGGTGACGTCGAGGACATGCACCGCGGGCTGCTGCACTGCATGGCCCGCGATCCCGGGCTGAAGGTGCACTTCTACGGCAAGTCCGTGAAGCCCGGACGCAAGGTCGGCCACGTCACGGCGTACGGCGACGACCTCGAGGACGTCCGTGAACGCGCCCGGCACGCGGCCGCGTACCTGACCGGCACCATCGACGAGTAAGGACTGCGGCATGAGTGTGGGAATCGTGATGGGGTCGGACTCGGACTGGCCGACGATGAAGGCGGCGGCCGAGGTGTGCACGGAGTTCGACGTGCCGTTCGAGGCGGACGTCATCTCCGCGCACCGGATGCCGGCCGAGATGATCGAGTACGGCCGGTCGGCGCACGAGCGCGGGCTGAAGGTGCTGATCGCCGGCGCCGGCGGTGCCGCGCACCTGCCGGGCATGCTGGCGTCGGTGACTCCGCTGCCGGTGATCGGCGTACCGGTGCCGCTGAAGTACCTGGACGGGATGGACTCGCTGCTGTCGATCGTGCAGATGCCGGCCGGGGTCCCGGTGGCCACGGTGTCGATCGGGAACGCCCGCAACGCGGGCCTGCTCGCGGTCCGGATCCTGGCCGCGTCGGACGAGAAACTGCGCGACCGGATGGTCGCGTTCCAGGAGTCGCTGGCCGACCTCGCCCGGGCCAAGGGGAGCACGGTCCGTGATGGCGCCGAACAACTCCGTAAAGGCTGATCACAGCCTGTTTTCCACCAGGCCGAGCCGGGTAGTCGTGAGATCCCAACCGCCGTCGTCTAAGGTCATGGATCGTGACTCCGCCCGCTGAATCGGACACGCAGCGCATCCCGGTCCGGTACTGGATCTGGCTGTTCGGTGCCGCCGTGTCCTTGCTCGGCGACCTGACGATGACGTTCGCCATCGGATGGTCGGCCACCCAACACGGCGGCCGGGTCGCCGGGTTGGTCCTGCTGCTCGCCGCAGCGCCCCGGGCCGCCCTGCTGCTGGTCGGCGGCGCGGTCGGCGACCGGTTCGGCGCACCCCGCGTGCTCTTGGTCAGCTGTACGGCGATGTTCGTCGTGACGGCCGCCTTGGTCCCGGTCACACTTGCGGCCGGCGAGCCGATCTGGCTGCTGCTCGCACTGGCCTTGGTGGTCGGCGTGATCGACGCGTTCTTCCTGCCGTCGTCCCGCTCGATGCCGCGCCTGCTCGTCCCGCCGGAGCAGGTGCCGCGGGCACTGGCCAGCTTCCAGGTCACCGGTGTCGTCTTCGCCGTCAGCGGTACGGCGGTCGGCGGTGTGCTGGTCAGCTGGGCCGGGCTCGCCGCCGCGTCCGCCTTCGACGCGCTGACCTTCGGCGTGATGATCGTCGTACTGGTCCTGCTCGGGAAGACGATCGCTCCGCCCGGCCAGATGCCGACCGGGATGCTCCGGTCGATCGCGGCCGGGATCAAGGTCGCGTTCGGGCGGCCGCTCACCCGGGCGTTGCTGATCACGATGACGGTGGCGGCCGGCCTGCTGATGCCGCTGGACGCGCTGCTGTTCCCGCTGCTGGCCCGGTCACACGGGTGGGACGCGAAGACCGCGGGCCTGCTGGTGGCCAGTCGAAGCCTGGGAGTCGGGGTGATCGCGCTGCGCATCCTGATGCGCGGAGCGTTCCCGCGGCCGGGAATCTTCGCCGCGCTAGGTCTGCTCGTGGCTGCGGCGGGGCTGCTCGGCCTGGCGGTCCTGGACCCGCTGCCGCTGGCCTTCGCCGCCGGTGTGCTCAGCGGGATCGGCGTCGGGACGTTCACCGGTCACGTGCTGCCGCTGCTGATGAACTCGGTCGAGCGGGATTACCAGTCCCGGCTGCAGTCGGTCGTGGTGCTCTGCCAGAGCCTGGCCCTCGTGGTGATGAACCCGATCCTCGGCACCCTCGCGGACCTGAACAGCGTCGGCATCACCGGCGTCTGCCTGGGGATCTCGGTCGCCGCCGCGCTGACGGGCATCGTCGTGCTGACGAGACCCGTCCTGCGCAGCGCGACCGTTGCGTAGGACCTAGTGTCCGCGGGGCACTAAGGCTTGCCGGGGGCCCGGTAGGTCCAGCCGGCGGCACGCCAGCGCACCGAGTCCAGCTGCAGCCGGGCGTCGACCAGCGCGGGGGTGTCGACGACCTGCTTCAGGCTCACCGGGTCCAGCTCGCGGAACTCGGGCCACTCGGTCAGGTGCAGTACGGCGTGCGCACCCTGGCAGGCCTCGAGGACGGACGAGGCGTACCGCAGCGTCGGGCGGACCTTGCGGGCGTTGTCCATCGCCTCCGGGTCGTAGACCGTGACGTTGGCGCCGTGCAACTGGATCCGTCCGGCGATGTCGAGGGCGGGTGAGTCGCGGACGTCGTCCGTACCGGCCTTGAAGGCGGCGCCGAGGACGGTCACGTTCCGCCCGACCCACTCGGCGCCGAGCACCTCGTGCGTCAGGTCGACGATCCGGGCCCGGCGGTGGTGGTTGATGTCGTCCACCTCGCGCAGCAGCGTGATCACCTCTTCGACGCCGAGCTCACCGGCGCGGGCCATGAAGGCGCGCAGGTCCTTCGGCAGGCAGCCGCCGCCGTACCCGGGGCCGGCGTTGAGCATGCCGCGGCCGATCCGCTTGTCGTACCCGAGCGCGTCCGCGAGCTGGGTGACGTCGGCCCCGGTCGCGTCGGCCATTTCGGCGAGCGCGTTGATGAACGAGATCTTGGTGGCCAGGAACGCGTTCGCGCCGCCCTTCACCAGCTCCGCGGTCGGCCGGTTGCAGACCACCACCGGCGAACCCTCGGCGATCGGGATCGCGAACACCTCGCGCAGCCGGGTCTCGGCGGTCGCGGTCTCGACCCCGAACACCAGCCGGTCCGGGTGCAGCGTGTCGTCGACGCCGTGCGCCTCGCGCAGGAACTCGGGCTGCCAGGCGACCTCGACCGCCGTACCGGCCGGGGACTCGGCGTGGAAGCGGTCCTCGACGGCTTGCGCCGTACCGACCGGGACCGTCGAGCGGCCGACGACCAGGGTCGGCCGGGTGAGCAGCGGGGCGAGCATGCTGACGACGCCGTTGACCTGGGACAGGTCGGCTGCCTCGGCGCCCTCCTGCTGAGGGGTGCCGGCGCAGATGAAGTGCACGTCCGCCCAGTCCGCGATCTGCCGGTAGTCACTGGTGAACCGCAGCCGCCCGGAGTCGGTGTGCCTCTTCAGCAGCGGGTCCAGCCCGGGTTCGTACAGCGGGGCCTTGCCGTCGTTCAGCAGCTTCAGCCGGTGCTCGTCGATGTCGACTCCGATCACGTCGAAACCGAACTCGGCCATCCCGGCGGCGGTGTTGCAGCCGAGGTAGCCGGTGCCGATGACGGCGATCCGCAGTGGTCGGGGTGTCGCGTCAGTCATGCCCGGGACTCTACCCATCGTGGTTATCGGCCGGTGACCGGCTCATGGCCGGCACGTGCGCTGTTGGTCACTTTCGGCGTACGACGTCCTCCGCCCACGGGTTGTTCGTCGTACAGTGCAACTCGTGAGTAACTCTTTCGAGCTGTACGCGCTGTCCGAGGAGCACCAGGCGATCCGGGCGGCGGTCCGCGACGTCTGCGACGCCAAGGTCGCCCCGCACGCCGGTGACGTGGACGAGCTGGCCGAGTTCCCGAAGGCGTCGTACGACGCGCTGAAGGCGTCCGACTTCCACGCCCCGCACATCCCGGAGCAGTACGACGGCGCCGGAGCGGACGCACTCGCCACAGTGATCGTGATCGAGGAGGTGGCCCGGGCCTGCGCCTCGACCTCACTGATCCCGGCCGTCAACAAGCTCGGCTCGCTGCCGCTGCTGCTGTCCGCCTCCGAGGAGGTCAAGCAGAAGTACCTGCCGCCGGTGGCCGCGGGCGACGCGATGTTCTCCTACTGTCTGTCGGAGCCCGAAGCCGGCTCGGACGCCGTCTCGATGAAGACCCGGGCGGTGCTCGACGGGGACCACTACGTGCTGAACGGCGTGAAGCGGTGGATCACCAACGCCGGCGTCAGCGACTACTACACCGTGTTCGCGGTCACCGACCCGGACGCGCGGTCCAAGGGGATCAGCGCGTTCGTGGTGGAGAAGGCCGACGAGGGGGTCTCCTTCGGTGCGCCGGAGAAGAAGCTCGGCATCAAGGGGTCACCGACCCGCGAGGTGTACTTCGACAACGTCCGGATCCCCGCCTCCCGGATGATCGGCTCTGAAGGCACCGGTTTCAGTACGGCGATGGCGACGCTGGACCACACCCGGGTCACGATCGCCGCCCAGGCGCTCGGGATCGCCCAGGGCGCCCTCGACTACGCGCTCGGGTACGTCAAGGAGCGCAAGCAGTTCGGCCAGGCGATCGCGGAGTTCCAGGGCCTGCAGTTCATGCTCGCCGACATGGGCATGAAGATCGAGGCGGCCCGCCAGCTGACGTACGCCGCGGCCGCCCGCTCCGAACGCGGTGACGCCGACCTCACCTACTTCGGCGCCGCCGCCAAGTGCTTCGCCTCCGACGTCGCGATGGCCGTAACCACCGACGCCGTCCAACTCCTCGGCGGCTACGGCTACACCCACGACTACCCGGTCGAACGCATGATGCGCGATGCCAAGATCACCCAGATCTACGAAGGCACCAACCAGGTCCAGCGCATCGTCATGGCCCGCCAACTGCTGAAAGGCCTCGGCTGAGGAGGTTCGTCCTACTTCGCCGGCTTGCGACGTGGGGTGGCGGACTTCCGTCTGGCGGGCCGGAGCTTGGCTGCGGTCACGTCCTCTTGGGCCATCCGCCGAAGTGCGCCGAGCATCGCGTCGCCGAGGACCCCGGTCACCACGACGGCTCCGGCTCGGTTGTCCAGGCCTTCTCTGGCCAGCATGAGGTCCACCTCGTCCTCGGCCAACTCGTGGGCCGCGGCCGCGTAGCGATCGAGGAGTCCGAGGACGTCGTCGTACCCCAGTCGCTCGAGCGTCTGGATCGTCGCGGCGAGGACCGATCGGGCCGGGTGCTGGTCGCGCACCTGCCAGCCGAGCCGGTCGAGCAGGTCCTGTACCTGTGCCATCGCCTCTGACCCGTCGGACGGGGACAACTCGCGCACCAAGGAGTACTGGACGAGTCCGAGGGTGGCGAACTCGTCTCCTTCCTTGGTCTCCAGGTGACGGAAGAGCCTGCCGACGGCCGCGATCGGCATCTCGCCCACCTCCACCATGGCGCGGATCAGGGTGAGACGCCGGACGTGCGAGTCGTCGTAGGTGGCCTGGTTCGGGCTGGTGAACTCTCCCGCCGGCAACAGGCCTTCCCGGATGTAGTAGCGGATGGTGGGGATCGGCACCCCGGAACGCCGGCTGAGTTCCGTCATCCGCATCTCTTCGACCTCGCATCTCCCGCCGACTCGATGACGAGTGCGACTACACGTAACAGTGAGCCTCACTCTAGGTGTGTCGTGCGGGCATCGACCGTACGGGGTGACCGAGCAGGGCGCCGAGATACCACCGTCCTTGATGGGGTACGACGTTCGTCGCGGCCGGATCGAGGCCGGTGTGCAGGTGTCGTGGGTGGCCGGCCCGGTCGAGAACCAGCACTGCACCGGTGAGCGGATCCTCCTCGTTCACGAAGAGCGAGTTCGGCAACCGGATCATGATCTCCCGGCCCAGTCTCGTCGGCAGGACGAGCGAGTCGAGGGCGCTCGTACGGTCGTAGAGCGCGACGAGCACCGAGCCGTCGGCGTCGAGGTTCATGCCGTCGGGGATGCCGGGCAGACCGTCGACGAGCACCTCCGTCGTGCGGTCGTCGAACGCGTACCGCAGGATGCGGTAGCGGGTGGACTCGGCGATCCACAGTGCGTCCTCGTCAGCGGTGAGCGCGACGCCGTTCGGGAAATACAGGTCGTCGAGAACCTGCTCGATCCTGCCGCTGGCCAGGTCGTAGCTCAGCAGTCGACCGGTTGGGCGCCCATCGATGAAATCGGGCATCAGGTACGACGGCACGTCGCCGAGCGTGGTCGTGTTGTAGCGCGAACTCGAGTCGGTGAACCACACGACGCCATCCGATCCGATGACGAGATCGTTCGCGAACAGGATCGGCTCACCGGCGGCTTGGTCGGCCAGCAGGGTCACGGTGCCGTCCGGGGCCACGGATTGCAGGCCCTTGCCGTGGTTCGCGACGATCAGGTTCTGCTTCGCGTCGAACGCCAGACCGAGTGGACGCCCACCGACTTCGGCGAATCGCTCGGTGGTGCCGTCCGGACGAACCCGCCGGATGCTGCCGTCCCGGTCGCCGAGGTGAACGACGCCGGCACGATCGATCGCGATGTCCTCCGGGCCGTACGGCGAATCGGTGGTGATCGGTGTGGCGACGGCGGGCGATCGCAGGTCCGCGGCGATCTCGAGTGCCGGCCCGGGGTTCCAGGTCTGGGGCCGGAAGTCCCCGACCGGCGGCGAGACGGCGACGAGAAAGATGCCCAGGGCAAGCAATGGAACGAGCGCGATCCCCATGACCACGGTCAGCGCCACCCGGCGAACCCGTCGGCGCCGGGGAGGCTTTCCGCGGTTCACGGCGCCACGTTCGCGGCCGGGCTCCGGACGGCGGAGCGAGAGCCTACGACCGTGGTCGCGATGATCACGACCAGGACCGCGATCGAGACGAGGTCGAAGCCCTGGATGAACGCGCTGGCCTGTTCCTGCGCCTCCGGACGCGAGAACGTCAGCGTCAGCGCGACGCCCTTCGACAAGATCACCCCCGCCGCGATCGGCAGCCTCACGTCACGCCGGAACGCTGCCCACACCAAAGCCGCACCCGCCAGCAACTGAAAGACGCCGCGATGCTGCAGAAGGGTGAGCACCATCGGCTCGGGATCGACGATCCCGTAGCTCTCGAGCTGCTCCGGCTGGAACAACGCCAGCACCGGCACCGCGGTGAACAGCCCCATGACGACCAGCGCGACCCGCGTCGCCACCTCGCCGACTCGACCTCTCATGGCAGGCTCCCATACTGTGAAACGTGTAGTGACACTTCACACTACACATAGCAGCACTTGGGACGCCAGGTATCGGGTCAGGTTTCAGGCCGGTGGCGTACAGAGCGGTAGTTCGAAGCTCCAGCAGATTGTCATGGGATTGAGGTATTCGACCCCGGCCACGAGTTCGCCGTCGCGCCAGTCGAAGCGGAAGACGTAGACGTTGCGATAGGGCCTACCGGTGGCGGTGACGAAGTCGCCACGCGCCTCCACCATCGACGTTCGGCCGTCGACGGTCACGCGCTCGTCAACGAAGTCGACCGTCTTGATCAGGTCCTGCAGCTCCCCGGAGAAGTACCCGATCACAGCGTCCTCGCCGACGTGCCGAGTGGCGTCGTTGTCGTTGTCGCCGGTGAGAGCCATCGGGTTCGACCAGGTCACCGACGAGGCCATCAGCGACCGGATCGCCGGCATGTCCTGCCGCTCGAGGGCGTCAAGAAGCGCGTACGTCTTCTGCTTGGTCGTAGCCTCGACCCCGTTGTGGGGACCCTGCACCGCGAAAACCGCAGCACCGATCGTGGTAGCCAGAGCAGTGGGGATTGCCAGTAGCGAGAGTTTCATGTTCATGCCCTTCGTGTGTTGAGGTGATGAGCCGGACGGTGGTCCGGCCGGTCTTGCCGTCGCCCCGGCCACCAGTTGGCGCGCCCCATCAGCTGCATCGCGGCCGGCACGATGATCGAGCGGACCACGGTGGCGTCGATCACCACTGCCAGCGTCAGCCCGATCCCGATGGTCATGACGAACAGCGAGGTGGCGGCGAAGCCCATGGCGGCGAGCACGACGACCATCAGCAGTCCGGCGCGCGTGATGACGGAACCGGTGCTCTGCAGGCCGATCCGGATGGAGCGCCGGTTGTCACCGGTGGCCCGGTACTCCTCGTGGATGCGGCTCACCAGGAACATCTCGTAGTCGGTGACCAGACCGAAGGCGATGGTGATGATGACAGCCAGGCCCCACACGTCGGTCGTGCCCACCAGGTGGAAGTCCAGCACGCCCTGGAAGCCGCCCTCCTGGAATCCCCAGATCACGAGGCCGAGCGAGGCCCCCAGCGAGAGGAAGGCGACGACGACGGCCTTGAGCGGCACGATCACCGACCGGAAGCAGATGACGAGCACGACCAGGGTGGACAGGCCGACGAAGACGAGTGCCCACGGCAGTGCATCGGTTGTCGCCTCGTTGTTGTCGAGGCTGGTCGGCGGGGTGCCGTCACCGCCGACGAGGACCTCGTCGGCGCCGGCCGGGGCGTCGAGTGCCCGGACGTCACGCACCATCTGCAGGTTGTGGGCGTCGTCCACCTCGCCCCGGAAGTCGACGGTCACCCAGGTCAGTTCGCCGTCGGCGCGGTGGACGACAGGATCGGACGCCCCTTCCACGCTGTCTACGGCTCGCAGGTAGTCCGAAAGGGCTTGCTCCTCCACCGGGCCGGAGATTGCGATGTCGAACCGGGATTCGCCCGCATGGCCCGGGGCGAACTCCTCGGCCAGGATCACGGGAACGACCTGCGCCTCGTTGTCTTCGGGCAGGTAACGGTGGTTGGTCAGGCCCGGCTCCAGCGCGAGCAGTGGGGCCGCGGCGGCCAAGAGCGCCAAGAGGCCGCCGGCCAGCCACGGGAGGGGCCGCCGGGTGACAGAGCGGGCCAGCGCGGCCCACGCCCGGTCCTCCCGGGTGACGGCGCCGGGCCGGCGACGCAGCCTGCGAGGACTGAGCGCGTTGATCCGGTGGCCGAGCACCGCCAGCGTGGCCGGTAACAGCACGAGCGCAGCGAGGATGTTGAAGAGGACGACCGTGATGCCGGCCCAGCCGAACGAGTGGGAGATCGGCTGCGGGAAGAACAGCAGCCCACAGAGTCCGATGACGACGACCAGACCGGAGAAGGCCACCGTGCGCCCGGCCGTGTTCATCGTCGCCGTGAGCGCTGCGCTCACGTCGCCATGGCGATCGAGTTCGGTGCGGAACCGGCCGACGACGAAGAGCCCGTAGTCGATGGCCAGGCCGAGGCCGAGCAGCGTGGTGATCTCCATGGCGAAGATCGAGATGTCCGTGACGTACGTCAGGCAGCGCAGCAGCACCATCGAGCCAATGATCGCCAGGATCCCCAGGCCGACAGGGAGGGCGGCGGCCACCAGGCCACGGAAGGTGATCAGCAGCAGGACCAGCAGGATCGGCAGCGAGATCATCTGGGCGGTGGCCAGGCTTTCGGTGGCCTGCTCCTGGAGGTGGTACACGCTGGTGGACCCGCCAGCGGTGTAGGTCTCCAGTTGACTGCCGTCAGCACGGACCAGGCCCTCGATCTCGCCGTACGACTCGAGGCGTTCGGTGGTGTCCGCACCTTGCAAAGTGATCGTGACGATCGTGGACGACCGGTCCTCGGAGACGAACGCGGCGCGCTCCTCCGCGGTGAGCTGCGGGCTCCAGTAACTGGTCGAGGAGAGGACCTCGGACTCCGGCAGCCGGTTGAGCGCCGCTGTCACAGCCTGTTCGAAGGCCGGGTCGTCGACCGTCAGTTCGCCGGTGGGGTCGGTGTAGACCGCCACCGAGTCCAGGTCACCCGGCTGGTGCCCGAAGTGGTTCTCCAGCAGCACGGTGGCGCGGGCGGACTCCGCGTCCGGTGGCTCCAACCCGTCGGTGATCATCGAACCGAAGACCCCGATCCCCCACGCGCCACCGAAGACCACGAACACGGCTGCCGCGATGAGGATCAAGCGCCTGCGCACGTAGGCGAAGCGCCCCAGCCAAGCAAACACGGAGAGACCTCCTGAATGAGTTGTCACACGTCGCGGGCTCATGCCGCCTGGAGGCCGCCGTCGATCGAGAGGATCGTGCCGGTGACGTAGGACGCCCGGTCGCTGAGGAGCCAGGCGGCGGCCTGGGCGACTTCGTCGGGCTCGGCTGCACGACGCAATGGGGTGCGCGCGTTGAGCTGGTCGAGGACACCGGGTGACAGCTCCTCCCAGCCGCGGACCATGTCGGTCAACGTGGTGCCAGGAGCGATGGCGTTGACCCGGATGCCCTCCGGGCCGTAGGTGATCGCCGCCGACTCGGTGAGACTGTTGACCGCCCGCTTCATCGCGCCGTAGGCGGGCAGCGGGGCGTTGCCTCTGAGGCTGCCGACGGATGAGTTGTTGACGATGGCACCCGTGCCGGCGGTTGCCCGGATGGCTGCGATCTGGGCGACCATCGCCGCCCACGTGCCCTTGAGGTTCACGGCGTACAGGTGGTCGAAGTCGACCTCGGTCGACTGGTCCATGGGACTGGGCGGCACAGCGGTCGCGCCGTTGTTGAATGCGACGTCGAGGCGTCCGTACAGGTTGACGGCGCGCTCGACGGCGGCACGGATGCTGGACCCGTCGGCCAGGTCGCAGACCGCGTAGTCGGCGGTGCCACCGGCTGCCCGGACCTCCTCGGTCACGGCCTTGAGCTGTGCCTCCGTCCGGGCCGCCAGCAGGACCCGCGCGCCTTCCTGGGCGAACAGCCGCGCCGCGGCGGCGCCGATGCCCCGGCCGGCACCGGTGATGAAGGCGACCTTGCCGGCCAGTAGGCCATGAGCGACGGGTGTGGGGGCATCGGTGATCGGTGGAATGTCCATGGCAGCGAGCCTGCATTCGGGCTCAGGGCCGATCCAGGCACAAGTCGTACCTGGATGGCGCGGCGGCACCTGCGCACACTGGGGACGTGGACAGACGAGAGCTGGCCGACTTCCTGCGCAGCAGGCGCGAACGCATCGCCCCTGACGACGTGGGGCTGCCCGCCGGGCGGCGCCGCCGTACTCCGGGGTTGCGCCGCGAGGAGGTGGCGCAGCTGGCGTTCATCTCCACCGAGTACTACACGCGGCTGGAGCAGGCCCGTGGCCCGCGTCCGTCGCGTGAGGTACTCGCCGGTCTGGCCCGGGCCCTTCGCCTGTCAGATGCCGAGAGCAACCACCTGCATGAGCTCGCCGGCGCCCCGCGCGCACAACCGGCAGGGCCCCCACGCGAGGTACGGCAGAGCATCCTCGACCTTCTGCGGCGGCTGCCGCACGCCGCGGCGATCGTGCTGTCCGCGACCTATGAGGTGATCGCCTGGAACGACCTGGCGACCGCCCTCCTGGCGGACTTCTCCGCTCTGACCCGGCACGAGCGCAACCTTCTGCGCGCTGCCTTCCTCGCACCCCAGTCGCGGGAGCTGCCGTACAGCCTCTCCGATCCGGAGGCGTTCGCCCGCGCCGCGGCCCGGGACCTGCGCGCCACAGCCGCCCGCTATCCGGGAGACCCCGAGGTAGCCACCCTGGTGGGCGACCTCCTCGCCGGCAGCGCGGAGTTCACCCGGCTGTGGGCCGACCACGACGTGCACCCCGGGCCGGCGCTGCGCAAGACCGTCAACCACCCGACCATCGGTCCCATCACCGTCAACTGCGATGTCCTCGACATCACCGACCAGGACCAACGAGTCGTGATCTACACGGCCGAGCCCGGCTCTCCGGCGGAGGAGGCGCTACGACTGCTCTCGGTGATCGGCACACAGCGTATGGACGTGCCCGGCTGAGTCGAGGTCAGCGGCGGTCGTTGTCGTCTGAGCTGAAGAGGGTTTCGGAGTCAGGCTCGGGGTTCGGGCGGCGGCGCATGTGTTCCGGGGGCTCTTCGTTGTCGAGGATGCCGTCGCCGGGGCGGCCTTCGGGGCCGCCGAAGAGGAGGTCGGACATCTGCAGGTGGACGTGCTCCACGTGCGGTACGTCGGGCAGGACCACCTGACCGCGTTCGCCGGCGGACTCGATGTGCAGGGTGCCGCAGCCGAGGATGCGGTCGATCAGGCCGTGCTCGTAGGAGACGTCGTTGATCCGCATCAGCGGGATGTCGCGGCCGGTCCGGGTGAGGATGCCGTGCCGGGTGATCAGACGGCGGTTGGTCAGCGTGTAGGTGGAGAAGAACCAGTTCAGGAACGGTTTCGCGGCGAATGTCAGCAGCACCACCACGCCGACCGCGAGGACCGCGATCCGGGCCGGCGTCTGGAGGCTGCCGGACGGCACGATCGCGGCCACGAAGCCACCCACGCCCGCCACCACGAGCAGCACGAACACCGGGAAGATCAGCGCCTTCCAGTGCGTCCGGGTGCTGACGACGACGTACTCGTCCTCACCCAACAACTTCGCCGAGATCGCCATGGTCCCAGTGTCACAGTTCCCGGGTTCGCTTGTCCCGTCCCGGCACCACAGCCTTTCCGCCCAGTGGTTTAACTCTTCACAAAATGCATACAGTGCGCCAGTATGCGCGAGGAGTAACTACTGGGGCAGAGAAGGAGCCGTGATGGCCATTCTGTCGGTACTCGACCGGGAGCACACCGTTGCTCCGCCGGGCTACAGCCGCTGGCTGATCCCGCCGGCTGCGCTCGCCGTTCACCTGTGCATCGGCCAGGCGTACGCGACCAGACCGCCCCGGTCTGGCCACCGGCCTGGCCATCATGGGCTTCGGCGGCGGCGCGCTCGTCGCCAGCCCGCTGTCACGACAACTGCTCAGCCTGTACGACGACAACTACGACCCCGGCAACAGTGCGTCGGTGGCCGGCGGCGGGGCGCTGGTCGCGTTGTTCCTGACGCTGGGCATCGGCTACTTCGTGATCATGATGTTCGGGGTGTTCAACATCCGGGTGCCGGTCGACGACTGGCGGCCGGACGGCTTCGACCCGGCGACGGTGCAGCAGAAGGCGCTCGTCACCACGAACCACGTGTCGGCCGCGAGCGCGATCAAGACCCCGCAGTTCTGGTGCCTGTGGGTGGTGCTGTTCTGCAACGTCACCACGGGCATCGGCATCCTGGAGCAGGCCAGCCCGATGATCCAGGACTTCTTCCGCGGCGCGGACGGCAAGTCCACGGTCGCGGTCGCCGCGGCCGCCGGGTTCGTCGGGTTGCTGTCGATCTTCAACATGGCCGGCCGGTTCGGCTGGTCGAGTACGTCGGACGTGATCGGCCGCAAGCCGATCTACGCGATGTGCCTGGGCGTCGGCATCATCGCCTACTTCCTGCTGGCCACGGTCGGCCACAACAGCACGGTGATCTTCGTCCTGCTCGCGGCGGTCATCCTGTCGTTCTACGGCGGCGGGTTCGCGACGGTTCCGGCGTACCTGCGGGATCTGTTCGGGACGTATCAGGTCGGCGCGATCCACGGCCGGCTGCTGACCGCGTGGTCCGCGGCCGGGATCGCCGGGCCGTTGATCATCAACGGATTCCTCGACCGGGAAGGGAAACCGGGCACGTTGACGGCCGAGGCGTACCGGCCGGCGCTGTTCACGATGGTCGGTGTGCTGGCCGTCGGCTTCGTCGCGAACCTGCTGATCCGCCCGGTCGCCACCCGGTTCCACGAACGATCCGAGCCGACGATGGAGGCGGCTAAATGAACCAGACCCCACGCCTGGTGATCTCCTGGCTGCTGGTCGCCGTGCTGCTCGGCTACGGCATCATCCAGACGCTGATCACCGCAGCGAAGATCTTCACGAGCTAGTACGCAGGTGCGTCACGTCCCCGGCGGCGAGTGGTCGTACGCCGTCGGGGGTGTCGACGATCAGCCGCCCGTCGTCGGCCAGGTCGCGCGCTCTGCCCTCCAGGAACGTTCCGTCCGGCAGCTCCACGCGCACCTGGCGCCCGAGCGTCGCGGAGTGCTCGCGGTACTCCGGCAGGATCGTCTCCGGGTCACCATCGGCATCACGCCAGGCCTGATAGCGAGTCGCAAGCTCTCGCAGTACGGCGGCAAGCACAGTCACTCGATCAGTAGTCGCAGCATGCTCCAGCGCCAGCGACGTAGCAGCAGGATGGGGCTTCTCCGACTCGCGCAGGGTCACGTTGAGCCCGATGCCCACCACCGCCGCCGGTCCGTCGACACGCTCGAGCAGGATGCCCGCCAGCTTGCGGTCCTCGACCAGTACGTCGTTCGGCCACTTCACCTGAGCCGGGATCTCCCCCACCCGTCGTACGGCGGCCGCCACCGCCAACGGCACCAGCAACCCGAGCCACGGCCACCGCGCCGCGGGAACAGCCGTCGGACGCAGCAGGATCGATGTCAGCAGGGCAGACCGCGGCGGAGTGGTCCACGTACGCCCCAGCCGCCCGCGACCCGACGACTGGTGCTCCGCAGTGACCACCAGCCCCTCAGGAGCACCCGCAGCCGCAGCAGCGGCCACGACCGCGTTCGTCGACTCCGTCTCGGCCAGTACGTCGATCTGCGTCCAGAGCGAGCCGGGTCGTATCAGCCGCCCGCTCAGGAAGCGTGCGTCGAGCGGCGGCCGTTCCAGGTCGCTGAACATCAGCCGGTGTTCTGCAGACCGGCGGCAACACCAGAGACGGTCAGCAACAGCAGCCGCCGGGTCCGAACGATCTGCTCCTCGTCCAGCGAGTCGTCTGTGCGCAGCGTCCGCAGTGCACGCAACTGCAGGTAGCTCAGTGCGTCGACGTACGGGTTGCGCAGCTCGACCGCACGGCCGAGGACGCGCCGTCCGGCCAGTAGGCGGTCCTGGTCGAGCACCTTGAGCACCCACTCGGTCGTCAGCGCGTGCTCGTCGAGCATCAGCTGCGTCAGGTCCGACCGGTCGCCCAGCTCCAGGTAGCGGCCGAGGATGCGCCGGTCCGTCTTGGCCAGCGACATCTCCGCGTTCTCCAGCATCACCTGGAACAGCGGCCAGTTCTGGTTCGCGTCCCGCAGTACGGCGACATCCCCGACGGCGGCCAGCGCCGTACCGAGGCCGTACCAGCCCGGTGCGTTCACACGGGCCTGCGACCACGCGAACACCCACGGGATCGCCCGCAGGTCCTCCAGCGACGACACCGCCACACCACGACGCGCAGGACGCGATCCGAGCGGCAGCTGACCCAGCTCCTCCAGCGGAGTCACCCGGCCGAACCACTCCGCGAAGCCGTCTGCCTTCACCAGCCGGTGGTACGCCGTACGCGCGGCCTCGTCGAGGGTCTTCTCCACCACCGAGAACCGGTTGGCCGCAGCAGCCGCCCGCTCCTCGACAGCCGGAGTGGACGCCAGCAGCGTCGCCGCAGTCACCTGCTCGATATGCCGCTGGGCAATCGCCGCATTGCCGTAGCGAGCAGGGATCGCCTCGCCCTGCTCAGTGAGCTTGAAGCGCCCGGACACCGACCCAGGAGCCTGCGCCAGTACGGCGCGATTCGCAGGACCACCGCCACGACCAAGAGCACCACCGCGGCCGTGGAACAGGGTCAGGCGGATCGCGTTGCGCTGTGCCCACGCGGTGATTCGCGCCTGCGCGTCGTACAGAGCCAGGGTCGCCGACACCGGTCCGACGTCCTTGGCGGAGTCGGAGTAGCCGAGCATGACCTCGAAGCGCCGGTCGTTCGCAGTGAGCCGGTGCCGGACCCGGGTGAGCTGGATCGCGTTGTCCAGCACCTCCACCGAGTTCTGCAGGTCCTCACCGGTCTCGAACAGCGGTACGACGTCCAGCTCGATCGGCCGACCGTCCATAGCCGCGTCGGCCAGCTCGTAGACAGCGGCGAGGTCACCGGCATTGCGGGTGAACGAGACGACGTACCGGCGGCAGGCCTCGGGGCCGAAGCGCTGCTGGATCTGGCCGATCACCCGAAGCGTCGCGAGCACCTCTTCGGTCTGGTCGGACAGCTCACCGCCGCCCAGCACCTCTTCCAGTGCCTTGGTGTGCACCGAGGAGTGCTGGCGGACCTCCAGCTCGGCCAAATGGAAGCCGAACGAGTTCACCTGCCAGATGAGCTGTTGTAGCTCGCCGAACGCCTGCCGCGGCGCGCCTGCGGTCACCAGCGAGTCCTGCAGCACCTTCAGCTCGTGCAGGAAGTCGGCGGCCCGCGGGTAGCCGAAGTCGGCGTCCCGGGCGCGCGTAGCCGCCAGCCGACGGGCAGCAAGCAGCAGGAGCTGACGGTGTGGTTCGGCGGGCGAGCGGGTCTCGATGTCGGCGATCAGGTCCGGGTTGACCGCGCGGGCGTCCTCCAGGATGCGGCGGACCGGCGCGGATGGCGGCGTGGTCGCCGCGTCCAGGGTCATCGCCCGGCCGAGCTCGTCGGTGGCCCGCTCGAGCGCCCGCAGCACGTGGTCGGCCTGGATCTGCATGGCCTCGCGGGTGATCGCGGCGGTGACGTTCGGGTTGCCGTCGCGGTCGCCGCCGATCCACGAGCCGAGCCGGACGAACGGCGCCACCACCGGCTGCTTCGTCCCGGCGGCGTCACCGGCCAGCGCGTCGTCGAGCCGGCGGTACACGTTGCCGACGACGTCGAACAGGGTCTCCTCGAACACCGCCATCGCGGACCGCACCTCGTCCAGCGGCGACGGGCGGCTGGTCCGCAGCTGCGACGTGCGCCAGAGGATGTCGACCTGCTCGATCAGGCGGCGCTGGCTCTCGGCCAGCTCGCTGTCGCCGGCGCGCGGGTCGGACCGCTCCTCCAGCAGCGACGAGATCCGCCGGATCGTCGCCAGTACGGCGCGCCGCCGGGCCTCGGTCGGGTGCGCGGTCAGCACCGGGCGGAACTCCAGCCCGTTCAGCAGCGCCCGGGCCTGCTGCTCGCCGCTCTCCACCGAGATCTTCTCGACCGCCTGAGCCAGCTCCGACACCACCGGAGCGTTCCCCGCCCGGTCGCGCTCGCGCAGCACCCGGGCGCGGTGCAGCTCTTCGCTCAGGTTGGTCAGGTGGAAGTAGCAGGTGAAAGCCCGCGCCACGTCCTCGGCCCGCTCGTGCGGCCAGGACGCGACCAACTGCTCGGCCGCCGCGCCGTCACCGGCGATGGTGAGCTCGCGGAGTTTCTCGACGTCGTCGAGCAGCGGCTGACCGGCGTACTCGACGAGCACCTTGCCGAGGATCTCGCCGAGCAGGCGCACGTCGGCCCGGAGTTCTTCGGGCACCTCGAACCGTGCGCGGGTACGGGTCTCACTACCGGTCTCGGTCACGTTCGCCCACCCTATCGGCGGGCGCACGCCCGCGCCGCTCGGTCCGCCTGCTGGAAGCCTGATCGTGACCCCATCCGGAGCTACCTGCCAGTACGGCGGGTCAGACGTTGCCGAACCCGCCTCCGACGACCCGCGAAACCACTTTCGCCAGCTCGGCCGGGGTCCGTTCGGTGCCGTCCACGACGAGCATCCGGGCGCACGCCTCGGTCATCGACGCGAGCATCTCCGCCAGGACCGGCAGGTTCGCGTCCGGGTCCGTGACGCCGGGCAGCGACTGCATCAGGGTCAGCCGCAGGCCCTCGACCAGGAACGCCCGGGCGGCTCGCACTCGATCGGCGACCACCGGCGCGGCGCCGTACTGGGCTCCGAAGACGATCCGCCAGGACTGCGGGTGCTGCGCGGCGGTGGTCAGGAAGGCGGTCAGGCCGTCGAGGACGTGCTCCTCGGGAGTGCCGACACCGGGATCGGCCGGCAGCGCGGCGACGATCGAGGCGACCAGGTGCTGTTCCTCGCGGGCGAGCAGGGCCAGCAGGAGCTCGTCGCGGTTGCCGAAGGAGGCGTAGACGACCGGCTTGGTCACCCCGGCGGCGTCGGCCACCGACTGCATCGTCGTACCGGCGTAGCCCTTCTCGGAGAAGACCTGCAGGGCGGCGTCCAGGATCATCGGCCGCCGGCGCTCCGGGCCCAGATGGGCCGCCCGGCGGCGCGGTTCGGAGTCCTCCACCACTTGACAAACCTACCAGATCGTAGGAAATTCCTACGGTCTGGTAGGAACCCGGACCGGGATGCGCCTACGGTCCCGGGTCTCCACACCTTCGGGGAGGTCGTCATGACCGATCGAGGCAGCGCGGGCTGGCTGGAGTCCGACGGCCTGACCTCGCTCGACGCGATCGAACTCGCCCGGCTGGTCGACCGGACGTCGGAGCGGGAGCTTCGGCATCGGCTCATCGGGGGCGTGCGGGAGGTCGCGTTGCGCGAGATCTTTCGCCGGATGCCGGAGTACCTCCGACCCGCCCGGGCTGCCGGGTTCGACGCAGTCGTCGCCTGGCAGATCACGGGGGCCGGCGGGAACGGTGTCGCAGCCGACGTGGACGAGTTCTGGATCCGGGTCAGCGACGGCCGCTGCCAGCTGCTCGACGACCGGCCGGACGGTGCCGACATCTCGATCCGCACCGACCCGGCCACGCTGCTGCGCGTCGTCACCGGCATCGAGGACCCCGTCCTGGCGGTCCTCAAACAACGCCTCTCGGTCCGCGGCGACCTCGCGCTGGCCGCCCGCCTGACCAAGATCTTCGCCGTCGGCCCGGCTTGATCAGCCCCGCTCGCCCAGACCGCGGGGCCTGGACTCGGCAGTTCCGCTCGCGCGGTTCGCGTCCGGAGCGGCCGCCGGCGCCTTGACGCTGCCCGGACGCGGCGCCGCCGGGTCGTTGGCGAACCGCAGATGCGGATCGGCCTGCGCCGCGATCGTGAACATGCCGTCCTCGCGATCGCGGACCAGGTCGTTGGCCTCCATGCCCAGCTCTTGTCCGTACTCGAACGACTTGTCCGCCAGGTCGTCACCCGTCCTACCGTCCTCCTGCCAGGCCTCGAGCTGCATCGGCAGATTGCGGAACGCCTGGCCGATCCGATCGGCGGCTTCGCGTACGGCGGCCGGCTGGTCCGGCTCCGGGATGTCGGTGTCGGCCACCAGCGCCTCCGCCGCGGCCGAGGCGATCCCGGCCCGGGGCTGCCCCGCCAACTGCCGGAGCGTCGTACCAGGCGCCGCCTCGGTGGCCTCGTCGATGGATTGCGCGAGTCCACGCGCCACCGGCGCCCAGGCCTGGTCGACGTACGACGGCGCGGCCGACTTCACCTGCTCCGCGAGGTCGGGCGGCAGCACGCTGTCGATGATCTCGTCGCGGTTGTCCTCGACGAAGGCGTTCCGCACCGACGCCGCGAGCGCGTCGTACTGCGGATCCGCCTCGGCCCGTGCCTCGTCCTCCCGCGTATGCCCGGCGGGCACCGCCCACTGTGCGTACGACGCGGTGGCCGCGGTGATCCCGTCGTACGCGTCCGCCAGTTGCGCGTACGTGAGGTTGCCCGAGGAGTCCCGCAGGGCTGCCACGAGCGGCAGGTCCGCCCCGTCGGTCAGCTGCACCATCGCGAGATCAGCTTTCTGGTCGATGTACAGCGTGCCCTCGGCAGACGGGGCGACACCGTCGCGCGGCATCAGCGCGAACTCGTCGGTCGCCAGGGAGTCCGGCGCGTTGGTCAGCTCGCCGACGCTGCCTTTGATGCGCTCCATCAGCTGACGAATGTTCGCGGGCCGCTCGGCCGCCGGTTGCAGGCGCTCCGGCGCCGCGACCTCGACTGCCTCCTCGGCGAAGGTCCCGGCCATGGACTGGGCCAGCCGGGCGACATCCTCGCCGTACGCCCGTGCGTCCCGGACCGGCGGCAGGTCGTCGAAGCTCTGGTCGATCGTGTCGGCGATCATCGCGACCGAGACCTGCCGCTCGGGGTTCGGGACCGCGGCCGCGATTCGTTCCGCCGCCACCATCGCCATCCCGGCCCGGCCCTGACCGGCCATCAGCCGGAGGGTCTCGCCGGCCGGCCGCCGGTTGGCCGAGTCGATGGCACTGGCGAGCCCGCGCGCGGCAGCCGCGAGCCCGTCCTCGCGGGCATCCCGCGGCACCTGGAGCTGGGTCGCGAGCGTGGCCGGGAGGGTCCGGCTGACGATCTCGTTGACGTTGTCCTCGGCAAACGCCGTACTGACGGCCTGTTCGAGCGTGAGGAACCGCGGCGCGACGCTCACGGCCGCCTGCTCGTACCGCGAGTCGTACTCGCCCGGGACTGCCATGCGGGCCAGTTCCGAGGCAGCCTGGCGGAACGCGCCGCGGGCAGCCGTCACTTCCTCCGGCCGGAGGGAGTTGGCTTCGGTCAGCCTGGCCAGGGCCTGCTCCTGCTCCTCGGTGAGCTGGAGCGACTCTTCCCGCTTGTCCCATCGCGACTGCGGAGCGCCGGTCAGTTCACCGACCTCTCGCTCGATGCGCTCCACCAGCTGGTGGACCGACTCGGGCCGCTGCACGCCGGCGATCTTCTGCGCCCGCTCCTGCCGGGCCGGATGCCACTCGTTCAGCTGGTCCAGGAACCCGTGCAACTTCTGGATCTCGGTGGCGGCCAGCCGGTGCGCCGTGTCGACCGCGCCCGCGCCACCGGCGATGTCCTGGCGCCGGTTCTCGACCTCCGCGGTCAGTTCGCGGGCCCTGGCCCCGGACAGGTCGCGCGCCGCGAAGCCGGTCTCGAGGTCCTGCGCGAACGCCCGGACGGCGGCCTCCTGCTCGGCGTCCGGCAGCGTCGCGAACCCCGGCGTGACGCCCAGCACCATCCGGCCCGCGGCCGGACCGACGCCGCCGCGACCGGCGCCGACGAGTGCGGTCAGCACCGCGTCGTCGCGTTGGTTGAGCCGGGCCCCGATCGCGAGCGCCAGCGCCCGCGCGGCCGCGACGTCCCCCTCCAGGATCGGCTGCGTGAACGCGCCGAGATCGTCGGCCCGCCCGTTCTCGAAGAGCTGCGGCGCCAGCCGCGGCGTCGCCGCGACGGCATACGCCCGGCTGACCGCAACCCCGAGGCGCGTGCGGTGGAACCGGTCTGCCGGTTCCGGCAGCGGACTCGAGGGCTCGAGGGTGTTGGCACAGCTCGCCACCACCTCGGTCAACGCGGCCCGGATGCCCACGCGCTGGTCGTACGACTCGCCGTCGCCACGGTTGACCAGCGCTTCGGGGCCCGGCGCGAGGCGGGCCGGGATGTCGAGGTTCTCCGCAAGCGGCTGCAGCCGCCGCTGGTTGCTGCGGGTCACGCCGGGCACCTGGTCGCCGGTCGCCATCGACCGGCCGCCGGTGTCGTCGACGACGAGCTGGTTGATCTTGCGGATGAGGTCGTTCAGCACCGGGTCGGCCACCCGGAGCAACCTACCGAGGGTGAGGGTTCAGCCACGGCGTTGCGGTGGACGTCACAGGGCAGTACGGCGTACCGGCGCGTAGGCTGCCCGATTATGGGAGAGACGGTGAACATCCACACCACGGCCGGGAAGCTCGCGGACCTCGAGCACCGGCTGGACGAGGCCGTGCACGCCGGGTCGGAACGCGCGGTGGAGAAGCAGCACGCGCGCGGCAAGAAGACCGCCCGGGAGCGGATCGCGCTGCTGCTGGACGAGGGCTCCTTCTCCGAGCTGGACGAGTTCGCCCGGCACCGGTCCACCTCGTTCGGCCTGGACGGCAACCGCCCGTACGGCGACGGCGTGGTGACCGGGTTCGGCACCATCGACGGCCGCCAGGTGTGCGTGTTCGCGCAGGACTTCACCGTCTTCGGCGGCAGCCTCGGTGAGGTGTTCGGCGAGAAGATCGTCAAGGTGATGGACCTGGCGATGAAGATCGGCTGCCCGCTGATCGGCATCAACGACTCCGGCGGCGCCCGGATCCAGGAGGGCGTGGTCAGCCTCGGCCTGTACGGCGAGATCTTCCGCCGCAACGTCCGCGCCTCCGGGGTGATCCCGCAGATCTCGCTGATCATGGGCCCGTGTGCCGGTGGTGCCGTCTACTCCCCCGCGGTCACCGACTTCACCGTGATGGTGGACGAGTCGTCGTACATGTTCATCACCGGACCGGACGTGATCAAGACCGTCACCGGTGAGGATGTGACCCAGGAGGAGCTCGGCGGCGCCCGGACGCACAACACCAAGTCCGGGAACGCGCACTACCTCGGCAGCGACGAGGAGGACGCGATCGAGTGGGTGAAGACGCTCGTCGGTCACCTGCCGCAGAACAACCTGGAGGACCCGCCGGTCTACGAGGCCGACGCGGACCTGGAGCTGAGCGAGACCGATCTGGCGCTGGACACGCTGATCCCGGACTCACCGAACCAGCCGTACGACATGCACACCGCGATCGAGGCGGTGCTGGACGAGGGCGACTTCCTCGAGGTGCAGACGCTGTTCGCGCCGAACATGATCGTCGGCTTCGGCCGGGTCGAGGGCCGCCCGGTCGGCGTGGTCGCGAACCAGCCGATGCAGTTCGCCGGCACCCTGGACATCGACGCCTCCGAGAAGGCGGCCCGGTTCGTCCGCACCTGCGACGCGTTCAACCTGCCGATCCTGACCTTCGTCGACGTGCCCGGTTTCCTGCCCGGCACCGACCAGGAGTGGAACGGCATCATCCGCCGCGGCGCCAAGCTGATCTACGCCTACGCCGAGGCGACGGTCCCGATGATCACCGTCATCACCCGCAAGGCGTACGGCGGCGCGTACGACGTCATGGGGTCGAAGCACCTCGGCGCGGACATGAACATCGCCTGGCCGACCGCGCAGATCGCGGTGATGGGCGCCCAGGGCGCGGTCAACATCCTGTACCGCCGGGAGCTCGCCGCCGCGGACGACCCGGAGGTCCGCCGCCAGCAGCTGATCACCGAGTACGAGGACCACCTGGCGAACCCGTACATCGCGGCCGAGCGCGGTTACATCGACGCGGTCATCAAACCGAGCGAGACCCGCGCCGAAATCGTCCGCGCCCTCCGCCTCCTCCGCACCAAGCGCGACACCCTGCCCCCCAAGAAGCATGGGAACATCCCACTATGAACGAGCGAAGCGAGTTCATCATCAAGCACAGTGACCCTTCGTCACCGGCGCCCGCAGCGAAGCGAGGACGACGGTGACGATCCTCCAGGTAGTCAAAGGCGACCCCACCCCCGAAGAACTCGCCGCCCTCATCACCGTCATCGCAGCCCGCTCCGCGGCAACCGCCGTACCGTCCGAGCCGGATCGGGCGTCCGACTGGGCGACGTACTGGCGACACGCCCGGCAGCCCTTCCACCCGGGCCCAGGTCGTTGGCGGGCGTCGGCTCACCCGTAACACTGGGGGCATGGCCAAGTACGAGGTCAACAAGGCGGCTGTCGAGCAGGCCAAGCGGCTGATCGAGGGCAGGCAGTACGTGCTGGACAGTGACTGGGGTGAGGTGCAGCCCCGGGCGGACGACCAGAACGCGTACCTGGAGAACCACAGCTGGGAGGAGTACGCGGCCTGGCATCTTGGGCTGACGGTGGGGCCGTCGGACGAGACCAAGGCGCGGTACGGGTTCGTGATCGGGGACTTCCGGCGGATCCATCGGACCGCGTTGATTGCCTCGGTCTACCGGGCCTCCGAGTGGCGGCACAAGGCCGTGGAGCTGGCTGCCCACGACCTGCTTCAGCTGCTCGACGAGAAGTCGGGGCTGAAGGCCTAGGCGTCGAACTTCGTCTCGTCGAACCAGAGGTCGTCGGGGACGCGTTCGGCGAGCTCGGCCAGCAGTTTGCCGGCGCCGCGGAACAGGTCGGAGTCGAGCGGGATCGCGCAGCCGTTCAGGCCCATCACGATCGCGGGGCCGTCGTGGCTTCGCATCACGCCGGCGACCTCGTCCCAGCGGATCTCGTGCACCCCGTCGTCGTCACGCAGTACCAGCGCGGCGTCCGTCCGCACCAGGAGCATCGATCGGACCTCCTTGACGAAGGCGCGCGCCGCGAACGGTGGCTTGAAGGTCTGACCGGCCGGCAGCTCCGGGATCACCGGACAGAGCGTGGCCTCGCGGAATCCGGCCTGCGTCCACACCTCGACCGCATCCTCGTAGGCGTAGCCGATTGCGTCCGGGAGGGCGGCCTTCAGTACGGCGGCGAGGTCAGCCGGCCGCAGCGCTGCCAAACCATCACGGTCGACCGGCTCGAGTTCGGGTTCGCCGAACATGCGACCCATCGCGTTGCTGAAGGCCCGGCGCAACTCAGGCTCGTCGGTGTCGAGCCGTTCCTGGCTGCGAGCGACGTGGTACGCGAGCTCCGCCTCGGTCGGACCGTTCTCGGCCAGGTCGGTCAGCGCCTCCACGAACGCACGGGACACCGCCTCCTCGCTGCCTTCCCGCGCCTCGGCGTACACCACCCATTCGGTGCTCCCACCCGGACCGGCCACCAGATCACCGCCGACCTCGTAGCTGTGCCCGCCGGCATGCCTGCACTCCTCCTCGACCCGCTGCCGCAGTACGTCGATCGCCAAGAAGGAACGCCGTACGGCGTCGTCCGGCGGCAACGTGAGTAGCACACCGGCAGCCGGGATGCCGTACCCGACGACGGCCGGACCGTCGAAGGACCGACCGACGGGATGCACCCGGGTCGGCGCCGAACCGGTCGGCAGCTCGAGCCGCAGCTCGTCCGGAAGCGGACCGGTCACTTGCAGGACCGCGTTGGACGGCACGAACCACGTGCGGGCGAACGAAACCACGTGCTCCGGAGTGATCCCGTCGTACCCGGGCCCCTCCAGCCAGGCCAGACCTGCACTCCTGGCGCCGTACCGCACGTTCAGCAACTGAGCCACCACCGGGTGCGCGGCCTGTCCTTCCTCGGCCGCGAGCACACCGGCCTCCACGTCCATCCGCTCGACCGGAGGCGCGGCGAGCGCACGGCACAACCCACTCAGGAACTCCCCGACCCGCGCCGCCGACCCGGACGCCACGAACGTGGTCGTCATCAGGTCGACCTCGGCGTTCATCTCGATCGGCAGGTGACGTACGGCGTGCATCACCAAGTGCTCGAGCAGGTGGGCGACCCCGACGGTGCGCAGGGTCTCGTCCCGGGAGCCGACCGCGAAGGTCAGGGTGACGTCGGTGTGGTTCTGCGTACCGCTGTGCCGCAGCACCCGGACCCCGTCGATGTATTCACTCACGGCCGAACGCTAACCGGTCACGGTGCGGCGGAAGCGCACGAGTGGGTAGAGCGGGGACTGGCCCGAGGTGCGGGGTGGGCCGGGGAAGGTCGTGGCGGCGTCCAGAGTGAGGCCGTGGCGCGCAGCGGTCGCGACCAGGTGCGAGAGGGCGTCCTGCGAGCGCCAGTCGTTGGGACCGCGGCCGTCGGCGTAGCGGCTGGCTTCGGACTTCTCGGTCGTGGTGATGAATACGCCGTCCGTGCGCAGTACTCGGGCCACCTCGGCGATCACGGGCTCGCTGTCGTCCAGCAGGTGCAGTAGCCACACGGCGACCACCGCGTCGCAGCGGCGGTCCGCGATCGGCAATTGGGCCGCGTTCGCCGCCGCTACGTGACCAGGAAGCCGGATGCGGGCGTGGCGGAGCATTGCCGTCGACAGGTCTACCCCGTGCACGAGGTTGCCGCGGGCAACGAGCTCGGCGCCGACAATGCCGGTGCCGACGGCCAGCTCGAGCACCCGGCCGCCCTTCGGCAGCAGGGAGTCCACCGCATCAGCGGCGGCTTGAGCGCGTACGGCGCCGCCGCGTGTGTCGTCGTACCGCGCGGCCTCGGTCTCGTCGTACGAGATCCGCGGGGAGGACTTCCAGAGCGCCGGCCAGGTGATGCCCACCTCGGCGAGCATCCGGCGGAGCAGGGGCAGGGAGACGCCGACGACGTTGTGGTAGTCGCCTTCGATCGCGGTGACGAACGGGCCGCCGAGGCCGTCGACGGTGAACGAGCCCGCGACCACGAGCGGTTCGCCGGTGTCGACGTACGCGTCGATCTCCTCGTCGGTGAGGTCGGCGAAGTAGACCTTCGTCGACTCCAGCTCGCGCAACTCCTGCTTGGACGCGGTGTCGATCAGGCAGTGCCCGGTGTGCAGTACGCCGGTCCGGCCGCGCATCGACCGGAGTCGTTCGCGCGCGATCTCCGGCGTACCGGGCTTGCCGAAGGGCTCACCGTCCAGCTCGAGGACCGAGTCGCAGCCGAGCACGGTCGCGTGCTCGGTCAAGTCGGCGACCACGGCTCGCGCCTTCAGCGTCGCCAGCACCCGGGCCAACTCGCCCGGGCTCTCCGCGGTGACGTGGTCCTCGTCGACGCCGGAGACGATCACCTCCGGCTCGACCCCGGCGCCGCGCAGCGTCTTCAGCCGCGCCGGCGACGCCGACGCAAGCACGAACCGGACGCTCACAGCTTCGCCAGGGCGCGCCGCAGCGGGTCGAGCCCGATCGATCCGAGGTTCAGCGCGTCGGAGTGGAAGCTGCGCAGGTCGAACGCGGATCCCTTGCGCTGCTTGGCCTCTTCGCGCGCCTGCAGCCAGATCCGCTCGCCCACCTTGTACGACGGCGCTTGGCCCGGCCAGCCCAGATACCGGTTCAGCTCGGCCTTGAGGAACTCGGTCTCCATCCGGCAGTGCGCCCGCAGGAACTCGAACCCGAGCTCCGCGTTCCACACCTCGCCCGGACGCCAGCCGAACGGGTTGCCGGCCGGCACCTCCAGCTCCAGGTGCATGCCGATGTCGACGATCACGCGCGCGGCCCGGAAGCCCTGCGCGTCCAGCATCCCGAACCGCGCGCCCGGGTCCTCGAGGTAGCCCAGCTCCTCCATCAGGCGCTCGCCGTACAGGGCCCAGCCCTCGCCGTGGCCGGAGACCCAACAGGCGATCCGCTGCCAGCGGTTCAGCAGGTCGGTGCGCAGCATGGTCTGCGCGCACTGGAGGTGATGCCCGGGCACACCCTCGTGGTAGACCGTGGTGACCTCGCGCCAGGTCGCGAAGTCGTCGACGCCGCTCGGCACCGCCCACCACATCCGGCCCGGCCGGGTGGTCAGGTCCTCGCTCGGCGGCGTGTAGTAGATCGAGCCGTCCGAGGTCGGCGCGATCATGCACTGCAGGGTGCGGATCTCGGCCGGGATGTCGAAGTGCGTCCCACCGAGCTCGGTCACCGCGCGGTCGGACAGCTCCTGCATCCAGTCCCGGAAGGCTTCCTTGCCGTGGATCTTGCGGGCCGGGTCGTCGTCCAGCAGCGCGGCGGTGGCCTCGATACTGCGGTCGCCGTTGTTCAGGCCGGCCGCGATCGCCTGCATGTCCGCCTCGATCCGGGCCAGTTCCTCCCAGCCCCAGGCGTAGGTCTCCTCCAGGTCGATCTCCGCGCCCAGGAAGTTGCGCGAGGCAAGCGCGTACACCTCGCGCCCGCACGCGTCCCGCCCCGGAGCCCGCGGCGCGAGCTCGGAGCGCAGCCAGCCACCGAACTGCTCGAACGCCTTCCGCGCCGACGCGGCCGACGCCTCCACGGTCGCCTTGACCGGGCTGTCCGGGGCCTGCGCGGCGAGCCCGCCGAAGAAGTCGTCGCCGTCGGCACCGGTCCAGCTGGCGATCCGGTCGGCCAGGTCGTTCACCTGCCGCAGCGCGGACACCCGGCCCTGCCCGGCCTGCTCCAGCAGAGTCTCGCGGTACCCGTCGAGGGTCGTGCCGACCTGGTTGAGCCGGATCGCAATGGTCTCCCAGTTCTGCTCGGTCGCGGTCGGCATCAGGTCGAAGACCTGCCGGATCTCGGTCGGGACCGAGGCGATCGCGTTCAGCTGGTGCTGCGGCACGCCGGCCTCGTACGTCTCCAGCTCCAGCCCGAGGCGCTCCAGGAACGCGTCCTTGGCGACCTCCTCGCGGGGGCTGCCGGTCGCGGTCACGCGGGCCTCGGCCAGCGACCGCCGGGTCAGGTCGATCAACGCCTCGAACCCGGACGGGGTGTAGTCCGGCAGCTCGTGGTCGTGGCCCTCGATCCCCATGAACGTGGCCGCGGTCGGCGACAGCGCGACGAACTCTTCGAGATAGCGGTCGGAGAGCTGATCGATCGGGCTGCTCGGTGTGGTGGCATCGGTCACCTGGCCGACCCTACCCCCGCGGGGCCGGAGTCGGCTGACCTGTTTCTGCCGATACTGTGGCCGTCGCCGTTCAAGGAAGGGACCGGGGTTGAGCCAGACACCGTTCGGCGGTCCACAGGGTCAGAGTGCGCCCTATCCGCCGTACCAGCAGCCGGGGCCTCCCCAGGGTCCGCCGCCACAGCCTTACGGTCCGCCACCGGGTCAGTACGGCGGGCAGCCGCAGTACGCACCGGTGTCGGTCGCGCCCCAGCAGGGCCAGGGATTCGGCTGGGGACCCACCTTCGGTCCGCCTGGTCCCGGCGGGCCGGGAGGTCCGGGCTTCCAGCCTGGCTGGCAGCCGCAGCAGCCGAAGAAGAAGTCCAAGGGCCCGGCGGTCCTGGTGCTCGGCCTGCTCGCGGTGGCGGTCGCCGGCGCGTTCATCTGGAGCCAGGTGAGCAAGGACGCCGACGACGACTACACCCCGCCGGTCAGCTCGGGCCGGTACACCCCGTCCCCGACAACGACCTCGGAGCCGACCGAAGGACCGACGTCCGAGCCGACCGAGCAGCCGACCAGCACCAGCACGGAGGGTCCGGAGCCGCAGGCCATCGACGTCGTCGCGAAGAACCGGCTCTACAAGGCCGGCCAGATGCCCGCGCCGGGTTGCCGGGAGCCGCGGGTCCGCCCGACCAACCAGCGCAACGCCGCCACCTACTGGGCCACGGTGAAGCCCTGCCTGGACCGCGGCTGGGCTCCGCTGGTCGCCAAGGCCGGCTACCGGTTCGTGTCACCGAAGATGGTCTACTGGGCAGGTACCAGCTACGCCTCCCCGTGCGGCAGCGGCCCGGTCGCGGTGCCGTTCTACTGCCCGACGAACCAGACGATGTACATGAAGGTCGACGTCTTCGTGAAGACCTACATGGAGTACCCGGACGCGGAGTCCAAGGCGTACTCGCGGATGTGGTACACCCGCTCGATCGCGCACGAGTACGGTCACCACATCCAGGAGATCACCGGGATCCTGGAGGCCGCACACGATCTCGAGTACGACGCCTCGTCGTACGACGAGCGGTTGCGGATGAACCGCCGGACCGAGTTGCAGGCGAACTGCTTCGCCGGGGTGTTCCTCGCGATGAACAAGCGCAGCTACCCGATCAACGGGCTGATGCTGCAGGTGTGGAACAAGTGGGTGGTCACCGCCGGCGACAAGCCGAACGAGGGCACCCACGGCAGCAAGGCGAGTCAGGCGCGGTTCATGGGCCAGTCCTTCAAGACCGGCAACCCGGCCAGTTGCAACACCTTCACGGCGTCACCCAACAACGTCAGCTGACTCTTCCCGGGGGCCGGTTCGCGGTGCACAGTGGTGTGCACGCTGCGACCGGCAACCGGGGGCCTGATGAGTATCGAGCTGAACCACACGATCGTGCACGTGAAGGACCGTTGGGCCGCTGCTCGCGATGTCGCTGAGGTCCTCGGTCTGCCGGAGGCAGGGGCGTACGGCCCGTTCGCCGAGCTGAAGCTGGACAACGGGGCGAGCCTGGACTTCATGGACACCGAGGGCGAGATCCACGGCCAGCACTACGCCTTCCTGGTCAGCGAGGAGGAGTTCGACCTCATCCTCGGCCGGCTGCGCGACGACGGCCGCCAGTGGTGGGCCGACCCGTTCAAGCGCAAGCCGCACGAGATCAACCACGGCGACGGTGGCCGCGGCCTCTACTGGGAGGGCCCCGACGGGCACTGGCTGGAGATCATCACCCGCCCGTACGGCAGCGGCAGCTGACCTCCGAAAGGCGACGGGACGCCGGGGGGAATCGCGATGGCGCGCATCTGTGGAGAGGTCACGATCGACGCACCCGCCGAGGACGTGTTCGACGTGGTCGCCGACGAGCGGAACGAGCCGAGGTACAACCCGCGGATCATCAGCGCCGAGAAGGTGGGCGAGGGACCAGTCGGCGAGGGCGCGCGGTTCGTCGCCGTGCCCAGGGGCATGCGGGCCCGCGGCAAGATGGTCCTCGAGGTTCTGGAGTACGACAGGCCGCGTCGGCTCCACAACGTGGTGCGCTCGTCGTACCTGCAGGTCGACGGCACGTTGACGTTCGAAGAGTTGGAGGGCGGGACGCGGCTGAGGTGGGACTGGGACATGCGCCTGGTCGGTCCGATGCGGGTGATGTCCCCGGTGCTTGCCCTGATCGGCCCAGCCTGGGAGCGTCGGAACTGGGTGGGACTCAAGCGGTACCTGGAGTCCGGCGCGGCGGCGGGTGATGAGAACTGACTCGACGAACAACGCGTATCTGGCCCTGCCGGACGGCGCGGGCCCGCACCCCGGCGTGGTCGTGATCCATGAGGCGTTCGGCCTCAACGACAACATCCGGGAGATCTGCAGGCGATTCGCCGACCAAGGATTCGCCGCCCTGGGTGTCGACCTGTTCCGCGGGCGAAGCCGGGTTGTCTGCATGGCCCGGATGTTCGTGGGCGCGATGAGGGGCAACCTCGACCACTACGGCGTACCTTCACTGAAGGACGCCCTGGGAGAACTGGCGAGCCATCCGGACGTCGACGCGGACCGCATCGGCGCCATCGGGTTCTGTCTCGGCGGCTCGATCGTCTTGACGTGGGCCTGCACCGATGACCGGCTGAGCGCGATCGCCCCGTTCTACGGCGCCGCACCCAAGCCACGAGACGCGATCCACCGGCTGTGCCCCGTCGTCGGTTCCTGGCCGGGCAAGGACTTCACCACAAAGGCGGCCGGCATCCTTGAAACCGAGTTGTCGGCTGCAGGCGTCGCTCACGACTTGAAGGTCTACGAGGGAGCCAAGCACTCCTTCTTCAACGACCAGTGGCGCAACTACGACCCCGAGGCCGCAACCGACTCCTGGCAACGGGTACTGGCCTTCTTCGACAAACACGTCCGGCACGGCACAAGCACTACCTGAGTCAGCCACATGGCGCCGACCTCAGACCGATCAGGTGGTATCAGAGGGCGTCGCCTGGGTTGCCGGGTCAGGTGAGCTCGGCCGGGGCGACCTGGCGCCAGGAGTCGATCAGGATGTCACGCAGCTCGTCGGCGTCCTCGAGCGCGGCGAGGCGGGCGCGAACCCAGTTCGAACCCGCCTCGTGCCGCGGCACCCAGAACTTGTCCGGCTCCGCCTTGATCAGCTCGTCCCGCTCCAGCCGGGGACACCGCACCGCGAACGACGTCTGGTCGTCCGGGATGGTGATGAACATCCGGCCGGCCACATCGAACGTCGGGTGTCCCCATCGCTGCCTCTCCACCGTCTCGGGGAAGGACAGCGCGATCCGTCGTACGTCGTCAGCACCCAGCACCCTGCCACCTTAATCAGCCCTACCGGTTTGGGGAGCATCGTGCACCTGAAGTGACCAGTCAGACTCCCCAAGCCGGTCAGCAACCTGCGGGGTGGGGCTCAGGGGTGGCGGTTGCGGCCAGGGAGGAGTACGGCGATGACTGCGCCGACGGCGACGATGGCGGCGCCGGTCCAGACTGCGGGGACCAGGCCGTCGGTGTAGCTGACCGGAGACTCGTAGGAGCCGGCTGAGGCGAACACCGAGGCCAGGACAGCGACGCCCATCGCGACGCCGACCTCGCGGATCGTGTTGTTGGTGCCGGAGGCAACGCCACGGTCGGCGTCGGGTGCGCTCGCCATCACCACACTGGCCGCCGGCGCGAAGGTCAGGCCCATCCCGACCCCGGCCAGGACGAACGGCAGCACCATCTCGCCGTACTGGGTGGTGGCCGTGGTGATCAGGGCCAGCCAGCCGAGCCCGGTCGCGAGGAGCGCCTGCCCGGTCGCGATCAGCACCCGGGGACCGACCCGGTCGACGATCATCCCGGCGATCGGCGCGACCACCATCGGAGCCATCGTCCACGGCAACGTCCGGACGCCGGACTCCAGCGGGCTGTAGCCCTGCACGACCTGGAAGAACTGCGCCAGCAGGAACACCGCGCCGAAGACGCCGACGGAGAACGTGAACGACACGAAGTTCACCACGCTGAACGCCCGGTTCGAGAACAGCCGCAGCGGCAGCATCGGCGCCGCGGTCCGCCGCTCCCACGCGATGAACCCGGCCAGCAGCACCACACCGGCGATCAGCGACCCGAGTACGCCGCCCGAGGTCCAGCCGTCGTCGGCGCCGTGCACGACACCCCAGACGATCGCGAGTACGCCGGCCGTCGCCAGCACCAACCCGGCCAGGTCCAGGCGCTTCGCCGTACCGCGCGACTCGCTCAGGACGCGGGCAGCGAGCAGTACGGCGACCACGCCGACTGGCACGTTCAGCCAGAAGATCCATTGCCAGTTCAGTCCGTCGACGACCGCTCCGCCGACGACCGGGCCGACCGCGACGCCCAGACCGGAGATGCCACCCCAGGCGCCGATCGCGGCGCTGCGCAGCCGCTCGGGTACGGCGCCGGACAGCAACGTCAGCGACAACGGCATCACCGCGGCCGCGCCGACGCCCTGAATCGCGCGGGCGCCGATCAGCATCCACGGCTCGGTCGCGAGCGCACAGGCGGCCGAGGCGACCGTGAACAGCGCGATCCCGGCCAGGAAGATCCGCCGGCGGCCGAGCCGGTCACCGATCGCGGCGGCGGTCAGCAGCAGCGCGGCGAAGGCCAGCGTGTACGCGTTCACGAACCACTGCAGGTCGGACAGCGACGCGCCGAGCTCGGCCTTGATCACCGGCAGCGCGTTCGTCACGACCAGGTTGTCCAGCGTGACCATGAAGGTGGGGATCCCCACCGCCGTCAGGACGGCGCCCAGCCCGAACCGCCGGCCCGGCGACGCCGCAGGTTCCAACCTCTCCTCGAGAGCGGTCGATGTCATTGCAAGCACCCCTCACACCATCTCCCGCGCGAAGCGCGGATTAGTTGTAATTGACTGATAACAAGTCCGTTGAACCCAAAGTATGCATTCACTGATAACATGTCAAGGGACAGATGGGAGAAGGCATGGGTGCGAGGGTGCGGTTGACGGCGGCGGAGCGTGGCGAGGAGGTGCTCGCGGCCGCGGTGCAGGCGTTCGGGGCGGCTGGGTACGCGGGGACGAAGACGGACGAGATCGCCCGGATCGCCGGGGTCTCCCAGCCGTACGTGATCCGCCTGTTCGGCACCAAGCAGCAGCTGTTCCTGGCCGCGCTGCAGTCGGTGTGCGACCGGATCGAGCAGACCTTCCGCGAGGCCGCGGCCGAGGAGCCGACCCTGGCCAGCCTTGGCGGCCGCTACGAGATCTTCCTGGCCGAGCGGGAGCTCCTCCTGGTCCTGCTGCACGGCTTCTCGGCCAGCGGCGAGCCCGCGATCGGTGACGTGGTCCGCGAGCGCTTCGGCGGGATCTACTGGCTGGTCCGCGAACTCACCGGCGCATCCCCGACCGAGGCCCGTGAGTTCCTCAGCACCGGCATGCTACTCACCGTGATGACCGCGATGCAGGTCCTCGGCCCGTCCGCCGTACCGGTCCCCTGGGCCGACGAGGTCATCGCAACCCTGGGCAACCCGGACGCGAGCTAGTCGCGGCCGACCTTTTGGCCGGCGGCGAACCAGATCACGGCTGTGGCGAGGAGCAGCGCGGCGACCGTGACGAGCAGTGAGCCCGCGACGTCGGCGCCCTGGATCAGCGCGGCGGCGATCGCGACCACCGGGACCATCAGCACGCCGATTGCCCCCGGCAACCACCACCGCTGGAGGGCCTGCCGGTGGACGAGCGCGTACGACGGGACCTGCGCGGCGAACGCGGTCGCCAGATGTACCACCAGCAAGCCGATCCCGGTCAGCACCACGCCCCAGCCCACTTCAGCAGGCGCCCGGATCAACCACCCACCGGCTACCACGACGAGGAAGATCACCCCGGCCAGCGAGTCCGGCAGCACCACGGTCGCCACCAGCATCGGAACCCCGACCAGCGGAACCAGATCCAGCTGATTCCACGGCTGCACCGCCGAAACGCCCAAGGCCACTGCACCTGCCACCGCGACGGTCAGCCGGGCAGTGACCGCAGCCCGCCTGGACGCCCGCAGTTGCGCCAACCACAAACTCACCCGCTCAGCCGGCGTCATGAGCGCATCCTCGGGGCTGCCGCGAGTCGGGAGGCGTCTCTCAGGACTTCGTCGAGGGTGCCCGCGCCGTGCCAGGTGACGGTGGGGACGCCGAGGTCGCTGAGGCGGTCGAGTTCGCGGCGGCGTTCGAGCATCCGGAGGCGCCAAGCGAGCGGCCAGGCGCGGGCGTCGTGCTCGTCGAGGTCGATCACCGAGGCGACGTCCGGGGGCAGCGTGTCCACGGCGATGACTGTGCAACCGGAGTGCACGAGCGTGACGACGTACCCGAGGATCGCCTGGCGGAGCAGCGGGCTGAGGACCAGGACGAGGCTGTCGGACCTGATCCGGTTTCGGCGGACGAGTTGCTGCTCGTCCTGCTGCCGGCCACGGCGATCGGCGTGCACCAGCGCGTCGAGGATCCGGCGCAGGTGCCCGCGACCGCTGCCGGAGCGGACGCCGCGGACCAGGTTGCCGGTGTCGATCAGCCGGACGCGGTCACCGTGGCGCAGGTAGTGCTCGGCGATCGACGCGGCCGCGCGTACGCCGGTGTCCAGGCTGCTCGACCGTCCGTCGATCCCTTCGCTGATCCCGATCTCGCCGCCGGTGTCGAGCAGGATCACCACCTCGGTGTCACGGTCCGACCAGGTCGAGGTGACGTGCAGCTCGCGGGTGCGCGCGGACACGGCCCAGTTGATCCGCCGCAGCCGGTCCCCGGTCCGGAACGGCCGGACGCCGGCCACCTCCGTCCCCTCGCCCGGACGCCGCGACCGGTGCAACCCAACCAGTCCAGCCGGCCGCGGTACGGCGTCGACCGCTTCGAAGCCCTCGCGCAACGGCAGTGTGCTGACAGCCAGCGGCTCCGTCGACGTCACCGGGACGCGGTACGCCCCGAGCATCGACGTCGCGACGACAGTCGGCCGCTCCAACGCCCGCAGGCCCCATCGCTTCGACCGCAGCCCGACCTCGAGCGTCACTGCACCACCGGTCACCGGCTCCGCGATCGCGGCCTGCGGCGGGTCGTACTGGAACCACTGTGTCCGCGGCAACGCCGCCACGATCAGGTCGATGTCCGGATCGAGCGTCCCGGCCACCCGCAACCGGTACGTCGTCGCCTGGCCCTCGAACAGCACATCCGTATCCAGCTCGGTGTGCACCTCAGGCGCTTCCCGCGGCCGGAAGTACCGCCCCCACACCGCGACGAACGCCAACGGCAGCCCGAGTACGGCGGCATCCGGCCGCCGGGCCAGCACCGCCACCAGCAGCAACAACCCCGCCACGCAGATCGCCCGGATCTGCGCGTGCGTAGGCTGCCACCTCATCTGGACGCGCCCACCACGGTCGGCGGAGTCGGGACCGCTCCGAGCACCGCGCGCACGACCGTCGCACCCGTCACCTCGTGCAGCCAGAGCTCCGGCCGCACCGTGATCCGATGCGCCAGCGCCGGTACGGCGACGGCCTTCACATCCTCCGGTACGACGTAGTCCCGTCCCTGGATCACGGCGTACGAACGGGCCGTCAGCAACAACGCGAGCGATCCACGCGGGGACGCGCCGACCAGGACCTGTGAGTCGCGACGCGTGGCTGCGGCAAGGTCCACGCAGTACTGGCCGACTGTGTCGTCGACGTTCACGGTCTCGATCGCGCGCTGGGCGGCGAGCAGTCCGGCTGCATCGGTGACCGCCTCGACGGTCTGGTCCTCCTGCCGGCGACTCATCCGGCGGCGCAGCACCTCCCACTCCTCCTCCGCGCTCGGGTAGCCGAAGCCGATCCGCAGCATGAAGCGGTCGAGCTGGGCCTCGGGCAGCGGGTAGGTGCCTTCGTACTCGACCGGGTTCGCGGTCGCGAGGACGTGGAACGGGGTGGGCAGCGGGAAGGTCTGGCCCTCGACGGTGACCTGGTGTTCCTGCATCGACTCCAGCAGCGCGGCCTGCGTCTTCGGCGGTGTCCGGTTGATCTCGTCGGCCAGCAGCAGCCCGGTGAAGATCGGGCCGGGCCGAAAGGCGAACTCGGACTGCTTCTGGTCGTAGACGAACGCGCCGGTCACGTCCGACGGCAACAGGTCCGGGGTGAACTGCACCCGCCGGAACTCCAGCCCCAGCGCCTGCGCGAAGGACCGCGCGGCCAAGGTCTTCGCCAGCCCCGGATAGTCCTCCAGCAGCACGTGCCCACCGGCGAGGATCCCGGACAGCACCAGCTCCAGAGCCCCGGACTTCCCCACCACCGCCTCACCGACCCGCGCCAGAACCTCCTGGCTAAGCGTGGAGACCTCCTCCACCCGCAGCTCGCGGCCGGCGGGTTCGGTGGCAGGCAGGTCAGCGTCGGTCACGGTTCCTCACAGGTTCTCGATGGTCTGGACGGCGTACTCGATCTCGTCGAGGGAGGCCGTGAGCTTGTCGTCCCGGGTGATCAGGTCCCACAGCCGGTCGCCGGTGAGCTCGCGCGCCCGGGCGGGGTCGCGCTGCGGGTCGACGCCGTGGCGGTGCAGCAGCCGGTCGGTGGTCACCTCGAGCAGGAGCGGCTGGATCCGGCGCGCAAACGTCTGCGAACCCTCGCCTGCCCGGCGCTCCCGGCTCGACTCCTGCAGCCAGGTGGCGATGAACTGCGTGCGGTTGTCGTTGCTCCGGGTCCGCAGCGCCGACAGCCTCTCGTCGTGCCGGGCCGGCCAACTGGTCTCCAGCACCTCCGGCACGATCAGCCGGATCGCCAGCGAACCCAACCCGATCGCGAGCGCGGTCGCAACGAACCACAGCGGCCGCGGCGCCATCCCGAGCGCACCGAACGCGGCCACCAGCAACAGACTCACCAGCACGGTGATCCCGACGTGCTTCACGAACATCTTGTTCAGCCGCATCGACCGGACCGGCGGCTGCGCGGCCGGAGCTCGTCGCTCCGTCTCCTCCAACGGCGTCCACTTGTACGACGTCATCCGCCCACCTCGGTGTTCACGGCCGACAACTCGTCACGCAGGCGGAGCAGCGCTGCTCTGGCCTCGGCACGAGCCTCCTCGGTCGAGCCGTGCGTGGAGTATCGGGCCTCGCGGTACAGCTCACCGAGCCGAACGAGCTCGGGCTCGGAGATCCCACCCACACCCAAGACGCGAACCGTGAACTCCGCCGGCGTCTCGGACTGCTCCCGTGGCACTCCCGCCGACGCAGCCGCGTTCTCCAGCGCGACCCAGCACGCGATCACCGCATCTGTCGCCGAGCCGGTGTCGATCCTGGAGAGTCCACTGTCGACCGCCCCGGCGAGCCGGTCGGCCTTGATCCGCTCCCAGTCGGTGTCCTCGTCCTCCACCTCAGGCATCTGGACCTGGCGCACGACCCGGTAGATCAGCAGTCCGATGAGCGCCACGATGGCCGTGATCGCCAGCCACACAATCGCTTGCCAGAGTGCTTCCACCCAGGCCGGCAGCGGCTTCGGCTCCACATCCTTCAGGGCCGACGGCGGGCCAGGCCTCGGAGTCTGCGCGGTCTCGTCAGCCGGTTCCGGAGTCACGGGCCGTGGGCTCGAGGTCCGCGTGCTCTCGCTGACCGGCCGCACCGGTCCGCCGGACGACGCGAGCACCACGAAGCCGGCCGCCGCGATGCCGAGCATCAGCACGACAACCAGCACCAGCGCTCCCCGCCGCCTCGGCTGCACCACGGAAGGCTAACCGATCAGAAGCCGGTGTCGAGCCACGGAAGCCGACTGGCGGAAAACGCTTCCGAAGTGATCAGGAGCGCTCCGGAGGTGTGTTCCTGAACCAGCCCGGCCGCGCCGAGCCGCGCCAGCGACGGTCGGCCGAGGTACACCGCGCCCAACTCCCGTACGTCGATGGTCAGGTCAGCCGGACGGGTCGTCGGCTCGCACGTCGCTCCATCGGGACCGCCGGCGAGGTGCCATCGGCCCGCGTTCCAGGGCAGGAAGCCATCGGTCACGGCGAGGACGACGTCGAGGTCGCGGGCATACGTCCGCGCGGTGAGCGCCCGACGTACGTCGACCGGCCGGACCCACAGCCCGTCCCGAGTGATCGGCGACGGGGCCCGCTGGTCGAGGAGCAAGTCCAGCAGCGGATCGTCGGACGGCAGCTTCCCGCAGCGTGTCTCGCTCAGCAGGTCCGGCTCCAGCAGGTAGCGCCAGAGCGCCGCATGGGACGCGATATCCGCCGCGTGGACGCGGATCACGTCGACGAAACCCTTCTCTTCACGCCGAGTCTGGTAGTGCGCGTAGCCGGTCACGTCGCCGTCCCGCTCGGCCAGCACGCACCTGAGCTTGGAGCCGCCGGGGTCGGTCGTCACGTTCGGCCCGGTCGCGTACTCCTGCCAGCGGTCGTCGTGGACGAACATCCCCGGTTGCAAAGGCACCAGCCGGTTCCGCAGCGCCGTCGTGACCCGGAGCGCCTCGCGCGCGTCGATGTACCTGATCCGTACGTCGTCGATGCCGGCCACCGGCCGGAGCTCGCGGGACTGCTTCCGGATCACGACCTCTTGGTGGTCGGAGGCCAGCCCGTACCCGAAGCGGCCGTAGATGGCCGGCTCACTGGCCGTCAGCGCCGCGAGCGGCTCGTTGCCCGCGTCATAGACCTCGGTGAGCTGCGCACGCATCAGCTCGCGCAGCACACCACGCCGCCGGTGCGTCGGCCGGACGCCGACCAGCGTCACGCCGGCCACCGGGACCTGCGCACCCGGCACTGTCATCTGGAACGAGAACGCTCCGGTATGACCGACCAGTTGCTCCCCGTCGACCGCGACAGTGCTGCGCTCCGGCTCCCAAACCCGCCGCTCCGACTCGATCTGAGCCTCGTTCCACGGCGCGGCGAACGCCAGGTCGACGAGCTCCATCAGCTCGTCCCAGTCACCCTTGAACCGCTCGATCTCGATCGCCATACCCCTTACCTACCAGACGATCCGGACAAAACGCGCAGGATTTCCGGCCCTCGCGGCCTCTGGACTGATGAAAACCGTTTTCATATACTGCCTCCATGACCGCCCAAGGCAAAACCTCGTTGTCCCTGTTGGTCGGCCTGTCGGCAACGCTTCGCGAACCTGTACTCGCCGCGATGGTGGACCCCACCACGGTGGCCGTGGTGGTGGACCAGGACGAGCTGCCCGGGCGGGGCGTGCTGTCCTGGCGGGTGCTCGACACGTCCGGTCCGATCGACTCCGGTGAGTTCACTGTGGGCGACGAGTGCGGGGCGTGCCAGCTGATCGAGTCACTGCTGCCACTGCTCGAGACTCTGGTCGCGCGTCAGCACTGGGACCACGTCGTACTGGCCGCTCCCCCGGCAATGGAGGCGCGGCCGCTGGTCGCGACGCTGGTGGGGACGATGCCGGAGATGGTGGTCGACACGGTCACCTGCGTGGTGGACGCCGTACTGCTGGTCGAGCAGTTGTCCGGCGACGAACTGCTGGACGAGCGCGGGCTGGCGCTGGGCCTGCCGGACCGGCGGAACGTGGCTGAGCTGACCGCGCGGCAGATCGAGTACGCCGACGTGTGCGTGCTCGCCAACAGCCACCGGAGCGCAGCGCCGGAGCGACTGCACCACCTGCTGGCGCACTTGAACCCACGTACGACGGTCGTCGCAGCCGACCCGTCCGGTGTGCCGACCGGTCCGGTCGCTCGGACCGGGCTGTTCGACTTCCCGGCGGCCGAGGCGTGGGCCGGCGAGCTCGCATCCTCCGACAGGCTGCAGCCGAGCGGTGACGGTGTGACCACAGTCCTGTGGCAGTCAACCCGACCGCTGCACCCGGCTCGGCTGAACGACGCACTAGAGGACATCGTGGACGGCGTCGTACGGAGTCGTGGCGTGGTGTGGCTGGCCAACCGGCCGACGCAGCGCGTGCGGTGGGAGTCCGCCGGCTACAGCGCCTCACTCGGCACGCTCGGCGAGTGGTCGGAGACCGAGCACCTGGCCGAGTGCACGGTGGTCGCGACCGGGATGGGCCTGGATCCAGCACGGCTGCAGGCGATCCTGGACGCCTGCCTGCTGACCGAGTCCGAACTGGCCAGCCTGAAGTGGCAAGACCTCGACGACCCGTTCGCCGGGGTGTTCTAACCCAGCAAGGGGAGACGATCGGCATGCGGGCCGAGCATGTCGCGGTCGTCCTCGTCGAGTGGCTCCCGGCCGGTCGCCTTCAGCACGTACGTCGTGGTGTCCCAGCCGATCACGTCCCACGCGTCCGGACCGAACAGGCCGTCCAGCGTCCGCGCGGTGACCTGCAGCCCTTCGGCGTCCGGCTCCGGCGCGTCGGGCAGATCGACGATGAGGTCGAGGTGGTGCACGGTTGCCTCCAGCACCAGCGTCGCCACGAAGTCGGTCGCTCGCAGCACGTGTCCCTGGGTCTCGACCCGTCGCCCCTTGTCCGCCAGTCCGGCCTCGGCCGCGCGTACGGCGGCCTCGGACAGCTCCCGCCAATGCTGCACGAGCAGACCGGGCCTGCGGTACGCCGACGCCACCGCGCGGACGAAGGCATCGTCGCCCTCCGTCCCTGGCGGGGAGTCCAGCCAGTACGTCACGAAGTCCCGATCCGGTACGGCGGCCGCCGGGCTGGCGAACGCCATCAGCGCGCGCTCGGCGTCGTACAGGAGGTGGACGAGCAGCGGGCCGACCGGCATCCCCTCGCAGCGGGTCCGGCGGGCGAAGTCGGCATCGCTCAGGCCCTGCACGGTCTCGGTCACCCGCCCGTACGTCCGGCCCAGCGTCGCGGCCAGTCGCAGCGGCAGTGCTCCTCGGTCGGGCGCCCTCATACCAAGCCTCCTCGGTGCGCGGTCCTCTCCGAACCTAACCCGAGAAGGCGCCGGTGTGTTCCTACGAACGGGCAGTGTCGAGGTGCGCGGCTGCCACGGCCTCCAGGTGCGTGAGGTCGGACGCGACGGTCGCGAACGTGTAGCCCTCGCTCAGCCGCCGCTGCGCGGTCTGGCCGTCCGGCGTGTGGATGCCGGCCGCGACGCCGGCCTCCTGCGCCGTCCGCGCGATCAGCGCGACCGCTTCCTCGAACGGCTCGGCCACGTCCGGGTCACCCGGGAACCGCGCCCCGACGGACAGCCCGAGGTCCGACGGACCGACGTACACACCGTCCAGCCCAGGCGTCTGGCAGATCTCGGCCACGTTCTTCAGCCCGAGCGGCGTCTCGATCATCGCCAGTACGACGGTCGCCGCGTCGGCGTCGGCCGGGACCGGACCGACCCGCAGGGCCGACCGCATCGGCCCGTACGAGCGCACACCGGCCGGCGGGTACTTCGCCGCCTGCACGGCCCGCGTCACGTCCTCGGAGCTGTCCACCAGCGGCACGATCACTCCAGCCGCGCCGGCGTCCAGAGCACGTCCGATCGGCGTCGGGTGGTTGGCCTCGACCCGCACCAGCCCCACCGAGCCCGTCCCGAGCGATGCACCCGCGTCCACGGCCAGCAAGCCGGTCAGCAAGCCCTGGTACCCGATCAGCCCGTGCTGCCCGTCCAGTACGACGTAGTCGTAGCCCACCCGCGCGATCCGCTCGGTGGCCACCGGCGCATCCAGCACGACCCAGTACCCGACCAGCTTCTCCCGACCCCGAAGCCGCTCAGCAAAGTCCTTGGAACTCACGTGTTCTCCTCCAACGATTTCCCCAACCCTAAACCGCCCCCGCCGGGCGCTGTGCGAGTATCGCCATCCATGGAACTGCCGTTCACCGTCCTGTCCGGCCCAGGTGACCAACCGGTCGCGATCGACTGGGAGGCCGTCGAGTCCTGGCTCGGGCTCGGTCTTCCACGCGACTACAAGTCGCTTGCGGATGCGTACGGGCCGCTGGACATCGGCGAGTTCATCTGGCTGCACGTGCCGTGTGTTCAGGACGGGCGGTTCGATTACGGCGACTGGCTGAAGGACACGCATCGGCTCTGCCGGAGCTGGTCTCGCTCGCGACCGCCGTACACGCCACCGCCGTTCCACCCCGAGCCCGGCGGACTACTCGCCTGGGGCCACACGCGCCGGTCGGCCTACCTGTTCTGGGACACGTCGGCGTCGTCGCATCCGGACCAGTGGCCGGTCGTCGTCTTCGACGCGGACACCGCCCACGCGGGGAACAACCCCTGGCAGAACCTCGGTATGCCGCTGTTGGAGATGCTGGATGCAGCCATCCGGGAGTCGTTGCCGCCAACGGCCCGACGCACCGCCTTCCTGCCGGAGCCGCGACCGTGGACGCCACCGCCTCCGCCCGAACCGGTCGCGCCTTCGCGGCGGGCCGCCCTCACCGAAGGCAGCGGCCTCGACGCGTTGCGGCAACTCGTGCCGCCACCGGCGACGCCGTACCTCGGGGATGACAGTTGGGAACGGCTCTACGAGCGGCTGGGCACGCGGCTGCCTTCGGAGTACGTGACGCTGATGGAGACCTACGGAGCGGGCAGTTGGCGGTCCTGGCTGAACTTCGTCACGCCACTCCGCGATCCCGACACGTCACAGTCGAAGGGCTATCGCGGCCTGGCCGCCTACGTCGCGGAGACCGTCGACATCTATCGCGAGTTGCGCGCCGCGCATCCGGAGTTCCAGCCGCTGGCGGTGTGGCCCGAGCCGGGTGGCTTCCTGCCGTTCGGCGACTCGATCGACGGCGACGTGTTCGGCTGGCTGACGCTCGGCGAGCCCGACGAGTGGCCGGTCATCATCTATCCCCGCCACCAGGACCAGGGACCACCGCTACCGGACTGCCTCGTCGACACCCTGCTGGCGTGGCTGCGCGGGCAGCCGGTGTCGAGCGTGTTCGAGCGGCTCGACGAAGCCGACGATCCGCTCGAATACGCGACCTTCCAGCCGTGGGACGACGAGTCGTACCTGTGACTCAGACCGGCGGGACGCCGTGCCGGCGGGTGCTGAAGTGCCGGTCCTTGGACTGCGCGGCGGCCAGTCTGGCGATCAGATCGGTGCGCAGGTCCTCCGGCTCGACGATGGCGTCGATGACCAGGTCCGCGGCCAGCCGGAGGATGTCGATGTCGGTCTCGTACTCCTCGCGCAGCCGGGACACGTACTCGACCCGCTCGGTCTCGTCCGCGATCTCCTGGATCTTGTTGTAGTACACGGCGTTGATCGCCGCCTCCGGCCCCATCACCGCGATCTTCGCGGTCGGTAGCGCGACACACGCGTCCGGTGAGAACCCGGGTCCACACATCGCGTAGAGCCCGGCGCCGTACGCCTTGCGGACGATCACCGACACTGTCGGCACGGTTGCCTCCGAGACCGCGGTGATCATCTTCGCGCCGTGCCGGATGATCCCGGCGCGCTCCACCTCGCTGCCGATCATGAAGCCGGGGACGTCGCACAGGTACACCAGCGGCACGTTGAACGCGTCGCACAGCCAGATGAACCGGGCCGCCTTGTCCGCCGAGTCGACGAACAGCACGCCGCCCTTCACGGCCGGCTGGTTCGCCACGATGCCGACCACCTGCCCGGCCAGCAGACCGAACCCGGTGACGAGCTCCGGCGCGTACGACGGCTTGACCTCGAAGAACGTGTCCGCGTCGACCAGCGCGTCGATCACGGCGTGGATGTCGAAACCGACACTCTCCTCGGCCGGCACCAGGTCCCGGGTGAAGTCGCGGGCCGGCGGCGCGGCGTCGTACGACGGCGGCCGCGACTGCCACGAACCGGGCAGGTAGGAGAAGTACTGCTTGGCCAGGTCGATCGCCTCGGCGTCGTCGGCGGCCAGCAGGTCACCGCAGCCGGACACGCTGGTGTGCATCCGGGCGCCGCCCATCTCCTCCAGCGTCACCTTCTCGCCGACCACCATCTCGGCCATCCGCGGTGACCCCAGGTACATCGAGGCGTTGCCGTCGACCATGATCACCAGGTCGCAGAACGCCGGGATGTACGCGCCGCCGGCCGCCGACGGGCCGAACAGGCAGCAGATCTGCGGCACCTTGCCGGACAGCGCGACCTGGTTGTGGAAGATCCGCCCGGCGCCGCGCCGGCCGGGGAACAGCTCCACCTGGTCGGTGATCCGGGCGCCGGCGGAGTCGATCAGCCAGAACACCGGCAGCTCGTCACGGATCGCCACCTCGGTGATCCGGACGATCTTCTCCACCGTCCGGGCGCCCCACGAGCCCGCCTTCACGGTCGGGTCGTTCGCGACGACCAGCGCGGGCCGGCCGTCGACCAGCCCGCGGCCGGTGACCACGCCGTCGGCGGGCAGGCCCGCGTTCAGCGCGTTCGCCAGCTGCGCGTCCTCGACGAAGCTGCCCTCGTCGACGAGCAGGGCGATCCGGTCGCGGACGTAGAGCTTGTTCTGGGAGGCGAGCTTGGCCGCTGCCTTCTCCGGCGGCCCCAGCGTCGCCTCGCGAGCGACCTTGACCTCGGTCCAGTGATCGTGGGTCATGCCGCCATCATTCCACCGGAAGCCCGAGGCTTCGGGCGATCAGCATCCGCTGCACTTCCGACGTACCTTCGCCGATCTCGAGGATCTTGGCGTCCCGGTAGAACCGGGTGACCGGGTACTCCTCCATGAAGCCGTAGCCGCCGAACACCTGGGTCGCGATCCGGGTCGCCGTCACCGCGGACTCGGTCGCGTACAGCTTCGCCACCGACGCCGCCTGCTTGAAGTCGGCCATTGACGCCCCGGAGTCCTTCAGCGCGGCGGCGCGGTAGACCAGCATCTCAGCAGCGTCCGCCATCACCTTCAGGTCGGCGATCTGGAACGCGACGCCCTGCTTGCGGCCGATCGGGACTCCGAACGTCTTGCGCTCACCGGCGTACTGGACCGACATCTCCAGACAGGCCCGGATGCAGCCGAGGGCGACCGCCGCGATCGCGACCCGCCCGTCGTCCAGGGTGGCGAGGAACTGCGCGAACCCCTTGCCGCGCTCGCCGAGCAGGTTGCCCTCCGGCACCCGGCAGCCGGCGAACGAGAGCGGGTGCGTGTCCGATGCGTGCCAGCCGAGCTTGTCGTACGACGCTTCCGCCGTAAATCCCGGTGTGCCGGTCGGGACGATGATCGTGGAGATCTCCGCCTTCCCGTCCGGCTTCTCGCCGGTCCGCGCGGTCACCGTCACGCAGGACGTGATCGTCGAGCCGGAGTTCGTGATGAACTGCTTCGAGCCGTCGATCACCCACTCGCCGCCGTCCAGCACCGCGCGGGTCTTGGTCGCGCCCGCGTCGGACCCGGACTCCGGCTCGGTCAGGCCGAACCCGGCCAGCTTCTGGCCCGCCACCAGGTCGGGCAGCCAGGTCGCCTTCTGCTCCTCGGTGCCGAAGGTGAGGATCGGGTTGATGCCGAGCCCGACCGCCGCCTCCAGCGTGATCCCCATCGACTGGTCGACCCGGGAGATCTCCTCGATCGCCACGCACAGGCTGGTGAAGTCGCCGCCGGAACCGCCGTACTCCTCCGGAGCGGTCAGCCCGAACAGCCCCAGCCGGCCCATCTTCTGCACGACCTCCACCGGGAAGTAGTGCTTGCGGTCCCACTCCGCGGCATGCGGGGCGATCTCCGCCTCGGCGAAGTCGCGGACGCTGTGCCGGAACTCGCGGTGCTCCTCAGACAGTTCGAACATGACAGGGACTCCCTCGAACTTCGACGCTTACGCCTCCCCTTCGCTCCTCCCGTGATCACACCGGCTGGTGTGATCACGGGAGGGAAGAGAAGATGTGTGCTTGACGCTTACGTAAACGTAAAGCAACCTGGGGTGTGTGCACAATATCCGGGTGCCCGCACAGACCTGGTCGATCGCCGAACTGGCCGCCGAGTACGACGTCACCCTGCGTACGATCCGGTTCTACGAGGACCGCGGCTTGCTCACCCCGGAGCGCCGCGGCACGATGCGCGTCTACCACCCGCGCGACCGGGTCCGCCTCGGCCTGATCCTGCGCGGCAAGCGCCTGGGCTTCTCCCTCGACGAGATCGCCACCATCGTCGACATGTACGACGCCGAACCCGGCGAGGAAGGCCAGCTCGTCTACCTCCTCGACCAGATCACCACCCGCCGCGCCGACCTCGAACAACGCCGCCACGACATCGAGGAAACCCTCCGAGAACTCTCCGAAGTAGAACGCCGCTGCGAGGCCGACCTCAAGGCTCTACGAGCCCGCTGACCGTCAGCCCGCCGCCACGCACGACGACACCGAACTGCTCAGGCCACTCGACCTCCGACCCCATCAGCACCCAGTCGGCTCCTTGGAGTACAGCGCGCTGAACAACGACGGAAATGGGGTGTGGCGGGCTCTCCGCGGCGTACGCGACCAACACGACCTCAGAGTCGACCACTGCGCGATGTACCTCGTCAGGTCCGGTGGCGGCCGAACGCGGGCGGAGGTCGCGAGCCAAGCGCCGTACTGACGGCGACGGCCACTCGTCGTCGGCGATCGATCGCAGCGTCTCGTCGAACCAGGGCGCCAGTTCATTGCCACCGGCGGCGATCCACTGCTCGATCAGTCGGCGAAACGCCGCGTTTCGTCTCCAGCGATGCGCCCCCGCGGCGACGACCGCGGCACCCGCCCCGGAGAAGGCCTGGGCAAGCCGGCGTACGGGCATCGCGTCAGCCAGGTGGGCATAGCGAACCATCCGGATCTCCAGCATCGCAGCTTTCACCAGCGACATCGCGAGAACTGCTGCCGTTTCACGGATGCGGCGCACCTCGGGCGGCTCCGACCTGGGCACCGCGGGCGGATTTCTGCGATCCGCGGCCTGGCCGGCAGCCGACAGGTGCCAGCTCGAGTCGTGGATCCACGCCGTACCACTGGACGCGCGCAGTACGCCACCCCGGCCGATTGTCAGCGAGAGGTCTTCGTTGATCACCAGCCCACCGGAGTCGTCCAGGTCGAATCGCAGGTCGTCAACACCCTTGAACCTCAGGTCCAGCTCCGCCGGAGGGGCATCCTCCCAGTCGGGGTCGAACCGACGGTCCACTGCGAGCGACAGTTGGCCACGCAGGCCCGCACGCTCGACGAGTAGCTTCCGGACCCTCGCTGTCGACAGGTCATAGTCGGCCTCGAGCTCGCGCGCCACCTCCGCGGTGAGCGGCAGTTGGGTCGGGAACACCAGCCCGCGATAGTCCCGATAGTGGACGCCATCGGGCCACAACGACGGCGGCACCTGCACCGGATGACCCGCGGCCGCGACCTGCTCGCGCACCCACTCGTGGCGGTCCGCGCCGAACTCCGCCATCCACCGGAAGCCGTCGGCAGCCAACCGCTCGCGACGCGCCCCGCGGGTGACCGCCGCGGCGAAGAAGCCATGGGTGTTGTTGTCCCAGACATCGGAGACGCTGATGATGAGCTGCCGGTCGAACGTCCGGGCATCCGCCGACGCGGCCGCGATCTGCTCGATGGAGCGGTCGAGCACCGCAGCCCAGGCCGCCAGCATCACAGGGCGTCCTCGTAGGCCTTGAGAGTGTTGATGAAGAGGGCTCGTTCCTTGTCGGTGAGGGGTTCCAGGGCTTGGCGCCAGGCGTGGGCGCTGCGGGCCAGCCAGGTGTCGATGGACTGGCGGTGGGTCTCGGAGAGGGTGACGATGGCACGGCGGCGGTCGGTGGGGTCCTCGCGGCGGTCGAGGATGCCTTTGCGGGAGAGTTCACCGACCATCAGGCTGACGGTGGCGGGGGTGACCTCGAGGCGTTCGGCCAGGTCGTTGACGCCGAGCGGACCGTCGAACAGCAGGTAGGCGAACAGGCTCAGGTGCCGCGGAGCCAGATTCAGGCCGGCCAGTTCCTCCGGCACCTGCATCCGCTTCGTCCGCCCGACCATCCGCGGCATCAGCAGCAGCAGCGTGCGAATGCTCTCCTCGACGCTTGACATACCTTTGTCCTCAAAACTACTTTGCTTGCAAAGCTAAATTACTTCGTCCAAGAGTGAGGTTATCCGCGTGGACCCCAACCGCGAGGTCATCGACGAGTTCCGGGCCAACTCCGGCCGCGTCCCGGCGGCACTCGGCGGCATGTTCAAGGAGGCGAAACTGCTGCTGCTCACCACCACCGGAGCCCGCTCCGGCCGTCGAAGCACCACCCCCACCGCGTATGCCGAGGACGCCGGCCGCCTGATCGTCTTCGCCACGAACGCCGCTCGACCCAAGGCGCCGGCCTGGCTGCACAACCTGCGCGCCAACCCGACCGTGGTCGTCGAGGTCGGCGAGACGACGTACGACGCCATCGCCACCGAGATCACGGGGTCCGAGCGGGACCGTCTGTTCGCCGATCAGGTCGCCCGTGATCCTGCCTTCGGCGTCTACCAGCAGAACACCTCGCGCGTCATCCAGGTGGTCGCCCTGACGCCGGCCCGCGTCGGCGCCGCCACCGCCCAACTCCGCGAGATCCACGCCGGTCTCCGCCAACAACTCGCCGACACGCTCACTGCAGTCGACGCCTACCTGGCCGGCGACGGCCCACTCCCCGAGTCACCCAAGGAGCTCCAGCAACACTGCCTCTCCTTCTGCAACTCGCTGCACGCACACCACACCCGCGAAGACGGAGTGTTCCCCCGGCTCGCCGCCGACTTCCCCGAGCTGAAGCCCGCCCTCGACCGCCTGACCCGCGAACACAAAACCGTTGCCTCGCTCAACGAACAACTCATCGCCACCGTCGAGCGACTGACCACCCGAGGAGACGTCGAAACCCTCCGAGCCGACCTCACCCGCATCGCCGAAGCCCTCGAAACCCACTACACCTACGAGGAAGCCCACCTCGGCCCAGCCCTCGATGCGGCCTAGACGGCCAGAGCGGTCTGCCGGAGGGCTGCTTGGTAGCGGGTCAGGGAGAGGGTGGCGATTCGGGGGTCGGCGCCCAAGGGCGGCGTGACGGGGCGGTGGGCGGCCAGGCGGTGGACTTTGTCGGCGAAGAAGCCGGGGGCCAGGAGGTACGTCGCCACAGCTACTCGGCCCGGGGTTCGCGCCAAGACGGACGTGAGATGTTCGCCGGCGCCGGAGATGTAGCCGACCTCGACCGGGCGGTTGACGCGGCGCGACAGCAAACGGGCCGTCTCGGTGCAATCGGCCAGCGCGCGGCGATCGGAGGACCCGGCGGCGGCGAGCACCACGCGGTCGATGCGGCGGAGGTCGCCCAGGTGATCGGCCATCACGTCGGCCAGGACGGGGTCGGGCCCGAGCGCCGCGACCGTGTCGACGCGACCGGGGTAGCGGGCAGCCTCGGCGGCGATGTCGACGTGGACGTGATAGCCGCTCGACAGCAGGAGCGGTACGACGACGGCTTCACCGGCGTCGGCCATGACACGGCTGACCAGACCGGGCAGAGCTGGTACGTCGACGTCAACGAAACCCAGCGAGATCGGGATGTCCGGGCGTTGACGGCCCATCTCCCGGACGAGCTCGTGCACGGTCGCGATGCCTCGCGGGTCCGCCGTACCGTGGGCTGCCGCGATCAGGTCGATCGTCATGACGCCACTCCGGCAGGTTCCACGGCCAGGCGGTAGCCGCGTCGTACCACTGTCCGCACCAGCTCCGGCCTACCGACCGCCGTACGCAGTCTGTTCACCGTGACCTCCACCGCGTGTACGTCCTCTGCACCAGGAAGTACCGCGAGCAGCTCCGGTCGCGACACCACATCACCACCGGCCGCGACGAGAGCGGCCAGCACGGCGCGCGGCCCCGGACCGAGTGGCAGCACCACTCCGTCCAGGACCGCGGCGCCACCACGAATCACCAGTTGCCCGAACTCCGTCTCGATCGACCGCGCGTGGTCCTCGGTGAGCCGATCGGTGACGATCCGGATCAACGCGCCGAGCCGGAAGCGGTCCGGCACCAGCGGCTCCATCCCCAACGTCGCAAAGGGTGTCGCCGTGACCGGACCCACGCAGGCGTTGAGTACGCGTCCCGTCCGCAGTGACGTGAGTAGAGCGTCGTACTGCCCGGACAGCGCCGCTGCGTCGAGCATCGCCTGCGCACCGGGCGCCGACGTGTGGACCACAGCGTCCACGGCGCCCGAGCAGAGCTGGCCGATCATCCGCTCGACGACCGCCGCGTCCGGTGCCGGACCCCAGCGGTACACCTCGAGCCCGCGTACGGACGCCCCAGCTCCCCGCAGCGAGTCCTGCAGACCGGGGTCCGACAGTCCATGCAGTTGTACGACGATCTTCCGCCCATCAACGCCTTGGTCGCGCAGCCACTCCACCACCTCGGCAGTCGTCTCCGACCGGGCCGACCAGTGCTCGACCAGCCCGGCGGCCCGGATCGCGCCCCGAGCCTTCGGGCCGCGGGCGAGGATGCGCGACTGCTCCAGCGTGCCGAGCAGATCCGCGGCCAGCCCGGCGGTGTCAGCCGCCTCGATCCAGCCGCGGAATCCAACCGCAGTGGTGACGACGACGTCGTCCGGCGGGTTCGCGATCACCCGCCGGGTCGCCTCGATCAGCGTGTGGTCGTCGGCGACCGGCACGATCTGCAGGGTCGGCGCGTGCAGCACCTTCGCGCCGCGGCGCTCGAACGAGGCGATCAGGTCCTCCGCGCGACGATGCGCGGTGATCGCGATCGTGCAGCCGCTCAGCGGCCCCGGCTTACTGTTCACCGATAGTCACCAAAACCTGGCCATCGACGATCTCCACCGGGTACACCGGCAGCGACACCGTGGGGTCGTCCAGGCAGACGCCGGTCCGGAGATCGAAGACCTGCTTGAACATCGGCGACGCCACCGTCTGCGCGTCGCCCCGGTTGCCGACGATGCCGCGGGACATCACGTTCGCCCCGCTGAACGGGTCCTGGTTGCCGAGGGCAAATACCGAGCCGTCGTGCGTCCGGAACAACGCGATCTGCACACCACCGACCAAGGCAGCGACCCCACGCTCCGGCAGCAACACGTCGTACTGGCAGACGACCGTCTGACTCATGGCAGTCACACTCATCCGCGTCCTCGCTTCGCTCCGGGCGCGGCTGAGGCACCAGGCACGCTGTGCTTGATTGTGAACTCGCTACGCTCCTTCACGGGCGTACCTCCAATCGGGGGCCGGCGAGCAGCACCGGCTCCAGTTGTCCGCGCTCGGCCGGGGTGGCGGGCCGCGGCTGGTTGCGCTCGACCACGTACCGCAGGTCGGCGTCCGGCTGGTCGGGCGCGTTCACGAAGGAGACGAACCGGGCCAGCTTCTCGGGGTCGTTCAAGGTGGCGCGCCACTCGTCGACGTAGTTGTCGACGTGCCGGGCCATCGCGGCGTCCAGGTCGCCGGCGATGCCGAGGCTGTCGTTCAGTACGACGTCCTTGACGTGGTCGAGACCGCCTTCGATCTCGCTGATCCAGACGGAGGTCCGCTGCAACCGGTCGCCGGTGCGGATGTAGTACATGAGGAACCGGTCGATCGCCTGGAACAGCTCGTCGTCGCTCAGGTCCGAGGCGAGCAGCTCGGCGTGCCGCGGGGTCATGCCGCCGTTGCCGCCGACGTACAGGTTCCAGCCCTTCTCGGTCGCGATCACGCCGACGTCCTTGCCGCGCGCCTCGGCGCACTCGCGGGCGCAGCCGGAGACACCGAGCTTGAGCTTGTGCGGCGACCGCAGCCCGCGGTACCGCAGCTCCAGCGCGATCGCCATCCCGACCGAGTCCTGGACGCCGTACCGGCACCAGGTCGATCCGACGCACGACTTCACCGTGCGCAGCGCCTTGCCGTACGCGTGCCCGGACTCGAACCCGGCGTCGACCAGCCGCTTCCAGATCGCCGGCAGCTGCTCGATCCGGGCGCCGAACAGGTCGACCCGCTGGCCGCCGGTGATCTTGGTGTAGAGGCCGAAGTCGCGGGCCACCTCGCCGATCGTGATCAGGCCCTCCGGGGTGATCTCACCACCCGGGACCCGCGGGACGACGGAGTACGTGCCGTCCTTCTGCATGTTGGCCATCACGTGGTCGTTGGTGTCCTGCAGCGTCGCGCGCTCGCCTTCGAGCACGTGCCCCGCGGGGTCCAGGCTGGCCAGGATCGAGGCGACCACCGGCTTGCAGATGTCGCAGCCGCGACCGGTGCCGTGCCGCTCGACGATCTCGCTGAACGTGCGCAGCTCGGTGATCCGGACCACGTCGAACAGCTCGGCGCGGGACAGCGCGAAGTGCTCGCACAGCGCCTTGCTGACCTCGACCCCGGCCTTGGCCAGCTCGGTGTTCATCAGGTTCTTCACGATCGGCAGGCACGAGCCGCACGAGGTGCCGGCCTTGGTCTTGCCGCACACCGACTTGATGTCGCCGCAGCCCTCGTCGCGGACGGCGCAGCGGATCGTGCCGGCCGACACGTTGTTGCACGAGCAGACCGGCGCGTCGTCGGGGAGCTCGAGCTTGACCGGCCCGGCGCCCTCGGGCAGCAGGAACGCCGCCGGGTCCGCGCCGAGCTCGCGACCGACCATCGGGCGGAGTCCGGAGTACGCCGACGCGTCGCCGACGAGGATGCCGCCGAGCAAGGTACGAGCGTCATCGGACAGCACGAGCTTCTTGTAGACACCCGCGATCGGGTCGGCGTAGACGATGTCGAGCGCGCCTTCCGACGTACCGAAGGCATCGCCGAAGCTGGCCACGTCGACCCCGAGCAGCTTCAGCTTCGTCGAGGTGTCCGCGCCCGGGAAGGTCGCCTCGCCGCCGAGTAGCCGGTCGGCGACGATCTCGGCCATCGTGTAACCCGGGGCGACCAGACCCCAGACCCGGCCCTCGATGCACGCGACCTCGCCGATCGCCCAGACCCCGGGCACTGACGTCCGGCAGGCCTCGTCGACCACGACACCGCCGCGCTCACCGATCGCCAGACCGGCCTCCCGGGCCAGCTCGTCCCGCGGCCGCACCCCGGTCGCAAACACGACCACGTCGGCCGGCAGATCGGGGCCTTCGGCAAGCGCCATCGCCCGCGCGGCGCCCTGCGACGTGAGCTTGACCCTGGTGCACTGGGTCGACACCAGCACGTCGACGTCCAGTCCCTCGATCAGCCGGGCCAGTGCGGCGCCGCCGCCCTCGTCCACCTGCAGCGGCATCAGCCGCGGCGCGAACTCGACCACCTTGGTCGCCGCACCGAGGGCTCGGAGCGCACCAGCTGCCTCGAGACCGAGCAGACCACCCCCGACCACGACGCCGTGGACGTCCTTGCCCTCGCTCTTCAGCCGCTCGACGTACACCCGGAGGGCGGCCACGTCGTCGATGGTGCGATAAACGAAGCAGCCCTGCGCGTCGTTGTTCTTCACCGGCGGCACGAAGGCCGACGAGCCTGTCGCCAGGACCAGTTCGTCGTACCCGATCTTCTCGCCGCGCGTGGTCGTCACGGTCTTGGCCGTGCTGTCGAACGACGTGACCTGAACGCCCTTGCGCAGTGTCACCGCCGGGTCGTCCCAGAGCTCGGGGTCACCCAGCGAGAGGTCGTGCGGGTCGCGACCGGAGAAGTAGCTGGTCAGCGCGACCCGGTCGTACGGCAGCCGGGGCTCCTCGGCCAGCACCGTGATCCGCCATTGGATCTCGGGGTCGCGAGAACGCAGCGCCTCGACCAACCGGTGAGCGACCATTCCTCCGCCCACCACCACTACGTGCCGGGCCTGGTTCAGCTCTGTCATCGTCGCCCTCCTGGTTGGTACTGGTTCGGTCTCGCCGCGGCGGAAGCGGTCGAGCAGATCGCCGACGGCGCCGGTGCAGCTGCCGCACCCGGTCGTCGCCCGCGTCTTCGCGGCGATGCCGGCGACGCTGTCGGCACCTCCACGCCAAGCGGCCTCGAGTGCGGCCCTGGTGACCCCGTTGCACCTGCAGACGGTGGCCACCTTCTTCTTCGGTACGTCGGGAGCCGCCAGCAGTCCCTCGGCCGCGACCGGCGTACCCCGGTCGGCCAGCAGCACGAGTTCCGCAGCCACCTCAGGGGCGCCGACCGCGACGGCCGAGCGGACGATGCCGTCCCGCAGTACGGCGCGGACGTACCGCTCACCGTCCTCGAGCCGAACCACCTCCCCGTCGTCCTCTTTGCTGCCGAGGACAAGCAGGTCCAGGCCGCCCGCGGTCAGCCGGACCACCTCGTAGTCCGGTACGTCGTGCTCCGCGCCGGCCAGATGCTGCGCGAGCGCCTCGGCCTGCGCCCACGCCGACGCGACCGTGCCGGTGACCAGGCCGTCGTACTCGGCGCAGTCACCGATCGCGTGCACCCGTGGGTCGTCCGGGCTCGTGAACGTCCGGTCGACGACGATGCCGGTCCGGACCGTCAGCCCGGTGGCCAGGTTGGCACGCGGCTGCACGCCACAGGCGACGACGAGCAACTCGCCGAACACCTGGCGGCCGCCGCGCAACCGCAGCGCCCGGAACCGCTCGTCGCGCAGGTCGGTGCCTTCGAGGGTCGTGTTGAGCAGCACCTCGACACCGAGCTCACGCACCGCGCGCGTGACCCGCCGACCGGCGGTGAGCCGAATCGTCTTGTCCAGCAGGGTTTCCCCGTCGTGGACGAGCGTCACCGCGACACCACGCTCGCGCAACGCACAGGCGGTCTCGACACCGAGCACACCGCCGCCGAGCACCACGGCACGCCGGACGTGCGAGGCCTGCTCGACGATCGCCCGCGCGTCGGCCGCGGACCGGAGCGTGTGCACTCCGGCCGCGTCCGGGATCCCCTTGGGCACAAGAGGTGTTGCACCGGTGGCGAATACGAGCCGGTCGTAGGCCCACTCGCGACCATCGGTGTCCGTGACCACCCGCCGCGAACGGTCCACCCGGGCAGCAGTCGCCACCGCTTCCGAACCGAGCACCGGCTCGGCTGCGCGACCGGCGACGTACTCGGTCAGCCGGCCACGGTTGTACGAACCCTCGTCACCGAGGACGGTCACGTCGTACGACGGAAGCAGCCCGGCCAACCGCCGGCCGGCCATGCCACCTCCGATGATCACCACTTTGTCGTTCATGCCGGAACTCCAGTCGCCGGGAGGCTGGCGGCTGTGACTTCGACGGCACAGGCCTTGAACTCGGGCATCCGGGACACCGGGTCGAGCGCGTCGTTGGTGAGCTCGTTGACCGCGCCGGCGCCGCCGTAGTGGAACGGCACGAAGACCGTGTCCGGACGGACGTCGGTGGTCACCCGGGCCAGGAGGACCATCGCACCGCGGGCGGTGCGCAGCTGGATCGGGCGCCCGTCGGAAACACCCAGCTGCGCCGCCACCCGCGGGTGGATCTCGGCGAACACCTCCGGCTCGGCCTCGGCCAGCTCCAGCACCCGCCGCGTCTGCGCGCCGCTCTGGTAGTGCTGCAGCAGCCGCCCGGTGACCAGGTACATCGGCGCGGCGGCGTTGAGGTCGTCCGCGACCGGGCGGTGGTCGACGGGAACCACGTGCGCGCGGCCGTCCGGCGTACTGAAGGAGTCCGCGAACAGTCGCGGCGTACCCGGGTGACCTTCAGCAGGCACCGGCCAGAACAGCGCCTCGCCTGCGTCGATCCGGTCCCAGGTGATGCCGGAGTAGTCCGCCTTGCCGCCCTTGCTGGCGAGCCGGAGTTCCTCGAAGATCTCCGCCGGATCCGTCGAGAAAGGAATGCTGTCCAGGCGTTCGGCAAGACCGGCGAAGACCGCCAGATCACTGCGAACGTCACCGGGCGCTGTGATCGCAGCACGGCGCCGAATGACCCGGCCCTCGAGCGAGGTCATCGTGCCTTCCTCTTCAGCCCACTGCGTGACCGGGAAGACGACATCCGCGAGCAAGGCCGTCTCGGACGGCACGACGTCAGCGACCACCAACAGGTCAAGAGCTGCCAGTCGCTCCCGCACTGATGCCAAACGAGGTGCGGACACCAGCAAGTTGCTGCCGTGAACGAGCAGCGCCTTGGGCCCTTGACGTGTCCCCAGCGAATTGATCAGCTCGACCGCGCTCTTCCCTGGACCAGGCAGGCTGTCCGGGTCCACGCCCCAGACCGACGCGACGTGCGCGCGGGCAGCGGGGTCGGCGATGCTGCGGTAGCCCGGCAACTGGTCGGCCTTCTGGCCGTGTTCGCGGCCGCCCTGGCCGTTGCCTTGGCCGGTGATGCAGCCGTAGCCGCTGCCGAGCCGGCCGGGCAGTCCCAGCGCCAGTGCGAGGTTGATGCAGGCCGTGACTGTGTCGGTGCCCTTGCTGTGCTGCTCCGCACCGCGCCCGGTCAGGATGAACGCCCCGGCGCCCCCGTGCACGGGCGCCGCGGCTGCGAGTGCCCGCGCTGCTCGGCGGATCGTTGTGGCCGGCACGCCGGTCACGCGTTCCGCACGCTCAGGCCACCAGGAGGCGGTCGAGCGGAACAGCGCGTCCGGGTCGTCGGTGCGCTCGGTCAGGTACGCCGTGTCCGCGAGACCTTCCTGCAGTACGACGTGAGTCAGCGCGAGCACCAGCGCCAGGTCGGTCCCGGGGGTCGCCTGGAGGTGGATGCCGGCACCGTCCTCGGTCAGCGAGGCAGTCGCCGTACGGCGCGGGTCGACGACCAGAAGCCCACCCGAGCCGCGGACACCTTCGAGGTGCGAGACCGCCGGAGGCATCGTCTCGGCGATGTTGCTGCCGACCAGCAGGACGGCGCCGGCACCGGCCACGTCGGCCAGCGGGAACGGCAGCCCTCGGTCGATCCCGAAGGCGCGGTTCGTCGCGGCTGCCGCGGACGACATGCAGAACCGGCCGTTGTAGTCCACGTTCGCGGTCTTCAGCGCCACCCGGGCGAACTTGCCCAGCGCGTACGCCTTCTCGTTGGTCAGTCCCCCACCGCCGAAGACCGCGACGGCGTCGTTGCCGTGCTCGGTCTGCAGCGAACGGATCCGGTCGGCGACGAAGTCGAGCGCCTCGTCCCAACTGACCGGCACCAGGTCGCCGGCCGCGTCCCGCACCAGCGGTGTGGTGAGCCGGTCCGGCACGGTCAGCACCTCCGGAGCCGTCCAGCCCTTGCGGCACAACCCACCCTTGTTGGTGGGGAACTCGCGCGGCTGCACCTCCACTGCACCCGGCCGGTCGGCCGGGTGCAGGGAGGTGGCGCACTGCAGGGCGCAGTACGGGCAGTGGGAGGGAACTGCCGTCACACGCGCTCCATGCTGAGCGGGCCACCCTTGCGGAGGTAGCAGAAGTACGTCACGGCCAGGCAGACCACGTAGAAGCCACAGAAGACGTACAGCGCCGGGATCAGCGAGCCGAAGTTGCTGGTCGACATCGCGAACCCGCGCGGGACCAGGAAGCCGCCGTACGCGCCGACCGCGGACGCGATCCCGATGCAGGCCGCCGCCTCGCGCTTGGCCCGGCCCAGGTCGTCCGGCGTGGTCAGCCGGAAGACCGCGGGGATCATCCGGTACGTCGACCCGTTGCCGGCGCCGCTGGCAACGAACAGGACCAGGAAGCTGATCAGGAACGCGGTGAAGCTGCCCGAGTTCAGCGAGACGATCGCCGACAGGATGCCCAGGCCCATCACCACGAACGCGCAGACCGTCACCCAGGCGCCGCCGAGCTTGTCCGACAGCTTGCCGCCGAACGGCCGGGCGACCGAGCCGACCAGAGCGCCGAGGAAGGCGACGTGGGACACCGTGATCTCGGGGAAGCTGGTCTTGATCAGCAGCGGGAAGGCCGCGCCGAACCCGATGAACGAGCCGAAGGTGCCGATGTAGAGGAACGAGATGATCCACGTGTGCGGCCGCTTCGCCGCCGCGATCGAGGTCCGGAACGAGGAGTTCGCGACGGACAGGTTGGCCATCACCTTCCAGGCCACGAACGCGGCCAGCAGGATCAGCGGGATCCACATCAGGCCGGCCCGGTTCAGCGTCAGGCCCGCGCCGAGGACGATCACCACCGGCACCACCAGCTGGACCACCGCGACGCCGAGGTTGCCACCGGCGGCGTTGATGCCGAGCGCGAAGCCCTTCTCCTTCTCCGGGTAGAAGAACGAGATGTTCGTCATACTGCTGGCGAAGTTGCCGCCGCCGACACCCGCGGTGGCCGCGACCAGCGCCATCAGCCAGAACGGCGTGCCCGGCTGGGTGATGAAGTACGACAGCCCGATCGTCGGGATCAGCAGCAGCAGCGCGGACACGATGGTCCAGTTCCGGCCGCCGAACCGCGGGACCGCGAACGTGTAGGGCAGCCGCAGCGTCGCGCCGACCAGGCTCGGCAGCGCGACCAGCCAGAACAGCTGGTTGGTGGAGTAGTCGAACCCCGCCCTCGGCATCGAGACGACGACGATGCTCCACAGCTGCCAGACGGAGAAGCCGAGGAACTCGGCGAAGATCGACGGCCACAGGTTGCGCCGCGCGACCGCACGGCCCTTCTCGGCCCAGAACGTGGTGTCCTCGGGATCCCAGACATCGATCCAGCGCCCGCGTCGCGGCGCCTCGACCGTCCCGACCGCCCCGCTGCCGTCGCGGGTGGCGACGGCCTCTGGTCGTGCCTCGAGCGTCATCGTAAGTCTCCGATCATCCGACCTCACTTAGTAGGCCAGGACGCTATGACCGGGGTGTTTCCGCGTAGTCATCTTGTTGTTACGCCGCCGAAACGGCTCCCGCACACCCATCGGCGGGCGGTGAGAGAACAACTGGCGTGGCTGGGTACTGTGCCCCTACCGACGCTGAGGGGACAACGTTGAAGCAGAGCGAGCAGACCACCGACGAGGCAGGTCTGGAGACCGGGGACGGCGGCCAGGGTAGGCGCACCGGCGGGCGCGGGAGTGGCCGCTGGGCGTGGCGCGCGGCGATCGCCGCCGTACTGATCGGGTGGCTGGTGCTGGCCTCGCTGGGCGGGCCGACGGTCGGGAAGCTGAGCGAGGTCCAGGAGAACGACAACGCCAATTTCCTCCCGAAACAAGCCGAATCGACGTTGGTGGCCAACGAGTCCGCCAAGTTCGTCGACTCCAACGCGTTGCCGTACTTCGTCCTGATCCAGCGCGACGCCGGGATCACGCCCGCCGACCTCGCCAAGGCGCAGGCGTTCCTGGCCAAGGTGCCGGCCCTCGACCTCGGCAACGGCTCGACGATCGGCGACTACCTCGCCGCGCCGGCCAAGACGGTGATCCCGTCGGAGGACAAGAAGGCCCTGCTGATCACCGTCGAACTCGACGGCGACCGGGTCGACGACGTGGTCCACGAGGGCGAGACCGTGCTGTACGCCGCCGCCAAGGCGATGCGGACCGAGATCAAGCAAGACCTCACACCCACTGGTCTGAACGTCTACGTGACCGGGCCGGGCGGCGTGTTCGCGGACTTCGTGGTCGCCTTCGGCGGGATCGACGGAATCCTGCTGGGCGTCGCGCTCGCGGTGGTGTTCGTGATCCTGTTGATCGTCTACCGCAGCCCGATCCTGCCGATCGCCGTACTGCTCACTGCCATCTTCGGCCTCGCGCTGGCCGCGCTGGTGGTGTACCCGCTGGCGAAGAACGGCGTACTCGAGCTGAACGGGCAGAGTCAGGGCATCCTGTTCATCCTGGTCGTCGGTGCCGCGACGGACTACTCACTGCTCCTCGTGTCCCGTTACAAAGAGGAGTTGCACGACTACACCAGCAAGTACGACGCGATGCGGATCGCGTGGCGGGCGTCGATCGAGCCGATCGCGGCCAGCGCGGCGACCGTCATCCTCGGCCTGCTCTGCCTGCTGCTCTCCCAGCTCGGCAGCACCAAGGGCCTCGGTCCGGTCGGCGCGATCGGGATCGCCGGCGCGCTGATCGCCTCGATGAGTTTCCTGCCGGCCATCCTGCTCGCGTTCGGCCGGCGGATCTTCTGGCCGTCCATCCCGCGGGTCGACCACGTGCACGCCAGCGACCAGGTCGGCGGCCGCCGGCTGTGGGGACGGGTGTCCGGTCTGGTCGGCCGCAGTCCGCGCAAGGTGTGGGCGATCACCGCGCTGGTGCTGCTCGGCTGTGCGGCGTTCCTGCCGACGTTCAAGGCGAGCGGGATCTCGCAGGAGGACCTGTTCCTCGACAAGGTCGAGTCCGTCACCGGGCAGGAGGAGCTGGCCAAGCACTTCGACGCCGGCGCCGGTACGCCGGTCCAGATCCTCACTCCGGTCGCTCAGGCCGACCAGGTGGTCCAGACCGCGTCGCAGGTCGAGGGCGTCGGTACGGCGTCGGCGTCGGCGGCTCCCGGCGTACCGCCGAAGGTTGTCGATGGCAAGGTTCTGGTCCAGGCGACGCTGGAGGTCGCGGCCGACTCACCCGAGGCCACGAAGGTCGTCGAGCACCTGCGGACCGAGCTGGACAAGGTGTCGCCGGACATCCTGGTCGGCGGGAACACCGCGATCAACCTCGACGTGCTGGACGCCAGTGAGCGCGACCTGCGGGTGATCATCCCGGCGATCCTGGCGGTGATCTTCGTCGTCCTCATGCTGTTGCTGCGCTCGATCGTGGCGGCGGTCCTGCTGGTGGTCGCGAACGTGATCTCGTTCGCCGCCACGGTCGGGGTGAGCGCGCTGATGTTCAACCACGTCTTCGGCTTCCCCGGCGCCGACCCGAGCATCCCGCTCTACGCGTTCGTCTTCCTCGTTGCCCTGGGCATCGACTACTCGATCTTCCTGATGACCCGGGTCCGGGAGGAGTCCCAGCAACAGGGCACCAGACCCGGCATCCTGATCGGCCTCGCCGTCACCGGCGGCGTCATCACCTCCGCCGGCGTCGTCCTCGCCGCCACCTTCTCCGCCCTGGCCGTCCTCCCCATCCTCTTCCTCGTCCAAATAGCCTTCATGGTCGCCTTCGGCGTCCTCCTCGACACCACCGTCGTCCGCTCCCTCCTGGTCCCCGCCCTCTCCTACGACCTGGGCAAAAAGGTCTGGTGGCCCAGCAAACTCGCGAAGTGACTTCCCCACGCAGCCGCTACGCTCGCTACCGCTCGCACGCGGCCGCTCCCACCCACCCGGTATTACGCGCTATCGCGCTTCATCGACCGCCCCGTGGCGCCGCCTGCCCGTGATTCGTGAGGGAACCGGGGTCGCGGGTTGCACCGGTGTTCTCACCGCGCTCTATCGACTGCGGGCGGGGCATAAGGTCTTGCCATGGCCAACTGGTCGTCGAGATCCACGTACCCCTCATCGCCACGGGGGCGCCAATCGGCTCCACCTGGCCGAGGAGCTCGGCGATCGTCCCCGACGACGTCGACTGTCCTTGGATCTTCGAAGTCGATGAATATCTCGCCGAGCGATCGGAGAAGGAGCAGTTCGAGGTGTTCGACGACGGTGAGGAGTTCGGCGACGCCTACCTGTACTTCATTACCGGCGCCGGCGAAGCCGGCGAGCTGGGCACGGGCCGACGCGTTCCCCTCACCTAGACTAGTGCCTCGTCAAGGAAGTTCGGCTGGTCAGTCACGCGAGGGGTTATCCGGCTCTTCTGCTTGATGTGTGGGTGGTCATCCGGATGTGACCCACGCTGAGCCACCGATCCCGGCGTCGGATCGCTGGAGGGTTTTACCCCGTTGGCGCGGCAAAACCCTCCTACGTCACAACCCCGCCAGCCACCACAGCCGCCCCGAGCGCGCGCCGCCGGCATCGGCCCCCAGCCCTGCTGGGGCCGAACCATTTGAGGGGTTCTCCCGCCACGTGGCCCGTTCTCCTACCGAAACTTCAAGGGAGAAGGGGCAATTTCAGGGGATTATCCGTACACCGCCTCGGGCTCGACCTCGTGGTAGCGCATCCCCAGATCCTAAAGACTTTGTACCGTGGGCGTATGGAGACGTTTGTGGGGACGGTTGTGGTTAATGACGGGGGCGGGGCTTGGGTGGAGGTGCCCGGCGAGGTGATTGCTGCGTTGGGGGGTGGGGGGCGGATTCCGGTGCGGGCTTCGTTTGACGGGGTTGAGTATCGGGGGTCGATCGCGTCGATGGGTGGGTGCATGGTGATCGGGATGCTGAAGGGGATCCGGACTCAACTGGGGAAGGGGGACGGTGATGCGGTGACCGTGACGGTCGAGCGGGATACGGCTGAGCGGACGGTCGTCGTACCGGAGGATCTGGCGGCAGCGCTCGAGGAGGCTGGGGTGCGGGAGGCGTTCGATGCCTTGAGCTACAGCCACCGGCGTGAGCACGTGAACGCAATCAACGACGCCAAGAAGCCGGAGACCCGGGTACGGCGGATCGCGAAGGCGGTCGAGATGCTCAAGTCCTCTTAAAGACGCCTGCAGCCGCACTGTGTCGGGTCGCCTGTGTCGACAGTATTCGCTAAGGTCCGGACAAAGTGCGCGGGGGTCGAGGAAGTGAGGACCAACGATGGCAGACACGACATCGACTGAGCACGGCAGATTCGCTCTGCCGACGAGGAACCTGCCCGCACCGCAGGTTCGCGACCTACCCGAACCACCCACCAACACCTGGAAGATCATCGGCCCCGGCATGGTCGGCGCCGGTGTCGGGCTGGCCTCCGGCGAGTTCATCCTGTGGCCGTACATCGCGAGCCAGGTCGGCCTGGTGTTCCTCTGGGGCGCCGTGGTCGGCGTGATCGTGCAGTGGTTCCTGAACATGGAGATCGAGCGGTACACGCTGGCAACTGGTGAGACAGCGTTGACCGGCTTCAACCGGTACTGGAAGCACTGGGGCCTGTTCTTCGCGATCATGACCTACTTCGCGAACATGTGGCCGGGCTGGGCGACCAGTTCGGCAGCGATGCTCACGTACCTGTTCGGCGCCGGGGATCCGCGCTGGATCGCGATCGGAATCCTGCTCGTGATCGGCCTGATCCTGACCTTCGCGCCGGTCGTCTACGTGATGCTCGAGCGGCTGATCTTCGTCAAGATCGCGGCCGTCGCCCTGCTGGTCGTGCTGGCGCTGGCGTTCGCTATCCGGGGCAAGACGTACGGCGCGCTCGGCGACGCCGTCACCAACCCGCAGTTCCCGGCCGACCAGCTCGGGTTCGCCCTGATCATGGGTGCGATCGCGTACGCCGGAGCCGGCGGCGGGCAGAACCTGGTGCAGAGCAACTGGATCCGGGACAAGGGCTTCGGCATGGGTGTGCACGTGCCGCGGCTGACCTCGCCGATCACCGGTGAGAAGGAGGCGGACCCGACCGCCAACGGCTACACCTTCGCCATCGACGACGCGAACATGGCTCGCTGGCGGCGCTGGTGGAAGTTCGCCAATGTCGAGCAGGGCCTGACCTTCGTGGCGATCACGGTGCTCACCATCGTGTTCACCTCGATGCTCGCGCACGCGACGCTGTTCGGGAACCCGGACGTCAAGAACAACATCAGCTTCCTGAAGATCGAGGGCACCACGCTGCAGTCGCTGGTCGGCGACTGGTTCGGCTACCTGTTCTGGGCGATCGGGGCGTTCTCGCTGTTCGCGGCGGCAGCCGGCATCGTCGACTACACGTCCCGGCTGACCGCGGACATGGTCAAGTCGCGCTATCTGCGCACCTCGGCGGTGAGCGAGTCCAAGCTGTACTTCTACCTGGTCTGGGGGCTCGTTGCCTTCGGCATCATGGTGCTGCTGGCCGGCCTGACCCAGCCGCTGGTGCTGCTGGTCATCTCCGCCTGTACCGCGGGCACGATGATGTTCTTCTACTCCGGCCTGCTGTGGTGGATGAACTCGCGGGCCCTGCCCAAGGCGATCCGGATCACGAAGCTGCGCACCGCGGTGCTGGCGTTCTCGTTCCTGGCCTTCGGCTTCCTGGCCGTGTTCACGATCATCGACCAGATCAAGAAGAACTTCTGACCCAACCCCGGGTACGGCGCTCCACCGCCGTACCCGGGTCCGTCAGGCCTACGGCAGTACGACGACCCCGCCCCAGCGTGGGGCGTAGGAGGGGACGGTCGAGAGGCAGTCGGCGATCGGCGGCTTCTCGGCGGACCAACTCCAGAGCCAGCTGATCCGGTCGACCTGCCCGTCCTTGAGCGAGAACGAGACCGGCTTGCCGACCTGGGCGGGATCGTCCGACCTGGTCACCACGCCGGTGGTGACCGCGACAGGGCCGCCGGTTTGCAAGCAGGTGAGCCGGCCTTCGAGGCTCGCCTTGCCCCGCTCGGTGAAGTGGAAGCTTCCCTGGACCTGGGTCGCGTCACCCCCGGCCGGCACGCGTGCGCTGAGGTCGAAGCGCAGCGCACTGCCGGTCGGGCTCGGACCACCGAGTACGGCGGCGACCGTCGTACCGTCGCCCGTCCGCACGTCCACCGCCGGACCGTTGCCCTGGGCACCGTGATGGCGCGCTCCCCCGTCGACTCGGAAGCCACCATCGGTCAGGGCGAAGTACGGCGCGGTGCCCTGCAGCGGGCTGACCGGGGCGCCGAAGAAGCCCCACGCCCAGCCGATCCGGTCGTGGTCGCCGCCGTCGTACACCGTCATCGCGACCGGCTTGCCGACGAACTCCAGGTCTATGTCGGGATGCTCCGCCGCGTCGATCACGCCGGTCACGATCGCGACCTCGTCGACGGCCTTCAGGCTGGTGATCCGGCCGCTGAACTCGGCCAGCAACCGGCCGTCCGGCTTGCGGTGGACGACGTGGAACGTTCCGGACGGATGCAGCGGATCGGTGGCCTGGCCGTCGATCTCGAACCGCACCGGATCGCCTTCCATCCCTGGCCATTCCGGCCCCAGTCGACCGCCCGCCGCGCCAGAGACCCGCATCACCGGGTCCTGACCGGCGGCAGCCGGCGATGCCAGCACGCCGATGGCCGCTAGCAGGGCCAGTGCTCCGGCGGGAACCAGTCGACGGACGAACTTCGGGCTGAGCACGTGAACTCCTTCGGATCCGGCCCGCCCGGCGCGGGCCACCCGAAGCACGCTGTCATTCACACCCCGTCGACGTGATCCATCCGGAGGACGAACGCCCTCCCTCGCACGAGGGAACTGTCAGCGCAGTGGGCCGTAGGGGCCGGGGGCGCCGTTGACGGTGGTGTACAGGGAGTAGACCGAGGTGGTCGCGGTCAGGAAGAGGCGGTTGCGTTTCGGGCCGCCCCAGACCAGGTTGGACACCGTCTCGGGCACCAGGAGCTTGCCGAGCAGGGTGCCGTCCGGGTGGTAGATGTGCACGCCGTCGGCGGCCGAGGCCCAGATCCGGCCCTCGGTGTCGAGCCGGATGCCGTCGAAGATCCCGTTGCCGCACTCCGCGAACAGCTCGCCGCCGGACAGTTTGTCGCCCTCCACGGTGAACACCCGCAGCGTGCCCTCCTCGGAGTCGGCGATGTAGAGCAGCGACTCGTCCGGCGAGAACGCCAGCCCGTTCGGCCGGTTGAAGTCGTCGGCGACCCGGGTCAGCACGCCGTCCGGCGAGACCCGGTAGACGTGGCAGCCGCCGGTCTCGATCTCGCTCTTATACCCCTCGTAGTCGCTGTCGATCCCGTACGCCGGGTCGGTGAACCAGACCGACCCGTCCCGCTTGACCACCACGTCGTTCGGGCTGTTCAGCCGCTTCCCGTCGTACTCGGAGGCCAGCACGGTCACGGCGCCGTGGTGCTCGGTCCGGGTGACCCGGCGGTTGCCGTGCTCACAGCTGACCAGACGGCCCTCGGTGTCGAGCGTGTGCCCGTTCGTGTTCCCAGCCGGGTGCCGGAAGACCGAGACCTGGTACGACGTCTCGTCCCAGCGCAGGATGCGGTCGTTCGGGATGTCGCTCCACAGCAGGTAGCGGCCGGCCGGTGAGTACACCGGGCCCTCCACCCACCGCCCGCCGGTCCACAGCCGCTCCAGCAGCCGGTCGCCGCGGATCCCGGCGAACCGGTCGTCCAGCTTCTCCCAGACGGCCGGCGCAGTACCGGCCAGCGGCTCCAGAATGCCCGTCATCGTCACTCCTCAGCAGGTCGACTCCCCGGTTCGCCGGAAAGCCTATTCCGTTTCGGTACGGCGTGCGCCCGCGGACCGGCCGGTGGACCTCCCGGACGAAACCATGGGACCGGCGCCGGACGGGGGCGCGTGCCTACCCCAATGAGTCAACACCGTGGAGAAATCCCCTTGAAGCTCGACACCGTCCGCGAGGACAAGGCGATCCTGAACGTCACCAGCAGGCTCGCCGACACCTTCGCCGACATCCACACTCCCGAAGACGTCGAGGCCGCCGTGCGGGTGGCCCGTGAACAGTTCGCCGACGACCCGGTCCGCGAGTACGTGCCGATCCTGGTCGAACGCATCGTCCGTACCCAACTCACTCCAGCCCCCGATCCCGTCGTACCGGAAACTCTCGCCGAGCCAACTGCTGAACAACGTGGCTCGCGGCCTGGCGTCGCGCTCCCGGCGGCGATCGCCGGGGTGCTCGTGGTCGCCACCATCGCCACCGTCGTGATCGTCCGGAACGGCGACGACGTCCAGGCATCTGGGATCACCACCGTCTCCGGCGTGATCGGCTCCGAGAAGCGCGCGTTCTTCGAGGATCCCGACGTCCAGGCCGCACTGGCGAAACACGGTCTCGCGGTGCAGGTCGACACCGCCGGGTCCCGCGAGATCGCCACCACGGTCGACCTGGCGAAGTACGACTTCGCGTTCCCGTCCAGCACGGTCGCGGCGGACCGGATCCAGCAGGGCTCCGCCGATCGCCCCGGTGTCGCGGGCAAGAAGTACGCCGTGTTCTCGTCGCCGATGGCGATCGCGACGTACCGGCCGATCGCCAACCTGCTGTCGGCGACCGGGATCGCGCGGCAGGTGAACGGGGTCTGGTACTTCGACATGCGCCGGTATATGGACCTCGCCAAGGCCGGCTGGCGGTGGGACGACATCCGCGGCAACACGACGTACCCGGTGCGCAAGCGGCTCCTGGTCACCACGACCGACCCGCGGACCTCGAACTCGGCGGCGATGTTCCTGTCGATCGCGAGCTACGTGGCCAACGGCCAGACCGTGGTGCAGGGCACGGCGGAGGAGCGGAAGGTGCTGCCGTACGTGACGCCGCTCTTCGTCAACCAGGGCTACACCGACAACTCCAGCGAAGGACCGTTCGAGGACTACCTGTCGCTCGGGATGGGCAAGACGCCGCTGGTGTGCATCTACGAGGCGCAGTTCGTGGACGCCGCCGTCCGCGGGAAGCTGAAGAGCGACATGGTGCTGATGTACCCGTCGCCGACCGTGCAGTCCAGGCACACGCTGCTGTCGCTCAAGCCGAACGGCGACAAGCTCGGTGAGCTACTGTCGACGGACCAGGAGCTCCAGCAGCTCGCCGCACAGCACGGGTTCCGGACTGCTGACCCGGACCAGTTCGCCAAGGTCGTCAGCGCCGGCAAGGTGCCGGTGGCCGAGCAGGTGGTCGACGTGGCCGACCTGCCGACGTACGACACGCTCGAGCGACTGCTAAACAGCGTCTCCAAGGCCTACCGCTGATCAGACTCCGCTTGCGGTGAGCAGCCACGACCACACGGACGTGGTCGCGGTGATGAACAGGCAGTTGCGCTTGGAGCCGCCGAAGGTCAGGTTGGACACGATGTCCGGCAGCAGCAGCTTGCCGATCAGAGTGCCGTCCGGGTCGAAGCAGTGGACGCCTTCATGCGTCGCCGCCCAGACCCGGCCGGCGCTGTCCAGCCGGATCCCGTCGAACATGCCGGCCGTGCACGGAGCGAACACCTCACCGCCACGCAGCTTGTCCCCGTCCACGTCGAACCGGCGGATGTGCTTGGCCGGTGTGTCCACGACGTACAACTGGGACTCGTCGCGCGAGAACGCCAGTCCGTTCGGACGGGTGAAGTCGTCCGCGACCACGGTCAGCACGCCGTCCGGCCCGATCCGGTAGACGTGACAGCCGTCGATCTCCTGCTCGGCCGCGTGCCCTTCGTAGTTCGAGGTGATCCCGTACGGCGGGTCGGTGAACCAGACCGAGTCGTCGCTCTTCACGACCACGTCGTTCGGGCTGTTCAGCCGGTTGCCGTCGAGGTGTGAGGCGAGCACCGTACGGCGTCCGTCGTACTCGGTCCGGATGACTTGGCGGTCGCCCTGCGAGCAACTGATCAGCCGGCCCTGCCGGTCGATGGTGTTGCCGTTGACGTACCCGGACGGCTCGCGGAAGACGGACACCTGGCCGGAGACCTCGTCCCAGCGGAGCATCCGGTCGTTCGGGATGTCGCTGAAGACCAGGCAGCGCCAGGCGGGTGAGTACACCGGTCCTTCCAGCCAGCGACCGCCGTCGTACAGGCATTCGACGTACTCGTCGCCGGCGACCTTGCGGAACCGGTCGTCGAGGACGACGAGCTCGGCCCGGATCCGGTGCGGCGGGGGTGACAGCGTGATGGTCATTTCGCCTCTCCATTGAATTTCATCCTGCTACTGTTGTAATCGATAGGATGAGATTTGGTAAAGGGTGACAATGACCATAGACGATACGGATCGGCGGCTGCTCAGCCTGCTACAGGAGGACGCCACCCAGTCGTACGCCGCCCTCGGACAGGCGGTCGGGTTGTCGCCGGGCGCGGCGCACGAGCGGGTCCGGAAGCTGAAGGCGGCAGGCGTCATCCGCCGGACCACGATCGAGGTGGACCCGGCCGCGCTCGGCCGCGGGGTCCTCGCCTACGTCCTGCTCGACGCGTCCGCCTGGATGGGCGACGAGCCGACACTGCAGGCGCTGCGGGACATCCCGGCGGTCGAGGAGGCGCACATCATCGCCGGTCCGGCGTCCGTGCTGGCCAAGGTCCGGACGGCGACCACCGAGGACCTCCAGGCGACGCTGCGCGCCCTGCACCAAGTGGACGGCGTGACGAGCACCCAGACGGTCGTCGTGCTGGAATCCTTCTTCGAGCGATCGCTTACGGTGTGAGCAACGCCCTGTCTCCCCGAAGGGGTGGTTCACCCTAGACTCGGGCTGGCCGAAGGGAGTCAGCTGTGTCCGACAGCAAGCAGATCACCAAGGTGCTGGTCGCGAACCGGGGCGAGATCGCCGTCCGGGTCGTCCGCGCCGCCGCCGACGCAGGGCTGGGCAGCGTCGCCGTGTACGCCGAGCAGGACCGCGACGCGCTGTTCGTCCGGCTCGCCGACGAGGCCTACTCACTGGACGGCGGGACACCGGCCGACTCCTACCTGAACATCGACAAGATCCTCGACGTCGCCGCTCGCTCGGGCGCAAACGCCGTACATCCCGGCTACGGCTTCCTGGCCGAGAACGCCGCCTTCGCCCAGGCCGTCATCGACGCCGGGCTGATCTGGATCGGCCCGCCGCCGTCGGCCATCGACTCCCTCGGCGACAAGGTCAAGGCGCGGCACATCGCCGACAAGGTCGGCGCCCCGCAGGTCCCGGGCACGCCGAACCCGGTCGCCGACGCTTCCGAGGTGGTTGCGTTCGCACAGGAGCACGGGCTGCCGATCGCGATCAAGGCGGCGTACGGCGGTGGCGGTCGCGGCATGAAGGTGGCCCGGACGCTGGACGAAGTGCCGGAGCTCTACGACTCCGCCGTACGCGAAGCCGTCTCCGCCTTCGGACGCGGCGAGTGCTTCGTCGAGCGGTACCTGGACAAGCCGCGGCACGTCGAGACGCAGTGCCTGGCCGATGCCCACGGCAACGTCGTGGTCGTGTCCACGCGGGACTGCTCGCTGCAGCGCCGGTACCAGAAGCTGGTCGAGGAGGCGCCGGCTCCGTTCCTGTCGGCCGAGCAGCTCGAGACGTTGTACTCCGCGTCCAAGGCGATCCTGCGCGAGGCCGGGTACGTCGGCGCCGGGACGTGCGAGTTCCTGGTCGGGCAGGACGGGCTGATCTCGTTCCTCGAGGTGAACACCCGGCTGCAGGTCGAGCACCCGGTCTCGGAGGAGGTCACCGGCCTGGACCTGGTCCGGGAGATGTTCCGGATCGCCCAGGGCGAGGAGCTCGGGTACGACGACCCGGTCGTGTCGGGGCACTCGATCGAGTTCCGGATCAACGCCGAGGACGCCGGACGAGGCTTCCTGCCGGCGCCGGGGACACTGACCCGCTGGCACGCGCCGTCCGGGCCGGGGATCCGGCTCGACGGTGGGTACGACCAGGGCGAGACCGTGCCGGGTGCCTTCGACTCGCTGGTGGCGAAGCTGATCGTCACCGGTCGCGACCGGACGCAGGCGCTGGAGCGGTCACGGCGGGCGCTGCGTGAGTTCGTGGTGGAGGGGATGCCTACGGTCATTCCGTTCCACGCCGCCGTGGTGTCTGATCCGGCCTTCGTCGGCGACGACGGGTTCAAGGTGCACACGCGCTGGATCGAGACCGAGTACGACAACCAGGTCCCGCCGTACGAGGGACCTGCGGCGGAAGCCGTTGAACCGGCGGAACGCGAGAAGGTCACCGTCGAGGTCGGCGGGAAACGCCTCGAGGTCGTGCTCCCAGCCGGCCTGGGCGCGGCCGCTGTCGCGGGTACATCCGCCGCCGGCACGAAGAAGAAGCCGACGCGACGGACGGGTGGATCCGGGAAGGGCTCTGCTGCTTCCGGCGACTCGCTCACCTCGCCGATGCAGGGCACGATCGTCAAGATCGCCGTCGAGGAAGGCGCGGTGGTTGCCGAGGGCGACCTCATCGTCGTCCTGGAGGCGATGAAGATGGAACAACCCCTGAACGCCCACAAGTCCGGCACCATCACCGCCCTCACCGCCGAGGTAGGCGCGACCGTCACCGCCGGCGCCATCCTCTGCGAAATCAAAGACTGAAGAACACGCCCAAAGGACACCGCTCCGCGGCGGCTGTCCTATTCGCCGCCTCCGGCGGGCGCGCCGACCGGTCTCACACGCAACCCCGGTCGGCGCCGACAAACCGTGGCTCGATGTGCTTTGGAGCGGACACCGCTCCGCAGCGGCTGTTCCGTAGCCGCCTTCGGCGGGGGCGCGTACTGGTGTCGCGCGGCCCCAGGATGGCGCTCGAGCCGTTCGAATGATCGACCCCGGGCTCGTTCGGCGGAAGCGTCGCCGGAATGAATTCGGATGATGTCTGGTCTCGAGGGCGTCAGGATGGGGGGCATGCTGAGTCCATCGGAGATCCGTCACCGACTGGGGGAAGGTGCCTCGGCGGCCCTCCGGGGTGATCGGGCGGTCTTGGACGAGGCCGCGTCCTGGCTTGCCTCGTTGACTGCGCGTGAGTTGTTGCGGATCGACTATCACGCCCGCCAGATCCGCTACGAAGGTCCAACGTTGGGACAGTCGCAGGACTGGAGCAAGGAGGTTCTGGCGAGTCCCGTGCCGGTCGTCGCGGCACTGGCCAGCATGCACCCTGACGGCTATCTGCGTGAGCGCGCCGTTCGGTCGTTGGCCGAGTCTCTCGATCGGTTGAGCGATCGCGCGCTGGCAGTCCGAGTCACCGACCACGTCGGGGTTATCCGCGAAACGGCCGCGCGAGAGGTGTTGCGGCGTACTTCGCTGGAGCAGGCCGACCACCTGGTGCCTGTGTTGCATCGGATCGAGCAGCGCGGCCGAGGGGCTGACGTCCTGCCGCAGTATCTGCAGGCCTTGGTCACAGAGCACGGCGAAGCAGAGGTGTGGGCTCGCTTGCGAATCTCCGGCGACCACCATCTTCGGCGCGTCGCCGTCCGCCACAGCTTCGAGTCCGGACTGCTTGGGCTGCAGGATGCGGTCGCGCTTCTTCCCGCAGAGAGGGACGCAGTCGTCCGTCGACGGCTCATAGCTGTCATCGCCGACTCGGCACCTCCCAAGGTCATCGCGACGGTGTTGCTTCGCGGCCGCTCCGCCGAGGGTCGCGCCATCGGCTTGGTGAGGCTGGCGGCTGCTGAGCTGGACTCTGCCGACGTCGAGCGGCTCCTGGTAGACCGCTCGATGCTCATGCGGCTGTGGGGACGACGTCGCTGGCAGGAGATGTGGCGCGACCCAATCACAACCTATGCCGAGGTCGCGCGTTCCGCCGCCGAGCCGATCGTGCGCGCTTGCGCTTACACCGGGCTCGAGGAGACCGGTACGGCGATCGAGCGCCAAGAGATCCTCGACCTCGACCTCGTCCACAGCGCAGAACTCCCGCTGCGGAAGGTTGGCCTGTCGCTCCTCCGGGAGCGCGCCACCGCCGACGACCTACCGTTGCTGCTCTCCTTCGTGGCGGGCGACCAGTCCCGTGTGGCTCGGCTCGCGGGCGAGGTCCTCATCCGCAGTCCCCAGGTGTGGGCTGTTTCCGACCTTGCCGGGCTCAAGGCGGCAGAGGACGCCGAACTTCGTCGCCGGGCGTGGTGGATCCACCGAAACCGCGGCGGTTGGGAAGCAGTCGTCGCCGATCTCGAACTCCTCCGCGACCCGGACCCACAGTTGGCCACGGTGCATCGGCAACTGGTGCCGCCGATGTACTTCAAGCCCACCGACGCGCAGCGACAGCGCATCGCAGACCTGCTCGCCACCGCACGTCTCGACCGCGGTCAACGCCTCACCATCGCCGTGGCCGCGGGACTCCCCGATCTGGCAGACACCTTCAAGGCGCAGACTTCCGTGGCAGTCCCGAACCCGGGCCCGGCGCCCGTCGCGGCTCAGAGACCTTGGTGGCGCATCTGGAACCGTCCTTCGAGCAGGTAAAGAACCGCACTGCACAGAGGGCGTGCGACCGCGTACCAGCGCCCTCTAGCACTCGGCGCCTGTGGGTATGGGGGTTGCTGGAGTTACTCCGGGAGTTGTTGCCTCGCAGATTGGCTCGCTGCCGGACTCGCAGGCCGTGCAGCCGCCCAGGACGAGTAACGCCACTGCGAACATACAAGCAACCTTCGTACGCACTGCTTCACCTCCGGATCAGCAAGCAGCGAGTGCTTTCACTTTCGACGCCCTGCTCAGGATGAGGGGTCGTAGCGGGTCGCTAGGGCGGTGGCGCGGTTGTGGAGGGCAGTGCGTAGGGAGTGGGGGGTCAGGGCTTCGGCGTCTAGGGCGAGTTGCCATAGGGCCCACACGGCGTGGCGGGTGTCTTGGAAGGTGGCTTCCAGGCGTAGCCAGCCGTCTGGGTCGAGGGTCTCGGTGAGGACGGCCAGGGCGGTGTTTGCGAGTTCCTCTCGGCGGGTTGGGTTCATCCGGAGTAGGACGGTGATCTGGTCGCCGCCGGCGCGGAAGCGGGTGCTGCGTTCCTGCCAGATCTGGTCCAGGTCGACCCGGTCCGGTCGCTGGGCCGGTTCGGGGAGTTCCTCGGCGGCCTGGATGCGGGACAGGCGGTACGTGCGGTCCGCGCCGGAGGTTGTGGCCAGCAGGTAGCCCTTGTCTCGCACGGTGACCAGGCCGATCGGGTCCACCGTGCGCCATTTCGGGGCCTTCTCCGCCGCGGCGTACTGGATGCGCAGCTTGTGACCGGCGGCCACGGCGCGCCGGATCTCGATCATGGTTGCGCTGGGCAACTCTGCAACGGCGAGCGGGCGGGAGAGGAGGTCGTTCTCGGGGTCGACGAGAAACCTTTGGGCCGCGTCGCTGGCGGTGGTCCGGTGGCTTTCGGGCAGGGCGTCGACCACCTTGCGCATGGCCGAGGCGAGCGCCGAGCCAAGTCCGAACACCTGCTCGCCGCGCTTCGAGCCGGCGGTCAGCAAGGCAAGCGCTTCGTCGTGATTCAGACCGGTGAGTTCGGTCCGAAAGCCCGGCAGCAACGCGAACCCGCCATGCCTGCCGCGTTCGGCGTAGACCGGTACGCCGGCCGCGGACAGCGCCTCGATGTCGCGCAGCACGGTGCGGGTGGACACCTCCAGCTCGCTGGCCAGGACGTCCGCAGTCAACCGACCCCGCTGGCGCAGCAGCAGCACCAGTGAGACCAACCGGTCGGCGCGCATGAGAGAACTCTATCGGAATACACGACACAAGGTGTCGTGATTGCTTGGAAGGCTCCTCGACGTACGGAGCAACGGATCGAATGGAGCTGATGTGGCACTGCAACGAACGGCGGTCAACCCGGTGGAGTGGTCGGTTGAGCTGGGCTTCAACCAAGGCGAGCTCGTCTCCGGGCACACCCGGACCCTCTACATCTCGGGGCAGACCGCGATGGACAAGGACGGCAAGCCCCAACACGACGGTGACATGGCGGCACAGTTGGCGCTAAGCCTCGACAACCTGGAGGCCGTACTCAGCGAGGCTGGCATGTCCCTCTCTGACCTCGTCCGGCTCAACGTCTACACCACTGACGTCGATCTGCTCTTCCAGCAGTACGGCGTCCTGGCGTCGCGACTGGGCACCGTCGGGGTGGCGCCGACCACCACGATGCTCGGGGTGACACGGCTCGCGATCCCCGGCCAACTGGTCGAGCTCGAGGGAACCGCGGTCGCATGACGGCACAGCTTCTCGTGCCGGTCGAGCCGGCACGAGAAGCTGGCAGAGAGGTGATTGTCGATGTTCAGATTGTTGACAATCGGCGTCTACGACTTCGACGCCGAGTCGTTCCTGCAACGACTGATGGACGCTGACGTTCGCCTGCTGATCGACGTACGTCAGCGCCGTGGTGTCCGCGGACCCGAGTACGCCTGGGCGAACTCACTCCGGCTGCAGGCGGCCCTCGCCCAAGCCGGGATCGCGTACGAGCACCACCTCGAGCTCGCCCCAACCACCGAGCTACGCCAACTCCAGTACGCCGAGGACGACCGTCAGGGAGTCGGCAAGCGCTCCCGCTGCCGACTCTCTCCCGAGTACATCCACCGCTACACCACCGAAATCCTCGACACCGCCGACCTCACACCAATCCTGTCGAGCGGCAGGGTCGCGGCGCTGCTCTGTGTTGAGCGCGACCCAGAGGCCTGCCACCGCTCACTAATTGCCGAGCGCCTGAGCGAGCAGTACGGCGTAACGGTCAAGCACCTGCGCCCGTAAGCAAGTCTCACGGTCGTCCGGCGGTGAGGTCGAGGCCGATCCCGGCGGGCGTCATCAGAGTCAGCCGGTTGTAGTCGATGGCGAAGGTGACCTTGGCCGAAAGTGTGGTCAGGATCGCGGTCTCCACTTCGGCGGTTTGGCCTGTGCACGCGCGATCGGTGGCGAGGACGGCGCAGGTCAGCTCTGTTCCGGCGCGGGTGACGGTGCCGGAGAGTTCGTTGGCGCCGGTCGAGCCGGTCAGACGCTCGCCGTCGAAGGTGAGCCACGCCGGCTCGGCGGAATGGTGGTGGTGGAACAGGTCGCCGTTCGTGATGGTGGCGATGAGCTTCCAGCGGATCCCGTCGAGTGGGAAGTCGGGTTCGACGATCCGCCTGTCGAGCAACGTGATCGTCGTACCGGCTGAGGTGAGGGTGAGCTGATCGCCGTCCAGGTGCCAGCTGGGCCTGCTGGTCAGGAATTCACTCAGCCACTCGTCCTGGGCCCGGAGTGGTGGCGTGCAGCCGCGTGCGGTGCCGCCGAATCCATCGATCCACAACCTGCCGTCGGTCAGCAACTCACCGGCCGCGACGGCGGCTTTGAGCCGATTGCAGCCGGCGTGGGCCCCGAGGACGTCGTACACACGCGGTCCCTCCGCGTTCAGGTTGGGTACTTCGGCGAACGTCAGCCGGAGGCGCGTGTTCGGGACGAGATGCCTGGGCTTGCCGTCCTCCGTCACCGCGGTGGACAAGTACGTCTTGCCCATCGGTGAACCGCCCATGTTCGACTCCTCTCCCACCGGCTCAGTGCGTGAGTTGGGACTCGAGGCCGGTGAGGATGGTGTTCAGGCCGAAGGTGAAGGTGTTGTCGGGGGCGGCGGTGTAGTCGGTGGCGGCGGGGGTGTTGAGGCGTTTGCGGAGGGTGGGGTAGGCCATGGCGATGTCCTTGGCCTCGGTCATTGTGTGTTCCAGGGCTTGGGCGGGGTCCTGGCCGGTGCGGGTCAGGCGGCGGGTCAGGGAGACTTGCGCGGCGGAGCCCAGAGCGCTGCCGGCCACGTAGATGAAGACGGTTGCGGCGGCGAGGTCGGCGTCGGCGGGGGTGAAGCCGGCCTTCTCGTAGAGGGACAGCGTGGCGTCGTCGTAGCGGGCTTTGCCGGGACCGTAGAGGAGGTAGCTGCCGAGCGCCTGGCCGTACCAGGGGTGCCGCGCCAGCATCTCGTGGAGTGCGGTGGCCAACGCACCCGCGGCCCCGCGCCAGTCGCCGTCGAGATCGGGAAGCTCGATCTCCGCCCAGATTGCGTCGCCGGCGAGGCGGACCAACTCGTCCTTGGTCTTCACGTGCCAGTAGACGGCCGTGGCCGCCGTACCGAGCCGCTCCCCCAGGGCGCGCATGTTCAGCCCGTCCAGGCCCACCTCGTCCAGCAACCCGACGGCGGCGGCCACGATCTGCTCGACGGTCAACGTGTTCCTCGGCATGCCAGCAGCTTAGTTGAACTTAGTACAGCGACTTATGATCCATAGGGTGTCGACACCGGTGCTCGCCACGAAGCTGTTCCCACCCGCCAAGCGGCCCGAGGTGGTCGCTCGCCCCCGGCTGGCCGACCGACTGGACAGCACCCTGCAGCCCGGGCACCGGCTCACCCTGGTCTCCGCACCGCCCGGCTTCGGCAAGACCACGCTGCTCAGCGAGTGGGCAAGGACTCAGGATCGCGTGGCCTGGCTGTCCCTCGACGAGGGCGACAACGCGCCGCCACGCTTCATGGCCCACCTCGCGGCCGCGCTCTCCCGTATCGGTCTCGACCTGGACGTCGATGCACTCAACGCCGCCTCCACATCTGCCGCACTGGTTGCCGTCGTCAACGAACTGATGCGGCGGCCCGACCACGCGCTGCTCGTGCTCGACGACTACCACGTGATCGAAGCACCCGAGGTGCATGAGGCAATGACCTTCCTCCTCGACCACGCGCCGGACCACCTGCACCTCCTGGTCGCAACCCGAACCGATCCGCCGTTCCCGCTGCCACGACTGCGCAGTCGCGGCCAACTGACCGAGGTACGTGCGGCAGACCTCCGCTTCGCACCCGCGGAGGCCCAGGAATTCCTCAACGACGCGATGGGCCTGCGCCTCGGCGACGATGACGTACGACGACTGGACGAGCGCACCGAGGGCTGGATCGCCGGCCTCCAACTCGCCGCACTGTCCCTCCGCGGTACGGCGGACCGCGCAGACGTCGCCGAGTTCATCGCGGACTTCACCGGCAGCCACCGCTTCGTCATCGACTACCTGGTCGACGAGGTCCTCGCCCGCCAGAGTGCCGAGGTGCGCAACTTCCTGCTCCGGACCGCGGTGCTCGACCGGCTGACCGGTCCCCTGTGCGACGCCCTCACCGGCAGGACGGACCGCGGCCAAGCACTGACAGACCTGGACCGCGGCAACGTCTTCCTGGTCCCGCTGGACGCCGAGCGCTCCTGGTACCGGTACCACCACCTCTTCCGCGACGTCCTCCGCGCCCGCCTGTTGGCAGAGGCTCCAGCTGAGGTCCCGGTGCTGCATCGAGCGGCAAGCGCCTGGTACGCCGAACATGACCTCGTCGCGGACGCCGTACGCCATTCCCTGGCCGCCGGTGACCACGACCGTGCCGCCTACCTGATCGAGGAAGCGCTGCCGCAGGTACGCCGGGCCCGCCAGGACAGTCTGCTGCTGGAGTGGATACGGTCGCTGCCGGAGTCCGTCGTACGTCGGAGCCCTGTCCTCAGCATCGCGTCCGGCTGGTCGCAGATGCTGGCCGGCGACCTGGACGGGATGGAGCACCGGCTGGACGACGTCGAGGCGGCACTGGCGGCTGGCGCTAACGACACAGCGCTTGCTGCGACATGGGCCGACACCGAGGACCTGCGCACCGCACCGGCGACGCTGTGGGTCTACCGGGCGGCGCTGGCGCAGGCGAGAGGCGACGTACCGGCCACTGTGCGCCATGCGCGGCACGCACTGGAGCTTGCGGGTGCTGACGACCACTTCGTACGCGGTGCGTCGGCTGGGTTCCTTGGGCTGGCTGCTTGGGCTGCCGGTGATGTGCCGGAAGCCTTGTCGACGTTCTCGGAAGCAGTGCGCAGCCTGCACGCCGCGGGGAACCTGGTCGACGAACTGGACAGCACAGTGGTGCTCGGCGACATGTGGCTCAGCGCCGGGCGTCCCCAGCGGGCGCGTGGTCTCTACGAGAAGGCGCTGGCGTCTGCCTCCGGACCGCCGTACCCGCGGGCCTTCGCCGACCTGCACGTGGGACTCGCCGAGCTGGACCGCGAGCTGAATGAGCTGGCCGGCGCAGAGGAGCACCTCGAGACCGCACGGGTCCTTGGTGAGCGCGGGTCGATCACCGAGAACCGGCACCGCTGGTACGTCGCCATGGCGCAAGTGCACGGAGCTACGGGCGACCATGCTGCGGCGAAGCAACTACTCGACCAGGCCGCGGACATCTATCGGCCGGGCTCCTATCCCGACCTCCGCCCGATCCCCGCGATGCGGGCGCGGATCTGCATCGCGGAGGGCGACCTCGACGCGGCCGCGGAGTGGGCCGACGGCGTGACTGATGAGCTGTCTTACCTGCATGAATACGAGCACCTCACGCACGTGCGGCTCCTGCTCGCGCGCGACTCGACGGGGGCGCTGGAGGATGCACTGGCCCTCCTGCAACGACTGCACGCCGACGCGAAGCCGACGCGCGCCGGCAGCCTCCTGGAGATCGGCATGCTGCAAGCGCTGACGTTGCACGCGCGCGGTCAAGCATCCGAGGCCCTCGCTGACCTGAACCGGGCACTCACCACCGCACCAGAACCCGATGCCTACGTGCGTCTGTTCCTGGACGAAGGTGCTCCGATGCTGGCCCTGCTGCACGACGCCGGCTCCAGCCAGTACGACGTACTGCGCCGACACGCCCGACGGCTCCTCGACGGCGTTGGTACACCCCCTCCGGCGTCGCTGCCCACCACGCTGAGCGAGCGGGAGCTCGACGTACTGCGGCTGCTCGCCAGCGAGCTCACCGGTCCGGAGATCGCCCGCCACCTGTTCGTCTCGCTGAACACGCTGCGCACGCACACCAAGCGCATCTTCACCAAGCTCGACGTCAACACCCGCTCCGCCGCCGTCCGCCGCGGCCGCGAGCTCGGCCTGCTGTAACAGTCACATCGTCAGTCACCAGATGTGGTGACGTCTGGTCACCACCTCGCGCCCTACGTTCCGGACATAGCCAAGCACCACCGGAACCAAGGAGCTGACGATGACCATCACCGCAACCACCCTCACCCGGGCCTCCGGGGCCGCCGCTGTCGCTGCTGGACTGCTCTTCGTCGGCGTCCAGATCGGCCACCCACACCTGGACGCCACCTCCATCACCACGACCGAGGTCGTCGTACGGAGCACCCTGAAGGCCGTGATGGCCGTGCTGGCGTTGGCCGGCATCACCGGCATGTACGTGAGCCAAGTACGGCGGAACGGCCTGGTGGGACTCGTCGGCTACGCGCTGCTCAGCGTCGGCTACCTCGCCATCATGAGTACGGCGCTGACGGCGGGCTACCTGCTACCGGCCATCGCCGACACCAACCCCGGCTTCGTGAACGACATCATCGCCGTCTCCACTGGCAACACCCCGACCGGTGACGTCGGCCTGTTCTCGACCGTCGTACGGGTCCAGGACATCGGCTACCTGGCCGGCGGCCTCGTCTTCGGCATCGCCCTCTTCCGAGCCCGCGTCCTGACCCGCTGGGCAACCTTGCTCCTCGCCGCCGGCGGCGTGGTGACCATCGCCCTCTCCGTCATGCCAGATGCCTTCTACCGCCTCCTCGCCTTCCCCAACGGCATCGCCATGATCGCCCTCGGCTACTCGCTCTGGCGCACCACCCGCACCGCCACTTCCGAGGCAACCCCGGTCACCGCAGGTGCGAAATGACGGAGTACGCCGCCTCTCGCAACCTGCCCGCGCCGCCTCGCCCGCGGCGCGGTCGGGAGGGCTCGAGTTGGCGGGTTCCGACCGCACTGCTCGCGCTGACGATCTTCCCGCTCGTCGCCGGATCGCTCCGGCTTCTGGAGCTCGCCGGCGGTCCACAGGTGCTGCCTACGAACCCTCGCATCGACGCCTCGCCTGCTCCGGTCGTCGTACACGTTGTCTCCGCCGCGGTGTACGCGGTCGTCGGCGCGTTCCAGTTCCCAGCGCGGCTGCGTCGCCGGCACCGCGCCTGGCACCGCCGCGCCGGTCGCGTACTCGTCGGAGCCGGCCTGCTCGTCGCGGGCTCCGGGCTCTGGATGACGCTCTTCTACGCCGGCGCCCCCGGCGGCGACCTGCTCTGGACCGCCCGCCTCATCGCAGGCTCCGCCATCGCAACCAGTCTGGTCCTCGGGTTCACCGCCGTACGACGCCGCAACTTCGCAGCCCACCGAGCCTGGATGATCCGCGCCTACGCCCTCTCGGTAGCAGCCGGCACCCAGGTCTTCACCCAAGGCCTCGGCGAAGGCGTCTTCGGCACCACCAGCCTGACCACGGCCCTATCAGTCAGCTCCGGCTGGCTGATCAACCTAGTCGCAGCCGAGTGGCTCATCCGCCACCCCGCCGTACGCCGAGCGCGAGCAACCAAGGAGCCCTGACCATGCCACCCCCTCCCCGAACCTACGAACTCCGCATCGCCGGCCACCTGGACCACCACTGGTCAACCTGGTTCGACGGCCTCACCCTCACCCACGAACGCGACGGCACCACCACCCTGCGCGGCCCCGTATCGGATCAAGCAGCACTGCATCGCCTACTCGCCCAAATCCACAACCTCGGCGCCACCCTCATCTCCCTCACCTCCAACCGCTGAATTCCATCGACTCAGGTCGCAGGATGGCGCGACCTGGGGCTGATGTGTGCGCAGGGTAGCCCGGGCAGGGTTTCGGTATGAATCGAACTCACGTGCCCGTACTTGCAGTGTCCGGTGCCGCGCTCGCCTCGGCTGTTGCTTTGGTCGTCGGTCCTGGCGCCGACTATGCGCGGATCTTCCCGCCATCCTGGCTGGGTCTGATCGGAGCGGGTCTGGCCGTGCTGTCCCTCGCGCTGCAACGACATCGCGCGGTCGCGGGCTGGGCGGCGGTGGTCGTGCTCCTCGGCGCATCCGGCGGCGTGATGCTGGACGGGTTTCGCGCCTTCTTCGCGGTGACCGGCATCCCGGCCGGCGAGTTCGCGTCCGTCGACTGGCCCGGTGCGGTCGCCAGGGGACTCGACCTCGTCGCGGCCCTGACGACGATAGTGTTCACGTGGCGCGCAAGGCCGGCGGCCGTACCGGTCGGAGCTCGATGGATGCTCGGCTGGGGAGGAGTGGTGTTGTCGGTGCCGTACCCGCTCCTGAAGTTCGCGTGGTGGTTGGAGGGCGGCAGCGGGTTCCCCGCGATGGAGCTGACCGCGTTCGCCACCGCAGCTGTCTGGGTCGTTCTGCTCACCACTACCTCGCCCGGACACGGTCTGCTGCGGTTCGTCCTGGCCGCCGGCGGATGGTTCTCGTCTCTCGCGCTGCTCAGTATGGGCGGTTTGATGGTGTTCGGCCTCCTTGCGCAGGTCACGCAGGTGGCGGGTGCGCCAGTCAGGTTCGGCACCGGTGCGGCGTCGTTGACGGTGACCGGCGTGTACGGCTCGTGGCTGGCACTCGGTGTCGTGATGCTGGCGTCGACCTTGCTGTTTCTCGACGCGGCAGCGGTCCCGGCGAAGCGATCCGAGGTCGCGGTGTGAGGTCGCCGTCGGCTGCGATCGCGCTGGTCGCGGCGGTCGTACTGCTCCCGTTCACCACGGTGATGGCGTTCCAGTCTCTGCCGTTGACGTCGGCCTGGGTCGTGACTGCCCTGGCTGCGGGCACCCACGCGGCGGTGGCCTGGCGGCGCGAACGGCCTGTACTGGCCTTGGCTTTGGTGGCCCTTGGCGTCGCCGGCCAGGCTGTCTGCACCGGGTTGTTCTTCCTCCTTCCGTCCACCCTCGTCGTACTCCTGGTGATCTACGCGGCGGCGGCCTACGGGAGCCGGGTGATGTCCCTGGCTGTCGGTCTCGCCGGCGCGGGCGGGACGACGATTCGCTACGCCATCGATCCGGACGTGGTGAGGTCCGGGTTCGGGCCGGTCCCCTGGCTGCTGTTGATACTGCTCGTCGCCGTGGTCGGGGTCGCCTGGACCATGGGCCTGCTCCGTCGGGCCCAGCTCGACGCCGCGGTCCTGGCCGCCGAGAGCGCGGAGTTCGAACGACGGGAGCGGGAACGGCGCGCGGTCGCCGACGAGCGCGCCCGCATCTCGCGCGACCTGCACGACATCCTGGCCCACTCCCTGACCGTGATCGTCGGCCAGTCCCGCGTCGCCCGCTTCGACCCCGCGAAGGCCGATACCGCGCTCGAGGTCATCGAGGACACCGCTCGTTCCTCGCTGAGCGATCTGAGAGCCACACTGCGGACTCTGCAAGAGACGACCGATCTGCAGCCGCAACCAATGCTGACGCAGGTGCCGGGACTGCTCGCGCGGGTTCGCGGTGCAGGCCTCGACGTCAACCACACGGTGGAGGGCACTCCGCGGGCGCTCGGTGCTGCCACCGAACTCGCCCTCTACCGATTCGTCCAGGAAGCCCTGACCAACGCAGCCAGGCATGCCGCCGGCGCAGCGGTCGGCTATCGGGAGCACTGGCAGACTGACCGGGTGACGATGACCTTCACGAACGCACGACGGTCAGCCGTTGCGGTTCCCGGCGTACCAGGTCTTGGCCTGGTCGGTATGCGCGAGCGGCTCGCCGCGGTGGGCGGGCAGTTGGTGGTACGGACCGAGCGGACCTTCACCGTCACGGCTGAGGTGCCGTACCACCCAAAGGTGTCGGCGTGATCCGGGTCTTCGTCGCCGATGACCAGGATCTGGTCCGCGCCGGCGCCGTCGCATCGGTGAACGCACAACCGGACATGACTGTGGTCGGTGAGGCCGCCGACGGATTACAGACGGTCCGCTCTGTCGAGGGCAGCAGGGCCGATGTCGTTCTGCTGGATCTCCGGATGCCGATCCTGGACGGTATCGAGGCGACTCGGCGGATCGTTGCGTCGGACCACGACGCCCGGATCCTGGTGCTGACCACATTCGACACCGACGAGTACGTGTACGCGGCGCTGCGGGCGGGCGCGTCGGGCTTCGTCGTCAAGGACGCGCCGGTCACCGAGATCGCTGCCGCGATCCGCGCCGTCCACCGTGGCGACGCCGTCCTCTCGCCGTCGGTGACTCACCGGGTGGTCGAACAACTGCTGGCCTTCGCACCGGATCCGGCGGCCCGACAGGCGACCGCGGGACTGCTGAGCGACCGCGAACTGGAGATCGTCCGGCTGGTCGCCGACGGCCGCAGCAACGCGGAGATCGCCGCCACGGTCTTCCTCTCCGAGGCCACCGTGAAGACCCACATCGGCCGCGTCCTGACCAAGCTGGACCTCCGTGATCGCGTCCAGATCGCCATCTGGGCCCACCGACACGGCATCGCCCGCTAGTTCAGGCTGCGAGTAGGTCGCCGCAGAAGGAGCGGATGGCGCGGTTGACGGTCTCGGGCCGCTCCCAAGGCATGAAGTGGCCGGCTCCCTTGACCCAGAACGGACCGACCGCTTCGGGGAAGGCGAGCGCGCACCGCTCCTCGATGTGGTTGCGGATGGTCACCTGGTCGGTCCCGATCAGCAGCAGCGCCGGCTGCTGGACCGGACGGTCGATCTGCTCCGGGGCTGACAGCGGCCGGGTACCCATGACGACCTCGTAGTCGGCGAAGGCGGCCCGCAGCCGGGCGGCGGCGCCGTACGGCTCGGTCAGGAAGGCCAAGTCCTCGTCATCGAAGGCATCGGGCGGACACCAGAGGCGATGTCCGTAGAACTCGGCCACGTAACGCCGCCGCTGCTCGGGTGTCGCGAGCTCGGCGACCAGGGCGTCGGCGTCGAGCCCTTGGCGGCGCTGGTAGTCGTAGACGGCGGGTTTGGGATCGATCGACGGGATACCCGCCGCCGCGAACGCCTCACCCAGATCGGGCATGGAGTCGTCCAGGATCACCAGCCGCTCGACCCGATCGGGGTGGCGGTTGGCCATGTCGATGGCGATCATCGCGCCGAGATCATGCCCGGCGACGACCACGCGACCCCAGCCGAGCTGGTCGAACAGACCAGTCAGGTCAGTGTTGAACGCGTTGAAATCGTAGAAGTCATCCGGCGCGAAATCGGAGTCGCCGTACCCACGCAGATCCGGCGCGACGACATCAAACCCCGCCTCAGCCAACGGCACGAGATTGTGCGACCAGATCCGGCTCGTACACGGGAACCCATGGACCAACAGCAGCGGCACACCACCATCCCCACGCCGCCGCACCGCCAAGTGGTGCCCCTGCCTCACCTCGATCCGCACCGGCCTGACAACCTCAGCAGGAAGACTCATGCAGCCTGGTCTACACGATCCCCCAGTCCAGCAAGCACAACGTCACCTGGGCCCTGGAGTCAGCAGTCGACCCGCGGCCGCTCCGATCGGTCAACGGCGCACCCGGTAGCGCAGGTGAAGCACCCGGTTGCCCTGAATCACCACGTCAGGATCCTCCAACAGGTGCTGCGCGTCGACTGACCCGAAGTAGCGCTTGCCGGACCCGAACACGACGGGTACGACGTCCATGCGCACCTCGTCGACCAGACCGGCGGCAAGCATCTGGCCACCGACGTCGCCGGCGGCGACCTCGACTATGCGGTCACCGGCAAGCTCCTGTGCCTTGGCCATGGCAGCCTCGATGCCGTCGACGAAGTGGAACGGCGCCTCGGGGTCCCAGCCCTCGGGCTTCGGCCGGTGCGTCACGACGACCACGTGGTCGACCCCAGCCGGAGGCTTCCCGTCCCAGCCGTCGGTCAGGTCGAAGACGTGGCGGCCGGCGACTGTCACCCCGATCTGGTCCCAGTACTCCCTGGTGTAGTCGAACGACACCTGCGACACCTTGAGCACTCCGCTCTCGTCCAACGGGACGTCACCGCTGGTCAACCAGTCGAACAGCGGTCCGGGCTGGTCTTTCTCGTCCGCGATGAAGCCGTCCACCGACACCGTGCTGTACATGACCACCTTGCCCACGGCGCTCTCCTCTGCTTTGGGTGCTCCAAAATTAGCGCGTCGTGAGCTGTTGCTCTTGTAAGAAATCAATCGGCCGGCAGCGGCCAGCCGTCCAGCACGTGGCCGGGATATTCGCGCAGGAACTGCTGCCGGACTTCGACGTACCGGGTCGGAGTGAGCCCGGTGAACGCCCGGAACTCGTGGCCGAAGTGAGCCTGGTCGAAGTAGCCTGCGCGAGCGGCGAGGTCGCCCCAGTCGATCGGTCCGGCGGGGTCGATCGCGAACACGGTGGCGGTGAAGCGGCAGGCGCGAGCCAGCCGCTTCGGAGTGACACCGATCAGCTCCTTGAACCGCTGTGCCAAATGAGTGGTGCTGACACCGGCTGCCACGCTCAGGTCGCCGATCGCCACCGCTCCAGTGGTCGCCGCGATGACGCTGCTTGTATGGCGGACCAGCCCCAATCCGGCGGTCTGGCACAGCCGTCGCACCAGCTCCTCCTCGAGCAGCGTCAGCATCTCGTGCGGTCCGTCCGCCGTGGCCAGCCGGTCTCGCAGCTCAGCAACGGCGGGCCGGCCCCAAACCTGCTCTACCGTCACCGGCCGGTCACACAGCTCGGCCGCGGGCATCGGCAGGAACGGTGCCGGTCCCCACGGCTTGAAGTGCACGCCGACGGACCGGGTCCGGAGTGGGTAGCCGAACTCCAACGCCTTGGTGGGCATGGTGACCACGCAGCCGTCGGCGTACTCGGCCGTCTCGAGGTCGGTGCCGGCGCGGATGCGGAACGGCGCGCCGAGGTTGACGATGAGGTACGCCGCCGGCGCCGGCGGCAGCGTCAGCCGGGCGTACGGCGGCGCACCCTCCAGGTAGTAAAGGTCGTCGATCAGCCCGTCGAGCGGCGGTCGAGGCACCCTGGACACGTACTCCACCCCCACAGCATCGCCGACACCCCACCGGCAGGTCGATACACCCCGCTGGCACCGCACCCCGGGATACTCCAGCCGCGCCGCCGCTCAGCCGGATCGTTCTCGGCGATCGCGCCCTGGTTGCCGCACCCGGGATCCTCTCCCCACTGCTGATCCCACGCGTGATCCAGGATGTGACCGTGGAACGACCGGTGCCAGAGTCCTGGGCAACCATCACGGGGTGGCTGAAGCAGCATCTTCCCGACGCGTACGACGACCTTCAGCCGCCGTCGCCGTCGCAGAGCATCTCCGCCGTACGGACTGCCATGGACGGTCGCCTGCCCGCGGATCTCGTGGCCTGGCTGAGCCTCAACAACGGCATCAAACCGCGCAGCGGCTTCGGCAACATCCTGCCGACTCTCTTCAACCCGATGACCTGCGAGCTGATGCTGAGGCGGCGGGAGATGCTGCGCGGCATCTACGCCAGGTGGGACCGACCGGGCGAGCAGGAGTACGCGGGCACGCGGTCGCTCGCCTGGCTGGACGGCTTCTTGCCGATCGGGGACGCCGGCACCGACGTCGAGCTGTTCGCCGACTTGCGGGAGGGCGAACTGCACGGCTGCATCGGCAGGTACGACGCGGAGGCCGGCGGCTCCTTCTCGCCGTACTGGATGAGTACGACGGACATGCTGTCGGACGTCGCCGACGCACTCACACTCGGCCGGCCCGTCCTCCAGGGCTACGCCCGCAGGAGCAACGCCGCGAATCCATCCTCCACGACCTGCACCTACGAGCCATTCCTCGACGAAGGCACGTTGTACTGGACAAGGTTCTACCCGCAGGACTAGCACCGCGGCACAGAACGTTGGAATCGCGTTGTCGGTCTGGTTCCTTGGCTCGTGTGAGCCGGGCCCAGCCCAGCTCACACGAGTCGATCAGGTGTTCAGAAGCACGCCTCGGCGTAGTAGCACGGTTGCTGGTACCACGGGTCCGGCGGGGGCGGGTCGTTGAAGATGATGCGGAAGTGGGCCTGGTTCTGGATGAACTGGCCCGAGTTTCCGGTCAGGTAGTTGGCCCGGACCGTCCAGACCTCCCCTGCGACGGTGTGCCTCGCAAGGTTGACGTAGGTCTCGTTCGCGACGCAGTTGCCTCCGGCGACCGCGCTGTTGAAGGTGAACGAACCGCTGACGTTGCTCTGGACATTCCAGAACGCCGACGTGTACGGCCGCAGACCGTTGCCGCCGACCCGGAGCGATGTCCAGTCGCCGGCGAACATCTGGTAGTCGTCGGTGCCGCCGTCCACCGGCTGGTTCTCGAACCGGAAGCTGCCCGGATACACCGACGTCAGGTAGACATGGGCGTTGGTCCGACAAACCGTCGCCTGAGCGGGCTCCGCCAGGACGACCGAGACGACCGCCATGGGGACCAGCACGGCCGCAACCGCGGCGAACCGTTTCAGCACCCGCCGCCACCGACTGGGTGCACGCGTCTGTTGCATGACTGTTTCCTCTCCCACGCAGAACGTTGATCGGTCGACCGGTCGATCGAATGGATCACCCGACGTTCGACACAACCAAGCCCACGGATAGGGCGACCACTTCCCGGCGCGGTAGTTGTAAGCCGAACCCCGCGAGCGGCGGGTACAGCCCGGCCGGTGGCGGCCTCCATGGTCGCTGGCAGGTTGCAGCACGTCAGCGGTCAAACAACCTGCCAGCCGGCCGGCCTGCGGTGGCCGACAGGCCGAGGCGGCAACAGGACTGCCGCGGCGGAGCGGTGTCCTTTGGGCGGTGTCCCTTCCTCGGTTCTGTGTTGGGGCGTGGTTGATGGCATAGTTCGCGGGTTGGCTTTGTGAGGAGAGGTGTATGTGGCGGGAGCGGGCTCGGTACTGGTTCGACAGCACGATGTCGCGGGGGACACCGGCGTTGATCGGATGGCTCGGGCTGGCGAGCGGTCTGCTGGTGCTGGTGGTTTCGGCGCTGGTGGTTGCGATGGTGCCGGGTGATGTGACCGAGCACGGCGGTTGGCCGGGAGTGTTGTGGATGACGCTGTTGCGCGCCATCGACCCCGGCACGATGGGTGGGGACCAGGGCAGCCCGATGTTCCTCGCTCTGATGCTCGCGATCACCCTCGGCGGCATCTTCGTGGTCAGTGCATTCATCGGCGTGCTGACCACCGGCTTGGAAGGCAAGATCGCAGATCTGCGGAAGGGCCGGTCGCGGGTCGTCGAGCGCGGCCACACCGTCATCCTCGGTTGGTCGGAGCAGGTGTTCACCGTCGTCGCCGAGCTCGTCCAGGCGCACCAGAGCGAGCGCCGGTCGTGCATCGCGATCCTTGCCGACAAGGACAAGGTGGAGATGGAAGACGCGTTGCGCGCGCGGGTCGGCGATCTCGGCCGGACCGTGGTCGTCTGCCGGACCGGCAACCCACTCCGCCCGGCCGACCTCGACCTGGTGAACCTGGCCGCGGCACGTTCGGTCATGGTGCTTCCACCGCCGGCCGAGGACGCGGACATCCAGGTCATCAAGGTCCTGCTCGCGCTCGGCGACCGGGCGCGCCAGGCCGGCGGCCCGCATGTCGTCGCCGCGGTCTCCGACTCGGACAACCTCGCCGCAGCGCAGCTGGCCGGCGGGCCCCGGACCCAACTCATCGGCGCCGACGATCTCGCCGTACGACTGATCGTCCAAGCGCACCGTCAGTCCGGGCTGTCTGCGGTCTGCACCGACCTGCTCGCGTTCGCCGGCACCGAGTTCTACGTACGGCGCGACGCGTCGGCGGCCGGGTTGCCGTTCGGCGAGGTGAGCCGGAGCTTCGACCGCGGCATCGGCGTCGGACTCCGGTACGCCGACGGCCGCATCGAACTCAACCCACCGGCCGACCGGATCGTCCGCGAGACCGACGAGCTCGTCGTACTCGCGGAGGACGACAGCCTGATCCACCGCGCCACCGTCTCGCCGGCCGTGATCGAGGAGGCGATCGCCGCACCCGTCGTACGGGCGCCGGACCCGGCGCGCACGCTGATGATCGGCTGGAACAAGCGGGCGCCGAAGATCATCGCGCTGCTCGACGAGTTCGCGACCCCCGGCTCGCACCTGCAGATCGCCGGCCTCGACGAGGTGGAGCCGCAGCTCGGCGACTACAAGAACCTTTCGACCGGTACGACGTACTGCGACCCGACGAACCGTGGTGAGCTGGAGGCGCTCGACATGAGCACGTACCAGCACGTCATCGTGCTGTCGGCCGACGCGCACGGCGAGCAGCAGGCGGACGCGCGCACCCTGCTGACGTTGCTGCACCTGCGCGACCTGGCGCAGCAGCTCGGCGACCCGTACTCGATCGTCAGCGAGATCAACGACGAGGCGAACCGCGAGATCGCCCAGGTCACCAAGGCCGACGACTTCGTGGTCAGCGAGAAGCTGATCAGCCTGCTGCTCACCCAACTGACCGAGAACCGGCACCTGGCCGCGGTCTTCGCGCAACTGTTCAGCCCCGACGGCGCCGAGATCTACCTCAAGCCCGCCGCCGACTACCTGGTCCCCGGTCACCCCGCCAACTTCGCCACCCTCGCCGAATCCGCCCGCCGCCACAACGAAACCGCCATCGGCTACCGCCTCCACGCCCGCTTCCACCAGCCCCCGACGTACGGCGTAGTCCTCAACCCACCCAAGGACGCCCCCGTCACCCTCACCACCGCCGACCGAATCATCGTCCTCTCCGACGGCACTCCCCACCCCGCCGAACCCCACGTCCACGCGGAGGCCCAGGTCTGACCACCGGAGGCGAGCGGACAACAGCCTGCGCACCCGCCGAAGGTGGAAGTAGGCAGCCGCCGCGGAGCGGTGTCCTTTGGGGGCGGCTCGCGACAGTTCTCGGGGATTGACAGACAGTTCTCAGGTTGACGCTGTAGGTTCCCTGCAGACATCTCGTGAGGAGGGTTCTGCATGTCCAAGAAGACCCATCAGCAGCAGCTGGCGGCGCGGAAGGCCAAGCGGCAGGCTGAACGGGAGGCCGAGCGGCGCCGGCAGCGGCGGAACCTGGCGGTCACCGTGACCGCGGTCGTCGCGGTGGTGGCGGTCGTGGTGGGGGTCTTCATCGTGCTCGGCACCGGCGATGACGACGCGCCGGCCGCGTCGACTGCGCGGACGGAGAACATGCCGAAGAGCATCCCGACCGCGCTCGCCCCGGCGCCGAAGCGGGAGACGCCGCTGCCGGCCGAGGTGAGCTGCACCTACAAGAAGGGCACCGAGGCGGCGAGCAAGAAGGTGAACCCGCCGGCCGACGGCAAGACCAAGGCGTCGGGTACGTCGAAGGTCAGCCTCGACACCTCGATCGGCGACCTGCAGCTGACGCTGGACAGCGCGCTCGCACCGTGCACGGTGAAGAACTTCCTCAGCCTGGTCGGGCAGAAGTACTTCGACAACACGAAGTGTCACCGGATGACGGTCGGCGAGGGGCTGCAGGTGCTGCAGTGCGGCGACCCGAGCGGGACCGGGAGCGGCGGGCCGGGGTACAGCTTCGCGGACGAGGTGTTCCCGACGCTGAAGTACGGGCGGGGCACGCTGGCGATGGCGAACTCCGGGCCGAACACGAACGGGAGCCAGTTCTTCATCGTGTACGGCGACGGGAGTGGGCTGTCACCGGATTACACCGCGTTCGGGACGCTGGACGAGCCGAGCCTGAAGCTGATCGACAAGGTCGCCGAAGCCGGCGTAGTCCCCCAGAACGGGCCGACCGACGGCGCCCCCGTCACCCCCGTGGACATCAAGACGGCTTCTGCTGCTGCCTGAGTAAGAACAAAGAGCACGCCCGTCGCTCCCTAGCGAGAGCGACGGGCGTGTTGTCAGTTGAGCCGGGTGCCTAGCCGGTGGTGGTCAGGCGAGGAGGTCGTACTTGGTGCGGGGCCAGGCGAGCAGCGCCTGGATTTGGGCGATGCCGGATTGTTCGAGGAGTTGTACGGGGCCGTCTACGAAGTGGTAGAGGCCGGTCGCGGGGTCGCGGGCTTCGGTGTAGGCGCGGTCGGCGTACGCCTGCATGGTCTGCTTGTAGCGGCGGTCCGGCGCGACCGAGTCGAGGATCAGCAGGTTCTTGAACCAGATCGAGTTGAAGCGGGTCGGCTGCTTCCAGAGCCGGTCGTCCTCGGCGTAGAAGGCCAGCGACGCGTTCGCGACCGACTTGGCGTCGTCCAGGTACTTCCGCTCACCCGTTGCCTTGTACAACAGTACGCCGGCCCCGAGCATCACGCCCTGGTTGTAGCTCCACTGCGTCTTCTCGATGGTGCCGGCCGGGTCGATGTGGTCCCAGTACAACCCGTTCGGCGCCAGCATGCAGTCCTGCGTCCAGTCGTACATCCGCTTCGCCCAGGACAGGTACGACTTGTCCCGCGTCAGCAGGTACAGATGCGCGCCGAGCTCGGCACCAGGTCCGTTCGACACCGTGTTGCGGTCCTGGCTCCACGGCGCCTGGGTCCAGTAGACGCCGCCCGCGCACGGGTGCGTCGGGTCCGTGTCCCAGCCGTGCACGACGAGCGCGAAGATCTCGCGCGCCCGGGCGAGCGCCGCCTTGTCACCGGTCCGCTTGTAGTGCTGGACGAGGTGCAGCCCGATCCACTCGTTGTCGTCGTAGAACTTGTCACCACCCTGACCCAGCGGCGGGCGCACGTACGAGTCGTACCCCTTCGGCGTCGTCTCGGCGTTCCAGTACGGCTCGTACGCCGCGATCCGGCGGTCGGCCTCCTTCGACGCCTGGATGCCCGCGCCGGGGATGCCGGCCAGGTTCTCCGCGGCGATCGCCGCCTGCGAGTACGGCCAGACGTAGGCGTACGGGTTCGGGTGCGTGTTCGGGTACTCCTCGAGCAGCAGGTTCTGCCCGGCGTCGAAGTACTTGTTCAGCGCCTCGTACGACGCCTGGGCGCGCGCCGCGTTGCTGGTCACGGCATCAGCTCCGGTCACGTGCAGCGACCCGAGTACGGCGACAGCCAGCACCCCGGCCGCGATCCTGGTTGATATACCAATTCTCCTGCGCATCGACCTGCTCCTCCTGGGCGGTGGCGGTTGACATCGATGTCAAGTTCTAACCGGAGCAAGGGAATCGCGTCAATGGCTCAGCGCCCGGCAGCTTCAGCCGGGTTAATTGGTATATCAAGCGGACTGGGCACGAACGCGAACCAGGCCGAGCGCAGCTGCAGCCGCCCGCGGAGCTGGTCGCCGGTCAGCACCCGCCGCCCCTTCGACCCGACCGCCTCCACCGTGAGCACCCGCCCGCCGCTCGGCCCGATCCCCGTCCGCTTCAGCACCCGCAGGCTCCGGATCGACCCGACGTCGAACACCGCCTGCAGCTCCGCCGCCGTCCGGGTGACCGTCCAGGTCACGTTCGGATTCCCGTTGCCCGGGTACGCGTCCCACCCGTCCAGCTTCATCACCTGGTACGGAATCGGGCCGGTCGCCGTCGCGCCGCCGTTCGACGACGAGAACTCGGCGATGATCGGCTTGCCCTTGTAGAGCCGGACCTGTCCCGCCGTCGCAGCGATCGCTGTGTTGGCCGCCGCCTTCTCCGAGTCGTAGCCGCCGTACACCTGGCAGGAGATCGTGTCGCAGAGGTCGTACGCCCGCTTCGTCGCCCGGCCACGGTGGAACACCGAATAGGTGCGCGCGGCAACGGCCTGAGCCTGCAGCGCCGCCGGACGCCAACTGGACAAGGCCTCTCGCGGTACGACGCCCCGCAGGTAGTGCTCGAGCGACACCACGTTCACCGTGTCCAGATCCGTCCCCGGTACGTCGATGGCCCGCAGCGACCCGCGATACCGCCGTACGGCGCCACTCGGCAAAATCAGCCCGGTCACCGAAGCACCCTCGAACTGCGTCATGCCGGTGAACGTCTTCCACAGCGTCCACTTCCGCGTCTTCGCGTCGTACGAGCTGACCGTGGTGCCGTGGTCGCCGTACGGGTCGATCGACCACTGGTTCCGGGTCGACGCCCTGGGCAACGGGTAGACCTTGCCGGTCTTCAGGTCGCGGACCTTCAGGTGGTTGACCGCGCCGACGCGGACGCCGTCGGTGGTGTCCGCGCTGATCCGGATCCGGATGCTCCCGGTCGCCTTGCCGGTTGCCGTGCCCGGGTAGTAGAAGTCGAGGATCTGCCGCGCCGACTTCCCCGCGATCGCCGCACCCTGGGCGCCGTACTGCGACATCCCCCGCCCGTGACCGAAACCGCGGCCGCTGATCGTCGTGTCCGGCACCGCGTCCGGCGCGATGATCCGCGCCTCAGCGGTCGCGCTGATCACCGTGGAGCCGAGGACGACGGCAGCGATCGCGCGCTTCTTCATCGCACGCTCCGGTACTCGACGTAGACCTTCCCGCGGTGCTGGTTGTAGGTCAGCCAGCCGTGCTGGTACTTCTGTCGCAGACCGCCCTTGACCTTGTACGTGTCGGTGATCGGCAGCCCGAGCCGCGACCGCTCCGCGCCCAGAGCGGCGTACCGCGCGTAGATCAGTCCACCCACCGGGCGGGTGCCGATCGACTTCGACCAGTACAGCGCGCCGTTGCGGAAGTACTGCACCTTCGTGCCGTTCACGCTGTTCCGGAACTCACTCGTCGGCAGCCCGAGCACCGTGTCGGGCCCGAGCTGCCGGTAGCGAGCCCGGAACACCCCGACCGTCGAATGGGTGCCAGTAGCGACGGAGTTGAAGACGTCCCGGGTGCCGAAGTACGTCGCCCAGCCGGTCCTCGTCCGGTGCTCGCCCCAGAACGGTTGGCCGGCGTGCCGGAAACCGATGCGTTTGGCGAAGCGGTAGATCGGCGTAGAGACACTGCCGCCGATCAGGACGTTGACCCGTTGCTTGAGCCAGCCGAGCTTGCCGTACAACTGGTTGCCCGGGCACGCCGTCGCCTTGGTGTCGCGATGGCCGGAGACCGTGTGCAGGCGGCTGCCGGCCAGCACGATCGTCGCCAGTGGCGACCGGTAGTTGGCGTCCAGCTTCCAGGCGATCACCCAGGCGGTCTTCTCCAGCATCGCCTGGCTCGGCGTCGACTTCTCGAAGTTGCCGATCAACGCCACCCCGAACGAGTTCGCGTTGAACGAGCCGGTGTGCGCGCCGAGCACCGGCAGTTGCGCGCCGCCGTACCGACCCTCGAAGGCCCGGCCGAAGCGGTCGACCAGGAAGTTGTACCCGAGGTCGCACCAGCCGCGGCTCTTCACGTGGTACGCGTACATCGCGCGCACCATCGCCGGGACCTGCGCGCGGGTGTAGTCGTTCCGGTCGGCGGTGTGGTGGACGAACGCCGCCTGCACTGTGGTCGTGTACTTCGGACGCGCACACGCCTTGCCGTTGTGGCTGCGCAGCCGCTCGTCCGCGCCCCACGCCTTCCGGCTCACCATCGCCGGCATCGGGTACGGCGCTCTGGCCGCCTCCGGCTCCACACTCTGCGCAGTCGGCTCGTCCGCGTCCGTCGCGAGTACGCCGGGCTGGATGAGCACCACCTTCGCGTCGGCGATCGTCGTACCACTGCCCGTCACCGCACTGGCCTGCACACCGCTCGCGTCACCGACCCACAGCGGCTCCGTCCCCGCCCGCGTGCCTTCCGGCAACGCCGGATCGGGCCCATGCTCGTCCTCAACGGTCAGCCGCTGCCACTCGCCCCACTGCCCGGCCCGCAGCACCCGCACACGCGCCTGCACTGCCTGTGCACCGCTCGGCCAAGTGACTCCCACCATCGCGAACGGCTTCGTCTCGGCCGCGACCGTCGGCCCGTCGATCGCGAGTTCCTGGTACGACGCCTCGGCCGGCGCCGGCGTCGGCGGAGTCGTGGGAGGGACGGACTGCAGATCCGGCAGGACCTGTGGGAAGGCGAGGGCGAGCCCGGTCACCGCGAGCGTCACGAGTCGCGAGGTCTTGCTCATCGCCCTGCTCATGCCCTTGCCCATGACACAGCCTTCCGGCGGAGGTCCAACGGTCGCTGGGCGGCGGTAATCGATTATGCGCGCTCGGTGATCGTTTTTCCGGGATTGCGTCACCCTGCGTGGCGTCCGGGTGTTGAGGACTTCGGTAGGCTCTGGGTAAAGCCCTGCGAGACAGCCCTAGAGGCAGAAGAGGCCCGTCATGGAACTCATCCTGATCATCGCACTCGTGGTGATCGCCGTTCTGGCATACCGGTCGTACCGGCGGACCCAGCTGCAGAACCGCCAGCAGCACCAGATCACCGCCGCCGAGCTCGAATCGGTCAAGCGCACCGCCGACGAGGACATCACCAGGTTCGGTGAGGAACTGCAGGACCTGGACCTGGACATGGTCGGCAAGGACCTCGGCGACGGGGCCCGGCAGGACTACCAGCGCGCCCTGGACGCGTACGAGTCGGCCAAGGAGGCGGTCGGCAAGGTCACCCAGGCCGACGAGATCAAGCACGTGATCGAGATCCTCGAGGACGGCCGCTACGCGGCGGCGTGCGTGCGCGCCCGGGTGAACGGCGAGCCGCTGCCGCAGCGCCGCCCGTCCTGCTTCTTCAACCCGCAGCACGGCCCGTCCGTCGAGGACGTGACCTGGGCGCCGCCGGGCGGCGCGCCGCGTGAGGTGCCGGCCTGCGCGGCCGACGCCGAGCGGGTCCGGGCCGGCGCGGAGCCGGACGTCCGCAAGGTGATGGTCGGCCCGCAGCGGGTCCCGTACTGGGAGGCCGGCCCGGCCTACTCGCCGTACGCGCAGGGCATGTTCGGCGCCCTCGGCGGCGTGATGACCGGTATGTTCCTCGGCACCATGCTCGGCGGCATGTTCGCCGGCGGCGGCTACGGCGACTACGCGGCCGGGTACGACGCCGGCCAGGCCGACGCGGGTGGCGACGGCGGCGGTGGCGACGACTTCAACATGGGTGACGGCGGCGGCGACTCCGGCGGCTGGGACTTCGGCGGCGGCGACTTCGGCGGCGATTTCTGACCCGAACGACCGAGCCCCAGCGACCACATCGGTCGCCGGGGCTCGTGCCTTTGGTGGGTTACTCGCCGAAGAGGTCTTCACCCTCGCCGGTCATGGCGAAGTGGGTGACGCCAGGGAACGGGGTGGGGATCTTGCCGAGTCCCTCGATCAACGTAGCGGTGCCGTTGGCGTGGCCGACGGCGTACAGGTAGGCGCTGTCGGTGTCGTGGTCGACGGCGGTCAGCAGCGTGCTCTGCGTGCCGCACTTGTAGGCGACGATCGACTCGAAGCCCTGCCAGGTCCGGGTCCGGACCGGCTTCACGATCGGCTTCATCGGGGACGTCAGCGGGATCCGGATGGTGTAGAGCGCGCCGCCGCGGGTGGTGGCCAGCAGCGTGTCGTAGGTGCCGGTCTCGCTGATGATCGCCATCGTCTTGACCGCGGAGAAGCCCGGGTACGAGCCGAGCGACTTGAAGCCGTTGGTGTCCCAGCGGAACAGGACACCGTCGTCGCGCAGGCCGTAGAGGTAGCTGTGCGGCTTGCTCACGAACGCCGCGTCGGACTCCTCGATCTGGGTGAACCGGTCCCAGCCGCCGCCGATCCGCTTCGAGCTGACCACCGGCTCCGGCTCGACGCCGTCCCAGCGCATCTCCGCCGAGTACAGGCCGGTGCCGCTGATCACCTTGCCGTACCACCACGACTCCGCGGTGAGCGCGCTGAAGTACCAGGTCGCGCTCTCCTTGACCGGGAACACCTTGATCGGGTCCTCGAACGGCTGCGCCGTCGGCGGCCGGGTCGCGACCACGTCCGCCCCGCCGGTGTTGCCGGCCGCGTCGAACGCCCCGACGTACATGCCGCACGGGTTGGCCGCCGTACCGGCGGCCACCTTCGGTGGTCCTGCCTTCAGTTCCGGCCCCGGCTTCGGCGGGGTCGCGCTCGCCGGGATCGCCGCCGCGCCGGCCAGCACTGCGGCGGCGATCACGGCGGAGAACTCGTTTCAAGCTCATGTGGTTTCTCCCCTCTCTTGCAGAGCTAGATACGGTCCCCGCCGGAAAAGTTGCGAGTTATCTGGTGATCTTGATCGGGACCGACAGCGCGGTGGGTGCCGTGGCCGGTCCGAGCAGCAGCTCACCGTTGTACGTCTGGCCCGGTGTCATCGCCCTGTCGTAGTCGACGTGCAGCGTGACCTGGGTGCCGGCCGGGACCGGACCGGTGGGCAGGCCGCTCACCGTCAGGTCGTTCCCCTGGATCGCGTTGACGTTCAGCGTGAAGGACGGCGTACCGGCGACCGCGTAGCCGTGCACCCAGATCTGGTAGTTGCCGTCCGGCGGGTTGACCAGGTCGACCGCCTCGTTCGCGGTCCCGCCGGCCGATGAGGCGACGATCTCGGACGAGGAGAAGACGCCGTCGTTGTTGGCGTCGCGGACCACGTACAGATCCAGGTCGTTGCCGTCGAGCGCCGTACTCACCCTCAGCCGGGACGCGTGTGACAGCGTGAGGTTCCGCTTCACGCTCGCCGTCGCCGGGTCGTCCGGGTTGTCCTGGTGCGCCACCTCGGTCGTCGTACTCGGCTGGCTGAGACCGAACGCGGCCGCCTTCAGACCGTCCAGCGGGACACTCGACTCGAACTTCACGTCGAACCCACCGGTGTTCCCGGTCGCGGTCTGGACGACCGACGACGGGGCGACGGACGCGCTGCCCAGCTGCACCTTGAACGGCGTGCTGAACTTGTCGCCCTGCCAGCTCACCTGGTGCAACGCAACCGCCTGCAGGCCTTCCTGCGCCGGCGCGGTCACCACGTCGGCCGGACCGCCGGTCGCGGTGTCGAACCGCCAGACACCGGCGCGCACGTTGGTGTTCGGGCTCTTCCCGACCGTGTCGAGCGTGTACGGCGCACCGAACACCGAGTCGGGCTCGAGCTGGAAGTGGTTCACCGACCGGCCCATGATCAACGTGTCGAGGTCGGTGGAGGGACCGGAGTCCTCCCAACTGGTGTTGGCCAAGAACTTCGTGCCTTCGGCCGGTGTCTTCGGCACGTCCAGGTAGAAGAACCGCCAGTCACCGGACTCGGCTCGCCAGGTCCAGTCGTTGGCGCCGAACACGGACCCGTTGTTGTAGGTGTAGTTCTGCTGCGCCTTCGCGACGTCGTCACCGCCGAAGGTGATCGCACCGGTGATCCTGCCGCTCGCGTCCTGCGTCGCCTTGGCCGCGACCGCCACCGACACCGGCACCACCATCTCGTCCGAGCCGCGAGTCAGTACGACGGCGCCGGAGTACATCCCGTACGGCGCCGTGGCCGGCACCTTGATCGACGCCGTGAACGGGCCGTTCGCGACCTTCGGCGTACTGACCCACTTCCAGTCGCTGTTCTTGTACCAGTCGATCGAGATCTTGAAGTCGGTGACCGGGATCGAGGCGTTCCGGGCAGAGTGCTGCAGGCCGAGGAACAGGCCGTCGGCCATCCGCTGGGCGGGGTCGCGGACGAACGACTGCAACGCGTTCGCCCCGGCGCGGTGGTACATGAACCGGCTGTACTCGCCCTGCTGCAGCTCCGACTTGGCGAAGTCGAGGTCGAGGAAGCCGTCGATGTTCGAGCTCGTCGTCTTGTCGGTGTGGTTGACGACGCCGTTGTGGTCCTTGTCGGTCCACAGCTTGCCGTCGTGGTTCACGTCGGTCCAGTTGTAGGTGAGCAGCCGCCAGCCCTGGTCCTCGGTGAGGTTGTTGTCACCGTCGAACTGCGACCGCGGGTACTCGAGCTTGACCACCATCAGGTCCGCGTCCCGATGCTGCCGGACCTTCTTGGTCAGGTCGATCAGGTAGTCGGGCGCGTTGAAGTTGGCCGTGCTCTCCTTGCTCAGGTCCTTGCTGCTGAGGGAGAACGTGTCGTTCGCGGTCCGGACCAGCTGGCGGTCGCTGACCTGCCAGACGCCGGGACCCTGGAGGGTGAACTTCTGCGAGTCCGAGGCGCCGGGCGAGATGACGTTCGCGAACACCGGGTACTCGGTGCCGCGGTAATCGCCGACCCGCCATTGCGACGGCGTGACGACGGCACGCTTGCCGCCCGCGCTCGCCACCGCCTTGCCGACGTCGATCGACCCCGAGCCCTGGACGGTGGCATCGTACCCGAGGTCCTTCGCGGACGACTTCAGGATGTCCTTCGCGGTCGAGTAGAAGCCTGCCGGGACGTTGCCGCCGTGGGCCTTCTCGTAGGCCTGGTAGACCAGTGCGGTCGCGCCGGCTGCGACCGGGGTGGACCGGCTGGTGCCGCCCCAGGTGACCCAGGCGTTTCAGGACCACGGCTTTTGCTTGCCACAAGCAACGATAACTATTAGTCACCAATATAAATCGCCGACCCGATTTCTCCCCGGAACGACGCCCAGCACCCCGGTCACACCCCGTGGTCACCCCCCGATCTGCGCAGATGCAGGTTTTCCCGTGTCTTCCGCAACTTTTCCGGAGTCGCCCGTATCAAGTCGGTATGACCCTGAAACGAACTCTCGCGGTTGCGGCGTGTGCCGGGCTGCTGGGCAGTCTTGCCACCGCCTCCGTGAGTACGGCGGCGACGACTGCCGCGTGCACTATGACTGTTGGCTCGGTCACGAGTGGCGGGGATGTCGGGTACTCCGATGTCACGGCCTCGTCGCCGGTGACCGCGAAGCAAGGGACCGGTGTCCATCTCTTCTCGCCGGGGATCGCGAAGATCAGCTCGACGTGGATCCGGGGGCGGACCGGTGAGCCGGACGGACCGATCACTTCGGGCGAGGTCCTGCTCAACGACACGATCTACAACGCGTGGTACGGGCCCGATCCCGACGGCCCGGTCGGCATGAGTCGGGCGGGCACGGGCTTCGGCACGTACACCGTGACCGAGCGAGCGTCGTACCTGTCGTCCGGTCCGCACCTCGCGACGTACCGGCTGCGGGGTGACGGCGTGCTGTACCGGTACGCTCACCGGTGGGACGGCAACCCGACGTCCACGGTCACCCGCTACACCGGCTTCGCCGCGGTGAAGACGATGGCATTGACCAGTGAGACCAAGGCCTACGACACGTTCCTCGCGAACACCCGCGGCGGCGCGCTCTACACGATCCGGTTCCCGCGGACCGGCGCCCCCGTGGTCAAGAAGGTGCGCACGTCCACGTGGCAGACGTTCGAGCACCTGGTCGCGGAGAAGTGCGGCTCGCAGAGCACCCTGCTCACCGCGATCGACAAGGACACCGGCTCCGCCTACCTGTACGCCGTCAGCCACGCCAACGGCACCTCGACCGTCATCAAGGGCCTCGGCAAGATCCCCGGCAGCTACAACGACCCCGTCTACTACCTGCGCACCACCGACACCACCCCGCCCCTCTTCGGCGAGTAAGGCATACATAGATGAGCTTGAAACGAGCAGTCTCCCTGGCGGCGTCCGCCGTACTCCTGACCGGCCTGGCAACAACGCCCGCCCAAGCGGCGTCCACCGCCGCGTGTGAGATGACCGTGGGATCCATCAACGCCAACGGCGACCGCGCCCATGCCAAGATCACCGCTTCGACGCCGCCGACGGCCGAGCAGCGCACGGGCCAGCACAGGTTCTCCCCGGGAGCTGCCAGGTTGAGCACGACCTGGACCTACACACTTCTCAACCCGGTCGGCTACTACGACTCGGCGTACGTCGTCCTCGGCTCCTCGCTGTACCAGGCGACCTACGGCCAGAACACCGACGGCACGCCGATCAACACGGTGACCCGGATCGGCGGTGGCTGGGACAACTTCATCGCCGTCGAGGAGTCGCTCTACTGGGGACCGACGACCCGGATCGCCAAGTACGGCCTGCGGAACGACGGTGTGCTGTTCCGCTGGACCAACGGCTTCAAGCAGGTCAGCTCGTACGCCGGTTTCAGCGCGGTGAAGACGATGGCGCTGATGAGCGAGACGGCGACGTACGACACCTTCCTGGCGACCACCCGCGGCGGCGCCCTCTACACGATCCGGATCCCGGTCGGCACGGCGAAACCCGTCGTCAAGCAGGTGCGCGCGTCGACGTGGCAGGGATTCGAGCATCTGGTCGCCGAGAAGTGCGGCTCGCAGAGCACGCTCCTCACCGCGATCGACAAGGACACCGGCTCCGCCTACCTGTACGCCGTTGGTCACGCCAACGGCACCTCGACCGTGATCAAGGGCCTGGGCAAGGTGCCGGGCACCTACAAGGACCCGGTGTACAACCTCGACACCGCCGAAGGCAACGCGCCGCTGTTCGGCGAGTGAGGGACCAACCATGCGGATGAAGGCTTTGGCCGTGTCAGCCGTGCTGCTGGGGACCACGGTTCCCGCGGGTACGGCGGTCGCGGCGCCGACGGCGGCCTGTCAGCAGAAGGTCGGATCGATCACAGCCGCCGGCGCGGCGGTGAGCCGGAGCGTGCAAGCCGGCACGCCGCCGACGGCGACCGGACCGGGCGACCCATGGCAGCTGTTCTCCCCGGGGCTGGCTCGGGCGAGCACCAGCTGGACCTGGTCCTTGACCGCACCCCAAGGCACCACGTACAGCGGCACCGTCATCGCAGGCTCGGCGCTCTACTACGCGAGCTACGGCTGGGACCGGGACGGCAAGCCGTTCCAGGACGTGACTCGAGCCGCCGGTGGCTGGGGCAGCTTCACGGCGGTCGCCAGCACCTACTACACGCCGTACGTCGGTGGTCCGATCGGTCACAACTACCTCTACGGCCTCCGCAACGACGGCGTGATCTTCCGGTGGCGGGCTGGTGACAACGGCGGCTGGCACCCGATCGGGTCGTTCGCCGGCTTCTCCGCGGTGAAGACGCTCACCGTGATCAGCGAGACGAAGACCTACGACACCTTCCTGGCCACCACGTACGGCGGCGCGCTCTACACGATCCGGATCCCGACCACGAACTCGTCGACCCCGGTCGTCAAGGTCGTCCGGCGGCCGACCTGGGGCGCCTTCGAATCCCTGGTCGCCGAGAAGTGCGGCACGCAGGGCACCCTCCTGACCGCGATCGACACCGACGGCGGCGCCGCCTACCTGTACGCCGTCGGCCACGCCAACGGCACCAGCACCGTCATCCAGGGCCTCGGCAAACTCCCCGGCACCTTCAAGGACCCCGTCAACCACCGCCTTGCCCCCGACTCCGCCGCCCCACTCTTCGGCGAGTAGTCCTCAGCAACCGAGTATCGCCGCGGTATCGCGGGGCTTGACCGCCGTGACCGGCGGGTCGAGAGTCGAGGAGTGGGTATCGCCGTTCTCGGCCCGCTCACGATCGAGGGGGAGCAGAAGGTTCTCGGCCGGCGCGACCGGGTCGTGCTCGCGGCTTTGGTCGTGCATCCGGGAGAAGTGGTCAGCGCGGACGCGCTGATCGATGTGCTGTGGGGAGAGCGACCGCCGGCCTCGGCGGCGAAGATCCTCCAGGGGTGCGTGGTCCGGCTCCGCAAGATGCTCGGCAGCCACGCGATCGAGACCACACCGCTCGGTTACCGGCTGGCCGTCCCCGCCGACGAGATCGACGCGCGCCGCTTCGAGCGCGCGATCGGCCGTGCGCGTGAGCTGCTGGCGGCCGACGAGGCCGAGCGCTCGGCGCTGGTCCTCGCCGATGCCCTGACCCTCTGGCGGGGCAGGCCGCTGGACGAACTGGAGGGCTGGGACCTCGCCCAGATCGAGGTGTCGCGGCTGGAGGAGCTGCGGCGAACGGCCGAGGAGATGTACGTCGACGCGGAGCTGCGAGCGGGTCGGCACGATGCGGTGCTGGCCAAGGCGGAAGCCCTGGTGGCCGAGGCACCGCTGCGCGAACGTCGCTGGGCGCTGCTGGCCACCGCGCAGTACCAGGCGGGACGACAGGGCGACGCGCTGCGCTCGATCCAGCGGCTGCGCGCCGTCCTGGATCGGGAGCTCGGTCTGGACCCGAGCCCGGAAGTCGAGGCGTTGGAGCAGGCGATTCTGCGTCAGGACCCGGCGCTCGTGGTCGCGACCGCACTACCGGAGCCGAGCCCACGGTGCCCCTACCCCGGCCTGAAGCCGTACGACGTCGAGGACGCGGACGGCTTCTTCGGACGCGAAGCCGACCTCGCCGCCTGCCTGCACAAGCTGGCGGAGTCGCGGGTGCTGGCCGTCGTCGGCCCGTCCGGCTGCGGCAAGTCGTCGTTGATCCGGGCAGGTGTGGCCGCCGGTCTGCGCCACGACGGCCGGGTCGTCGTGGTGATCACCCCTGGAGCGCATCCGGTCGCCGCGCTGACAACGGCGATGCCACGTGGTGGCCCCGTGCCGGCGCTGATCGTCGACCAGTGCGAGGAACTGTTCTCGCTGTGCCAGGACCTCGCTGAGCGCGAAACCTTCATCAGCGCCCTGACTGCGCACCGGACTGTGGCTCCGCTGATCCTGTCGCTGCGGGCCGATCGGCTCGCAGACGTGTCCTCGCACCCGACGTTGGCCCGGGTCGTCGAGGAGGGCCTGTACCTGCTGACCGGAATGGCGGACGACGATCTGCGCACAGCGATCGTCGAGCCGGCCAGGCAGGCCTCGCTCGTGATCGAGCCGGGCTTGGTCGATCTGCTCGTCAACGACGTCGCCGGTCGCCCCGGCGCGCTGCCGCTGATGTCGCACGCACTGGTCGAGACCTGGGAGCGTCGCGAGGGCCGGACGCTGACCGTCGCCGGCTACCGCGCGTCGGGCGGAATCCAAGGGGCTGTCGCCCAGTCCGCCGAGGAGGTCTACAACCGGTTCGCCCCGGAGCAGCAGACCGCACTGCGGGATCTCCTGCTGCGGCTGGTGGCCCCCGGGCCGGAGGGAGACCCGGTCCGGAGCCGGTTGCCGCGCCGGTTGGTGGTCACCGGCCCGGAGAACGACGCGGTGGTCGACGTGCTGGTCGAAGCGCGGCTGCTGACCAGTGACGACGGGGTGCTGGAGGTTGCCCACGAGGCGCTGGCCCGGGCCTGGCCGCGGCTGCGGGAGTGGCTGTACGACGACCTGGAGGGCCAGCGGATCCTGCACCATCTCGCGGTGGCGGCCGACTCGTGGGATGGCCTCGGGCGGCCGGACAGCGAGCTGTACCGCGGGACGCGATTGACGAAAGCGCTGGAGTGGCAGGCCACCGGCAGGGCGGCGCTGACCGCCACAGAACAGGATTTCCTTGCCGAGGGCAAGCGGTTGTCCGAGGCAGAGCTTCGGGCGGCCGAGGAACGAGCCCGGCATCAGCTGCGCGTGAACCGGCGGCTGCGTGCCGCGTTGTCCACCGCCGCGGTGCTGCTCGTCGGCGCGCTGATCGCGGGCTTCCTCGCCGCGAGCCAAGCTGGTCGCGCCGACAGGCAGGCCTCGACGGCCCAGCGACTGGCACTGGCGGCCGACGCCCAACGCGTCGGCTCCCAGGCCCAACTGTCCGAGGACATCAGCTTGTCGGTGCTGCTCGCGACCGCCGGCGCCCGGCTCGTCGACTCACCGCAAACCCGTGCGAACCTCGTGTCCATCCTCAGCAAGCACCCGCGGCTGGTCCGGTCCGCACCAGCCGGCGGCGGGGAGGTCGACGGGATCGTACTGAGCCCGGACGGTCAATGGCTCGCTTCCGGTGACGCGCGGAACCGGCTGCGCCTGTACAACGCGACCGACAACAGCCTCATCGGCACCTACGCGGGCTTCCCGCCCTCTCAGCAGCAAGCCTTCGTCGGCGGGGTGTTCAGCCCTGATGGCAGCCTGCTGGTCGCCACCGCGGAGACACCGGATCCCGATCCGGTGCGGCTGCTCGACCCCGCGACGATGCAGGAGTCCGGACCCCGGCTGGCCCGGCCACGCCTTCCGACGGCGTCAGCGAAGTACGGGATCATCTCGACGGATTTCAGCGCGGACGGCAATCGTCTGGTCGTGACGGCGATCGAGGACCACCGCGCCGACGTCAGGCTGATCGAACTGAACGGGTTCGCGGTGGTGTGGGACCTGCGGGCACGGCACCTGCCGCCGAAGGTGCTGCCGCTCGGCAAGGGCGTCCAGAGCATGGCGATCAGCGACGACGGGCGGACGATGTACACCGGGTGGCCGATGACGGCGTACGACGTGGACACCGGCCGCCGGATCTGGCAGCGGCCGGACGTGCCGACCTTCGGTGCGCTCGGCCTGAGCCCCGACGGGACTGTGCTGGTAGGAGAGTTCCACGACTTCGTCATGAACAACACGATGCACGTGCTCGATGCCAGGACCGGCAAGGACCTCGGACGCCTGCGCGGGCACGCCGATCAGCCTCGAGGCCTGAGCTTCTCGACCGACGGGACGATGGTGGCGTCGGCCTCTCACGACGGCGAGGTCATCGTCTGGAGCACCACGTCGTGGCAGCCGATCCTTCGCTGGCGGACGTTCGAGCAGAGCTGGGCAGTGCGGTTCAGCCAGGACGGCCGGTCGCTCTACACCGGAGGTGACGACGGCATGCTGCGCACGTGGGACCTGATCGCGCAGCAAACCTACCTCCGACGAACCGCAACTGTCGGCGGTATGGCGGTCGTTGGCCAGACGGACCTGTCGCCGGACGGACGGCGGGTCGCGTACAGATGGCTCGACGGTGACCGAGCATGGATCAGATTCGCCGACACCACGGGTGCAGGTGCGACACCGCCTCGGGCGCTGCCGACCTGGGAGGGCGGGGTGGTGCCGGGTGTCTGGCGTTCCGACGGACTGCGGTACGTGAGTCATGCCGGGTGCGCGGGCGACTGCGGGGAAGGCGGTGCGATCAGTGTGCTCGACCCAGCCACCGGCAAAGTCCTGACCGAGCGGCGCGTCACCACGGTCGAGATCGGCGCGCTGGCCTATGTCGACGGAGACCGCAAGCTCCTGTCCGGCGACGCCGAGCAGCAAATCGCACTGCTGGACGCGGAGACGCTACGAACCCAGGGGCGCCTGCGCGCCGGTCCGGCTGACTGTTGCGCCGTGGCATCGCCGGGTGGGCGGACTGCCATGATCTTCGACACTTCGCTCGACGGCTCGTCCGAGCACTGGCGAGTGATCGACATCGCGAGCGGTGAAATCCGAACCGAAGGAGACCTGGATTTCAGCGCCTACAGCGCGGCTGTATCACCCGCCGGGGACAAAGTGGCGGTCACCGGACAGAGCGGTGAGGTCGTCACGATCGAGCTCGCCACCGGGCAGCTGCGGCAGCCCTCGACCGGGCTCGGCACCGAGGTCCTGCGGGTGCGGTACTCCGATGACGGCACGCGGCTGATCACCGGGGCGATCGACGGCGGCGTCAGCCTTTGGGATGCCGGCACCCTCGAGTTGCTCGGCACCGCGCGTGCACCGCAAGGTCCGGGCGAGCCGGTGCCTGCGACCGCCGAGTTCGTCGCCGGCACACACGACGTCGTCATCGCGTCGCACGACGGGCAGATCTTCCGTTGGGACACCGACCCGAAGCGCGCCGTCGAGGTCGGCTGCCGGATGGCCGGCCGGAACCTGACGGCGGCGGAGTGGGCGCAGTACCTACCGCAGCAGCCGTTCCAGAAGGTCTGCCCCGACCTCCCCTAGCCCCGCAGGTGGAGTTGGCGGGCGGCTTCGGCTACGGAGCCGGAGACTGAGGGGTAGACGGTGAAGGAGGCGGCGACCTGGTCGACGGTGAGGCGGGCGCCGACGGCCAGGGAGATGGGGTGGATGAGCTCGCTGGCGCGGGGCGCTACGACGACACCGCCGACGATGATGCCGGTGTTCGGGAGGCAGAAGAGCTTCACGAAACCGTCCCGGACGCCTTGCATCTTGGCGCGGGCGTTGTCGGCGAGCGGGACCTTCACGACGATCGCCGTACTGCTGCCGGCGTCGACTGCCGCCTGGGACACGCCGACGGTGGCGATCTCCGGGGCGGTGAAGACGTTGGCGGAGACGGTCGACTGGTCCAGCGGGCTGACCGCGTCGCCGAGCGCGTGCGCCATCGCGATCCGGCCCTGCATGGCGGCGACCGAGGCAAGCATGAGGACACCGGTGCAGTCGCCGGCCGCGTAGACGCCGCGGGCCGTCGTGCGGGAGACCCGGTCGACCGTGACGAAGCCGCCGTCGCCCAGCGACACGCCCGACTCGGCCAAGCCCATGTCATCGGTGTTCGGCAGCGATCCGACCGCGAGGAGCGCGTGCGATCCCTCGACCGTACGGCCGTCCGTGAGCGTCACCACGACCCCGTCGCCCTGCCGCTTGACCGACTCGGCCCGGGACTTGCCCAGCACCGTCAGCCCACGCCGCTTGAACACGTCCTCCAGTACGGCGGCCGCGTCCGCGTCCTCGCCGGGCAGCACCCGGTCCCGCGACGACACCAGGACGACGTCGCTGCCCAGAGCGTCGTACGCGCTGGCGAACTCGGCGCCCGTGACACCGGACCCGACCACGATCAGCCGCTCGGGCAGCTCCTCGAGCTCGTACACCTGCTCCCAGGTCAGGATCCGCTCACCGTCAGGCTCCGAGCCCTTGAGGATCCGCGGCCGCGCCCCGGTGGCGATCAGTACGACGTCCGCGTCCAGCCGCTCGTCGCCGGCCACCACGGTCTCCGGCCCGTCGAGCCGGCCGCGCGCCTGAATGATCCTCACCTTGTCCCGGTCCAGCCGCCGGGTGATGCCGTCGGACTGCGCGGCGGCCAGCCGCTTGACCCGTTGGTTGACGACGGAGAGGTCGACACGCACGGAGTTCGCTGGATCCTCGTCGCCGTCCTCGAGCCGGACACCGAGCCGGCCGGCCTCCTCGACCTCGGTCATCACCTCGGCCGTCGCGATCAGCGTCTTGCTCGGAACGCAGTCGGTGAGCACCGCGGAACCGCCGATTCCGTCGGAATCGACAACCGTCACCTCCGCCCCGAGCTGGGCGGCCGCACTCGCCGCTTCGTACCCGCCTGGACCGCCTCCGATGATCACAACTCGCGCCACGGGAGGCCATTCTTCCGTATCCTGTGTCGTCGTGACCCTGTACGCCGCGTTTGCGTCGAATCTGGACCCGAACCTGATGGCCGAGCGGTGCCCGTACTCCCCCCTGCGTGGGACCGGGTGGATCACCGGCTGGCGGCTCACCTTCGGCGGTGAGGAGCTCGGCTGGGAGGGCGCCATGGCCACCGTCGTGGAGGACCCCGCCGACCCGGCGAACCAGGTCTTCGTCGCCCTGTACGACATCCACCCCAAGGACGTCGAGCGGCTGGACGAGTGGGAGTGGATCGACCAGGGCGTCTACCGCAAGATCCAGGTCCGGGTGCAGACCCTGGACGGCGAGCAGCTGGCCTGGATGTACGTCCTGAACGCCTACGAGGGCGGTCTCCCGTCGGCCCGCTACCTGGGCATCCTCGCCGAGGCCGCCGAGGCCGCCGGCGCGCCGGACGACTACGTCGCCGACCTCCGCGCGCGCCCCTGCCAGTCGTCTGGACATTAGCTATCTTGCGGTTGTGACCGTCAATGATGACCTCAGGACCGCCGCCGAAGCCTGGCTGAGCGAGGACCCCGACCCCGACACGCGCGCCGAGCTCCGGGCGCTCCTCGACGCCGGCGACAGGGCCGATGTCACGGCCGAGCTGGCCGACCGCTTCGCCGGCACCCTCGAGTTCGGTACGGCGGGACTCCGCGGAGCCGTCGCCGCCGGGCCGAACCGGATGAATCGGGTCGTGGTCATCCGCGCCGCCGCCGGTCTCTGCGCCTACCTGAAGGCGAAAGGCCTCACCAACGGCCCGGTCCTGATCGGGTACGACGCCCGGCACAAGTCCGACGTGTTCGCGCAGGACACCGCCGCCGTGGTCCGTGGCGCGGGCCTGGACGCCGTACTCCTGGACCGCCCGGCCCCGACGCCGGTGGTCGCCTTCGGGATCCGGCACCTGAACGCCGTGGCCGGCGTGGTCGTCACCGCGTCGCACAATCCGCCGCAGGACAACGGCTACAAGGTCTACCTGGGTGACGGATCGCAGATCGTGCCGCCGGCGGACGCCGAGATCGCCGCCGCCATCGCCGCGGTCGGCCACCTGGACTCGGTGCCGCGCGGCGACGACTGGCAGACCACCGGCGACAAGCTGATCAACGCCTACCTGGACCGGATCGCCGAGCTGGTGCCGGCGGACGCGCCCCGCGAGCTGACCGTGGCCTACACGCCGCTGCACGGCGTCGGGCGGTCGCTGGTCGAGGACGCGGTCGCGCGGGCCGGGTTCGCCGTACCGTCGGTGGTCGCCTCGCAGGCGGATCCGGATCCGGACTTCCCGACCGTGTCCTTCCCGAACCCGGAGGAGCCGGGTGCGATCGACGCGGCGCTCGAGCTGGCCCGGTCGATGGACGCCGACCTCGCGGTGGCCAACGACCCGGATGCGGACCGGTGTGCGGTCGCCGTACCGGATTCCGCGGCCGAGGGCGGGTGGCGGATGCTGCGCGGGGACGAGTTGGGTGGTTTGCTCGGCGAGTTCCTGCTGTCGTCCCGGCCCGACGGCGTCGCCGCGTGCTCGATCGTGTCGTCGTCGCTGCTCGGCAAGATCGCGGCCGCACACGGCGTCGAGTACGTCGAGACACTCACCGGATTCAAATGGATCGGACGGGTGCCGGGGCTGGTCTTCGGCTACGAGGAGGCGCTGGGCTACTGCGTCGACCCGGTGGCGGTGAAGGACAAGGACGGCGTGTCGACGCTGGTCCGGGTGCTGCACTTGGCGGCCCGGGCGAAGTCGGAGGGGCGCACGCTGCTGGACCTGCTCGACGACCTCGCCGTCAAGCATGGCCTACACGCCACCGACCAACTGTCGGTGCGGGTGGAGGACCTGTCGCTGATCAAGACCGCGATGGAGCGGCTGCGGGCAACTCCCCCGACGTCGCTGGGCAGTCACACGGTCGAGCGGGTGGACGACCTCAGCGAGGGCTCCGAGACCCTGCCGCCGACCGACGGCCTGCGCTACACGCTGTCCGAGGGCGCCCGCGTGGTGGTGCGCCCGTCCGGCACCGAGCCGAAGCTCAAGTGCTACCTCGAGGTCGTCATCCCGGTCACCGCCGACGTCGCCGCCGCCCGCGAGCAGGCAGCGACGGACCTGGCTACGGTCAAGCAGTCGCTCTCAACAGCACTGGGCCTGTAGAACGCACGGAAACGTCAGCCGCTCGACCGTCCAGGGTCAGCGGCTGACGTTCGACGTACCGGGAGCACCTGGCGGGTAGCTTCCCGGAACGAGGATCAGCGGGCGGCGGCCGCCGCGGCTTCGGCTTGTTCGGCGCGGAGCGACGCCTGCAGCGACGAGTGCAGGATGCGCAGCGTGCTGGTCGACTGCATCAGCGCGTCGCGCTCGTCCGGGTTCCGGTTCGCCAGGTTGGCGATCTCGGCGATGCTCGCGTCGATCCGGGCGATCCGGTCCGCGACCGAGCCCTCCTGGCTGCTGGCCCGGCGGATCGCCTCGGACGTGACCGTCCAGACGTCTTCCTTGTCGTTGGTCCGCCGCGACATGTCGACCATCTGGCTCAGCGCCGCCAGGTCGTGGTCGACCTGGGTCCGCTCCACCGGCACGGTGATCCCCGCGGTCGCCTGACGCAGCCGCGAGACGTGACCGGACAGCTCGGACCAGCTGCACCTGCCGCTCTTGATCTTGTCCAGCACCTTGGCGTACTCGGTGTTGAACTCGTCGTAGTTCACTGTCCTTGACTCCTGCCGTGAGACTGCTCGACTCAGAACTGTAAGGCGTGCGAGCCCGAAACAAGTAACCACACGATCGCAGATCGTGCACGTGTCGGCAAAACGCAACAGCCGCCCGGTACGCCAACGCGTACCAGGCGGCTGAGTTACGTTAGAACGTCCAGCGGGTCAGGCGACGTACGTCGACGACGCGTTGAACGTGTTGCAGTTGCCCGCGACGGTGTAGGTGTGCCTCGCGTTGAAGCCCGCGGTCGACCAGAACGCGTGGTTCTTGGGCGAGCCGTGGTCGCGGACGCCGCCCGGCTGGTCGCCCATGTGGCTGATCAGGTAGTTGTACTGCGTCAGCAGGCCGCCGGCCATCGGGTAGTACCGCTTGTTCGCGCCGACGTAGGCCGCGCCCAGGCAGGAAGCCTGCAGCTCACGGCGACGGCTCTCCTCGAGCCGCGCGGAGTTGGTGGTGAACGACAGCTGACGCGTCCAGGACGCGTTCAGGATGCCGGTCAGGAACTGCACGTGGTGACCGTACTCGTGCGACATCATCTGGGTCAGCCACGCCCGCGCGTACGTCGGGTTCTGGCCCCAGGTCTGCATGATGTAGGCGGCCGGGATGTAGATGACACCGCCACGCCCGCTGCAGTAGTAGCCAGTGGTGTTGTTGACGGTCCCGCAGTCGGTGGCGATCTTGGTGCCGCTGTGCACGGACAGCTTCGGCTTCACCTTGTATGCCGCGCCGGCTGCCTTCAGCGGAACGGCCCAAGCCGCGTACATGCAGGTCCAGAGTTGGGTGGCGTACGACGCCACGCCCGCCTGGGTGCGCAGTGAGACGTTGACCTCTTTGCACTTCGACGGCGTGATCGCCGGGGTGCTGTAGAGCCGGTTGTAGCGGACGATGGTCGTCGGCGAGGACGCCATGGTCGTCAGGCCCTCGCCCGCCGGCGGGGTGCCGACCACCTGGTTCGGGGTCTCGGCCGGCTGCGGCAGGGCCGGGTAGGACGGGTTCGCGGCCGGCACGGCGTGCGCGTTCGGTACTGCGAAGGCTGCGAGGGCGGTGACGGCGGCGACGCCGGTCAGACCACGCAGGGTGCTGCGGGAGAGGTTGAGCATGATCTCCACTCTCGAGAATTAGGGACCTGTCGTGCACATCCTGGAGTGCGCAGGGGGCCATCCCAGGCTGAACACGGGCTCTGACGCCGCGAATGGACCGGGAGTTCCCGCTAATCGGCAACTCGGGCGCCGAGAAACCTCAGCTGGTCAGGGAGCATGCGGCGCCAGTAGCCGGCCGTGTGCGCGCCCAGCTGCACACCACCGGTCGCTCCGAGCTCGGTCCGCAGGTCCTCCGCGGCCTCGGCGAACGGGTCGTCCCGGCCGCAATCGATGCGCACGGCAACATCCCGGAACCCGCTCTTGCGGCCGAACACCTGGCTGATCTCGAAGTCGCCCTGGTCGTCGAACGCACCGGGTGTGGTGTCCTCGTAGCGACGCCAGAGCGCCGGGCTGAGGGCACCGACCGCGACCGCGCGGGTGGCCGGCCGGACACGACGCTGCCAGTAGTGCAGCGCGACCCAGAGCAGTGCGCCGTACCCGCCCATCGACCAGCCGAGCAGGCCGTAGCGCGAGGTGTCCAGGCCGAGTTTCGCCAGCAGGGGAAGGAATTCCTGGTCGAGCATGAACCCGGGATCCTCACCGCCGGAACGTCGATGCCAGTAGGTGTCCCGCCCACCGTCCACAGTTGCCAGCGCGAAGGGCGGCGTACCGGCTTGCACTGCGGCGGTCAGGTAGCGATCGATGCCGAGGTCGTTGACCGCCGACGTGTGGTCGCCGCCACGCCCATGCAGCACGAGTACGACGGGAAGCGCCGCGGACGGCCCGTAGCCGTCGGGATAGATCACGCTGTAGCCCACCGTCGTACGGCGTCCGAACGACTCGAACGTGCCCGACTCGACCGGCCCACCAGGCACATCGGGTACGACGCCATCCGGCCCGGTCAGCCCGAGTACGTCGTGCACGCGAGCGCGACCGGGGATCACTCCGGTCTCCACCGCGGCCACGGTCGCGACACCGGTGACCGCCGCGGCCACGCCGGTGCGGATCAGCGTGCGACGGGACAGCGGTGGCATCTGCGTCCCGCCCCGGTCAGCGCAACAGGGCGGCCAGTACGGCGACGACCGCCAGCACAGCCACGATAGCCAGCTCAGGACGGGCCCAGGAGGTGACGATCTCCCCCTCGGCCTTCTTGCCGTACTGCTCCATATGGGTCTCGATCCGGTCCACCACGAAGTCGGCCCGGGAGATCGAGCTGTCGTCGGAGAGCTTGCGGCCGCCGACGCGCTGCTTGCGGAGATCACGCATGACGACCTGGACGCCGGGCGCGCGGTAACGGAAGTCCGCGGTGTGCACGCGGAGGATGTCGGTGACGTCGACTCCGGTGACCTTGTTCCACGGGATCGTTTGGTCGCGGAGGTGGTTACGCAGCAGGATGTTGTCGGGGCTGAGGGTGACCGACGGCCGGACCAGGCCGACGTACGCGAGCATCATCAGCAGGCCGATCACGGCGGCAACCAGCAGACCGGTCACGGTCCGCCACTCCAGCACGATGTCGAGCAGGCCGGCCGCGCCGATCACCATCACGATCACCCCGGTGATCCGGTTCGACGTGGACAGGTACTGCTCGCGCTCCGACGGCTTCTGCTTCACCCGCACAACGTAACCGGCGACCGGTCACCCACCCCACAGTGGAGTACGGATCGTGATCTGGTCGCCGTAGACTGCCGGACGTGACCACACTCGACAGCGGCGTCGACTCGTTGGCCGACGTGACCTCGTCCGAGGACCGGCTGCGCCGGTTCCTGCTCGGCCTGCCGGGCGTCGACCAGGTCGGCGCCGAGGCCAGGGCCGCCACGCTGAGCACCCGGTCGATCAAGACCACCGCCAAGGCGTATGCACTCGACCTGGCGATCCGGATGATCGACCTGACCACGCTGGAGGGCCAGGACACTCCCGGCAAGGTCCGGGCGCTGTGCGCGAAGGCGCGCCGGCCCGATCCGGCCGACCCGAGCACCCCGCAGGTCGCCGCGGTCTGCGTGTACCCGGACCTGGTGGCGACCGCGAAGCGCGAGCTGCAGGGCTCGGGGATCAACGTGGCGAGTGTCGCAACCGCCTTCCCCAGCGGGCGTTCCAGCCTGGCGATCAAGGTCCAGGACACCAAGGACGCGGTCGCCGCGGGCGCCGACGAGGTCGACATGGTGATCGACCGCGGCGCCTTCCTGTCCGGGCGGTACGCGATGGTCTTCGACGAGATCACCGCGATCCGCGAGGCGGCCGGGGACGCGCACCTGAAGGTCATCCTGGAGACGGGTGAGCTGGTCACCTACGACAACGTCCGGCGGGCGTCCTGGCTGGCGATGCTGGCCGGCGCGGACTTCATCAAGACCTCGACCGGCAAGGTGTCCCCCGCGGCCACGCTGCCGGTGACGCTGATCATGCTCGAGGCGGTCCGCGACTACCACGAGGCCACCGGCCTGCACATCGGCGTCAAGCCGGCCGGCGGGATCCGGACCGCGAAGGACGCGATCAAGTACCTGGTCACGGTCAACGAGACGGCCGGACCGGACTGGCTGGACCCGGAGCTGTTCCGCTTCGGCGCGTCCAGCCTGCTGAACGACCTGCTGATGCAACGCACCAAGCTGGCCACCGGGCACTACCCCGGACCCGACTACTTCACGCTGGACTGAGGCATGAGCAGATTCGAGTACGCACCGGCTCCCGAGTCACGGGCCATCGTCGACATCAGGTCGTCGTACGGGCTCTTCGTCAACGGCCAGTTCGTCGAGGCGACGGACGGGAAGCCGTTCAAGACCGTCAGCCCGGCGTCGGAGGAGGTGCTCGCCGAGGTCAGCGAGGCCGGGCCGGCCGACATCGACAAAGCAGTCAAGGCGGCCCGTAAAGCGTTCGACAAGGTCTGGGGCCCGATGGCCGGCCGGGACCGGGCGAAATACCTGTTCCGGATCGCCCGGCTGATCCAGGAACGCTCCCGTGAGCTGGCCGTGCTGGAGTCGCTCGACAACGGCAAGCCGATCCGGGAGTCGCGCGACGTCGACATCCCGCTGGTGGCCGCGCACTTCTTCTACTACGCGGGCTGGGCCGACAAGCTCGAGTACGCCGGCGCCGGCGAGGACCCGCAGCCGCTGGGGGTCGCCGGCCAGGTGATCCCGTGGAACTTCCCGATGCTGATGCTGGCCTGGAAGATCGCGCCCGCGCTGGCAGCCGGCAACACCGTCGTACTGAAGCCTGCCGAGACGACTCCGCTGACCGCGCTGGCGTTCGCGGAGATCTGCCAGCAGGCCGACCTGCCGCCCGGTGTGGTGAACATCGTCACTGGCGCCGGGCGCACCGGCCAGGCGCTGGTCGAGCACCCGGACGTGGACAAGGTCGCGTTCACCGGGTCGACCGAGGTCGGCCGCTCGATCGCCAAGGCGGTCGCGGGCTCGGACAAGAAGATCACGCTCGAACTCGGCGGCAAGGCGGCGAACATCGTCTTCGAGGACGCGCCGATCGACCAGACCATCGAGGGCATCGTCAACGGCATCTTCTTCAACCAGGGCCACGTCTGCTGCGCGGGTTCGCGGTTGCTGGTCCAGGAGAGCGTGTACGACGAGGTGCTGGCCCGGCTGAAGCGCCGGATGAGCACGCTGCGGGTCGGCGACCCGCTGGACAAGAACACCGACATCGGCGCGATCAACTCCTCGGCCCAGCTGGCCAAGATCCGCGAGCTGTCCCAGATCGGTGAGGACGAGGGCGCCGAGCGCTGGTCGCCGGAGTGCGAGCTGCCGGCCGAGGGCTACTGGTTCCCGCCGACCGTCTTCACCGGGGTGTCGCAGGCGCACCGGATCGCCCGCGAGGAGATCTTCGGCCCGGTGCTGTCGGTGCTGACCTTCCGGACCCCGGCCGAGGCGGTGGAGAAGGCGAACAACACCCCGTTCGGGCTGTCCGCCGGGATCTGGACCGAGAAGGGCTCCCGGATCCTGTGGATGGCGAACCAGCTGCGCGCCGGCGTGGTCTGGGCGAACACGTTCAACCGCTTCGACCCGACCTCGCCGTTCGGCGGCTACAAGGAGTCGGGCTACGGCCGCGAGGGCGGTCGCCACGGTCTGGAGGCCTACCTTGCCCACTAAGGACAACCAGAGGCTCGCGGTGCGCAAGACCTACAAGCTGTACGTCGGCGGCGCCTTCCCGCGCAGCGAGTCCGGACGGTCGTACGTCGTGAACGACGCCAAGGGCCGGTTCCTCGCGAACGCGTCCCAAGCCTCCCGCAAGGACGCCCGGGACGCGGTGGTCGCGGCCCGGAAGGCGTTCGGCGGCTGGTCCGGCAAGACGGCGTACAACCGGGGCCAGGTGTTGTACCGGATCGCCGAGGTGATGGAGGGCCGGCACGACCAGTTCAGCTCCGAGGTCGCCGCGTCCGAGGGCCTGTCGGCGGCCAAGGCGCGCGCGGTCGTCGACGCGTCCATCGACCGCTGGGTCTGGTACGCCGGCTGGGCCGACAAGCTGGCCCAGGTGGTCGGCTCCAGCAACCCGGTGGCCGGCCCGTACTTCGACTTCTCGTTGCCTGAGGCAACCGGTGTGATCGCGGTGCTGGCACCGCAGGACTCCAGCCTGCTCGGCCTGACCAGCGTGATCGCGCCCGCGATCGTCTCCGGCAACACGGTCGTCGCGGTCTCGTCGTACGAGCGTCCGTTGCCGGCCGTCACGCTCGGCGAGGTGATGGCGACCTCCGACCTGCCGGGTGGCGTGGTCAACATCCTGACCGGGTCCGCGTCCGAGATCGGCCCGTGGCTGGCGTCGCACCTCGACGTCAACGCGATCGACCTGTGCGGGATCGAGGACGCCGACGAGGCCCGTGACCTGGAGGCCGCCGCGGCGGAGAACCTCAAGCGGGTACGGCGGCCCGCCGAGGAGGACTGGTCGGAGTCTCCGGGGCTGTCCCGCCTCACGCAGTACCTGGAACTGAAGACCGTCTGGCACCCGATCGGAGTCTGAATGGTCCAGCCTGGTGACCGGGTCGCGATCGTCTCGCCGTCCGGTGGACTGCCCGAGCTCTTCCCGGCGCCGTACGAGCTCGGGCTGCAGCGGCTGCGGTCCTGGGAGCTGGAGCCGGTCGAGTATCCGACCACCCGCAAGCTCGGGACGACGCCGCAGCAGCGGGCGGCGGATCTGCACGCAGCCTGGTCGGATCCGTCGATTCGCGCGGTGATCGCGAGTATCGGCGGCGACGACCAGCTCACCGTGCTGAAGCACCTCGATCCGGAGGTGTTCCGCGCGAACCCGAAGCCGTTCTACGGGTACAGCGACAACACGAACCTGCTCAACTTCCTGTACTTCCACGGGTTGCCGGCGTACCACGGCGGCAGCGTGATGGTGCAGTTCGGCCGCGGCGGCGCGATGCACCCGGACAGCGAGCGCTCGCTGCGGGCCGCGCTGTTCACGCCGGGCGACTTCGACCTGACCCCGGCCACCGGCTGGACCGACCACGACCGCGACTGGGCCGACCCGTCCGTACTGGAGACCGAGCCGGAGCTGTTCGACGGCACCGGGTGGACCTGGAGCGGTTCAGAGCCGGTCAGCGGGCGGCTGTGGGGCGGCTGCCTCGAGATCCTCGACTGGCAGCTGTCCGCGAACCGGTGGATGCGACCGGTCGACTCCTACGACGGCGTGCTGTTCCTGGAGACCAGCGAGGAGATGCCGACGGCGGAGCAGGTCTACCGAATCCTCCGCAACTTCGGCGAACGCGGTCTACTGGAACGCTTCGACGCAGTCCTCTGGGGCCGCCCGAAGTCCTGGGCCCTCGACCACCACACAACCCCCGCCGAAGCCGTCGCCTACGTCACCGGCCAGTACCTCGCCGTCGACCGCGCCCTAACCGAGTACAACCCCTCCGCCCTGGTCGTAAAGGGCCTGGACATAGGCCACACCGACCCCCAGCAAGTCCTCCCGTACGGCGGCCAGGTCACCATCACCCCCGCCACCCAGCGCATCACCGTGACGTACTGATCCGCCGTCCCTTCGAGACCATGCAGTTGCCGCAGGCAACAACTCGCCGGCATTCGGCGCCTTGAACAGCCTCTGGGACCCTTGAACAGCAGACACCCTGTCCCAGGTCCCCACTTCCTGCGCAAGCCCCCGCCGGACTCCCAAGGGCCCAAGATGCGGACGAAACCGCCCAAATACCGGGCAAACCCCGGCGGGCGTGCCCCGCTGGCGGGATATGTCACCGCTGACGTGCTGCAACCCGCCACCGACCACAAACCCCGCCAGCCACCACCCGCCTAGTAGCCGTCGACTTCGCTTGTCGAGGCGTTGCCGCCGATGACTGGTTTGAGGCTGATTTGCCAGCTCTGGTTGGCGGGGAACGGCTGGTCGAACTTCTGGAAGGTGCAGGAGTCGGTGAACTGGCGGGTCTTCGGGTTCCAGTCGGCGCCGGACTTGAAGTACAGCTGGTAGCCGCCCCGGATCCCGCTCACGGTGGCTACCTTGCCGGCTCGCACGTACGTCATCACGTGCGGCGAAGCCGGCTTGCCGCCGGTGACGACCGACACCGCGACATCGGCGGTGCCGGCGTTGTCCACGCGGAGCCTGCCGGCGCCCCGGGAGCCGCTGCGGACGATCGTGGTCCCGTTGTCCGGGCGAGTGATGACAGGGGCCGGCGGCAACTTCTTCGGCAGGAAGGTACCGGCCCGCAGGCCGAGCTTCGCCAGCTGGTTGAGGGCCGGCCGCAGCTTGGTTTCCATCCCCCGCTGGATCCCCTGCACGGTCAGCGCCAAGCCTGCGCACTTGACGTCGAAGCTACCCATCGACGTGTTCAGGGCAGTGAGCGCCTGCTGCAGCGCCCGGTGCGCGGCCGCCGCCTCCGCGGGCGGCTGGAGGACCGTCATGGTGTGGGTCTCCATCGTCACGGCCAGGTTGAGGTTCGAGCGCTTGTCGCCCAGCTTGCTCGGGTCCGTGATCGTGACCAGACCTTCGTACGCGACCGACAGCCGCACGTCCATCTGGGTCAGCTTCTTCTGGTACTCCGCCTTGGGCGACAACGGGGCTGTGGTCGCGGACGGCGTCGTACTGCTTGCACTCGGGCTACTCCCCGACGTCGCGACTCGCTGCTCGGTCGACCCACACCCGACCAGTAGCAGCGACCCGACCACCACACCCACGAGCCCACTCGTCCGCATCAGCACTCCCACCCTCTCGGTTGACCCGGTCGCAGGCTAGCGGCGGGCAAGGGTCAGCGAACGACGGTTCGAGCGAGCGCCGGATTGGGGTCCGGGAAACACGAGACCGGCGCCGTGATCGTGACGAAACTTCCACTTGATCTTGGCCTGCAAGGTGAGACCCGGATCGTCGTAGCTGGTGTCGGAAGCGCAGCAACCCCGAGCGCCAGGATACTGCGATGAGTAGCCATGCAACTACTCTAAGCAGCCAAGCGCTGAGACGGATCCCCGCGTCTCACCGTCCGAACAGGTACCAGCCGCCGGCGCCGGCGAGGACGAAGACGATCGGGAGGGCCAGCAGGAACAAGGCTCGGCCGCGACGGCTTCGCCGTACTGGAGGGGCCTCCGTCGCGACTGTGGTCGGGAGGTCGTCGTCTTCTTCGCTGATTTGGGTCCGCTCCATCGCGCGTAGCGGCGCCTCCTGCTCGAGCCGGTACGCCTCCACCTCCAGCCGCTCGGCGAGGGTGTCGGCCCGCTCCCAACGGTCGGTGACGTGGTACGCGAGCGCCCGCGCCATCACGTCGTCCAGCGGCCCGACCGCGTCGTGCAGGGTCGACCGCAGGCTCGGCGGCGGCAGGTCGGGATCCCGGTTGAGCACGTCGCTGATCGAGCCGGCTGAGTACGGCGGATGCCCGGTGAGCAGCGCGTACGTCACCGCGCCGACCGCGTAGATGTCCGCCCGCTCGTCGAACCCACCGTCACCCCGCCCCTGCTCGGGCGCCATGTACGACGGCGTCCCGACAGCCTGGGTCAGTCCGGAGGCCTCCGCCGCCCGCTTGGCCAGGCCGAGGTCGGCCAGCACGATCCGGTGGGTTCCACCGCCCGACTCGTCACCCTGGTTGGGCCGGAGCAGCAGGTTCGCCGGGGTGACATCGCGGTGTACGACGCCCTCGCCATGAAGAGCCGCGACCGCACGGGCCAGATCGGCGCCCCACCACAATGCGTCAGCCGGCTCCAGCGGCCCGAACCGCAGGATGTCGGCCAGCGTGCCACCGCCGATGTAGTCCATGACGAAGTACGGGCGGCCGTCGTCGAGCTTGCCGAGGTCGAACACCCGGACCACCCGGTCGCTGGCGATCCGGCGCATCAGCCGCGCCTCGGACAGGAAACGCTCCCGCACGTCGGCGCGCGACGCCCAGTTGTCCGCGAGGACCTTGACGGCCACGTCGACGTCGAGGTCGTCGTCGAACCCACGCCAGACGGTCGCGAACGCGCCTGCGCCGATCTTGTCCTGCAGCCGGTACCTCCCGATGACATCCATCCGGGCTATTGTCGATCACAGCCGGGCCGTCAGGCGAACACCACTCTGGGGGAGCATGAACGAGGAGTTGGAGCAACTCGCGGCACGCGCCGCGACGGGGGACCAATCGGTGGTACCGGAACTGCTGAAGGCGATCCGGCCGCAGGTACAGCGGCGGGTGGCCAAGTTCCTGCCGTACCACGAGGACGCCGAGGAGGCGGTCCAGGACACCCTGCTCCAGGTGGCGAACAAGATCCACACCTTCAAGGGCACCGGCAGCTTCGCGGGGTGGGTGACGATCGTGGCCACCAACCAGGCCCGGCAGACCTACCGCTCGCTCAAGCGGCGGTCGGTGGAGCAGTCCGCCGAGGTGCTGCCGGAGGCCGTCGACCCGCGCACCACGTCGGTGATCGCCGGTTCACGGCTGGACCTGCTGGAGGCCCTGGAAAACCTCGAGTCGAGCCACCCGCAGCTCGTCCAACCGCTGGTCCTTCGCGACCTCGGGGCCCTTTCGTACGCCGAGATCGCCGACGAGCTCGACGTCCCGCTGGGCACGGTGAAGGCCCGGATCCACCAGGCCCGGAAGGCCGTCGCCGAGCGACTCACCGTCCACTGAGACAGCGAGAATCCTGGACCAACGCAGTCGGTGACTCCTCAGACTCGGGGAGACACATTGTGTAGTCAGGCTAGCCGAAGGTGCGTCGTACCGTGACCGCCTTCCGGAGGTTGTCGGCGAAGTCAGCCGCCTGCCGCCGGATGCCCGGGGCAGCCGTCTCGTCCGCCGCCAGCACCTCGGCACGGGCCAGCAGCTCCGGCTCGATCACGAACTCCGGCATGATCCGCTGCGCGGCGAGCGCCACCACCATGCCGGCCCTGATCTCGGCGGTCCGATGGATGTCGGTGAAGAACCGGTCCACGTACGGCGCGGTGACCGCCGCCTGACCGGGATGCCAGAAGCCCTCGGCCGCCGCCAGCAACTCCTTCACCCCGATCGCCGGATCGGTCATGATCCGAGTCCACGCGGCCTCCTTGCCGTCCGCCAGCGCGGACCGGCAGCGGGCAGCGTGGTTGACCCCTTCGGTCGAGGTGTCGCGGGCCAGCTCGGCGTCGATCGCGTCGCCGCCGAGCGCATTCAGCCGGACCAACCTCAGGACCAGCGCCCAGCGCAGATCGGCGTCGATGTCCAGCCCCGGCGGGAGCTGCTTGCCGTCGAGCCAGGACTGCAGGAGGCCGGCGTCGTCGCTGGTCGCGATGAAGCCACGCACGGTCGCGAGTTGCAGGCTGCCGCCCGGCTCGGTCGCTGCGAGCTTGTTGCTCAGGGCATCGGCGACGACTGCGCGCGACTCGTCGTACGGAAGGTAGCCGCCGAGCACCCGCTCCTGCAGCCAACGCACCAGGGAGCCGACCGCGATGTCGCTGTCCTCGTGCTGGATCGCGGTGGCGAAGAGCTCGAGCGCCTGCCGCGGGTCCAGCTCGGCGTCGGCCGTGGCGTCGCGGACCGAGTTCCAGATCACTGCGCGGGTGGCGCCGTCCTCGATCGTCGGCAGTACGGCGGGCAGGTTCGCCAGGCTGGTCGCGTCGAGCCGGATCTTCGCCCAGGTGTCGTCGTCGGCGTCCGGAACCACCACCTGATTGCTCAGGGCAACTTCCACGGTGTCGCCGTCGAGGATGGCGTCGACGGTGCCGGACGCGCCGGTCTCGTCGTACCCGCGGACGCTCAGCTTGTGCGGGCGGCGGGATCCGTCCGGGCTGGTCCGGCGCAGGACGACGCCGGCCGGCGTCCGCTCGGCGGTGATGGTGTCCAGACCGGAGGTCCGCAGCCACTGCTCGGACCAGCTGTCCAGGTCGCTGGCGCCGGCCTCATTCAGCTTGGCGATGAACTCGTGCAGGTCGGCGTTGCCGTACTCGTGCGCCTCCAAATGGGCGTTGACGCCCTTCAGGAACACGTCGTCGCCGAGGTACTTCGCGAGCTGCTTGAGCACGGCAGCGCCCTTGGCGTACGAGATGCCGTCGAAGTCGTTCAGCGACTGCCGCGCGTCCTTCGGGCTGTCCGGCGCGACCGGGTGGGTCGAGCTGCTCTGGTCGGTCTGCATCCCCCACCACTTGCGGACGAATCCGAAGTCGGTCCAGTTGCCCTGGTAGTCGGTGGCGTGCTCGGACACCCGGTGCGCCATGTACTCGGCGAACGACTCGTTCAGCCACATGTCGTTCCACCACTTCATCGTGACCAGGTCGCCGAACCACATGTGCGCCATCTCGTGCACGACGATCCGCGCCCGGGTGCTGCGCTCGGCCTCGGTCACCTTGCTGCGGAAGACCAGGTGGTCCGCGAACGTCACGCAGCCCGGGTTCTCCATCGCGCCGAGGTTGAAGTCCGGCACGAACACCTGCCAGTACTCGCCGAACGGGTACCGGCGCCGGAACATCCGGTGGTACTCGTCGAACGCCTGCCCGGTGGTCCGGAACAGGTCCGCCGCGTCCCGCTCCAGGTGCTCCTTCAGCGACTGCCGGCAGGCGAGCCCGAGCGGGATCCCGTCGTACTCGCTGCGGATCAGGTGGTACGGGCCGGCCACGATGGTGACGAAGTACGACGACAGCGGCTTGGTCTCGGCCAGCTCCCACTGCCCCGGAGCGACCTGCGTCGCCGCGCCGTTGCCCAGCACAACCCAGTCCACCGGCGTCTTCACCGTCACCGTGTACGGCGCCTTGAGGTCGGGCTGGTCGAAGCACGGGTAGTACCGCGGCGCCGACTCGAGCGACGACATCCCGTACGTGTAGACCCGCCCGTCGGCCGCGTCCACCGACCGCACCAGGCCCTCGCCGTCCACGGAGTACTTCAGCTCCGCAGTCACCACGAGGTCGTTCTCGGCCTGCAGACCGGACAGCGGGAAGCGGCCCTCCGCGAGCAGGCCGACGTCGAGCGCGTCGCCGTTCAGCTCGACCGCGAGCAACCGCTCGGGCTTCACGTCCACCCAGGTCGAGTCGCTCGCCGCGCCGAACCGGATCCGGCTCGTGGTGACGAACGTGTCGCCTGGCCCGGTCAGGTCGAAGTCGACCCGGTAGGACCGGACTGCAAGGTCTGCTGCCCGTTGCCGGGCCTCTTCAACTGTCAGCGCGCGCATGCCTGCACGCTATCCGAGCGACCCTAAGGACTCGTCAGCTTTTCGCGCACAGCATGCGCTCGCGCCCGGTCCCGCTCGTCGAGCGCCTCGTCCTGCGTCATCGCGTCGAGCACGCCGAGCAGCCGCGCACCAGGATCAGCAGGTACGGCGGCTGCCGCAAGCAGAGCCGTTGCCCGCACGTCCGTATCCGTCGTGCCTTCCAGCACGTCCGCGATCAGCTCCCCATCCTCGGACTCAGCGAGACTCGTGAGCACGTTCAGCGCGCTCAAGTGATCGAACGCCGCTCGCACTTCCGCGTCCCCCTCGATCGGGGGCCGCGACAACACCTGCCGAGCAACCTGTCGCACCTCACCGCCGAGCGGCTCCAGCGGATTCCCTCCCGACAACCGCGTGTACGACGCGGCCACCTGGTACATGTTCAATGCTCTGCAGACCGTCGCGACGTTCTCGCTGTGGAGCAACGCACTGAACGCCTGCAGGGGAATCGCCTCATCCGAACTCATCCACGTCCTCGCTTCGCTCCGGGCGCGGATGAGGCACAAAGCGGCTGTGCTTGATGATGAACTCACTGCGTTCGTTCATACCCCCGCACGCTAGTCGACGACCTGTGGCTGGAAGAACCGCAGTACCTTGTGCGCGGCGTCCGGTCCGGTCAGCAGCTCCGCGACCGCCGCGGATCTCTTCGCGGTCTCGGCGGCACGAGACAGCATCGCCGGCTCATAGTCCGCCACCGCGGCATCCAGATCGCCCGGGTGTGCCGCGATGGCACGACCGAGATCGGCAGCATCCAGCATGGCCAGGTTGGCCCCCTCTCCGACCGGTGGCATCAGATGGGCGGCGTCACCGAGCAGGGTGACACCGGGCCGGCGCGGCCAGGTCAGGCCGACCGGCAGCACGTACACCGGGCGGACCACGATCGGTTCGTCCCGCGCGGCCCACAGCCGACGGATCTGCGGATGCCAGCCGTCGAGCAGGTCACTGTCGAGGTCAGGGGCGCCCTGGAGCGAGATGCCGAGCCGGATGGTGCCGTCGCCGTTGCGCTGGGCAGCCAGGTGCCGGTCCGGGCCGAACACCCAGTAGTTGCCGCGACCAACCATCGCGGCCAGTTCGGGCTGGGTGCGGTCGGCATCGTGGATGGCGCTGTCGAGTGTGGTGCTCCCGCCGTACACGGGCTTGGCGTCCGTGACCAGCGAGCGGACTTGGGAGTTGGCGCCGTCCGCACCGACGAGCAGGTCGCACTCGACCACGCTGCCGTCGGCGAAGTGCACGACGTACCCACCGGCTCGCGGCGCGGCATGACTGAAGACGCTGCCCCAACGGACTGTGCCGACCGGAAGCGAGGCGAGCAATAGATCCCGCAGATCCGCCCGGTCGATCTCCGGGCGAGCCAACGGCGCATCGTCCGGGGTGTCCTCCTGGAGCAGCAGCGTGCCGGTGTGATCCAGCAGCCGCATGTCCTGCCCTTCGCGGCGCGCGACCGCGAGGAACTGCCGCTCGAGCCCGGCGGTGCGCAGGGCAGCCTGGCCGGTGTCGGTGTGCAGGTCGAGCATGCCGCCCTGGGGACGGGCTTCCGGTCCGGCGTCGCGCTCGAACACGGCGGCGTCGATGCCATGGACGTGCAGGACTCGCGCGAGGGTGAGGCCGCCGGGCCCGCCTCCGATGATCGCGATCACGATGAGCTCTCCTCGATACGCCGTATTTTCCGATACACTGTATCGCCAGAGCCAGTGTATCGTTCCCGACGTGGCAGACAATCCCCTCGTCTGGGAGCGGCCCGAGCCGCCGGAGCGGCGGGTCCCGAGCCCGTTGAGCCGGGAGCGGATCGTGCAGGCAGCGGTCACTCTGGCCGACGCCGAAGGCCTGGAGGCCGTGTCCCTGCGCAAGGTCGCCGGCGCGCTCGACGCCGGCCCGATGCGGCTCTACCGGTACGTCGACACCAAGGAAGAACTGCTCGAGCTCATGGTCGACGCCGTGTACGGCGAGATCCCGGCGCCGACCGGGTCGACCTGGGCCGACGTACTGCGGTCCATCGCGAACGGGATCCGGGACGCTGCCCTGCGGCACGAGTGGTTCGCCGATCTGCTCGGCGGCCGCCCGCACTTCGGCCCGGCGACCCTCGCGCACACCGAGGCGTCGCTGTCCGCGCTCCGGGCTGCCGGGATCGACGACGTCGACACGATGATGGGCGTGATCGAGGCGCTCGACCTCTACCTGATCGGCGCCGTGCGCAAGGTGGTCACCGAGCGCCGCGCCGAACGCGCCTCCGGGCAGAACGAGCGGGAATGGCAGGCGAAGACCTTCCCGTATCTGTCTCGGATGTTCGCCGCCGGCCACTACCCCACCCTCGAGAAGACCATCCACGACGCCCACCACCGGTCCGCCGACGAGGTGTTCGAGCTGGGTCTGAGCTACCTGCTGGACGGCATGTCGCACCGCCTGCAGCGCTAGCGCGTCGCCGCGGAGTGCAAGTGGGATGCCAACAGGTGGGCGGGCTCGGGGGCGTTCGCGGCGTAGCAGAGCAGGTGAGCGCGGGTGGACCAGGAGTCCTGCAGCGGGCAGATCTCCACGGCGGTGCTGGCGTCGACGGCTCGGCGCGGGACGATCGCCAGGCCGGCGCCGGCGGTGGCGAGGGTGATCAGGGTGTGCAGAGTGGGGACGAGGGTCCGGTAGCGCGGGGCCGGTGCGTGTGGGCCGAGGCGGTCGTCCATCCACTGGGTGAGCGGGGAGCCGCGGTCGAGGCCGACCAGGGGATGTTCGGCGACCTCGGCGTACGCGATCGAGGTGCGGCCGGACAGGACGCCGCCGGCTTGGCCGATCACGACCAGGGAGTCGTCGGCGAGCGGTTCGGTGCGGAGGTTGGTGGGTTCGTCGTCCAGGATGACGCCGAGGTCGGCCTCTCCGGAGGCGAGCAGGCGGACGCTGCGGATCGTCCGGCGTTCGCTCACGTTCACGTCGTACTCGGGATGGTCGCGCAGGAAGGTGGCGAGGGCGGCGGGCACGAGTTGGTGCATCGCGGATCCACCGGCGACCAGGCGGATCGGGGCGGTTCGGGAGACGGCGTACGACGCGACCGCGCTGTCGAGGCGGGTCGTCTCGGCCAGGACCTCGCGGGCGTGCCGGGCCAGCGTGGCACCCGCCGGAGTGAGCCGGACCCCGCGGCGCTCGCGGATGAGCAGCGGTACGCCGGCCTGTACCTCGAGCGCCCTGACCCGCGCGCTCGCCGAAGGCAGACTCAAGTGCATCACCCGCGCGCCACTGGTGATCGAGCCTTCTGCCGCGACAAGGGTGAACAGCCGCAGGTCGTCCAGGTCGTACCGCATGTCTCCAGCCTACGTCTCAGCCTTAGGCTGACTACGGGGATCGCGCATTGTGGAGCGTCGGCCGAGCCGTGATCCTCGAAGGGTGCTGATGATCCTCCTGGCCGGTGTCGCCGCCGGCGCGCTCAACGCCGTCGGCGGTGGCGGGAGCTTCGTGGCACTGTCCGCGCTGGTCGCCGGCGGCATGGCCCCGGTAACCGCGAACGCGACCACGACCGTCGCCCTTTTGCCCGGGAACGCGACCAGCGCCTGGGTCTACCGGCGGGAGGTCGAGGGGCTGGCGCAGCCCTCGACGACCGCCGTGACGACGGCCAGCGTGCTGGGTGGGGCGATCGGCGCCGGGTTGCTCCTGTTGTTGCCATCGGCATCGTTCGAGGCGGCCATGCCGTGGTTGCTGGCGTTCGCGACCGTCGTCCTCGCGTTCGGCAAGCGGCTGACAGCAGCACTGCGGCTCGGACGGCCCGGGCCGGTGGCGATCCTGGCCGGGCAGTTCCTGCTGTCGATCTACGGCGGGTACTTCGGTGGTGCGGTCGGATTGATGATGCTGGCCTTCTGGACCGCGACCACGTCGCTCGACCCGGCCCGGGGTAACCCGCTGCGGGTCATCCAGGTCGCCGCCGTCTATCTGACCGCCGCCGTCATCTTCCTCTTCGCTGCCGATGTTCTGCAGCAGCCGCTGGAGCTGACAGCGCTCCTGGCCGGCGCCGTCGTCGGTGGTTACGCCGGCGCCCACCTGGTCCGCCGGATACCCGCGAAACTCCTGCGCACGCTGGTCCTCACGACTGCGGTGGCGATGACCGTGCTCTTCTTCGTGCGAGCGTTCCGATGAACCGCGCCCAGCTCGCAATGGCCTACCAGGCCTGCGAAGTCGCCGATCTCGCCCGGTCGGCGGTGACGTTGGACGACCCTGCGGAGGCGGTCGCCCAAGCCGAGCTCGTACTGGCGTCCGCCCGCCAACTCCTCGCCGCGGCTACGCGACTCAACGAGTCAGCGCCACCCACCGATCCGTTGCAACTGTTCGCCTACGAGTATCCCGAGGAGGCCGCGGCCGACATCACGGATTGGCTCGCTGCTGATCGCGTTCGTGACGAAGGTAGAGGCCCGTCGCGGTCGACACACTCGTGAGCAGCCACACCGCGACGCCAGCGTCGTCGGCGATCCCGAGCAGCGGCAGCAACTCCGGCAGGATGTCGATCGGCGAGATCAGGTACACCACAGCCAGCCCCCACAGCGCCATCCGGCTCGTGGGCAACCCGGGGTAGTCTCCGCGCCGCGCGGCACGCAGCAGCCGCGGCAGCGCCCGAGCCCGCTCGAACACGTCCCCGATCGGCTCCGGCTCGCCTCGCTCGGCCCGCCGGCGCTTCAGCCGCCGACGCCGTACGACGCCCAGCCCGGCCACCACCGCCCCGACGACGAGCAGGCCCACACCCACCCCGACCGCCGGCAACCCGGCGATCTCGCCGTCGCGAAACACCAGGGTCGCCAGCCCGATCAGGCCGAGCAGTCCACCGAAGAACACCATCCACCAACTGTAGAGGCGTCAGCCGTTATAGGCCTCGAGCCGCGTCAGCTGGCCCGTGGTCAGGCGTACGTCGGCTGCAGCGACGTTCTCGGCCAGGTGGGCTGCGGAGCTCGTGCCCGGGATGGGCACGACCACGGGCGACCTGTGCAGCAACCACGCCAGCGACAGTTGTGCGGCGGTGGCTCCGGTCTCGGCAGCGATCTCGGCCATCGCACGCGAGCCGGCGTGCTCGCCGAGCGCGATCGGGACCCACGGGATGAAGGCGATTCCTTCGGTGGTGCAGTAGTCCAGCACCGGTTCGTGCCCGCGATCGGTCAGGTTGTAGCGGTTCTGCACGCTGACGACCTCGACGTGCCGGCGCGCCTCCCGCAACTGGTCCACGGTCACCTCGGACAGGCCGACGTACCGCACCTTGCCCTCGTCGACGAGCTGCGCCAGCGCGCCGAGTTGGTCAGTGAATGGGACTGCCGGGTCCACGCGATGCAGTTGCAGCAGGTCGATCCGCTCGACCCGCAGGCGACGGAGGCTGAGCTCGGCCGCTTGCCTGAGGTACTCCGGTCGCCCCAGCGGGATCCATTCGCGCGGTGATGGGCGGGTGTGGCCGATCTTGGTCGCGATCACCACGTCGCCGTACGGGTGCAGGGCTTCGGCGAGCAGTTCCTCGTTGGCCCCGATACCGTACGCGTCGGCGGTGTCGATGAAGTCGACGCCCAGCTCGACCGCCCGCCGGGCCACGCGGATCGCGTCCGCCCGGTCGGCCACCGGCCGGTAGCCGGTCAGCCGCATCGCGCCGAAGCCGAGTCGATGAACGTCCAGGTCGCCGATCTTGAGTCGCATCGTCATGGGCTCAACCCTCGGACCGCTCGGGCGCCGACTGAATTGATTTAGGCTGAGCTGAATGCTGACGATCACCTTCACCGTGGCCGACCTGGCCCGGACCCGGATCGCGGTCTCGCCGCTGTGGGAGGTGGCCGCGAGCATCCGGCTGCTCAAGACCCGGCGGCCGGACCGTTTCCACGACCGCTGGGCGCGTACGGCGCGGGAGCGGATCGCGGGCGCCGACCTCGGCCTGCTGTTCGATCTGGTCGATCCGGCCGTCTGGTACATCCCGGACTTCCTCACCCCGGCGCCGCACAGCCCGTTCTCCGACCTCGACGCGGATCTCGGCGCCCTGAAGCGTGTCCCGGCCGAGCAGGTCCGTGCCGATCTCGACGTACTCGCGTATGCGCGCAGCCATCCACTCGGCTCGCTGGCAGAAGCGCAACTTCCCCGTCAGTTGCCGAAGGCCAACGATTTTCCTTCGGCGGCTGTTGCCGAGCTGTACACCGATCCAGCGGCCGGGATCGCCTTGCTTGCCGCGCAGGTGCGCACGTACTGGGAGCTGGCGATCGCACCGCACTGGGGGCGGATCCGCGCTTTGCTGGAAGACGATCTGCGTTATCGCGGCCGGCAACTCGGACTGGCCGGGCCGGCCGGGCTGTTCGACGATCTCGCCGAGTCGGTGCGGTGGCGGGGCGACTCGCTGCACATCAGGCACCGGCGCTTCCAAGGTGTACGGCGGCTTGCCGGTGAAGGACTGTTGTTGACGCCGTCGGCCTTTGTCTGGCCGAACGTGTACTCGAGCACGATCCCGCCGTGGCAGCCGACACTCACCTACCCGGCTCGTGGAGTCGCCACGCTCTGGGACGACTCCACGCGACCGACGCCGGCTGGGGTGGCCGGCGTACTGGGCCGATCCCGGGCCGAGCTGCTGAACCAGCTCGGCAGCCCGAGATCGACGACAGAGTTGGCCGGGCGAACCGGCCTGACACCCGGCGGCGTTTCACAGCACTTGAGTGCGCTCCGCGCCGCCGGGCTCGTCACTTCCCACCGCTCGGGCCGCCTCGTCCTTTACGCCCGAACTTCTCTTGCCGAGGCACTTCTTCAGGTCAGTTGATCAGGCCTTCGACGATGGTCTTCATCCGGTCCACCGGGATGGCGAAGCCGATGCCGATGTTGCCGGAGCGGGACGAGGTGCCGAGGGTGGCGATCGCCGTGTTGACGCCGACGACCTGACCGGCGGAGTTGACCAGCGGGCCGCCGGAGTTGCCCGGGTTGATCGCGGCGTCGGTCTGGATCGCCGACTGGCGGGTGTTGTTGTCGCCGAACCGCGCCTGCCGGTCGACCGCGCTGACGATCCCCGCGGTCACCGTCCCTTCCAGGCCGAGCGGTGAGCCGACGGCCAGCACCGGGTCGCCGACCCGCAGCTGTGCGGACCGGCCGAGCGTGAGCGCACGCAGTCCCTCGGCGTCGGCGGTCGAGACCTGGAGGACGGCGAGGTCGTTGTCCTCGTCGGATCCGATGATCTCGGCGTCGACCCGGCGGCCGTTCGACAGCACCAGCGAGACATCGCTCGCTCCTTCCACCACGTGTGCGTTGGTCACCACGTGACCCTGCTGATCGATCGCAAACCCGGACCCGGTCGCCCGGCCGGCCCGCACCGACACCACACCGGGCAGCACACTCGCGGCCGCCGCCGTGATCGAGCCCTGCTCGGCCGCGGGTGGCGCGGCCGCCTGGGGCAGTTCGACCGCCGCGGACTCGGGATCGCGCGATCCCGTCACTGCGCCGGCCAGCCCGCCGGCCACGATCGACAGCGCGAGGCTGGCGACCACGACCCGTCCACGGCGGGCCGCCGTACCGGACGTCTTCGCAGGTGGTTGGACCGTCACCCCGGCCTGAGGTGCCGCGGCCGGAGAGGGGGGAGCCGACCCAGCGGAAGCCGGGGTGACGGAGAAGGGGTACTGCGGCTCCGGTGCAGGCAGCGGCGCCGCAGGGGGTGGACCGGGCGCGTAGTGCGGGCCGCGGAACGGTTGACCGAGATGAGGGCTCATCGAGGGCTCCTTCACTGCTCAGGGCAGACGGGAGAACCAGAGCAGCGAGGCCAGTGCGGCAAGCAGCGCCGTGACCAGGGCGATTCCCGCCACCAGGTTGGTGATCTCGCGTGGTTCGGTGGTCCAGCCGATCGACGACTGCAGGTCGGAGTAGACGTCGCGTAGCTGCTCGTCGCTCTCGGCCTCGTAGAAGTCGCCGTTGGTCGCCTCGGCGAGGCTCTGCAACGCCTCGGTGTCGGCGGGGACCGGGATGTTCCGGCCTTCGAGGTTCACGGTGCCTTCGGGAGTCCCGTACGCGATCGTCGACACCGGCACGCCGGCCTGGACCGCCGCCTCGGCGGCCTCGTCGATCGGGCGGCCGGAGGTGTTGCCGCCGTCGGACAGCAGCACGATCCGGCTGGGCGGCGGGTCGTCCGGGTCGATCGTGCGTACCGCCTGCAGGCTGGTCAGCACGGCCTCACCGATCGCGGTGCTGTCGGTCAGCGTCAGGCTGTTGATCGCGTCCACGGTGGCCTGGTGGTTCGTGCTCGGCGGCGCGACCACGGTCGCGGACCGGGCGAACGAGACCAGGCCGACGTTGAACTTCTCCGGCAGTTCCTCGACGAACTGAACCGCGGCCTGCTTGGCCACCTCGAACCGGTTCGGCGCGACGTCGGTCGCGGCCATCGAGTTGGAGACGTCCATCGCGACCAGCACGGTGGCGCGTTCCCGCGGCACCCGGATATCGGCGACCGGCCGGGCGATCGCGATCGTCAGCACGGTCAGCGCGGCCAGGAACGCCACGGCCGGCGCGTGCCGCCGCCAGCCGGGCCGCGTCGGGGCGACCTTCTCCAGCATGGGGAGGGTCGCGAACCGGACGGCGTACTTGCTGCGGCGTCGCTGGGCCACCAGGTAGGCGGCGACCAGCGCCACCACCAGGCCGAGCAGCAGCAACCACAGCGGTTGCTCGAATCTCATCGGATACCGGTCCTTCCCATCGGGTTCCGGCGGACGCTCGCGCGGCGGCGGGCCGTGGCGAACGCAGCCACGTCGCGGACCCAGTCGGTGTCGGTCCGCAGCACGAGGTGCGCCGCGCCGGCGGCCCGGAGGTCGCGAGCGGTCTGTTCACGTTTGGCTGTCATCACGTCCGCGTACTTGCGCCGCAGTTTCTTGCTGGCCGTCTGCACCTCGCGCCGGCGGCCGGTCTCCGGGTCGACCAGCGTGAGCAGGCCGACCTCGGGGAGCTCGAGCTCGCGCGGGTCGAGCACCTCGACGGCGATCACCTCGTGCCGCGCCGCCAGCCGGCGGAGCGGGTCCGCCCAGGTGTCGTCGTGGAAGTCCGAGACGACCACTCGCAATCCGGGGCGGGGATGCTCGCGGTTGAACCGGGTGATCGCCGTCCCCAGCGCGACCGCGGGATGCTCACCCGGTGTTGCCCTCGGCAACGACAACAGCGTGCGCAGGGTACGGCGAAGTGCTGCCGCGCCACCGACGTCGGGGATCCGGGACAGGTGGTCACCGACGGCGACGCGGACACCGAGCCGGTTGCCGGGCCGGTCGGCGAGCAGGCCCACCGCCCCGACCACGGCGATGGCCAGATCGCGCTTCTCACTCAGCGCGGTACCGAAGTCCATGCTGGCCGATGCGTCGAGCAACGCCCAGGTCTCCAGCTCCCGCTCGGCCAACGGCGACCGGACATGCGGTTCGAGCGAGCGCGCCGTGACGTTCCAGTCCATCCGGCGGACGTCGTCCTGGCCGGCTTGGTACGGCCGTGCCTCGTTCGGCTCGCTGCCCGGTCCGCTTCGCAACCCGGTGATCTCGCCGTGCAGGAACCCTTCCAGCTTCCGTTTGACGGAGAGCTCCAGCGTCCGCAACGCCCGCTCCCGCCCCTTGAGCAGGTCCGGGCCCTGGAGACTCATCCACGTCCTCGCTTCGCTCCGGGCGCGGATGAGGCACGAGTCATACAGTGCTTGATGATGAACTCGCTCTGCTCGTTCATGCTGCCGACCCCTGGACGCCGTCCGAGGGAACGACGTGCGGTTGCTCGACGGCGTGCAGGATGCGCGAGATCACGGCCCGCGGGTCGACTCCGTCGGCGAGTGCGTCGAAGGTGAGGACCAGGCGATGCGACATCACGTCGAGCGCGACGTCGTACACGTCGGCAGGCAGGACGTAGTCCCGACCGCGCAGCAACGCCAGCGCCCGCCCGGCGGCGACCAGGCCCAGCGTGGCCCGCGGGCTCACCCCGAACTCCAGCACGCCTTGCAGGTCGTTGACGCCGTACTGCTGTGGCACCCGGGTCGCATGCACGAGGCGTACGACGTACTCCGCCACCGCGTTGTGGACGAAGACGTCGTCCGTTGCCTCCTGCAACTGAGCGACCTGCTCCGGCGTCAGCACGGCGTTCGCGTGCGGCCGGTGCGCGCTCATCCGCTGCAGGATGGTGAGCTCCTCGAGCGGGCTCGGGTAGTCCACTGTGATCTTCAGCAGGAACCGGTCCCGCTGGGCCTCGGGCAGTGCGTACACGCCGTCGGACTCGATCGGGTTCTGGGTCGCCAGCACCAGGAACGGTTCCGGCAGCTTGTAGCTGCGGCCGCCGATGCTGACCTGGTGCTCGGCCATCGCCTCGAGCAACGCCGACTGCACCTTGGCCGGCGCGCGGTTGATCTCGTCGGCCAGCACCAGGTTGGCGAACACCGGGCCGAGCTCGGTGTCGAACCCCTCCGCCGACGGCCGCCAGATCCGGGTGCCCATGATGTCGCCCGGCACCAGGTCCGGGGTGAACTGCAGCCGGGAGAACTGCCCACCGATCACCTCGGCCAGCGTCCGCACCGCGAGCGTCTTCGCGACGCCCGGCACGCCCTCCAGCAGGCAGTGCCCACGGGCCAGCAGCCCGACCAGCATCCGCTCCACCAGGTGGTCCTGGCCCACCACGACCCGCTTCACCTCGAACAACGCATGCTCCAGCAAAGCCGCCGGAACCCCACCCTCAGTACGTCTTTCCACACCTACCTCCAAGTCACCTGTCCGCCGCACCTGGGCGGGCCTTACCACCCCCCGATCCGGGTGCCTTGCGACACCCGGCTCGGTCGGATTCGGGGTTGTCATGCGTTCTCGGCCGCGTCCGGCTGGGTCTGCTCGGGCTGCGACGGCTGCTCACCCTGCTGGCCCTGACCCTGGTTCTGGCCCTCGTTCTGGCCCTGACCGCCGTTCTTCTCCGGGCAGTCCTGGCCATCACGTCCGGCGCTGCCGCTTCCCGGCGTACCTTCGGCGCCGGTGCCCGGCGACGGCGTCGTCGCGCCGTCCTCGATGGTCACGTAGCCCTGCTCGGGCGCCGGGTCGCCGGTGGTCGCGTAGGCGATCCCGCCGACGCCGAGAGCTGCCGCGGCGACCGCCGTACCGAGGATGAGCCGCTTACCTGGGACGTTCATCAAGAAACTCCTTCGGTCGATTGGCCCCCACCACATCAAAGGAGCCCGAAAACGACCGGAAAGCGGAGCGAAAGTCCACCGAAAGCGCAGGCCTGCCGACCCGGCGCCGGGAGCTACCTTGGTCTCGTGCGACTACTGGTGGTGGAGGACGAGGAAGGCCTGGTCAGCGCGCTGCGCTCCGGACTCGGCCGGGCCGGCTACGCCGTGGACACGGCCACGACCGGCGCCGAGGCGATGGAGAAGCTCGCGACCACGGCGTACGACCTGGCGATCCTGGACATCACCCTGCCGGACACCAGCGGCCTCGACCTGTGCCGCGCCGTACGCCGGGGTGAGATCGAGGTCGCCTCCGGCCGCGAGCTGCGGGTGCTGATGCTGACCGCGCGCGCCTCGCTGGCCGACCGCGTCCGCGGGCTCGACGAGGGTGCCGACGACTACCTGACCAAGCCGTTCGCGCTGGTCGAGCTGCTCGCCCGGATCCGCGCCCTGCTGCGCCGCGACGTCACCAATGGGACGACTCAGCTGCACGTCGGCGACCTGGTGCTCGACTCCTCCCGCCACCTCGCCACCCGGTCCGGCCGCGAGCTCCCGCTGACGTTGAAGGAGTTCGGCGTACTGCGCTACCTCATGTCGCGACCCGGTCACGTCGTCTCCGCCGAGGAACTGCTCGAACACGTCTGGGACGAGAACGCGGACCCCTTCACCCAGAGCGTCCGCGTCACCGTCGGCACCCTCCGCCGCAAACTCACCCAGGAGGGCGAGGAGCCCGTCCTGGAGACCGTGATCGGCCGCGGATACCGCCTCCGAGGTGACTCATGAAACTCAAGCGCCCGCCGTGGACCCAGACGATCCGGTTCCGGCTCACGGTGACCTACTCGGCCGTGCTGATCGCGTTGTCGGCGTTGCTGCTCGGTGGCGTGTACGTCGCCTTGTCGGCGTTCCTGGATCCGAAGCCGCTGAGCCCGATCACGGTGAACAAGGTCTACAAGGATGCCAACGGCAACCTGAAGGTGAAGCCCGGCCACGTGATCGAGGCCGCGGAGATCTCGTCGATCGAGTCCGCGGTCAACTACCAGACGCTGCAGACGCTCCGGAACTATTCGGCCGCGGGCATGGGCGCGCTGCTCCTGGTCAGTCTCGGCACCGGTTGGTGGCTGTCGGGTCGCGCATTGCGCCCGGTACGGCGGATCACCACGACAGCGCAGGAGATCTCGGCCACCGACCTGTCCCGCCGGATCGCCTTGGACGGTCCGCGAGACGAGCTGCGCAACCTGGCCGACACAGTCGACGACATGCTCGGCCGGCTCGAGTCGGCGTTCATGTCGCAGCGGCAACTGGTCGACGACGCGTCGCACGAGCTGCGGAATCCGCTGGCCGTGATCCAGGCGAACGTGGACGCCGTACTCGCGCACGACGACACCCCACCCGAGGACCGGGCCCAGGCCACCGCGATCGTCAGCCGGGCGATCCAGCGGATGACCCGGCTGGTCGAGGATCTGCTCGCGTCGGCCCGGCGTTCGTCACCGGCCTTCGTCGACGCGGACGTGGATCTGGCCGCGATCGCGGGCGAGGCGGCCGAGGAGTACGAGCTGCTCGCGGCCGACCGCGAACTTCACGTCGTACGGCGGCTGTCGCCCGGACCGATCGCGGCCGGGGACGCGTCCGCGCTCCGGCGGGCGGTCGACAACCTGCTCTCCAACGCGGTCCGGCTGGCTCGCGGTGGGAGTGAGCTGGTGCTGGCTGTCGGTAGCCGCAGCGGGTGGGCGTGGATCGCCGTACGCGACGAGGGGCCGGGGATCGCGGCCGAGGACGCCGACCGCGTCTTCGACCGGTTCTTCCGCTCCGGTCAGCGCCAGCCCCCGGCCACGGTCCCGTCGACCGGTCAACGCCGTACCGGCCTCGGTCTGGCCATCGTCCGCCAGATCGCCGAGTCCCACGGCGGCACGGTAGCGCTGCACTCCGAGGTAGGCGTGGGCAGCACCTTCATCCTCTGGCTCCCCGAACGCTCCCTCACCAACACCACCCGCCGAACCCCGATCCCACCCGACGAGGACCCCCTCGGCCCCCGCCTCTGAGTGAGCAGCGGCCGAATTCCGATCCGGTTTCAGTTGTCAATAGCAACTAATGCCGTCGAATCCCGAGACCTGCAACGAATCCACGACCCACTCCACAGGAAGCGCCGGCTTGCGGGTGATCGAATGCTTGTTCTAATATTCTGGAATGAGCGAGCTGGCAGCCACCCAGACCGTCGGTACCAACCCGGTCCCCGACGAAACGGGCCTTTGCGCCGCCGCCGCGGCCGCCAATCTTCCACAGGCCCACGACGGGCCTAGCACAGTCGACCACAGGGCCTTGACCGCCGGGCGCGGCAACGTTGCCGATCTGGACCATTCCGACCGCTGCACGGCGACGCTCTCCATCGCTGAGCGCGTCGGCGCGTGCGTGCACTGCTCGTCCTGGGACTGGATCCCTCCGGACGACGACTTCCCGCCGGAGGACCTCTACTACCCCACGGACCCCGACCTCCCGGGTGGTCCGCCGGTGATTACCGCGCAGGACCACGTGGACGCCGAGCTCGACGAACTGCTGGGGCGCAACCGTCTCTCCCGCGTCGACGACCTGGAGTGGGAGGAATGGCACGGCATCGACCAAGACGACGCCGAGCGAGAGATGCTACGCCGCGACGCGCCGGCCTGGGTGTCCCTGCCACCCGGCGGCGACCTGGCAACTGCCCTGGAAAGCACGCGGCCGCAGGCGATGTCACCGATCGTACTGATCGAACTCGTGAAAGCCGCATCCCGGCTGTCGGGGTGGGTCGAGGCGATCAAGATCACCGCCATGGCCTCGTTCTACCGGCAACGCCAGGCCGAACATGCGGCCTCGCCGCGCCCGTCCCAGGTCGACGCCAGCGGCCGCCCGATCGACCCCGAACGCTCGTGGCACGCCGAGATCGCCTTGGCTCTGGGCCTGTCCAAAGACACCGTCGCCCGCCGCGTCGCCACCGCATTGCGCCTCACCGGCCCATTGCAGTCCACACGTACGGCGTTGAAGTGCGGTGCCCTCACCTGGGGTAAGGCCCTGGCCATTTCCGAGGCCACAGCCGACCTGCCGGATCAGGCCGCACGAGCCGTCGAGGCGCATGTGCTGAAGCGGGCCGCGGCGCAGACCCACAAGAACTTGTTGGAGTCGCTGCGCCGCCAGGTCGCGAAGCACCGCGCGGCGGAGGAAGCCGATGAGCACCACGCCGCTGTCGCCGAGCGCACCTGCAAGATCGTCCCCCTCGCCAACGGCATGGCCGGGCTGTGGATCGTGCACACCGCAGACAAGATCCAGCAGATCTGGGTCACCATCCACGCCATGGCCACCCTCGCCAAACGCCACACCCCCACTAGCGGAGATCCGACAGCGACCGACGCCAGACCCGGACTCGCAACCGCTGATGCCGAACCACCCACAGCACCCCCGCCTGCCCCACCGGGTCAAGGCGACCCCGACCACACCACCACCATCGCCACCGGTGGGGGTGCGACCAGCCACGCCCCGACCACCGAACCACACCCCGCCGGCACAACCGCGACGGCGGACGCCACATCCGATTGCGTGAAGGACGCCCGCACCGCTGAACAGCGCCGCGCCGACGTGGCCGCCGACCTGTTCGAGCACATCCTCCGCAACGGCCTGGACTGGCTCGGCCGCAAACTCCCCGACCAGCACCGCCGCCGCCCACACATCGAGGTCGTAGTCCCTGCCTCGACCCTGCTCGGCCTGGACGACGACCCCGCTGAGTTGATTGGCTACGGACCCATCCCGGCCGGGCTGGCTCGTCGCATCGCCACCGATGGCACCTGGCGACGACTCCTCACCGATCCCGTCAACGGCGCTGTCCTCGAAGCCTCGACCACCCGCCACGACCCCGGCACGCTGGTGACCGAGACCCTCCTCGCCCGCCACCCCGTCTGCGCGTGGCCCGGCTGCAACCGCGCGTCCCGCGACTGCGACCGCGACCACACCACCTCATTCGCCCAAACCGGCACGACCAGCCTCGCCGGGCTCGCGCCGTACTGCGAATATCACCACGTCATCAAAGACACCCCCGCATGGGGCTGGACCAGCACCAGCCATCCCGACGGTTCCATCACCCTGACCACCCCCACCGGTCACCGCTACACAACCGTCCCACTCGCCCGCGGTCCCATCACGCGACCACCCGACACGGGTCCCAGCCTCGGACAATGCCTGCGCAGACCCGGTCCCGGTCCCACGGTCGAACTGTCCCCCCATGAGCTTCGACGCCAGTCGGCCGCCGACGGCCGAACAGCGGCGAGCGATCCCCCGCCGTTCTGATCCGTGCCCGTTGCTGACGCCAGGCCTCGCCATGGCGCGCACACCGACTGGCGGATTTCCGCATGGCGACGTGGCGGAAGGGTTGTCCCAGCACGCGCTCAGCTCACCCTGGTGTGCCCGTTGATCTGTCGGCCTCCGCTGGCCGGCTCCAGAATCTGAAGAGGCTGACGACGAGGACTGCGACAGCCCCGCCGCCGAACGCGATGGCTGGCTCTCGGTAGTCGTACTCCAGGTCGGCGGACTGCACCCGGGTGGGCTTCATCGGGTCGTAGACCACCTGGATCCGCTGCCCGACTTCAGCTTCCGAGTAGTTCTCGGTCGTGGTCTCGACGGTCTGGCCGTCCCTCGTCACGAACCGGATGTCGATCGGCTCGCCGGACCGCGGCGCCGTCTCCTTGTGCAACACGGTCGCCACGACAACCACCCCCCGCCGCTCCAGCGCAAGGTTGTCCGCGACCTCGGAGTAGCCGACTCCGGCCAACATCACAGCCACGAAGACGAACATCACTCCCTCGGGCGCAACCCGCCACCGCCTGCCCGCGATCATCGGCGCCACAGCCGGTTGAGTCCGTAGCCGAGGAAGAGGACGGTTCCGGCGCCAAAGATGGCGGCTGGGATCCAGTAGTCGAAGCCCCAGTCGGCGGCCTGCATGCGGCTGGGGTCCTCGCGGTCGTAGACGACGTCGATCGTCCGCCCCACCTCGGCGTCCACGTAGTTGGCGGTCTCGCCGGTGACGGTCTCGCCCGCGCGCGTCACGAACCGCACCTCGATGCGTGCGGTCCGGAAACCGTACTCGTCGAGAACAGTCGCCTGGACGACCTCACCGCGATGCTGCAGCCAGTACAGGTCCTCCAGTTCGCCGTAGCCGAAACCTGCGACCGCCACGGCCGCGACCAGGCACATGACACCTTCGAGCTCGAAGCGCCAGCGCCGTGGCGTCCTTGGCCTGCGATCGCGGGGTCGGGCCCGCCGGGCCGCGCCGCCTGCTTTTGTCACGCCCGGTACGACGTGCGCGTGGGTCCGTCCGCTCCTAGCGGTTGTACGGCTTGGAGAGGACGGGCTCGGTGTTGGTGAGGACGTGGGCGTAGAGGCTGCGGATCTTGGTGGCTTCGGCGTCGGTGAGGATGGAGGGCTCGGGTTTGCCGGTGGGGACGGGCCAGGTGGGTGGGGTGTCGGCGCCGGCTAGGGCCCAGGCGGCTTGGCGGGCGGCCCCGAGGGCGACGTACTCGGCTGGTTCGGGGAGGACGACCTCGGCGCCGAGCAGGGCCGGGGCGAGGGCCTGGACGGCACGAGAGCGGGCGGCGCCGCCGAGCAGGAGGATGCGGCGGACCGGGAGGCCCTGCGCGCGGAGGGCGTCGACCGCGTCGGCCAGCCCGCACAGCAGGCCTTCGACCGCGGCGCGTGCCATCGTGGCCGGCTTGGCGGTGGCGCGCGTGAGGCCGTAAATCAGACCGGTCGAGTGCGGGAGGTCCGGCGTACGCTCGCCGTCCAGGTACGGCAGCAGGACCAGACCGTCACTGCCCGAGGAGTTGAGGGCGGCATCGTTGAACGTCTCGAGATCCATGCCGAGCAACTCGGCGGTGGCCGAAAGCACGCGGGCGGCGTTCAGCGTGCAGACCAGCGGCAGGTAGTCGCCGGTGGCACCAGCGAAGCCGGCGACCAGTCCGGACGGGTCGGCGGTCGGGTTGGCGGACCGCGCGAACGCCGTACCGCTCGTCCCCAACGAGACGGCGACGTCACCAGGCTCCAGCCCGAGGCCGAGCGCCGCCGCCATGTTGTCGCCCGTGCCCGCCGCGAGCGCGGCGCCGGACGCGGTGTGGCCAACGATCTCGGCCGGTCCGGCGACCCGCGGCAACTCCAGGGAGCGCCCGAAGGCGAGCTCGACCAGGTCGGCGCGGTAGCTGTTGGTGGCCGGTGACCACCAGCCCGTCCCTGAGGCGTCGCCCCGGTCCGTGGTGATGCCCCCGATCCCCTGGCGGTCGGCCGCGAGCCGGTGCGTCATCCAGTCATGCGGCAGTACGACGGCAGCCGCCCGGCCGGCCGCCTCCGGGGCAGCCCCGCGCACCCACCGCAGCTTGGTCACCGTGAAACTCGGCACCGGCACCGAACCAACCGCGTCGGCCCACGCACCGGGCCCACCGAGCTCGGAGACCAACTCGGCGGTCGCGTCAGCCGAGGAGGTGTCGTTCCACAGCACTGCGGGGTGGACGACCGCACCGGCCTCGTCCAGCAGGACCATGCCGTGCTGCTGACCGCCGATCGAGATCGCCTCGACCCCGTCGAGCAACCCGTCCGACGCGATCTCCCAGGCCCGCCACCACTCGGCCGGATCCACCTGGGTCGCGTCCGGATGCGGTGCGCGGCCTTCCCGCAGGACCGCTCCGGTCTCGGCATCGCACACGACGACCTTGGTCGCCTGGGTGGAGCAGTCCACACCGGCAACAAGCCTTGATTCACTCATGGTCGGCCTTCCTCGTGAGCGCGGGAAACCCACCCTAGCCGCCCGCGCCGGACGCCGTACGGCGTTGTCCACAAGCGGCACCCGCAGCCGGACCGGGTGGTGGCTGCGGGTGCCGCGCCCGGACCCAGCAGGGGTCGGGCATCGGGAGGGGTCAGCTGCGTGCCTCGAGAGTCGCGCGGGCGCCGTACTCGTGCAGAGACTTCAGCGCCGCGGTGTACTGCGAGACGAATCGGTCGTCGGACGCCAGCTCGCCGAACAGGTCCGGATCGGAGATGAAGACCAGCGGGTCCTCGTGGTTGTGCTGGGCCCGTTCGATCAGCTTGTCGCGCAGCCGGTCGACCACCTCGATCGGCTGCCCCTGCTCGTCGACGGCCTCGGCGTACCGGGCCCAGGAGGCCACGACCAGCACCGACCGCTCGATCTCGCGGTCGGCCGCCAACTGCTCCCGGACGACGGGCAGCAGCCACTTCGGGATCCGGTCGGAGCTCTCCGCACACAGCCGCGCCAGCGTGTCCCGCACCTCCGGGTTCGCGAACCGCTCGATCAGCTGGTGCTTGTAGCGGTCGAGGTCGACCCCGGGCACCGGCGGCAGGGTCGGCGTACCTTCGACGTCCATGTAGCCGAGCAGGAAGTCGACGAACAGCTTGTCCTGGCACACCTCGTGCGCGTAGCGGTAGCCGGCCAGATACCCGAGGTAGCAGAGCGCCTGGTGGCTCGCGTTCAGCAGCCGCAGCTTCATCAGCTCGTACGGCTCGACGTCGTCGACGATCTGGACGCCGACATCCTCGTACGGCGGCCGGTCGCCACCGAAGTCGTCCTCGAGCACCCACTGCGTGAACGGCTCGCACACCACCGGCCAGCCGTCCTCGATCCCGAACCGCTGCGCCAGCGCCTCCCGATCGGCGTCCGCGGTAACCGGCGTGATCCGGTCCACCATGCAGTTCGGGAACCGCACCTCGGTCTCGAGGAACTCGGCGATCTCGGGATCCTTCAATCGGGCAAACGAAGCCAGCATCTTGCGCGCCACGTGCCCGTTCCCAGGGATGTTGTCGCACGACATCACCGTGAACGGCGGTACCCCCGCCGCCCGCCGCCGCGCCAGCGCCTCGACGATGAAGCCGAACGCGCTCCCTGGGATCGCCCCCGGCTCCAGGTCGGCGGCGAGCGCCGGGTCGGAGGTGTCCAGCTCCCCGGTCACCTGGTTGACGTGGTACCCGCCCTCGGTGATCGTCAGCGAGACGATCCGGGTCGCCGGGTCGACGAGCCGATCGAGCACGGCGGATTGGTCGTCCGGCGCGAACAGGTAGCCGACGATCGACCCGATCACCCGGGGCTCGAGCGTCCCGTCCGGGTGCTTGATCACCAGCGTGTACAGGTGGTCCTGGGCCGACAGGACGTCGTACATCCGCCGGTCGTGCGGGAGCACGCCGACGCCGACGATGCCCCAGTCCAGCGCCTTGCCGTCGGTCATCAGCCGGTCGAGGTACATCGCCTGGTGGGCCCGGTGGAAACCGCCGACCCCGAAGTGCACGATGCCCGGGCGGACCGCCGTACGATCGTAGCCCGGCACCGCCACCTCGTTGCCGAGAGCACCTAAAGCGTCCGTGGTCAGCAGGGTCACTTGACCGCCCCCAGCGACAGGCCCTGGACGAGCTTGTCCTGGGCGGCGAACCCGGCGATCAGCACCGGCAGCGACACCACGATGGACGCGGCACAGACTTTGGCGAGGAACAATCCTTGACTGGTCACGAACCCAGTCAAGAACACCGGCGCCGTCTGCGCCACCGTGCCGGTCAGCACCCGGGCGAACAGCAACTCGTTCCAGCTGAAGATGAAGCAGATCAGCGCCGCCGACGCGATCCCCGGCGTCACCACGGGCGCGACCACCGACCGCAGCGTCCGGGTCAGGTTGGCGCCGTCGACCGACGCGGCTTCGAGGATCTCCACCGGCACCTCGGACAGGAAGCTGCGCAGCATCCAGACCGCGATCGGCAGGTTCATCGAGGTGTAGAGGATGATCAGCAGCCAGATGTTGTCCAGGAAGTTGACCGACTGGGCGAACAGGTAGATCGGCAGCAGGCCGGCCACCACCGGCAGCATCTTGGTGGACAGGAAGAAGAACAGCACGTCGGTCCACTTGCGCACCGGCCGGATCGACAACGCGTACGCCGCCGGGAACGCGAGCAGGATCACCAGCACCGTGGACAGGATGCTCGCGGTCAGCGAGTTGAGCAGCGACGGCCAAGGTCCGGTGTCGAAGAACGACCGGTAGCCGTCCAGCGTCAGTGGCGCCGCGAGGTCCGGCGGGTTCTTCGCCGCGTCCTCCTCGGAGTGGAACGACGTCAGCAGCATCCACAGCACCGGCAGCACGAACAGGATCCCGACGATCCAGGCCAGCCCGCTCAGCGCCCACCCGCCACCGCGACGCTGATGTCCCTTGACCATAGTCACCTGGCCGCTCATCGCCCGGTCTCCTCTCGGAACAGCGTGGACACCGACCGCAGCGCGAGCGTCGCGATCACGATGGTGCCGATCACCACGATCACGCCGGCCGCGGAGGCCCGGCCGTAGTCGTGCGCGGTGTAGAAGGTCTGGTAGATCGTGTAGGGCAGGTTCGCCGTACCGAGGCCGCCGGAGGTGATGGTGAAGACGGCGTCGAAGTTCTGTACGACGTAGATCGAGCCGAGCAATGCGGACAGCTCCAGGTACTGGCGCAGGTGCGGCAGCGTCATGTAGCGGAAGATCTCCCACTGGTTCGCGCCGTCGATCCCGGCGGCCTCGATCACGTCCAGCGGACGGCTCTGCAGCCCGGCCAGCAGGATCAGCATCATGAACGGCGTCCACTGCCAGACCAGCGCGAAGATGATCGACCACAACGGCTGGTTGCTGATCCAGTCCGGCTGCGGCGCGTTCTCCCCGAACAGCCACTTCAGCACCCCGTTGAACAGCCCGTAAGTCGGGTTGTAGAGCGCGTGCTTCCACAGCAGCGCCGCGGCCACCGGTACGACGAGGAACGGCGTGATCATCATCGTCCGGACCGCGCCGCGACCGCGGAACTTCCGGTCCAGCAGCAACGCGATCGCGAGCCCGAGCACCAGGCTGATCAGCACGACACCCGCGGTCAGCACGATCGTCACCCAGATCGCGTGCCGGGTGTTCGCGTCGGTCAGCACCCGGCGGAAGTTGTCGACGCCGGCGAACCCGCGCTCGTCGGGGTAGTAGGCGTTCCAGTCCATGAAGGACACGATGATCGTGACCACGAACGGCAGCTGGGTCACGATGATCATGAACACCAGCGCGGGCATCAGCGGCGCCCGCCGGGCCCAGTCGCCGGCCTTGCGCATCATCGTGCCTTCGGAGCCGGGCGGCGCCGCGGCGTCACGACCGGGCCGGGTCTTCGTCTCGACTGACATGACCAGCTCCCCTCACTTCGCTTCGCGCGAGCGATAGCGCTCGGCGACGTCGTCGGCGAGCTCCTGCCCGCGATCCAGCGCTTCGTCCACACTCATCCGCCCGGCGATCGCCGAGCTCACGTCCTGGCTGACCTGGGTGCCGAGATCCGGGAACTCCGGGATGTCGACGAACTGGATCCCGATCGCCGGCCGCGGCTGGGTGCCCGGGTTGCGCGGGTCGGCGGTCTCGATCGCCTGCCGAGTCGGCTCCGCGAAGGCACCGGCCTCCTTGACGTACTGCGCGTTCTGGTACGTCGACGCCCGCTTGCCGGCCGGGACGCGGGACCAGCCGAGCTGCTCGCCGACGAGCTGCTCGTAGTCCTTGCCGGACGCCCAGGAGATGAACTTCCAGGCGTTGTCCTTCTTCTTGCTGGCCTCCTGGATGCCCCAGGCCCACGCGTACAGCCAGCCCGAGCTGTCGGTCTTCACCACCGGCGCGGGGGCGTAGCCCATCTTGCCCTTGACCGGTGAGTTCGGCGCCTCGAGTGATCCGGCTGCCGAGGTGGCGTCGTACCACATCGCGACGTTGCTCTGGATGGTGTTGTTCAGGCATTCGGTGAACCCGGCCTGCGGTGCGCCGAGCTCGCCGTGCGCCCGGACCAGGTCGACGTAGAAGTTGGTCGCCTCCTTGAACTCCGGCGCGTCCACCTTCGCCTGCCAGTCCTCGGTGAACCAGGTGCCGCCGAAGGTGTTCACCACGGTGGTCAACGGCGCGAACAGCTGGCCCCAACCGGGCTGGCCGCGCAGGCAGATCCCGCGCATCCCGGGCTGGGCGTTGTCCACCTTGGCCGCGATGTCCGCGACCTCCTGCCAGGTCGGCTTGGCCGGCATCGTGAGGCCCTTCGAGGCCAGCACGTCCTTGCGGTACATCAGGAACGACGACTCGCCGTAGAACGGTTCGCCGTAGATCTTGCCGTCCTCACCGGACAGCGACTCGGTCATCGGCTTCAGCACGTCGTCCTGGTCGAAGGACGGGTCGTTCGCGATGTAGTCCGAGAGCGGCGCGATCCACTTGCTGGTCGCGTAGATCGGGATCTCGAAGTTGCTCAGCGAGGCCACGTCGTACTGGCCGGCCTGGCTGGAGAACTCCTGGCTGATCTTGTCCCGGACGTCGTTCTCCGGCAGCACGGTGAAGTTGACCTTGATCCCGGTCTCTTTGGTGAAGTGGTCGGCGGTCAGTTTCTGCAGGTCGACCATCTGCGGGTTGTTCACCATCAGCACGTTGATGCTGTCGGCCCCGCCGCCGCCCGCACCGCCGCCCCACCCGGCACAGCCGCTGACCGCACTCACCAGGAATGCGATCGCGACCACCATCAGCCGTTTCCGCACGAGCCGCTCCTTCGCTGTCGAGGGGATGCTCATTTGAGCAGGAGGCTGCTCACTCCAGAAGTGAACCGGGAAGGGCCTTGACCTGTCAAGGGTCTGTGCAACACTAGGGCGCAGACATGCTCATATGAGCGGGCTGCAGAGGCGGGGAGGCTTCATGGAGTCGAGCAGCACCTTCGGACCGGCTCAGCTGGTGCTGACGGCGTCGATCGCGCGCCGCTACTACGTCGACGGGCGGTCGAAGGTGGAGATCGCCGACGAGTTCCGGCTGAGCCGGTTCAAGGTGGCCCGGCTGCTGGACCAGGCGCGCAACAGCGGCCTGGTGCGGATCGAGATCAGCCACCCGGGGGCGATCGACATCGACCTGTCCGCCCGGCTGCAGGAGACGCTGGGCCTGCGCCGCGCAATCGTGGTCGACACCCCCGAGGAGGACCCGGCCGCGCTCCGGCTCCAGCTCGGCAAGGCGGCCGCGGACCTGCTCTCCGAGATCGTCACCGCCGAGGATGTCCTGGGGCTCGCCTGGGCCCGCGCGGTCACCGCGATGACCGAACAACTGACGACGCTCGCGCGGGTTCCCGTCGTACAACTCACCGGTGCACTCACCCGGCCGGACGTCGAGGCGAACTCGGTGGAGCTCGTGCGGCACACGGCCCGGCTCTCCGGCGGACCGGCGTACCTCTTCTACGCGCCGCTCGTGGTGCCGGACGCCGCCACCGCGCGGGCGTTGCGGCAGCAGCCGGAGGTGGCCGAGGCGATCAGCCACTTCGACTCGGTGACCAAGGCCGTGGTCGGGCTCGGGTCCTGGGCGGCCGGCCAGTCGACCCTGTACGACGCGATGGACGAGAAGGCCTGTGACCAACTGCTGAAGCGGGGCGTGGTCGCGGACATCTCCGGGGTGTTCGTGGACGCGGACGGGCAGCCGGTGCACAGCCGGGTGACCGACCGGGTGGTCGCGATCAACGCCGAGCAGATGAATGCCATCGACGAGGTGATCGCGATCCCGTACGGCCTGGCGAAGGTCGACGCGGTCCGGGCCGCGATCCGCAGCGGCCTGGTCAACGGGATCGTTACCCACTCACCCCTGGCGAAAGCGCTGCTGGACGAGACACACTGACGCCCGATGTCCGAGGTCGAGACCCTCCTGCTCGGCGGTACCGCCAACCGTGGGCTCGTGGTGCGCGTGGGCGACACCGTACGGCGGCCCCTGCGCGCGAGCAGCACCGCCACGCACGCGCTGCTCGAGCACCTGGAGAGCGTGGGCTTCACCGGTGCGCCGACCTTCCTGGGGGTGGATTCCCAGCAACGCGAGGTGCTGTCCTACCTGCCGGGCGAGACGGTGACTCAGCCGTACCCGGCCTGGTCGATGACCGATGCGGCACTCGACAGCGTGGCCCGACTGCTTCGCGAGTACCACCACGCGGTCGCGGGTTTCGCGCCGTCTGGCCTGGACTGGGCCGAGCCGGTGCCGGCGGAGTACGTCGAGGATCTCGTCAGTCACAACGATCCGAACCTGGACAACGTGGTGTTCCGGGACGGGGTGGCGATTGCCCTGATCGACTTCGACCTGGCCGGGCCTGGCTCCGCGCTGTGGGACGTGGCCACCGCCGTCCGGCTGTGGGCACCCCTGCGACCCGAGGCCGACATCGCCGACGTACGACGAGGCCGCACACTGACACGCCTCCGGCGCTTCGCCGATGCATACGGCCTGGACGAGGCCGACCGCGCTCGCCTGATCGACGCCACCGCCCGCAACCACGTCTGGTGCATGGACTACGTCCGCCGCGGCTCCGAAACCGGCCACCCGTGGTTCCACCAACGCTGGACCACCGGCGAAGCAGCCCTGACCGACCGCACCAACCACTGGTTCAAGACCCAGGCGACCGCCCTCCGTCACGCCCTGCAGTGATCTCCAACTCGGCCTCGGCGATCCCTTCGTAGTACTTCTCCTGCAGCCTTCGCACGAAATGCGGCAAGAAGACGGCTGGCCCGGTCGGCCAAATCGGCATGTCTTGGCCGCTGAGCGCCGCCACCACGATCCCCGCGACAGTCAGTCCGCCCAGGACCAGCCAGCCGTTCCGGCAGATCCAGGGACCGTCATCGGCGATGATCCCCCAGCGAGTCACCGCACCTACGGCCAGCAACAGCGCCGACAGCGCATCCACGACCGCCGTCGCGGGAATAGGCCAGCCGTGCACTCCGCCGTACGCACCCCAGTGCTGGAGCACGGCCACGGACGACAACCCCAGACAGATCGCGACGAAGGCGTACACCAGGGCGCCCAGTTTCAGCTTCGGCACATCGGCTCCTCGGAGGTGGCTCTGGTCGGTTATCGCGCGGAGAGGCTCGGCTGTTACCGCGGACCGGACAACAGGACGTAGGCGTGCACGTATATGCCTTGGCGCCGCCTGTCGGGGTCGCTGGCTAGCCTCCCGAAGGCACTACCTCCTGTTCTTCGGTACACAATGAGCCGGTGAGTGCGCGTGTGGTGTTGCTGGCGGGGCCTTCGGGGACGGGGAAGTCGCATCTGGCCGAGTTGGTCGGGCTGCCCGTCGTACGCCTGGACGACTTCTACCGCGACGGCGACGACGAGGCGATGCCGCGCTCACCACTCGGAATCGTGGACTGGGACGACCCGCGGTCGTGGGACGGCGAGCGGGCCGTCGCAGCCCTGGAGACCCTGTGTACGGCGGGTGTCGCCGACCTCCCCATCTACGACATCGCGGCCGACGGGACGGTCGGGCACCGACCGGTTTCCAGCGCGGGATCCCCGCTGATCATTGCCGAGGGCATCTTCGCCGACCAGATCGTCGGAGCGCTGCGGGACCGCGGGCTGCTCGCCGCCGCGATCTGCGTCCGGCACCATCGGCTCGTCACCTTCGTCCGGCGGTTCCAGCGCGACCTGCGAGAGCACCGGAAGCCACCGCTCACGCTGCTACGCCGCGGTCTGCTGCTGCTCCGTGACGACCCGCAGGTGGTCCGCCGCTGCCTGGACGCGGGCTGTGAACCCCTGCACCCGAAGGCGGCCCGGCGCCGGATCGAGGCGCTTCTCACGGAGGCGCGCTCCCGCTGATTCGCAGTCCGTTCGCCCGGAGTTCACCTTGGTCTGATGGCATCTCGCCCGAAAGCCTTCTGATGATCTCGGGGCGAGAAGTCGGACGGAGACAACCGTGAAGCGGACTGCGCCAGGCGTTGCCGCTGTAGTGATCGCGCTCCTGCTCGGGCTGACCGGCTGCGGAAACGACGCCGGAGCGGTCGGCACGCTACAGACGCCCTCGGCAACCAAAGCTCCGGCAGCGGTGCGGGACGAGACCGCGAAGACCACGCTCGCCGGACTGGCTGTGCTGCCCCGCGGGTACGTCGCCGATCCGCGCAGCGCCAGTGGTGCGTTCACCTCGACCGTGTTCCTGGAGAGCTGGTCGGCCGACCCGGCGCTGGACCGGGCGCTGCTGCTCAACGCCGGGTTCGTCGAGGGGTACCGCGCGAGCCGGCTGAGCCCGGACAAGAAGAAGCAGTTCACCGTGCAACTGTTCCGGGCGGCGTCACCGGCGAAGGCGAAGACGCTGCAGCAGGGTTTCTGGAGCCAGGACACGCACGAGCGCCCGTTCGGCGTACCGAATGCTCTGAGTGACGCGCGGGTCGATTTCGACGGCGGCACCGGTCAGTCCGAGGCGGTCGCCCAGGTCAGCATCGTGGTCGGAGCGCTCGTCGCCGAGCTGACCGTCCGCCAAACCGGTGCCCTGGGCACCAACCCGCGTCCCGACACGGCCCTCCTCACCACGCTGGCGGCCCAGCAGAAGTCCCGCCTGACCGCCAAGTCCAGCTAGACGTCACCCAGCCCGGCGGGTGCACAGCGCTGACGCCCGGCGTCAGGCGGTGATGCGGTCGATGATCAGCGGGGCCGGTTCGTACGACGTGGAGACCTCGACCGCGTCGGTCAGGGACTCGAGGGCGCGGTCGAACCGAGCCGGGTCGTCGGTGTGGAGGGTGAGGAGCGGCTGGCCTTCGGTGACCTGGTCGCCGGGCTTGGCGTGCAACTCGACGCCCGCGACGGCGGACACCGGATCCTCCTTCCGGGCCCGTCCCGCGCCGAGGCGCCAGGCGGCGACGCCGACGGCCAGCGCGTCGAGCTTCGACAGGACTCCCGACGACGGCGCCGGTACGACGTGCTGCTCGGGCGCGACCGGGAGTTCCGCCGCCGGGTCGCCGCCCTGGGCCGCGATCATGGTGCGCCAGACGTCCATCGCCGTACCGTCGCGAAGCTTCTCGTGCGGGTCCACGTCCGTGACGCCCGCGGCCGCGAGCATCTCGGTGGCCAGCGCGACGGTGAGCTCGACGACGTCGGCCGGACCGCCGCCGGCCAGCACCTCGACCGACTCGCGGACCTCCAGGGCGTTGCCGGCGGTCAAGCCGAGCGGGACGGACATGTCGGTGAGCAGGGCAACCGTCTTCACTCCCGCGTCGGTGCCGAGCGCAACCATCGTCTCGGCCAGCTCGCGGGCGTCGGCGAGCTCCTTCATGAAGGCGCCGGAGCCGACCTTCACGTCCAGCACCAGGGCGCCGGTGCCCTCGGCGATCTTCTTGCTCATGATCGAGCTGGCGATCAGCGGGATCGCCTCGACCGTGCCGGTCACGTCCCGCAGCGCGTAGAGCTTCTTGTCGGCCGGCGCCAGCCCGTCACCGGCCGCGCAGATGACCGCGCCGACCTCCTCCAGCTGGCGCATCAGCTCCTCGTTGGACAGCGCGGCACACCACCCCGGGATTGACTCCAGCTTGTCCAGCGTCCCGCCGGTGTGGCCGAGACCGCGCCCGGACAACTGCGGTACGGCGACCCCGCAAGCCGCCACCACCGGCGCCAGCGGCAACGTGATCTTGTCGCCCACACCACCGGTCGAGTGCTTGTCGGCGGTCGGCCGGGACAGCCGGGCGAAGTCCATCCGCTCGCCGGACGCGATCATCGCCGCGGTCCAGCGGGCGATCTCGCGGCGGTTCATCCCGTTCAGCAGGATCGCCATCGCCAGCGCGGACATCTGCTCGTCGGCGACGTCGCCGCGGGTGTAGGCGTCGATCACCCAGTCGATCTGGCCGTCGCTCAGCTCACCGCGGTCCCGCTTGGCGCGGATCACGTCGACAGCGTCGAAGCTCACTTCTCCTCCTCCAGGGCCTCCGGCCCGAACGCGTCCGGGAGCAGCTCGCGCAGCGGCCGGATCCCCTTTGTTGTCTCGAGCAACAGTGCGGGACCGCCGTGCTCGTGCAGCAGCTGACGGCACCGGCCGCACGGGGCCAGCAGCTCGCCGTGCCCGTTCACGCAGGTGAACGCGACCAGGCGGCCGCCACCGGTGTTCATCAGCTCCGAGACCAGCCCGCACTCGGCGCACAGCCCCAACCCGTACGACGCGTTCTCGACGTTGCAGCCGGTCACCACCCGGCCGTCGTCGACGAGCGCCGCGGCGCCGACCGGGAAGTGCGAGTACGGCGCGTACGCCCGGCCCATCGCCTCGACCGCCGCCGACCGCAGAGCCGGCCAGTCGACGGTCGAAGCTTCGCCCGGCACAGCGCTAACCTGCCTGACCGCGTCGATATCGGAGCCCGTCGGCAGCCGGCATCCGGAGCCGCTGGGTCGCCAGCGCGAGCACCAGCAGAGTCGTCACGTACGGCGTCATCCGGGTGAAGTCGGCCGGGACCGCGTCGGTGGTGAAGAACCAGATCGCGAACGCGACCGCGAGCACCAGCGAGGTGGCCGCGGCGAGCTTGAGCCCCCGGCGGTACTGCAGCACGGCGACGCCGATCAGGATGATCGCGACGATGATCAGCAGCGCGTGCACCGCCTCGCCACCCGCCCGGAGCTGGAGCGCGTCGGTGTAGCCGAACAGCGCCGACCCCATCACCAGGCCGCCCGGGCGCCAGTTGCCGAAGATCATCGCGGCCAGGCCGATGTAGCCCCGGCCACCGGTCTGCCCGTTCTGGTAGATCCCGGACGAGACCAGCGCGATGAACGCGCCGCCCGCGCCGGCGATCGCACCGGAGGTCAGGACGGCGATGAACTTGTAGCGGTAGACGTTGACGCCCAGGGTCTCGGCCGCGACCGGGCTCTCACCACAGGACCGCAGTCGCAGGCCGAACGCCGTACGCCACAACAGCAGCGCACTGCCGACGATGAACACGACCGCGAGGATCGTCATGGTGGACAGCTCCGTGGTCACCGCGGCCACCAGCGAGGCAAGGTCGGAGACGATGAACCAGTGCTTGTTCTGGAGGTCGATCATCGCCTCCGAGACGCCGGGAATCGTGATCGACAGCGGCGCGTCGATCGGTGGCGACTGGGTCGGACCGCCACCCTGCAGCCCGGAGAACCAGGTGTCGGCCAGGAAGGCGGCGACGCCGACCGCGATGATGTTGATCGCCACACCGGACACGATGTGGTCGACCCCGAAGGTCACTGTCGCCAGCGCGTGCAGCGCGGCACCGAGCAGGCCGAAGATCATCGCGCCGACGACGCCGGTCCACGGGCCGTACCAGTAGCCGAAGTACCCGGCGCCGATGGTGCCGAGGATCATCATGCCCTCGAGACCGATGTTGACCACGCCGGCCCGCTCGGACCACAGACCGGCCAGCGCGGCCAGGGCGATCGGGACCGTGGCGTTGACCGCCTCGCGCATGGTGCCGGCCGAGTCCACCTCGTTCGCCCCGGTCAGCACCCGGACCGCGGAGATCAGCGCCAGACCGATGAGCAGCCAGATCCAGATGCTGATCCGGCGCCGCGGCACGAGTGCCTCGGACGGAGCTCCGGCCGGCCGGAGCTCTTCGGGTGCCATCGTCATCGGGTCGCCTCCGGGGTCGCCTCGGACGGGGCCGAGCTACTGAGTTCCGCTGCCACCTGCCGTTGCTCCAGCGCGTTGCGGTACCGGCGGACCACCTCGTAGGCGATGACGACGGCGAGCACGATCACGCCCTGGCTGATCGCCACGATGTCCGGCGACACCCGGGCGTTGATCTCGAGCAGGTTGCTCTGCTCGGTCAGGTAGGAGAACAGCAACGCGCCGAACGCGATACCGATCGGGTTGTTCCGGCCGAGCAGTGCGACCGCGATCCCGGCGAAGCCGATCCCGGCCTGGAACGTGGTGCCGTAGCTGTGCGAGCTGCCGAACAGCAGTGGCAATCCGATCAGGCCGGCGACGGCGCCGGAGATCATCAGCGAGACGACCACCATCCGCCGTACGTCGATGCCGCTGGCAACGGCCGCGCTGGCCGACGTGCCGGTGGCCCGGAGGTTGAAGCCGAACTTCGACCGGTTCAGCAGGACGGCGTACCCGATGCCGGCGAGCACGGCCACCAGCGACAGGCCGAGCAACTCGTTCGGGGCCCCGGGCAACAGCGGGATGCCGGGCACCCAGCTGTCCCGCGGGAGCTCCTCGGTGGCCAGGTTGCTGCCGGTGGTGACACCGACCTGGCGCAACAGGTACGCCGTGAGCGAGGCGGCGATCGCGTTCAGCATGATCGTCGAGATCACCTCGCTGACGCCGCGGGTGACCTTCAGCAGACCGGCGATCGAGGCCCAGGCGGCGCCGACCAGCATCGCCAGCAGGATCGCGACGATCACGTTGAGCGGCCCGGGCAGCCAGCCCTGGGCGGCGAACACGGCCGCGGTGAACACGGCCACCCGGTACTGCCCCTCGACCCCGATGTTGAACAGGTTCATCCGGAACCCGATCGCGGCCGCCAGGCCGGACAGGTAGAGGATCGAGGCGTTGTTCAGGATGTTGATGACGTTGCGCTCGGCCGGTGCCGAGAAGATCGTGCTGAGGAAGCCGGAGACCGAGCTCCCGGCCGCCACCAGGACCAAACAGGTGATCACCAGGGCGACGGCGATCGCGAGCACCGGCGCGGCGAGCGCCAGGCCGATCCGGCGCAGGTCGAGCTTGCCCATCACTCCTCTTCTCCGGCACCGGTCATCGCGGAGCCGAGCTGCTCCGGGGTGACCGTGTCAGGGTCGAACTCGCCGACCAGCTTGCCGCGCAGGATGACCTGGATCTGGTCCGACAGGCCGATCAGCTCGTCCAGGTCGGCGGAGATCAGCAGCACCGCCAGTCCCTGCCGCCGGGCCTCCCGGATGTGGTCCCAGATCGCGGCCTGGGCGCCGACGTCAACACCCCGGGTGGGGTGGGACGCGATCAGCAGCACCGGGTCGCCGCTCATCTCACGGCCGACGATGAACTTCTGCTGGTTACCGCCGGACAGCGCCCGGGCGGTGGTCTCGATCGACGGCGTCCGGACGTCGAATTTCTCGACGATGCGCTCGCTGTCCTTCCGGGCCCCGGTCCGGTTGATCCACGGTCCGCGCACGCTCGGCGACCGGTCCTGGTGACCGAGGATCCGGTTCTCCCACAGCGGGAAGTCCAGCAGCAGGCCATGCCGGTGGCGGTCCTCCGGGATGTACCCGAGGCCGGCGTTGCGGCGCTCCGCGGTGCTCCACGCGGTGATGTCCTTCTCGCCGAGCAGGACCCGCCCGGACGTGGCCGGACGCATCCCCATGATCAGCTCGACGAGCTCGGTCTGACCGTTGCCCTCGACCCCGGCGACGCCGAGCACCTCGCCGCGGTGGATCCGCAGGGACACGTCGTCCAGCAGGCTCCGCTCGCCGGCGCCGGCCAGCGTCACGTTCTCGATCGTGAGCTGGACGTCCTCGGTGACGGTCGACTCCTCGGTGCTCGGCGACGGCAGTTCGGCGCCCACCATCAGCTCGGCCAACTGCCGCGCGGTGACATCCTTCGGGTGCACCGACGCGACGGTCGTGCCGCGCCGCATCACCGTGATGTCGTCGGCGACCGCGAGCACCTCGTCCAGCTTGTGCGAGATGAACAGCAGGGTGTAGCCCTCGGCCTTGAGCCCGCGCAGGTTGCCGAACAGCGCGTCGACCTCCTGCGGCACCAAGACGGCGGTCGGCTCGTCCAGGATGATGATCCTGGCGCCGCGGTACAGAACCTTGAGGATCTCGATCCGTTGCCGCTGGCCCACACCGAGGTCCTCGACCAGGTGATCCGGCGACAGGCCGAAACCGTACGCGTCGGACAACTCCTTGATCTTGGCCCGGGCCTTGTCGCCGATGCCGTACAGCGTCTCGGCGCCGAGGACGACGTTCTCCAGCACGGTGAGGTTGTCGGCCAGCATGAAGTGCTGGAAGACCATGCCGACACCTTGTTTGATGGCGTCGGCCGGTGAGTGCAGGACGACCTGGTCGCCGTTGATCTCGATCGACCCGTCGTCCGGCTTCTGCACGCCGTACAGGATCTTCATCAACGTCGACTTGCCGGCGCCGTTCTCCCCCACCAGGGCGTGCACGGTGCCGGAACGTACGTCGATGTCCACGTCGTGATTGGCCACCACGCCGGGAAAACTCTTGCCGATTCCCCTCAGCCGGACGGCCATCGTCTGAGTCATGGTGTCGATGTCGCACGCTCCCAGATCTGCGCGGCGACCCCGTTGTCGCCGGACGAGCTTCGGGCTCGGGCCAGAACGCTACCGCGTCGCCGGCCCGAGCCCGAGATTTCAGTCGTCAGAGTTTCGACGGCGCCTTCAGCTCACCGGACACGAGCTTGGCCTTGTACTCGTCGATCTGCGCGGTGATGTCGTCGAGGTAACCGCCGCTGGTGGCGTACCCGACCCCGTCCCGCTTGATGTCGTACAGGTCGTAGCCGGCCTTCGCCGTACCGTCCTTGAACGCCTTCACGAAGTCGAACACCGCGACGTCGACCTTCTTCAGCGACGACGTCAGGATGTGCTTCTGCTGCTCCGGGGTCGCGGTCTGGTACTGGTCGGCGTCGACCCCGATCGCCCAGGTGCCATCCGGCTTCGTGGCGGCTACGTCGAACAGGCCGCCACCGGACAGGCCGGCGGCGTGGAAGACGACGTCCGAACCGGCGTCGTACAGCGCGGTGGCGGCGGTCTTGCCACCGGCCGGGTTCGCGAACGCGGTCGCGTCGGCCTTGTCGGACAGCCACTTCATGTCGACCGTGATGCTCGGGTCGACCGCCTTCACCCCGGCCTGGTAGCCGGCCGCGAACGGGTCGATGATCGGACCCCGGACACCGCCGATGAAGCCGACCTTCTTGGCCTTCGACTTCAGCGCCGCGGCGACACCGACCAGGAACGAGCCCTGCTCGACCGAGAACACCAGGTTGGTGATGTTCGGCCCCTCACCGAAGCCGTCCACGATCGCGAACTTGATGTCCGGGTACTCCTTGGAGACCTTGTTGACCTCTTCGGTGTAGACGAAGCCCACCGCCACGATCGGGTTGTAGCCGGCCTCGGCCAGCGTGCGCAGCCGCTCTTCCTTCGCGGAGTCGGGCTCGTCGAGCGCGGCCTCGGACTCCTCACAGGTGGCGTCCAGCTCGTCCAGCGTCTTCTTGACACCCGCCGCAGCGAGGTCGTTGAAGGACTTGTCGCCGCGACCGCCGATGTCGTAGGCCAGGCCGACCTTGGGTCCCGCCCCCGACTTGTCGGCGCACAGCTCGTCGCTCGTGGCGGCGCCCGTCTCTTCCTTCTTCGCGCAGCCCGCCACCACCAGCGCCACGGTGGCGGCAAGTGCCACCAGCTTCGTCGTGTGCCGCAAGATGCCTCCTCGTTCCAGACCGCCCCGTGCAGGCGTTCGCAGCGACACCATAGACCCGGGCAAACCGCGCAGCCACTGACAATGCGTGACTGAAATGCTCGTTACTCAATCGTAGTTTCCGCCGTGACGCTCCGCCAGATTGCCAACGCGCCGGGTGAGCTGGGCCTGACCGGATCGGTCCGGTCTCGGAGCCTGGGACCGGCGTCTCGCGGTGCAAATGCGAGAATCGCGCAATGACGATTTCGCAGCAGGTGCTGCTCAGCGATCTGCAGAGCCGGGTCGCCGCGGTCCGGGACGAGATCGTGACGGTACGTCGCGATCTGCACGCCCACCCGGAACTCGGCTGGCACGAGGTGCGGACAACCGAGCTGATCCGGCAGCGGCTGGTGGACGCCGGGCTTTCCCCGCAGGTGCTGCCGACCGGGACCGGACTGATCTGCGACATCGGTTCCGGCGACACCTGCGTGGCCCTGCGGGCCGACATCGACGCGCTTCCGGTCACGGACGGTAGCGACGCGCCCTGTCGTTCCACCTACGAGGGTGTGGCCCACGCCTGCGGTCACGACGTCCACACCGCGGTCCTGCTCGGCACCGCCGTGGTCCTCGCCCAGATGGCGGCCGACGGCCTGCTGAACCACCGGGTCCGGCTGATCTTCCAGCCCGCCGAGGAGGTCATGCCCGGCGGCGCGCTCGGCGTGATCGCGGCCGGCGGGATGGAAGGGGTACGGCGGATCTACGGCCTGCACTGCGATCCGCGGCTCCCGGTCGGTCAGGTCGGCCTCCGGGTCGGCGCCCTGACCGCCGCCTCCGACCGGGTCCTGGTCCGGCTGACCGGCGCCGGCGGCCACACCTCCCGGCCGCACCTGACCGGCGACCTCGTCTACGCGCTCGCCACCCTGGTCACCGAGATGCCGGCTGCCCTGTCCCGCCGGGTCGACCCGCGGGCCGGGATGTCACTCGTCTGGGGCCGGATCACCGCAGGCTCGGCCGCGAACGCGATCCCGTCCCGCGGCGAGGCCGAGGGCACGCTGCGCTGCCTGGACGTGAACGCCTGGAAGCTGGCCGCCGACTTGATTCCCACGCTGGCCGGGCAGCTGATCGCGCCGTACGGCGTGGAAGTCAGCACCGAGGTCACGCATGGCGTGCCGCCGGTGATGAACGACGCGGACACGATCGGCGTCCTGCAGCGGGCGGTCGAGTTGTCAGTCGGGCCCGATGCGGTGGCTCCGACGGATCAGAGCCTCGGCGGCGAGGACTTCGCCTGGTACCTGGAGCACGTTCCGGGCGCGATGGCCCGGCTCGGGGTGCGCTCGCCCGACGTGGAGGACGCAGCCGACCTGCACACGCCCGGGTTCACCCCGGACGAGGACGCCATCGCCGTCGGGATGACGGTGCTGGCGTCCTGCGCCCTGCTGGACTGAGGGTCAGCGGTTCGGGACCTGGACCTCGACGACCGGGACGTTGATCGTGGTGGAGCGGGTCAGCGACGCCGTACCGGTCTGCGGGCCGGTGCCGTCGTTACCGGTCCAGTTGGCCGTCCAGGTGACGGTCGCGGTCACCGGCCAGCCCGCGTTCGCCCGGTCGAAGGTCACCGTGCAGGCGTTGGCGTCGGACTTGCCCGCGCCGTACGCGTACTTGGCCTGAGCGACCGGGCAGGTGTTGGATCCGGCCACCGAGGTGATCGACACGTCACTCGACCTCGCGACCAGCGTCATGTTCACCGGCGTCCCTGGAACCGACGCGGTCAGCGTCAGCGTGCCGTCGTCGGCCAGCGAGTTGCCCGGGTTGGTCACCCAGAACCAGGTCGGCAGGTTCACCACGGTCGCGGCGTTGGTCCCGGTCATCTTCGGGTTGCGGTCCAGCGTCGGCGCGAGGATCTGCTGCTGCGCCTCGTCCCACAGCGTCTCGGCGAGGTCCTCGACCGCAATCAGCGGCTCCGGGACCTGACCGGGCAGGAAGGCCCGGTAGGCGAGCCAGATCCGCTGGCCGTACGCCGTGCCACCGAGGCTGGTGTAGCCCGTCAGGCTCGGGTCCACGCCTTCCTGGCATTCCACCTTGTACCAGCGGTAGGCCTTACCGGCCTTCGACTCCGCGGTCACCCGGTCCATCTCCGCCCCGGACGGGCGGGCCAGGTTGCCCGGGCCGGCGTGACCCTGCAGCGGTCGACGTGGACAAGGCCGGGAACATGGTGGTCACACTCTGTGACGGGGTGCCGGACTCCTGCGAGAGCGGTGGGAGACCGCCGGTGTCGTCGCCACCGCCGCAACCGCCCAGCAGTACGGCGGTCAGCAGCGCGGTGACACCCCCGTAGACACGACGCATCGGCAGCCCTCTCTCGACCGGCAGTCGCCCAACGCTAGCGGCCGAGCGGTCCAGACCGGGCGAGAATCAGAAGGTGTCGGCCGGCACGTACACGCCCCACACGTCGCGCAGGGCGTTGCACACCTCACCCACCGTGGCCCGGGCCCGCAGCGCCTTCTTCATCGGGTAGAGGCAGTTCTCCGACCCCCGAGCCGCCGCCTGGAGCTCGGCCAGCGCCTCGTCCACGCCCGCCTGGTCCCGCTCGGCCCGGAGCTTGGCCAGCCGCTCGACCTGCTGGGCCTCGATGGCCGGATCCACCCGGAGCGGCTCGTACGGCTCTTCCTCGGCGATCTTGAACTTGTTCATCCCGACCACAACGCGCTCGGTCGAGTCGATCTCCTGCGCGATGTGGTACGCCGACCGCTCGATCTCCTGCTTCTGGAAGCCCTTCTCGATCGCCGCGACCGCGCCGCCGTACTCCTGGACCTGCTCCATCAGCTCGAGCGCGGCTGCCTCCACCTCGTCGGTGAGCGACTCGACGACGTACGAACCGGCGAACGGGTCGACCGTCGCGGTCACATCGGTCTCGTAGGCGAGCACCTGCTGGGTGCGCAGCGCGAGCCGGGCCGCCTTCTCGGTGGGCAGCGCGATGGCTTCGTCGTACGAGTTGGTGTGCAGGGACTGCGTTCCACCGAGTACGGCGGCCAGGCCCTGGATCGCCACCCGGACCAGGTTGACCTCGGGCTGCTGCGCGGTGAGCTGGACGCCGGCGGTCTGGGTGTGGAACCGCAGCATCATCGACTTGGGGTTCTTCGCGCCGAACTCGTCGCGCATCACCCGGGCCCAGATCCGGCGGGCGGCGCGGAACTTCGCGACCTCTTCGAGCAACGTGGTCCGGGCGACGAAGAAGAACGACAACCGGGGTGCGAACTCGTCCACGTCCAGGCCGGACTCGACCGCGGCCCGGACGTACTCGATCCCGTCCGCCAGCGTGAACGCGATCTCCTGCGCGGGCGTGGCTCCGGCCTCGGCCATGTGGTAGCCGGAGATCGAGATCGTGTTCCAGCGCGGCAGCTCCGCCTTGCAGTACGCGAAGATGTCGCTGATCAGCCGCAGCGACTCCTTCGGCGGGTAGATGTAGGTGCCGCGGGCGATGTACTCCTTCAGTACGTCGTTCTGGATCGTGCCGGTGAGCTTGTCGCCGGGGACCCCCTGTTCCTCGGCGACCAATTGGTAGAGCAGCAGGAGCACCGAGCCGGGCGCGTTGATCGTCATCGAGGTGGACACCTGGTCCAGCGGGATCCGGTCGAACAGCACCCGCATGTCGTCGATCGAGTCGATCGCCACCCCGACCTTGCCGACCTCGCCGTGCGCGATCGGGGCGTCGGAGTCGTAGCCCATCTGGGTGGGCAGGTCGAACGCGACCGACAGGCCCATCGTGCCGTGCTCGATCAGCTGGTGATACCGCTGGTTCGACTCGGCCGCCGTACCGAAACCGGCGTACTGACGCATCGTCCAGGGCCGCTCGGTGTACATCGTCGGGTAGACCCCGCGGGTGAACGGGAACCGCCCGGGCTCCCCCAGTTTCGCGTCCGCCGCGAACCCGTCCAGCGCCTCCGGGCCGTACACCGGCGCGACCTCGAACCCCGACTCACTCCGACGACTCATCCCCCAACGGTAGGCCGAACCACACCCGCACTGGTATGCACCGCCTGGGTGACATCGCGCACGCGGCGCGTGGGCTCCGACACAGTCGTCCGGTCGATTTGGCCGTCGGGTGAATTCCTTCTAGGCTGACCCGGCTTCGGGGGAAGGACTTTCCGCCGAACCCCGGAGTACTCGAATGCGTGCGCGTGGACTGGCCCTCGGTGGCCTCGCCCTGATCACTCTGTCCGCTGTCGGTGTGGTGATCGCCGACCCCAGCTCGGCCGACGAGCCGGTGCTTGCGAAGAGCGTCGGGACCCAGCTGCCGGTGCAGGATCTCCGCGCGATGGAGCTGGACGAGGCCCGCGGCAGGCTCTATCTCGCCCAAGGCGCCGGGAGCGAACTCCCGCTCGTCGTGACCGATCTGGACGGCGTACTGCAAACCAAGGTCGCGGCCGTGACCGGCGCCTCCGACGTGATCCTCAGCGCCGACCGTCAGCAGCTCCTCGTCACCCACGACTACGATCGGGTGACCGCCCTGGACGCGGACACTTTGGTGCCCTCGGCAACGTACGACGCTCCACCCGGCGCCTGCGTCTACGCCGCCGAACCGACCGGGGGCAAGGTCGTCGCCGCCTTCCTCGACTGCGGCACCGGCAAGTCCGGCCTGCTGATCTGGTCCGCGCCCGGAACGACCCCGATCGTCTACACCGACGGGCCCGACTACCACCCGATCATCTCCGGCGCCGCCAACGGCCTCCTGGTCGCCGGGGACACCGGGATCTCGCCGGTCACGACGTACGTCATCGACGTCTCGGGCGCGACACCGGCGATCGTCGGGCGACGCGAGAAGACCGGGGAGAATCTCATCGACTACACGGTCAGCCCCGACGGGACCGAGGTCATCGAGACGACCGGCTACCCGTACGAGCACCACTCGTACAAGCTGCCGGACCTCGCCGATTCCACCACCTACCCGAGCGGCGTCTACCCGGCCGACGCGGCGTGGTCCGCCGACGGCTCCACGGTCGCGGTGGCTCGTTCGAGCACCGGCTCCAACGACGCCGACGTCCTCTTCTACGCCAAGGGCAGCACCACCCCGACGTACGCGGTGGACTTCCGGCGCAGCGACGAGATCTGGAAGGGCACGCTGCTGCTGAACTCCGCCGGCACCCGGGCGTGGGCGATCACGTACGACGACACGTACCAGAACGTCCAGCTGCTGCACTCGTTCGGCCCATCCCACACTCCGAAGGCACCGGTCACCGACATCAACGTCACGGCACGGACCGGTTCGGGCAAGGAGAAGTCGACCGCCTACGTCACCGTCACCTGGACCTCGCCGATGTCCCGCCCGGGCAGCTCCACCAACCAGCAGTTCCTCCAGCTCTTCGCCACTCCGGCGGGCTCGACGCCCCGCTCGATCGGCAACCCCGAGCTGACCTCCGCAGGCACCTTCACCGCCACGTACGCCCTGCCCCGCGGCACCACCACGTTCACCGCCCAGTACAAAGACTTCGAGAACTGGTACCCCGCAGCGACCGTCACCACTACCCTCAGCCGATGACGATGCGTCGCCTGATCCTGGGCAGCTTGGCACTTCTCACGATTGCCGTTGGCATCACCGGCTGCTCGAGGGCTCCGGAGCGCCCGATGACCACCAAGCCGGACCAGCTGTTCATCAGTTATCAGCGGCACGGGCCGTCGGGGTACATGGACCAGGTTCTGACGATCCTCAACAAAGGCCCGTCCGCCGCCGCCCCGACCCTGGAGATCACGCCTTTGGACAGCACCGGGGCACCGGTGCCGGGCATCACCGTGCGGACGGCCTACGGAACGGATCGGGGCAAGGTGGTCGTCTCGTCCCAGGGAGAGGGTTTCGACGTTCTCGCCTTCAGCGGTGCCGACGTCGCCCGACTGGCCGACGTCCGGGTGAAGGTTCGGGACGTGGTCCCCGTGAACTACGTCATCCCGATCGAGGTCGCCGATCCGCAGGCCATGAACGGGTACCGGCGCCCGACGACGAAGTTCGGTCCGTTCACCGCCGTCGAGGTGCGAAATCTGAACACCGAGGACATCACCGTCGGGATCGTCTGCATCCACTGGAACCAACCACCCGACGGACAACCACAACAGGCCCTGGCGGCGACCGAGCTTGGCGTCATGACGATCCCCACCCTGCAGACTGTGACCACTCCGCTGTCCAAGTCCGCCCAACAGGCGGCGAGCCAAGACTGCGGCAGCCTGAAGGCCTACCTCGCCATTCCACCAGGTTCCTGACGAATCAATCCCACCAGAAGGACCAGGAATTCACCCCGAGGATCGCTGCGGCGTACTCACGAAGACTTCCTGGTCCTTGCTCCACGTTGTCCGGGCAGAACATCAGGTGCTCGGCCGCGACCTGGACCGCGTGTTCAGGTGTCGTCGGCGGAGCGGCGACGCTGAGTTCGAGAGTGTCGAAGCCCAGGCCCACGAGTCGTACGCCGAAGCGGTCCTCCCAACTGCGCAGGATCGTCACCAGAGGTGCGACCTGGTTCGTGTGATTGGTCGGGCCAGTCCAGCCGACGACTGCCGGCACATCCGCGCCGCGGGCGGCAGGCGCGAGCATCAGACGCGGCGCGGCGCCGAGGTCGAGTTCGCCGGCGAACCAGTCGGCGACCTGCTGGGGCTCTGCCATCGGCGTCCCGGCGGCGGCCAGACCGGGGAACTCCCGGCCGAACGGCTCGAAGTCCGCGAGGCCGTCCTCGCCGAACAGCTCCTCCTCACCCTCGACCGGGAGTACGTCGGCCCAGAAGCCCCGCATCACCGTCAGAAGATCCAGCGCATCGGCGTCAGCCACGGATTCCGGCACGAGCCCGTCGATCCAGGGGTCCGCCGCGGTGATCACCGGCCACAGCCCGCTGCCGGGATGCGCCGCGAGCAGCCGGCGGTACAGGTCGAGGTCCGGCGAGGCGTCGCTCAGCCAGAACAGCTCCGGCCCGTCGGCCACCCTCACCAACCGGCCCGGCGGCAGATCTCCCGGCAGCGAGGCACTCAGGTCTACGGGCACGTCGGGACCTCGATCCGTTCTCGGTTGTGTCGCTCGCGAGGGTATCGGTGTGGGCGGACAGAAATCCCAGTGTTCGCACGGCACTAACGAACGGGCGCTTGGTGGCAACCTGAAGGACACTTCACGTCTCTGTACGCGTCGACAGGGAATCGACGCGGTGTCACGAGAGTGTCGCCGAGGGTTCATGCACGCTGGGGAACCTTCGGAGCGTGCGCATCGTGATGGTCGCTGAGTCCTTCCTGCCGCAGATCAATGGCGTGGCGAACACGGTTCGCCATGTCGCCGACCGGCTGCTCGCCCGCGGGCACGAGCTGCTGATCATTGCCGCCGGGCCCGGTCCCGACACCTACCGCGACGTGCCCGTGCTGCGGGCGCGGAGCTTCGGGATCCCGGGGTACAAGGAGTTTCCGGTCGGGCTGCCCGATCCCTCGATCGAGCGGGCGATGGCCGAGTTCCGGCCGGACCTGGTGCACCTGGCCTCGCCGTTCATCATCGGCGCCTACGGCCTGCGCAGCGCGCGGAAGCTCGGCCTGCCGACAGTCGCGATCTTCCAGACCGACATCGCCGGCTTCGCCCGCCAGTACCCCTGGTTCGCGGCCGCCGACCGCGGGGTCTGGCGTTGGGTACGGCGGGTGCACTCCCGCGCCGACCGCACGCTGGCGCCGTCCACTGCGTCGGTGCAGCAGCTCGTGCAGGGCGGCGTACCGCGGGTGCACCTGTGGGGCCGCGGCGTGAACCTCGACCTCTTCGATCCCAGCCACCGCGACGAGGCGTGGCGCCGGGAGATCTCTCCGGACGGCAAGCCGATCGTCGGGTACGTCGGCCGGCTGGCCGCGGAGAAGAAGGTACGGCGGCTCGCCGAGCTGACCGACCTGGACTGCCGGATCGTGGTCGTCGGCGACGGTCCGGACCGCGCCGCCCTGGAGCACTCCTTGCCCAACGCAACGTTCCTCGGGATGCGCCGCGGCGCCGACCTGGCGTCGATCTTCGCCGGGCTGGACGTGTTCGTGCACACCGGCGAGCACGAAACCTTCTGCCAAACCATCCAGGAGGCACAGGCCTCCGGGGTCGCAACAGTCGGCCCGGCGGCGGGCGGTCCACTCGACCTGATCCGTCCGGGTGCCAACGGCCTGCTGTTCGAGCCCGGCCAGCCGGGCTCGCTACGGAACGCGGTCAAGACCCTGCTCGACCACCCCACCGCCCGCGGCCGGATGGCTGCCAACGGCCTGGAACGGGTGCAGAGCCGGACCTGGCCGGCGGTGGTCGACGACCTTGTGGACCGGCACTACACCGAGGTCCTCCGCGAGGCGGCGGCCGTACGGCGGGCCGCATGACGCAACTGCGCATCGCCCAGCTGGCCAACTTCGTCGGACCGACCTCCGGTGGGATGCGGACCGCGATCGAGCACCTCGGCCAGGGGTACGCCGACGCCGGCGCCGAACGGATCGTGATCACCCCCGGCGAACGCGACACCGTGATCGAGACCGAGGCCGGCACCGTGATCCGGATGAAGGCGCCGAAGGTCGGCGGCGGCTACCGGCTGATCACCGACCCGTGGCGCGTCATCGAGATCCTCGAGCGCTTCCGGCCCACCACGGTGGAGATCTCGGACAAGTCGACGTTGTTGCCGGTGGCCCGCTGGGCGCGCAAGAACGACATCGGCGCGATCCTGTTCAGCCACGAGCGCCTGGACGCGATGCTCTCACTCCGCACCGGCCGCCAGCTCGGCGTTGCCGCCGGAGTCGGCGCCCTCTACAAGCTGCTCAGCCGCACGTACGACGCTGTCGTGGTGACGTCCCGCTACGCGGCGGCCGAGTTCGACGAGGTGACCACACCGCTGGTCCGGATCCCGCTCGGCGTCGACCTGGACACCTTCCACCCGTCATTGGCCGAGCCGGCGGATGACGGCGTACTCAAGCTGGTCCACGCGGGCCGCCTGTCCCGCGAGAAGAGCCCGCACCTGGCCGTCGCCACCGCCGCTGAGCTCCACCGCCGGGGCATTCGGATGCGAATGGACGTCTACGGCTCCGGCCCACACCTCGACGAGCTGATCGCGATCGCAGGCTCGGCCCCCGTCACCTTCCACGGGTACGTCGACGGCCGCCGTACCCTCGCCCGTCACCTGGCCGAAGCCGACCTCGCCCTGTCCGTCTGCCCCGGCGAAACCTTCGGCCTGGCCGTCCTGGAAGCCCTGGCCTCCGGCACCCCGGTCGTCACCGCCAACACCGGCGGCGCCCGCGAACTCGTCGACGAATCCTGCGGCCGCTGGGCCCCGGCGAACCCGTCCGACCTCGCCGACGCCACCCTCGCCCTGGCGCAACTCCCCGGCCGCCGCCCCGCCGCCCGCCGCCGAGCCGAACTCTACGACTGGCAGACCTGCGTAGACCGCATGCTCGCCCTCCACACCCGCCTGGCCCAATCCCGCCTCGCTGCATAAACCTGCAAGTAGGTTGCGGTCAGGCCCGGAATCGCGATATCTGTTTCCTTTCTCGCCGGTGTGTTCGGGGCGCGCCGGAATCCCCTGCCTGGAGATCCAATGCGCCGCGCCCGCAGATCCGCCCTGTTCCGCTATGCCCTCGCCGCAGCCCTAGCGGCCATCACCATCCCCTTCATAGCCCACGCCTCCTTCGGCGAAGAGTCCGCCACCACCCCCGTCGCCCAGGTCTTCCCGACCCGCCAGGGCATCGGCGTGACCTGGACCGACATCGACAACGCCACCGGCTACCGAGTCGAACGCAAACAGACCACCGACTGGCAAGACATCAGCGGCGCTCTGTCCGACGCGACGACCACCTGGATCGACGAGACGATCGCCCCCGGCGCCACCGCCGACTACCGCGTCGTCGCCACCTCCGACACCCCAACCACCAGCCCCGAGGTCAAAGCCACCCGCGCAGCCGAAGCCCCGACCGTCGGCGACATCGACGTACTGTCGCTCGACGCGAACCGCGGCCGGGGCACGACCTGGCTCCAGGACGAGACAGCGAGCCCGGTCACGGCCTCAGCGCCCGCCGACGGCGCACGCACCCTGACGGCCGGCTCACTGAAGGTGAAGCTGCCGGCCTTCGTCGCCGGTCCCGGGTACTACGACCTGCCGTCCCCGACTGCCGTCACGCTGTCGCAAGGCGACCGCAGTTGCACCTCGGCCGCGACGCTCCGCGTCACCGCGGTGACGTACACCGCGGACCTCCAACTCGAGACGCTCGCCGCCTGGCTGGCGGCGGGAACCTGTGCCGACGCCACCCCGGTCGCGTGGTTCGAGATCCGCTACAAGAGCGCGGTCGACTACCAGGCTCTCTCCGTGACGCCCGACACCCTGGACGCCGGCCAGGTGATGGTCGGGACCTCCAAGGACCTGACCCTGACGCTGAAGAACACCGGCAGCGAGCGGGTGCAGTTCGGCAACATGACGCTCAATACCGCCACCGCGCAGTTCAAGCTCACGCGGAACTGCGACCAGTACTTGCCGCCCGGCTCTTCATGCCTGCTCACGCTGACCTTCGAGCCGGAGAGAGCGGGCGATTTCGCGGCGAGGCTGACGATCGATGACTCCACCGCGCTGTCGTCGCACCAGGTGCTCATGACCGGAATCGGCACCTCCCTGCCGCCGGCTCCAGCCGCCCCGGGCGTCCCCCGAACCTACCGAGGTGTCACCGTCTCGTGGCCGACCTGGAAGACCGCCGGTGGCACCCCGGTCCGCGGTTACTACGTCCACCGGTACGTCGACGGCGCGGAGACCACGAAGTGGGTCGATGCCGATCCGAATCGCCCGACGATGTCGTGGAACGAGCTCGAGCCGACGGCTGGAACCGAATACGCGCTGTCGATCGTCAATGAGCTCGGTGACGGACCGGTCGGCCAACGCCGGGCGCTGCCTCGACCGACAGCGCAGATCGCCCTCACCGACAGGGTGTCGACCGAGCTGTTGGCAGCGAGTCTCGGCGGGTACGTCGTACAGCAGGATCTGGGCAACTCAGTCGAACCGAAGGGGCCCGTCGCTGCCGCGCCGGACGGACGGACGCTTGCATGGGTGGCGACCAGCTCCGACAAGTCGCTGTGGACGCAACGCGTCGAGCCGGGCGGTGTCGGTGAGCCGGTGAAGCTGTGGACACCCCAGGTGGCGATCACGCACCTGTCGTGGTCGCCGGACGGAACCCGGATCGCATTCCAGGCGCCGGAAAACGGGACCCCCTGTGTGTACGTGATCCCGGCCACTGGTGGGACCCCGGAGAAGGTCGCCTGCGACCTCGCGAGCCCGAGCTGGATGCCCGACGGCACCACCCTCGTCGTGGTCGACCGTCGATTCGACGGCGACGATCGGTTCACCCGGGTGCGGGCAGCGGCGGGCGGTGCACGGGTCGCCACCCTGCCGGCGCCGACAGCCGCCGCGGACGGGATGCCGGCGCGGGTCTCACCCGACGGCCGCAAGGTCGCATTCGGCGCCGGGGACACCGTGAAGTACGTCGACTTCAGCACGGACCAGGTGACGTCGAGCAAGCCACTGGAGGGGGCGATCCGCTCGCTCAGCTGGGACCCGGACAGCAGTGTCGTGGTCGCTGCGACGGGCGCGGGCGGCCTGTACCGCCTGGACAGCGAGATCCTGTACCTCACTCCGCTGGCGCTCCCGACCGGCTTGCTGCGCGGCGGCGACCTGGACCTGGCCTGGCAGCGGCTCGGCGTGACGATCGCGCCGACGCCGGCGGTCGTGGGCCGGGAGGCCTCGGTCGCGTTCGACGGCTCGGCGCTGCTCCCGGGGACGACGTTCACCTGCTCGGTCCACGGGAACACGGTCAGTCCGTGCCAGTCGCCGTACACCGCGCCGAACCTGAGCTCCGGGGACAACCTCGTGACGATCACTTCGACGGAGCCTGACGGCCGGGTCACCAAGGCGTACCGGATTCTGACCGCGGACACGACGGGACCGGTGGCGCGGATGGTGGCGCCGACTTATCAGTCTTCGGTGGCCGCGACGGCGAGCTTGGCGGTGTCGGCGACGGATGCCAATGGGGTTGCGTCGTACGACGTGCGCTACCGCCGGGCGACGTCTGCTGGGCCGTATGGCGACTATGTGCTGCCCTGGACGAATACGACTGATACGTCGATGAATCTCACGGTTGCGGCGGGGTACGAGTACTGCGTTTCGGTGCGGGCGAAGGACAAGCTCGGGAACGTCGGTCAGTGGAGTGCTGAGCGGTGTTTCTCGCGGCCGCTGGACGATCGGTCGTTGACGTTGGCCTCGACCGGCTGGACGCGGGCGACCGGGTCGACGTTCTACTACGGGACGACGACGCAGACGACGACGTACGGCAAGTCGCTGACACGGACCGTGCAGGGCAAGCGCTTCTTCCTGATCGCGACCCGCTGCCCGACCTGTGGTTCCGTCGCGGTGTACGCCGGGAACAAGTACCTGACCACTGTCAACCTCGCCTACCCGACCACCCACCGCCAGGTCGTCCTCGGCCTCCCGGTCCAAACCACCCTGTTCAGCGGCACCCTCAAATTCGTCAGTGCCTCAAGCGGCAAACTCATCCAAATCGACGGCCTGGCCGTCGGTCGAACCTGACTCGGCCCCGGACCGCCCCTCGATATGGGGCGGTCCGGCCAGGCATCCGGTCAGGTGGTCGGGAGTCGCTGCGATACCGCCAGGATCGGACATGAGGCCCCGCGCACAATGGTCAGATCGGTCCGCCAGCACCGATGGCCAGGTCAACTGTTAGCAGGGCCTGGACGCTCCTGTACCGGTGTTTGTTACACCGATAGCCATCGCCGGGGGTGGCGCATCCTCAGCGCCGACAACATCCCCCTGCCGATCTACGCCTGCAGGACCTTCTCCACGTCCTGGGAACGGTCACCATCAGCGTTGAACCGCAGCGAATGCGACGTGATCAGTTGCTGACCACGCTTCTCCACCAGCGTCCGCAGCAGGCCGTCCTCGTGATACGTCTGCGTCGTCACATTGCCGTTCGGCTTGGTGACCGTCGACCGCAGCCCACGCGGGTCGTAGGTGTAGCTCCACGTGTCCAGCGACCCGGTCGGCGACTCACCCGCCTTGACCGTGTCCACCAGGTTGCGGACATCCCACGTGTAGCCGGTATAGCGGCGCCGCGCCCACCCGGCCAGCGCCGACCGCTCCTCATCGGACAACACCACCGGATCAACCTTCGGGCTCGGCACCGCCACAGCCTACCAACCAACACAGAATTATTGACTCAAGACACTAGCGGCACGCTGGCTGGTCACAACGAAATGGAGCGTGTCGAACTCGTCGGCTCCCACGCAGGCGAAATGGGCAGGGAAATGTCCTAGCGCATGGCCGAACGCCGTTCACTACCGACGGCGACGCAGGCCTACAAGGTCGGCCACAGGCCAGAGTCGCCTGGCCCAGGCCAACCTGACATACAATCACCGAATTCAATAACACGTCGGCTCATGTGTCCTGATGTTCTTGTAGTTGTGATTATCTACCTAGCCCATGTCGCCGCCGTACCTGTTCACGAGAATCCGATACCTATTTTCTCCATCACCGAGCGCAGTCGCACATTCGGGCGAAGGGACCCAAGCGAGTTCCTGCGATACAAAAAAAACCCGAAGGAACCTTGTCCACTGACGTTGCCGTCAACCGCTGCCGTCAAGACGCAAAGAACCCCGCCGGATATCTTCCGGCGGGGTTCCTCGCTACCCTCTGATAATTAACACAGAATCCCGATGCTGGACCCCCGACATGTCATAATCTGAACTCCTGGGGTGCGACCAGATGCTGTAACTGAGGCATGCCACAAGGCCGTCACCGCTGTCCGATTTCAGCGCCAAGCAGCGAACCCGCGAGGAATTAGATTCCTGCACGTCGGAGAATTTCAACATCTCCTCAACCTGCACCGGCTCCGCGATGGAAATGGTGAGCGGCTGGTACACCGTTTTCAGCTTCATTCCAACGACGCCATAGAATGTCACCTCAATGAACTCGCGCACCGAAGCTGGATCGACGCTTCGCAGCTTGAACTCCGAATGGCTGACACCGTATCGCCAGGTCCGGAACTTCCGATCGAAGGAGATGGGAAGCCTCGCAGTTGGCTGTGGCGACTCCTCGTCAGGGATCGAATGGGTTGGCAACGGGATTTCCGTTTCTGTAGAAGGTCACGCGAGACCACGCGCTCGGGTTGGCCTGGATGTAGCTTAGCTCCCACGCAGTCGCATGCCCATCGAAGATCGGATCCACCCCCTGCCGGTGCGAGCGGCCGCAACCGGATCGTCGATGCCATTCAAGTTGAAGTGGATCGAAGTCTTCCCGTCATTGACATAGCCCTTGAACTCGCTGACCCATTTGTCGCCGCGAGAGGGCCAATCATGGTACGACCTAGCGCCAAGCGAATCCGCAAATTCATGAAGGGCCATCGGGTTGTTAGCGACCTCGCTAAGTCCGAGTGCGATCCCCCTGCAACCCGGCCCGGTGTTGTGCACCAACACCGGAGTCTTTCCCGCGAGTACATAGTAGGTGTGGATGTCGTCGACAGTGAGGTTGTAGGCGGTCGCGGCACGCTGGGATCCGGGGTGGATGCCACCGACGCGCACGGTCCGCCCGTCCGCGGCGAGTAACTGATCGCCTCGGTCGAGCTCGTCCGCGCGCTGGAACTCACCGTCGGTGGCGTTCCAGAACGGGTGGTCCTCGGTGGTGGTGATGGCCGTACCGTGGAACTCGAGATTGACAACCGTGTCTTCGTGGACCCAGAGCTTGGTCACCTCCCGGGGGCCCCGCTCGCCGGTGTCAGGCTCAGTCGCCAGGACGCCGGTGGTACCCACCTTGGCGGCCTGTCCGTACGCGGTGTACCGGTACGTCGAGGTGGTTCGCCCGTGGTGGCGTCGGTCAAGGTCTCGCGTCACCGTGGGGGTTGACACCGTAGAACGACTTCTTCGTGGTGGTCGTGTTGACCGGAGTATCAACCAAGACGAGGTTCTCAACGCCCGCACCATACGAGTAGGGCACCGCGACCCTGGGTCTGCCGGCTGCACGCGTACCAGGCGCCGGGTCGTTCCGATCAGGCGCTACTTGGCGACTGATCCTTATCCTGCCTCCAAAACGTTGGCCGCCACCAGTAAAGGACGGAGCGATCCTCAGGCCAAGGCACCTCCTGCACCAATGTTTCTTCGAAGCTATCAACGCTCAGATCTATTGGGCGAAAATTCTCGTCGATCGGTTCGTTTCCCGTTGGCGGCCGAGCACTTCCTGAAAGGCGAGATGCGCTGACTCCGATCGCCCTGTACGTCTGCTGGGCATCCACAAGGGACAACTCGTTCGCACCACCCGGGTAGAGCGGCCACCGTAGTTGCACCTGGTCGTCCTCCCAAAGGCAGACAGGGCAGACATGATAGGAACCAGGCGAACCGGTATGCACGAGATGACCACAGCACGGGCACGGGTAGCGCTTAATCATCATGGCACCAACGTTCCAGGCTGTCCATTAAAGTACGCTTTGTCAGCGTTAAAGTATGTGACGATCCCCCTGTCGACGGTAATGCCGAACTCGCCGGTCTTTGGATCGAAATAGTACCGAGTTGTGCCATCTTGTTTGATCAGCATCCCGGGACGCCGCCCCTCACAGGTGCACATCAGATCACGGGCAGCATAGTCATACTCGGATTTCGTTGCAAAACCCATCTGCTCGCCGTGGGCATCATAGTGATCATCGAGGTTCCGACGGCTTGTCCATCTGTCGCCCGAACACCCTGCAGTGTTGTGGACGAGAACCGGCGTGTTGCCAGCGAGTACATAGTAGGTGTGGATGTCGTCGACGGTGAGGTTGTAGGCGGTCGCGGCACGCTGGGATCCGGGGTGGATGCCACCGACGCGCACGGTCCGCCCGTCCGCGGCGAGTAACTGATCGCCTCGGTCGAGCTCGTCCGCGCGCTGGAACTCACCGTCGGTGGCGTTCCAGAACGGGTGGTCCTCGGTGGTGGTGATGGCCGTACCGTCGACCTCGAGATTGACAACCGTGTCTTCGTGGACCCAGAGCTTGGTCACCTCCCGGGGGCCCCGCTCGCCTGTGTCCGGATCGGTGGCCATGACCATGTCACCGGCCTTGACCTCGCTGATCGGCTTCACGGATCCGTCCGCCATCAACACGTTGGTTTCGCCGCTGAAGCTACGGAAACAACCACCACCGCCTGTGGCGCGGCGGCCGGTCGGTGCCTCCGGTCCACCCGTGAGCCGAACTGCTCCGCTGTCGTGGCCGAGGCCCACTACTGTCGGGCCGGTAGGGCTGTAGGGGCCGCACACGATGCCGGGTTGCCGGCACATCTCCTCAGCGAACAGCTTGGAGAACCGGACATCACTCTGGCCGCAGGTCTCCTTTCGGCCGTTCTCTACCTTCCAGGTCTCCATATCGTTGCACTCAACGATCTCCGCGTGACCTTGGCCGCCTCCTTCACCGATGTGCTTCGACGCCGCCACGTCATACGCCGCGGAGAAGTCGCCGGCGTCCTCCGCGGTCACATCGCGGCTACCCAGCCTCTGGGTCACCGCTTTCCCACCCGAGCGATCCTTGCGGCCGTGGTAGTCCATCTCATTTCTGTGGCCGCCGGACTCGATCCGGCTGATGGGGTTGCCGCCGCCGAACATGTAGCGGTTGGCGTTCCAGGGGTCGGTGCCGAGGCCGAGGTCGGTCAGGGCGCCGTTGAACATGTCGCGGGTGAGGAACCGGTTCAGGCCGGGGTTGTACTCGCGGAAGCCCATGTCGTAGGTGCCGGTGGCGCCGTCGAAACGAGCGGAGTTGAACCGGTACGGGTTGACGATGTCGGCGTTGGCGGCCGGGTCGTTGTCCTTGATCTCGTCGTCGCCGGTGGTGCCGATCTTGTCGGGCTGGCACGTAGGCGGTGTACCGGTACGTTGACGTGGTTGTGCCGGTCGTCGCGTCGGTCAGGGTTTCGGTGTCGCCGTGGGGGTTGGTGCCGTAGAACGAACTCGTTGTCGCCCTCTCCACCCCGGTCTTCGACACCTGCTTCAACTGACGCGCCGGCGTGTAGGTGTAGTTCGACGCCTGGTCCAGGTAGTCCGACGTGCCGGCCTTGAGGACCTTCTCGACATCCTGGGAACGGGTCACCGTCAGCGTTGAACCGCAGCGAATGCGACGACACCAACTGGTTACCGCTGACCGGCTTGGTCCGCTCCACCAACGTCCGCAGCAGACCATCCTCGTGATACGTCTGCGTCGTCACATTCCCGTTCGGCTTCGTGACCGTCGACCGCAGACCGCGCGGGTCATAGGTGTAACTCCACGTGTCCAAAGACCCGGTCGGCGACTCACCCGCCTTGACGGTGTCCACCAGGTTCCGGACATCCCACGTGTAGCCGGTATAGCGGCGACACCTGGAGGTTGTTGGTGCCGGCCGGGCGCTGGGCGTGCGTCGACAACACGTTCGAGTTCAGGTCGTAGGTGTAGTCGGTCGTGGCCCGGTTCTGGGTCGCCTTCAACTCCTGCACCTGGGTGGTGCGGGCGAGGCCGTCGGTGGTGATCTTGAACGTGTCGGCCTGCGCGTTCGGGTTGGTGTCCTTGAGCTCGGTCTGCTGGCCGTTCTGGTCATAGTCGTAGGTGAACGACCGCGACTCCACCGGGCTGGTCGAGACGAGCTTGATCGCGTCGGCGACGACCACGCCGGTGGTGGACGGCTTCAGGGTGATCGTCTTGGCGACACCGTTCGGGAAGCTGTAGCTGCCCAGGTTAATCCACGGCGTGGCCGCGGTGCACGCCTTTTGGTCGACCGTCTTCGTCGCCGCGCCGGTGGAGTGGTTGATCGTGTACGTCGCTGCTGTCGTCGCGTTGGCGTTGACCGGGCAGGACGCTTACACGATGACGTTACCGGCCGCGTCATACACGTACGACTCGCTGTCGCCCCTCTCCACCCCGGTCTTCGACACCTGCTTCAGCTGCCGCGCCGGTGATCACATCGTCGCCGCCGTCGTGCCGATCACCCAATTTCAGGCCTTCTCCTGGGCGCCCCTCACCCACCTCACGAAGGCGTCACGCTCCTCTTCTTGATTGGCGACGATTCGATGGGCATAGCTTCCGAGCAGAAAGTCAATGTCGACATTGTATTTTGGATTGGGCACTTTGGAGAATCCCATGATCACGTGACGCTGGAACGAAAGATCTTTGGCGCCTTTATCGTAGAAAGTCCAATGTAGCGTCGGACATCGCTGAATCATGACATCCCCAAGAAATAGGGCTAGGTCATTGACTACCCCGTACCAGATCGAGCGCAGGCGCCCTGTGGCGGGATCGCCCTCGACCGCTGCGCGGAACCAATCATTGAGTTTTTGAAGACCGAAGTCTGAGGGTTCCAGGTCGATTCCATTAAGCTGCAAGAGGCGTCTCAATTCAGCCACCCGCTCGTCTTTGTCCGCCATCAACCGATTGAAGGCGGCACGAGCCTGACGCTTGGACACCTCATGCAACGGACTGGATACACCCGGATCGAAAGCCGAGTAGTCCCCCCATAGGACAGTCATCATCGATTTATCACCCAAACACCCATGGTATACCTGCTTTCCTGAGCGCCTCAGCCAACGGCGCCGTTGGCCCGGCCAATCCCGTAGTCGGGCTCACCGCGAACTCCCAGACCACCGACGTTACGGGACTGTCGGGATCCTTCAACAACTCCACATCTCTTGCAAGCTCCTGACGTGTGCGATCGTCCAGCGACGTGCGGCCGACCTTCGACTCGATAGCTTGCCCGCTAGGAGTCAGGACGTCCAACCGCCGCGGCCCGCTCGCCGCTTGGAGGGTCACTTCTCGCCTCGCCCCGGGGAACCGAGCCGCAATCGCGTCGGAAGCGGCATCCCCGATAGCCTTGTTCCGAAGAATAAGGGGAACCTCGGTCGGTCGCGCGGGCCTGCCGAAGAATCTGCCGAGGAGGGTCCTGCCGAACTGGCCGAGCACGCGCACCTTCGTGGGTGAGGGCAACGGCAAGACTGTGAGGAGCGCCTCAGGAATCCCATGGTCCGGAATAGGGCGGTACGCCCCGTACTTGCCGACGTAGCCCTCGGGCATTACACAGCTAGGGCCGCCGTTGCATCGCGCCATCTCGAAGTAGCGGTCCGGGTGGGGTCGTGCCTCCGGCTCCGAAGGCTCCCTGGCCTGCGTCTGCGTCGCGGTGGCTGTCTGGGGCTGGATGGGGCCGGTGTAGTTGGCGTCGGTGTCGCAGCCGCCTTCGTCGGCCATCGTGCAGTGGCCGTCGAGTTCAACACCGGTGATGGGGTTGCCGCCGGCGAACATGTACCGGTTGGTGTTCCATGGGTCGGTGCCGAGGGCGAGGTCCTTGAGGGCGCCGTCGTAGTAGTCGCGGGACAGGAACCGGTTGAGGCTGGGGTTGTATTCGCGGAAGCCCATGTCGTAGGTGCCGGTGGCGCCGTTGAACCGCTTGGAGTTGAACCGGTACGGGTTGACGATGTCGGCGTTGGCGGCCGGGTCGTTGTCCTTGATCTTGTCGTCGCCGGTGGTGCCGATCTTGTCGGGCTGGCCGTAGGCGGTGTAGCGGTACGTCGACGTCGTGGCGCCGGTGGTGGCGTCGGTGAGGGTTTCGGTGTCGCCGTGCGGGTTGGTGCCGTAGAACATTTTCTTCGACACACC